>NZ_JBIVJN010000008.1:0-373092 GCF_044750345.1 Streptomyces sp. NPDC088817
CCTCATACATCCTCCCTTATTACAACCACCACCAACCGCGGGCCTTGGTTTCTTTTTTTTAATATTACCCGGGGGGGGGGGGGGGGGGCGCCCCCCCCCCCCCCCCCCCCCCGGCTCCCTACCGCAGCCGGACCCGCGTCCTGCCGTCAGCGCTGCAGTGTCAGCAGGCCCGGACGGTAGGGCAGGAGGCCGTAGTCGCCGCCGGAGTTGGGGCTGCGTCCCTGGTGGAGCAACTGCAGATTGCAGGGATTGACGGTCATGGTCTGATCGGGACTGGTGCGGATCAGTTCGCCATGGCTGATGTCGTTGGTCCAGGTGGCGCCACTGTTGGCCTTGCCGGCGAAGGGATTGCTCTCGGTCGCAGCCTGGGGCGTCCATGAGCCGTTCAGACTGGTGGCCGTGAACGAGCGGAAGTACCGGCCCTGCGAGCCGATCGCCTCGACGATCATGAGGTAACGGTTCTGGTCCTGCAGCTTGTAGACCTGCGGGGCTTCGAACAGGTTGTTCGTCGTATCGCTCATGATCACTGTCGAGGTCGAGCCGAAGCTGCCCGGGAAGTTCCCGATCGGCATACTGGCCCGGTAGATCTTGCCGTTGTCGCCGGCGAAGAACAGGTACATGTTCGTGCCGTCACCGATGAGTGTCTGGTCGATGGGTCCTGTTCCGGAGCCGGAGATGCTTCCGGAGAAGAGCACCTGCTCGGACGACCAGCCATTCGGGTTGGTGGGGTCGCTCGACGTCCGGTAGGAGAAGGCGGTCCCGCCCCATTGGTAGGCGAGCACCCAGATGTTCTTCGGCGCGAAGTGGAAGAGCGTGGGTGCGACGGCGGAACTGGACATCGTGTTCTGGCTGGCCGATGCCATCTCCGACCAATTGGTGAACAGGCCGAAGTTCATCGAACCCCACCTCGTCCCCGTGTCGTGCGTGGTCGCATAGACGAGTTGTCTGCCGTTGTAGGGGGCGACGGTGAAGTCCTTGAGCGAGACCCACCCCTGCTTGGGCTGCGCCAGCGCGCCCGTTGATGTCCAGCGGTAGGTCGACGGAAGATCGCACGGGCCGGGGGTGTCGGCGCTGACCTTGACGAGCTGCCACTGCTGGTTGGCGCCGCCCCAGTCGTCGTACTGGACGATGTTCGCGTTGTCGGCGGTGGAGGCGCCTTGTACTTCGAGGGCCTTGTTGCTGTGGCGCGAGATGAGTCTCACGTAGCCGTCCGAGCTGTCGGCCGGCCGCCACTGCTGGTTGGTGCCGTTCAGGTCCGTCCACTGGACGATCGAGCCGCCGTTCGCGGTGGACCAGTTGTAGACGTCGAGCACCTTGCCCGAGTGGCGGGACTTGATGCGGTAGTAGCCGTCCCCGGAATCGACGAACTGCCACTGCTGCTGGTTCTGGTTGTTCCTGGTCCACTGGGTGATGCGGGCGCCGTCGTCGGTCGCCATGTTGTAGACATCCAGGGCTTTCCCGCTGTTGCGGTTGACCAGCACATACGAGGCGTTGGGGTCTACGCTCGCGGCCTCGGCGGGCTGGGCACCGAGGAAGGCGGCCACGAGCAGCAAGGGCGCAAGGACGCCGAGTAAGCGTGAACGGACCCGGGACGGGTGGCGAAACCACATCAGAGGGCCTCCTTGGGGCGGGGTGAGGTGACGCCGACGAATTGCGGAGCGGCCGCGCCGCGGGCGGGGACCGTTTCGAAAGTTTCGAAGTCATCCCGGTTCCGTGACGCCACAAGCTAGGAAGGCGGGGCCCTCTGGTCAAGGCCTGTCGTCGATCTGTCCACAAACAGTTCCCCCACTTCGGGCGTGACAAGCTGTCGAGCCGACCGAAAGCCCCCGCAAGTTCGCGATACGGCTCACCAGTCCAGGGATCCGCCCGGCTCGACCGGGGATTCGAAAGTTTCGAATGGAGAGCGGAAACTTTTCCAGCCGGGAGGGTTGACGAGTCACCGTCAATCCCTCAATCATCCTGTCTGGTAAGTCGACCATTGGTCGAGATTTCGAACCGCATTGTCCTGGGCGGACTGTGCTGCACGGCAGAGCCGAGCACAGCTGCACGAAGAGCCGCGCCTCGGCGCACCTGCGCCACCCCGTTTTCGTTCCGGTGAGGCTCGCGCCGGCGCATCCTGACGCTCCGTGCAGTCGGAGAGGTATGCGACGCCGCGTGACGCCCCCCCCCGGCTGAGCCGCGATGGAGTACCCCCGTGCCTGTGCCGAGAGACCGCTGCCGCCCGGCGTACGTCACTCGGTGGCAGACCGGGCGCCGTCCGTGCCGGCTGAGATCCTCCCGGGTCCCATGACCGCGGTGTCCGGTGATTCCGTTATTTCTACCTTGGAGGCACAGTCATGGTCTCTTATGCCCTTCCCAGACCCGTTGTCCGACGGAAGATCCACGTTCTGCTGTTGGCGCTGGTCGCCGGCGTCCTCGGTGTGGTCGCCGCACTGGTCTCGCCGCCGACCGCACACGCCGCCGAGAGCACGCTCGGCGCCGCGGCGGCGCAGAGCGGCCGCTACTTCGGCACCGCCATCGCCTCGGGCAGGCTGGGCGACTCGACGTACGCGACGATCGCGGCCCGTGAGTTCAACTCGGTGACGGCCGAGAACGAGATGAAGATCGACGCCACCGAACCGCAGCGGGGCCAGTTCAACTTCACCGCCGCCGACCGCGTCTACAACTGGGCGGTGCAGAACGGCAAGCAGGTGCGCGGTCACACCCTGGCCTGGCACTCCCAGCAGCCCGGCTGGATGCAGAGCCTCAGCGGCAGCGCACTGCGCCAGGCGATGATCGACCACATCAACGGCGTGATGGGCCACTTCAAGGGCAAGATCGCACAGTGGGACGTCGTGAACGAGGCCTTCGCCGACGGCGGTTCGGGAGCCCGGCGCGACTCCAACCTGCAACGCACCGGCAATGACTGGATCGAGGTCGCCTTCCGCACCGCGCGCGCCGCCGACCCGGCCGCCAAGCTCTGCTACAACGACTACAACGTCGAGGACTGGACCTGGGCCAAGACCCAGGCCATGTATGCCATGGTCCGGGACTTCAAGCAGCGCGGCGTGCCGATCGACTGCGTCGGCTTCCAGTCGCACTTCAACAGCGGCAGCCCCTACAACAGCAACTTCCGCAGCACCCTGGGGAACTTCGCCGCCCTCGGCGTCGACGTGGCCGTCACCGAACTCGACATCCAGGGTGCCCCGGCCTCGACCTACGCCAATGTGGTCAACGACTGCCTGGCCGTCCCGCGCTGCCTCGGCATCACCGTCTGGGGTGTGCGCGACAGCGACTCCTGGCGATCGGAGCAGACGCCGCTGCTGTTCAACAACGACGGCAGCAAGAAGTCTGCCTACACCGCCGTCCTCAACGCACTCAACGGCGGCTCCACCACACCGCCTGCGGACGGCGGAACGATCAAGGGCGTCGGTTCGGGCCGCTGCCTGGACGTGCCCGGCACCAGCACCACCGACGGCACCCAGGTCCAGCTGTGGGACTGCCACAGCGGCACCAACCAGCAGTGGACGTACACCGGCGCCGGCGAGCTCAGGGTCTACGGCAACAAGTGCCTGGACGCCGCCGGCACCGGAAACGGCGCCAAGGTCCAGATATACAGCTGCTGGGGCGGCGACAACCAGAAGTGGCGCCTCAACTCCGACGGCTCCATCGTCGGTGTCCAGTCCGGCCTCTGCCTCGACGCCGTCGGGGGCGGCACCGCGAACGGCACGCTGATCCAGCTCTACTCCTGCTCGAACGGCAACAACCAACGCTGGAGCCGCGCCTGACAAGGCCTGCACAAGACATCCCTGATGATCGCGAGGGTCGCCGCCGTGGTGGCGGCGACCCTCGCGATCGGCACGGCCTGATGGGTGGCGTCACAACCGTCCGGTCCCCGCGACGGACAATCGAGAACCGAACGCTCGCCTGGACTCGCTGCATGGCGCCCGGCGGCTCGAAGGGAGGACGTTTCCGTGCATATGTACGACAACCCTGTGATCAGCGGGTTCCACCCCGATCCGAGCGTGTGCCGGGTCGGTGACGACTACTACCTGGTGTGCTCCAGCTTCGAGTACTTCCCGGGGCTGCCGCTCTTCCACAGCAAGGACCTCGTGCACTGGGAGCACATCGGCAACGTGCTCGACCGGCCCGGGCAACTGCCGCTGCCCCTCCCCGGCGCCAAGGCGTCCGGAGGCCTCTACGCCCCCACGATCCGCCACCACGACGGCCGCTACTGGGTCATCAACACCAATGTCGACGGTGGCGGCAACTTCGTCGTCTCGGCCGAGCGGCCCGAGGGGCCGTGGAGCGACCCGGTGTGGATCGACCTGTCCGGGATCGACCCCGACCTGGCGTGGGAGGAGGACGGCACCTGCTGGTGCGCCTTCTCCGGCCCTGAAGGAGGCATCAACATGGCCAGGATCGACCCGTTCAAGGGCGAGGTGCTGGAGGGGCCTTTCGCCGCGTGGTCGGGCAGCGGCCTCAAGTACCCCGAGGCGCCGCACCTCTACCGCATCGGCGACTGGTGGTACCTGCTGATCGCGGAAGGCGGCACGGAACGCGGCCACAGCGTGTCCATAGCCCGCAGCCGCTCGCCGCGCGGCCCCTGGGAGGGCGCACCCGCCAACCCCCTGCTGTCCCACAGCGGTACCGCCCGCTCCATCCAGAACACCGGCCACGCCGACCTGGTGGAGGCTCCCGACGGCAGCTGGTGGATGGCGCTGCTCGGCGTCCGCCCCGGCGGCTTCACGCCCGACGTGCACGTGCTCGGCCGCGAGACGTTCCTGACCCCCGTGGAGTGGGACGAGGACGGCTGGCCCGTCGTCGCGCCCGTTCCCGAGAGCCACGCGGCCCCGGGCGGTGCCTGGCATCCCGTTCCGGCCCCGCCCGCCCGCGACGACTTCGACGGGCCCGCTCTCGCGCCGCACTGGATCTCGCCGTTCGCCCGCCCGGAGGGCTCCTGGTCGCTCACCGAGCGCCCTGGCCGGCTGGTCCTCAGCGCCACCGGCCCCACCCTCGACCGCCCCGGGTACACCTTCGTCGGCCGCCGCCAGCAGCACCACGACTGCCGCGTCACCACCGTGATCGACCCGCGTACGGGACGCGGTGGTCTCTGCGTGCGCCTGGACGAGGCCCACCACTACGAGGTGGAGGCCGGGGACGGGGAGGTCGGCGTCGTCGCCCGGATCGGACCGCTGCGCCAGACCGTGGCCCGCCGACCGGTCCCGGCCGGGCCGCTGCCCCTCACCGTGACGATCCGGACGTCAGACCTCGTGCCCGCGTCGCCCGAACTCACCGACGGCGGCACCACGGGCCCCGACACCATCGCCTTCTGGCTCGGCGATCCCGACGCTCCGGATGCCCGGCCGCTCGCCGAGCTGGACGGGCGCTACCTGTCCACCGAGGTCGCCTGCGGCTTCACCGGCCGTGTGATCGGCATGTACGCCACCGAGGGCACGGTCGCCTTCGACTGGTTCGAGTACGCCCCGGCGCCGTCCGTGTGACGCTCGGTGTGCGGGCGGGTGCCGCACCCTGCGGGGCACCCGCCCGCAGGGTGCGGGGCACCCGCCCGCAGCCGACTCGACCCCGGCTGAGGTGCCTCCCCGGCCCCCGGACGGCCTCCTCGCCGGGTTAACCTGTCCCCCATGCCTCCCCGACCAGCCGGCTCGCGCCCCACACTGTCCGTGGTGGCCAAAACCGCCGGTACGAGCGTGCCCACCGTGTCCAAGGTGCTGCGAGGCGGAACCGACGTCTCGGCGGAGACGCGCGCGAAGGTCATGGAAGCCGTGCAAGCCGTCGGCTACACCCGCCGGGCCGGGTCCAAGGGCGAGAGCGTACGGGACGAGAGCGGCTTGTCCAACGTGCTCGATCTCTTGGTCACCCACTTCGAGGGGTCATGGGCGAACCTGCTGATAGCCGGGGTCGGGCGGGAAGCGGCAGCAGCGGGACTCGACGTCGTACTGACGCTCGCCGAGCCGCACGGCGACTGGGTGTCGCGGGTTCTGAGAAGGCGCACCGTCGGCGCTATCGGGACGCTGGTCGATCCCGCCTCCCGGCAGTTCAGCGCACTCGTCGCCGCAGGCGTCCCCGTGGTGCTGATCGACCCGATGAGCACACCGCCGTCAGGGGTGGCAAGCATCGGCGTGGCGAACTGGGAAGGTGGCCGTATGGCCGCTGAGCACCTTCTGTCCCTCGGCCATGTGCGGATGGGGGTGGTCGCCGGCCATGCCCGCCATCTCTTCAGCCGAGCGCGCGTCGACGGTTTCCGTGCGGCGGCCGACACGGCGACCGCCGGCAGTGCCACGGCGTCGGTGACCTACGGCGGATGGAACCGCGCCAAGGCGACGACCGCCACCCACTCCCTGCTCGACAGCGACCCGGGGATCACGGGGATCTTCGCCTGCGCGGACTCCATGGCACTCGGCATCTACGACGCACTGGACGCCCGGGGCCTGCGGATTCCCGAGGACATCAGTGTCATTGGCTTCGACGACCTGCCCGAAGCGCAGTACATCACCCCCGGGCTGACGACCGTCAGACAGCCCAGCACCGAGTTGGGCGCCGCGGCGGTCAAGCTCCTGATCGAGCTCTCCCGGGGCGAAGGCGGCGGCGCCCGGGCCCCCGCCCGCATGGAGCTGGCCACCGAGCTGGTCGTCCGTGCCTCCACCGGACCCGCCCCGCCACGCCGATGACGCGGGCGGGCGTGTTCCGGTCGGTCTCATCGCGGTGCTGTCGTCACGACCTGGAGGACGTCGGCGCCGTCGGCCGCCTCCTGCGCACAAGGGTCGAAGACGCCTTCGGAGCCGAAGCGGCCCACGTACGTCCTGGAGCGCGACGAGGTAACCGGCGGCGACGAGGCGCCCGACGTCGAGCGTCCCGTCGTGTTCCTCACTGGTCACGTCATAGGGATGGCGGGTCAGCAGGGTCGGCCACGGCCCGGTCCCGTGCGGAACCAGCAGGACGGTCCGAAGCCGTTTTCCATCGCGCAACGCACAGGTCACCTCGCGGCGTTCGGCGACCGGGTCCGGCGATTCACGGGCCGGGTCGCCGCGCCGGAGCGGGGCCGGCTTCTGAACGGGGCTCGTGTCGTCCCTCACCGGAGGGCGACCGCCGTCCACGACGTCGGCGGTAGTCCGATGGTGAGCAGGCCGTCGGCGAGTGCCGCGCCGGCGTTCGCGGCCGGGGTCACCCGGTCCTGCTGGGCGAGCGTGTTCTTCGCGTACACGTCGGAGTCGGCGAGGGTGACCGCCTCGGTGATGCGCGAGGAGCCGAAGCTGCGCACATCGATCGTGACCTGCGCGGCTTCCGCCAGGTCGCGGTTGACGAGGAAGACCGCGGCCCGGCCCTCGTCGACGGTCGCGACGGCGTCGACGACGGATGCCTCTCCGTAGCGCGCCGTTTCGTACGTCGGCGCCTCGATCAGGGGTCGGATCACCTCGCCGGAGGCGAGCCGGCTCGTGATCGAGAACGGGTAGAAGGTCGTCTGGCGCCAGGCCGGGCCGCCGGGCTCGGTCATGATCGGAGCGATCACGTTGACGAGCTGTGCGAGGGATGCCGAGGTGACGCGGTCGCTGCGGCGGAGGAGCGTCATCAGCAGGTTGCCGACGACGACGGCGTCCGCCACCGTGTAAGTGTCCTCCAGGAGCCGGGGGGCGTGGCGCCACTCGTCGTGGATCTTCTCGGACTCCTGGTGTTCCTTGAGATACCAGACGTTCCACTCGTCGAACGAGACGTTGATCTTCTTGTTGGAGCGTTTCTTGTGCCCCACGTGGTCGGCAGTCGCGACGACGGTGTCGATGAAGTAGTCCATGTCGATCGCCGAGGCGAGGAAGGAGCCGAGGTCGCCGTCGTGCTCCTGGTAGTACGCGTGGCACGAGACGTAGTCGACGTGGTCGTAGCTGTGCTCGAGTACGGTGCGCTCCCAGTCGCCGAATGTCGGCATGGTGGATCCGGAGGAGCCGCAGACGACGAGTTCGAGGTCCTTGTCGGCCCTCTTCATCGCGGCGGCGGTGCGGGCGGCTGTCTTGCCGTAGTCGTCCGCCGTCATGAATCCGGTCTGCCAGGGGCCGTCCATTTCGTTGCCGAGGCACCACATGCGCACGTTGTGCGGTTCCGGTGTGCCGTGGGCGATGCGCAGGTCCGACAGCGCTGTGCCGGATGGGTGGTTGGCGTACTCGAGCAGGTCCAGGGCGGGCAGGATGCCTCGTGTGGCCACGTTGACCGCCAGCATCAGTTCGGAGTCGGTGAGCTTGAGCCAGCCGGCGAACTCGTCGAGGCCGACCTGGTTCGATTCGAGCGAGCGCCAGGCGAGGTCGCGGCGTACCGGGCGTTTTTCGCGGGGGCCGACGGAGTCTTCCCAGCGGAACCCGGAGACGAAGTTGCCGCCCGGGTAGCGGATGGTCGTGCTGCCGAGCTCTCTGACGAGCTCGACGACGTCCATGCGGAACCCGTCATCGTTCGCGCTCGGGTGTTCGGGCTCGTAGAGCCCGGTGTACACGCAGCGGCCGAGGTGCTCGACGAACGAGCCGAAGGTGCGGCGCCGGACAGGAGCGATGACGGCCTGCCTGTCGAGTTCGATGTGGGCGCGGGGCAATGCGGCGGTCCTTTCCGGGGGATGGCGCGGGGGTGTCGCGGGCTGGGTGGTGCCGTCGGTCAGCGGCCTGCCCTTGCCGAAAGGCATGGCAGGGGCAGGCGTGGGACGGCCCGGTTCAGGTCCTGGTACCGGTGTCAGCCCTTCACGGCGCCGGTGAGGCCGCCGACGATGCGCTTCTCGAAGATCGAGAAGAAGATCAGTGCGGGCAGCATGGCGAGTGAGGTGAAGGCGAGAACCTTCGCGGTGTCCGTGGAGTACTGCGAGGAGAACACCTGGACGCCGAGCGGCAGGGTGTAGTTCGCCTGCGAGTTGAGGACGTACAGGGGCAGGAGGTAGTTGTTCCAGCTGCCGACGAATCCGAGGATGCCGACGGTGACCACACCGGGCAGCGACAGCGGAACCACCATGCGGAAGAAGAATCCGAGTCGGCTCATGCCGTCGATCGCGGCGGCCTCCTCGATCTCGTTCGGGATGGCTCTGAGGAACGGCACGAGGATGATGACGGTCGTCGGCAGGCCGAAGGCGATCTGCGGGATGATCACGCCGAGCAGGTTGTCGACGAGACCGAGGTCCTTGATGACGAGGTACAGCGGAGTGATCGCGATGACCATCGGGAACATCAGGCCCGCGGCGAACAGGGAGTACATCGCGCCCTTGAGCTTGAAGTCGTAGCGTGCGATCACGAAGCTCACCATCAGACCGAGGGCGACGATGCCGACGGTGCTGGTGATCGCGACGATGAGGGAGTTGGCGAACTCGCCCCAGAACACCGTCGACTTCAGGATGTCGATGTAGTTGCCGACCACCCAGGGGCGCGGCAGGGCGGCGGGGTCCGTGGTGATCTGCGAGTTGGTGCGGAATCCGCCGAGCACGATGTAGAGAACCGGTGCGATGCAGACGCCGACGAAGAGCAGCGCGATGAAGTAGGTGACGTGGTTGCCCCACTTCTGTGGCTTGTCGCGGTTGTCGCGGCGGCCGGTTGGTACCTTCGGCTCCGGGCCGGGGGACATCCGGGAGATGGTGGTCGTCGCGCTCATCACACGGTCCCTTCGGTGACGGCGCCCCTGAGGTCGCGGCGCAGGACGAAGCGCTGGTAGATCAGCGCGACGATGAGCGAGATCGCGAACATCACGACCGCGACGGCGCTTCCGTAGCCGTAGTTGCCCGCGTTGCGGCCCTGGGCGAGCATGTAGATCGCCATGGTCGAGGTACCCGCCGTGCCCGAGACGTACTGGCCCCAGATGATGTAGACGAGGTCGAACAACTGCAGCGAGCCGATGATGGACAGGAAGGCCCAGATGCGGATCGTCGGCCCCAGCAGCGGCAGCGTTATGCGGCGCTGGATCTGCCAGTAGGAGGCGCCGTCGATCTGCGCGGCCTCGAAGATCTCGTCGGGGATCGACTGCAGGCCGGCGAGCATCAGGATCACCGCGAAGCCGATGTACTTCCACGTGATGATGGCCATCAGAGTCCAGACGGCCAGGTCCGGGTCGGCGATCCAGTCGGCTTCCAGGGAGCCCAGGCCGATCCGGTGCAGCAGGTCGTTGACGGCTCCGTTGCTCTGGAGCATCAGGCTCCAGCCGGTGCCGACGATGACCTCGGAGATGATGTAGGGCACGAAGATCAGGACGCGGATGGTCGAGCGGCCGCGGATCTTCTGGTTGAGCAGGAGCGCGAGGACGATCGCCAGCGGACCCTGGATGACCAGTGAGAGCACCAGGATCAGGCCGTTGTGCCACAGGACGTCGTGGAACGCGGGGTCGGTGAGGATCAGCTTGTAGTTGTTCAGGCCGACCCAGTCGGTGGGCTCTCCGTAGCCTTTCCACTGGTAGAAGCCGTAGTACGCGGCGAGCGCGACCGGGAAGATCACGAATGCCAGGAACGTGATGATCGCAGGTGCGGACAGGACCGCGATCTCCAGTCGCATCCTGGCACGGCCTCGGCGGTGCGCAGCCGCTCGCGGCGGAGCCGGGGGCACGGACGTGGCCGCGTCCCCGGCTCCGGGCGTGCCCTGCGACTGGCGGCCGTCGGCCGTGTCAGTGCCCAGGGTGTCGCTCATGTCTGCTTAATCAGCCCTTCTCGGCGGCAGCTTTGACGTCCTTGGCGATGTCGGTGGCGGAGCCCTTGCCGGCCATCAGGTTCACGACGGCGATGTTCATGGCGTTGCCGACGTTCTGGCCGTACACGGTGTCGAGGAACTGCATCGAGTAGGCGGCCTTGTTGAAGGCCTGCAGTGCCGAGATGTTGTAGGGCTCGGTGACGACCCCCTGGGCTTCCTTGTTCACCGGGATGGTGTCGAAGGCCTCGGCGTAGGCCTCCTGCTGCTCCTTGGTCACGACGAACTGGAGGAAGCCCAGGGCCTCCTTCGGCGCGTTCTTGGAGAGCGAGTATCCGCCGGCGCCGCCCATGATGGCGGTCGGGTCGCCCTTCCCGCCGGGCACGGCGGGGAAGGGGAACCAGCCCAGGTCGGGGAGCGGCTTCTTGTCCGGGGTCAGATCGGCGATCACACCGGGATCCCAGTTGCCCATGAGCTCCATGGCCGCCTTGTGGTTGGCGATCATGCCCGCCGAGGACCCGGCGCCCTGCTGCGACGTTGCCGTCAGGAAACCCTTCTGGAAGGGTTCGGTCTCCAGGAGTTCAGCGAGGTCTTCGCCGGCCTTGGTCCAGCACGGGTCGTCGAACGTGAGCGACTTGGCGGCCTCCTGCGTGCTCTCCTGGCTGCACTCGCGCAGGGCGAAGTTGTAGTACCAGTGCGCGGCCGGCCAGGCGTCCTTGGCGCCGACCGCGATCGGCGCGACCTTGATCGCCTTCAGCTTCTCGACGGCGTCCTTGAGCTCGTCCATCGTCGTCGGCGCCGAGGTGATGCCGGCCTTCTTGAAAAGGTCCTTGCTGTAGTAGATGCCCTCGGGCTGCGTGTCGAGCGGCATCGCGTAGACCTTGCCGTCGATCGAGACGCCTTCGAGGGCCGCTTCGCCCACGTTCGCCTTGTCGGTGTCGGCCAGTTCCAGTGCCTGGATCTGGCCGGCGTCGACCATGGCCTGCATCTTGCCGCCACCGCGCTGCAGGAAGATGTCGGGCGCGGAGTTCGAGTTGAGCGCGTTCTGCAGCTTGCCGTCGAGGTCCTCGTTCTGGACCGACTGGATCTTGACCGTGACGTCCGGGTGCAGCGCGTGGTACGCCTTCGCGGCGTCCTTCCAGTACTGCGCACCGCGCCCTTCCATCGCGTTCGTCCAGAGGGTCACCGTGCCATGGCCATCGGACGAACCGCTGTCGCCGCCGCCGGCGCAGCCGGCAGCGGCGAGTGCCATGCACAAGCCGATCGCGGCAGCCGTCGCGCTGCGGGTTTTCCTCATCATCGTGGGAACTCCCTGATCTGTTGTCAGTGATCCAACTGCTGATAGTTTGCGCAAACTGATGGGCCGTCCGCGAAGTAGAGGCAAGGTGTACCGCCAGAAATGAACGAGCGGCAACCAACAGTTTTCGCAAGTTGCGCAATCGTTACTGACGCGGCAGTCGTCGTACGTGATCACGAACGGGTGCGGTGGCGATCAGGAACGTGCTCAGTCGCACCCGGCCGGGCCCCGGCCGGCCGGGGCGGGCGCCGGGCGGGCGCCGGACGCCGACAGGCGGACCGCTCGATGTCTTGACGCCGTTTTCCCGTCTCCCTACGGTGCGCAGCACGTTGAGCGAGAGCCGGTTGGTCCACCCGCCCGCCCCGGCGAGTCCCGCACCGCACCGCACTGCAGCAAAGGAACCCACCATGCGGATCGTCGTCCCCCGACAGCCGACAGCCCGGCTCTCCGACGCCTGGCGCCACTGCGTCGGCACGGGCCGGTTCGACCTCGCGCTGCGGCGCGACTACCAGGAGTCGCTCGACCTCGTTCAGCGGGAGATCGGTTTCCGGTACATCCGGGGGCACGGCCTGCTCAGCGACGGGATGGGCGTCCACCGCCCCTACGACTACGCCGGCGAGCGACGCGTGCGCCACGCCTTCACGTACGTCGACCAGGTCGTGGACGCCTTCCTGGGGATGGGTATCGCGCCCTTCCTCGAACTCGGCTTCATGCCGTCCGGGCTCGCCTCCGGCGACGACACCGTGTTCTGGTGGAAGGGCAACGTCACTCCTCCTCGCGACGAGAAGGAGTGGGCGGACCTCATCCGCGCCGTCATCGGGCACCTGGTCGACCGCTACGGCATCGACCAGGTGCGCCGGTGGCCGATCGAGGTGTGGAACGAGCCCAACCTGGCGCCGTTCTGGTCCGCGGACCAGAACGCCTACCACCGCCTCTACGAGGTGACCTCGCTGGCCGTCAAGGAGGTCGACGCCGAACTCCAGGTCGGCGGCCCCTCACTGGCGCCGGGTTACGAGGACGAGTGGATCCAGCGCTTCGCCGAGTTCGTCGAGGCCCGCGACCTGCCGATCGACTTCGTGAGCCGCCACGCCTACTCCTCCGGCCCCGTCCAGCCCGTGCCGTTCGGCGCTCACCAGACGCTCATGCCGGCGTCGGCGCTGCTGGAGCAGTTCGGCGCCCCACGGCGGCAGTTGGCGGGCACCGGGCTCGCGGGCCTGCCGCTCCACATCACCGAGTTCAACTCCTCGTACCGGCCGGACAACCCGGTCCACGACACCGCGTTCCACGCGGCGTATCTTGCGCCGGTGCTGGTGAACGGGGGTGACCTCGCGGACTCCTTTTCGTACTGGACGTTCAGCGACGTGTTCGAGGAGGTGGGCATTCCCACCGCGCCGTTCCACGGAGGCTTCGGCTTGCTGACGCACCGTCAGATCAAGAAGCCCACCTATCACCTGTACACGTTCATGGCCGAGATGGGCGAGCAGGTGCTCGCCCGCGGCGAGGACCACCTGGCGACGCGGCACAACGACGGACGCGTCACCGTGCTGGCCTGGGCGCCGGCCGACCCGGCCGGCGGCGATCCCGTCGACGGCCACACCGTCCGGCTGTCCCTGCCCGTCGGCGCCCCCAACGCGCAGGGCTCCGCCTTCGCTCGCCGCCGCTCCGTGAGCGAGGACGCCGGCAACCCCTGGGCCGCCTGGTGCGAGATGGGACGGCCGCTCGCGCCCGGCAACCGCCAGCTCGACGCTCTCCGTGAGGCCGCCGAACCCACCCGCTCGCACCGGAGCGTGCCCGTCGCCGGCGGGCGCGCCGACGTGGACCTCGTCCTGGGCCGCAACGAGGTGACGCTGCTGGAGCTCACCCCGGTCGTCGACGAGACGCCGGAATGGTGGAGCGACGACCGGCTGTTCGGCCTCGGCGGCGAGGACGTCGACGCCTCCGTGAACCGGTCGTGAACGCCCCGCCGCCCACCGGCCCGCTCGCACGGCCGGGAGCACGCCGAGACCTCGATGCTCGCCGCGCACCTGCTCCGGTCCATGCTCGTCCACGTCAACACCCTGTCGGCCCGCAGGCCCTGGCGGAACCGGCCTGGGCATCGAGGCCCGGTGACGAGGACAGGCGCGGCAGCACGCTGCGGGCACCCGGTGCAGTGGACCGGCTCGACTTCCTCCACCGGTCCGCCGACCGGTCCCGCGTTGCTGACTTGCGGCTACCAGGGGCCTGCTGTGCCGCCCGGCGCCCGCTCTTGAGGCTTGATGCGTGGCTCGACAGCTTGCTCGTGGGATGGGGTCGTTCTTCGAGGAGTGCGGTTGCCGGCCAGTTCACTGCTGGCGATCCCAAGGCGAGAGGCGACGGCCGGTCGGCCATGTGAGAAGGGGCGGGGCTCAGAACTGCCGGCCCTGGCGGGTCTGATCGCCGTGATGGCGACACCGGCGTACGTGTGGCGGCGGGCGGCGCGGCGGGCCATGTCGGCCACCCGGCGGTACGGCACCTTCCAGATGTGCCGGGTCAGCCCCATGCAGGCGCATCCGGTGACGGCGCCCAGGTGAAGCCCGGCGAGTCCGTCGCGGTTTTCGGCGCCGGACCGGTGGGCCTGATGGCCGCCCTCGACGCGGCCGGGAGACTGTTTCCCGTTCCAGGAGGCGCCGCGCTCTCTGTCGCCGGCGTCGTCACCGACCCCGGTGCGCGGGCCCTGATCCGTTACCTTCCGCAGCCAGGGTCGCCCGCACCCGTTGCTCCTCGCGAGCAGAGCCGACGTCCCGTTCCAGGGGTGTGCGGCTCACGGCTGTCGCGAGGTCTTCCAAGGCCCGTTTTTGCAGTTCCGCTTCGCGCCGCACGACCGGGCTCCCGTTGTCGGCGGCGTCCTCCCACGCGTGGAGCGCCTCCTCCACGCGTCCCCAGTCCGGATTCCTGTGCTCGCGCACGGCGACTGCTGCCTTCGAGGTGTCCGTCTCCAGGGCCTCGGCGAATCGCTCGGCCTCGGGGACGACATGGCTGTCGGCCCCCGGGACGTGGCTCTCCATGAGCATCGCTGCCCGGCCGAACCCCTTGAGCGCCTCCTGCGCCTCCTGCGCCTCGCGCGACGTCAGACCCCTGGGGCGGACCGGTTCCTGCCTTGCCCGGTCGTATGCCTCCTGCCAGGCGGCACGTGCCTCCCTGCTCTCCAGCAGTGCCCGCCGCATGTCGGCGTGATGCTCCCGGGTCGGTTCCGCGTGGTTGCGGAGCACCGCGGCCGCGTAGCGGCCGTTGGCGGCGAGCCAGTCCGCGAGCCGGCCCGGCAGTCGGGGTGTCTCCCATGCGGGGAACACCACGTGGGCCAGCATTGCCAGGGCCCCGCCGAGCAGGGTGAGCACCACCCGCTCCGGGACTGTCTGCTCCCACGCCTGGCCGCCCATGCCGAGCAGGAAGACGACGTACGCGGCGGTGAAGCACTGGGAGTAGGCGTAGCCGGTACGGTTCAGCGTGTACGACAGGCCCGCCGAGACCACCGCCAGCGCGCCGGACACATGGGCGTCCGGGCCCAGGGACCGCACCATCCCGGTGGCGAGTGCGACTCCCGCCAGGGTCCCGGCGAGACGGGCCACCGCACGCGCGTACGTCCGGTGGAAGTCCGGCCGCATCACCATCACCGAGGCGATGGGCGCCCAGTAGCCGTGGCCCAGGGGTAGCCGGGCGGCGATCAGATAGCCGAGCGTGGCCACCGCCGCCAGGCGGACGGCGTGCCGGAACACGGGCGAGTCCCGGCGGAGCTCACGGCGCACCGCCCGGACGACGACCGGGACCAGCCGGTGCATTGTCGGGCGCACCAGGAACTGGGCGCCGGCGGGGCCGGGCGGCGTGGGCGTCCTCCCGCGCACGCAGCCGCTCCCGGCGATCTCCAACGCCTCACCGAGCAGTTCCACGAGCCGCTCGGCGGCCTGCCGGGCGGGGCCCTCCAGCACCTCGTGCTCCTCGTCGACGCGCAAGACGTCCGTGCTCTCGGGCCGCACCTCGGCGGGAGTGCCGCGGCGGATCGAACGGGCGGCCGCGTCCAGGACGTCGGCGGCCGCGTCGAGCAACTCCCGCGCGCGGTCCCGCCCGGGTCCTTCCGCCGGGGCGCCGACGTCGGGGTCGGCGAGCGCGGCGACGACCGGCCGAATGCGCTCGGCGAGGCCGCGGGGGCCGTGGAGGACGGGGGGACGGGTGCGGGCCTGTGACGGCGTCACGGCGGCCGCGTCCCGGGCCGTCATCAACGGCTCCGGGTCGAACGGGGCGGTCGGGTGGTGCCGCAGCCGGCGGGCGTAGTCCGCCACTGCGGCCAGGGCGTCGGCGAGCGCGTCACGATGCGCTCCCCAACGGCGGATCGGGAACAGCAAGATCAGCACGGCCTGCGTCACGCCCCCGAGTGCGATGACCGCGGCGTGCTCCAGGGCTCGCCCGACGCTCGTGGGCAAGGTGATGGTCACGAGCATGCTGCCCACGGTCGTCGCTGCGACGATCCCAGCGGTCGATCCGACGGCCCACGCCATTCCCGCAGCGAAGGCCCATACGGCCAGCAGTGGGAGGAACGTCACGAGTCGCCCCGCCGCCAGGTAGCCCACGAAGGTGCTGAGCGCCAGACCCGCGCCCGCGCCGAGCGCGACCACCTTGCGTGGACGCCAGCTGCGCTGGAAGGTGGCCCCACCCGCGGAGTAGGCGCCGAGGGCGGCGGACGCGGCATACGCGGGGGAGATCAGCCACAGCGTCGGCCCGACGACGATCGCCACCCCAGCGGCCGTGCGCAGCGCGAGCAGGGGCTCCAGCCGCGTCTCCTCGATCGTGAGCCCGGATCGCACGACCTCCCCGAAGGCCCGCAGCCACGTCACGGGTGTTCGCCTGGCCGGAACGCCCTGCCGGGTCGCGTCGGCCTGGTTGAGGTGCGGCAGCCGTCGTGCAGGGAAGCCTCCCACCCGGCCCGCGAACTGGCTGGCGGCCGCAGCCGCTGGACGGGGTGCTGCCACTGCGGACACTGCTGAGCGTCCGCCGTCCGTCCTCCGGGCCGGAGCGCGGGCAATCGCTGTTGGTCCAGGTCCGGCCGGAGCGCGCCGATCGACCCCAGCCCCGTCCGGCGCACGGGCAGATCGGCAACCGTCCCCCGGGTCGGTCCGGGGGAGACAGGTGGCACGGCGGCCCCGAGTCTCTTACCGCTTGTGGCCGTTGCCGTGTCCGTTGGGATGCAGGACCACCTTGGTCCAGCCCTCGTCGCGGGCGTCGAAGTGCTCGTAGGCGGTGGGGGCCTCGTCCAGGCTGAGCTCGTGGGAAACGACGAAACTCGGCTCGGCCTTCCCGCCGGCGATCAGATCCCGCAGCGCCCGGTTGTACTTCTTCACCGGCGCCTGCCCGGTCCCCATGCGCTGGCCCTTGAACCACATCATGCCGAAGTCGATCGGGACCTTGCCCTGAGCTTCCAGCTCCCCCTGGGCCTCCGCGCCGCCGGGGTCCTGGGGCAGGAACACGCCCACCACTCCGATGTCGCCCGTGAACCTGACCGAGTCGATCAGCCCGTTGAGCGTGAGGCTGGCGTCCTCGTGTCCATCCGGGTCGTGTGCCTGGTAGCCGACGCATTCGCAGCCGTTGTCGGCGCCCAGACCGAGGGTGGCCTCCTTGACGACCTCCGCCGGGTTCTGCTCGGCGGTGTTGATCGGGATGGCCCCGATCTCCTCCGCCTTGCGCAGCCGGTCGGGCTGGTGGTCGGCCGTCCAGACGCGCCCGGCGCCCTTGAGGAGGGCTGAGTAGGTCGCCATCAGCCCGACGGGACCGGCCCCGAAGACGATGGTCTGGTCGCCCGGTTTGACGCCGGCCATCTCGGTGGCGTGATAGCCGGTGGGGAAGATGTCGGCGAGCATCACGTAGTCGGTCTGCCGCTCGGCGGCGTCCTCGCCCAGACGCAGCGCGTTGAAGTCGCCGTAGGGCACGCGCAGCAGCTCCGCCTGGCCGCCCTGGTAGGGGCCCATGTCGGCGAATCCGTAGGCAGCTCCGGCGAAGGCCGGTTCCGGCTGCATGGTCAGGCAGTAGTTGGTCAGACCCTGCTCGCACTGTTTGCAGAAGCCGCAGGCGATGTTGAAGGGCAGGACCACGTACTCGCCCACCTGGACCTTGCGGACGGCCGAGCCGACCTCCACCACCTGGCCCATGTTCTCGTGTCCCAGGGTGCGGCCGGACTCGAACGAGGTACGGCCCTCGTACATGTGCAGGTCCGAACCGCAGATGTTGGTGGTGGTGATCTTGACGATGATGTCGCAGGGGTGTTCGATCTTCGCGTCCGGTACGTCCTTCACTGTGACCGTTCGCGGGCCTTCGTATACCGCTGCTTTCATGGTGGTTTCCCTTGATGTCGCGGCATGGTGGTGATGGAGAGGGTGCAAAGAGCCTGGCTCTCGGAAGTGCTGCGACGGGGTCCGGGGCTCCGGCACGCCTCTGAGGGCCGTTCACCTGGATCAGATGGAACGGTCTTTGCCGCCGGTCCGCCCAGCGGAGCTTCGGCGCTCCGGCGGCGTTGCGGCCGGGTCCCCGTCGGCCCCCGAGGCGAAACAATCACGCACCGACCGATCAGCGGAATCCACGGACCGTGACGACCACCAACCGACGGCACATCCCCGACTGAGGTCACCAGCTAGTCACCGTGGTCGTCCTGCAGCACGCTGCGACGCTCCTGTTCTCGCTTGGAGCAGGCGGCTGTCCGGATCGCCTCGTCGCTCTCCAAGCCCGATGCCAGCGCGCCGCCCACCGTGGCGACCGGAGCGACGAACCATGACAACGTCCAGTACTGCGTGGCATGCAGCGGGGTTCGTGCCATGGAGGCGAACACTCGGTCGTTGAGGATGAACAGAGTCCACACCAGGTTGATGACCATCAAACCCACATAACAGACGAGCACAGCTGCCTTGTTCAGATGAGTTCGTCGGAGACGATCCGGGGCGGCTCGGCCCTCCCGGCCCGAGACGAGTCCGGCGAAGTGCACCGGGGCGCGACTGCTACAGCAGCCGGTCGAACACCGCGGTCACGCCCTCCCAGTGACTGGTCTGCGGGTTTTTGACATCCGGATACATGATTTTGAACGTCTCGGCGAGGGCGACGCTGAGACCGCCGATGATCTCGGGGTAGCGCTCTTCGGCCTCCTGGGTGGGTGTCCTGTCGAGGGGAGGGTGTGCGGCGAGCTGTTCCAGGATCGGCTTCAGCTCGACCTCCTCGTCGAGCCGCCGGAACCGGTGGATGCTCTCCTGGAGGCCCTTGGTGATCGGTAGATCCCACGGTTCGACGGTATCCCTGCCGTTGGCCTTGGCCGACGCCTGGCCGACGACCAAAAGGTCGTAGAGCTTGGCGTCGACGAAATCGCCGTATCGCTTCAGGTCGTTCCTGTCCACGTCGAGGCTTGCGGCGGCGCGGAAGAACCTCTCGAACTTCGACACACCCATCAGGGTCATGCCTCTCGCCTCCTCACCGGGAACGGACGGCGCCGATCGCTCCCGCCCGCGCCGCCGTCGGCTGTTACCCGGTCGAGATTCGCAGAGCCCCCTGCTGAGCGCCTCCGCACCCCAGGCCGAAAAAAGTCGCCCCCTCTTCCCCTGGCAGAGCAGCGTGAAGTGCGCAGGCATCCCTCGGCCAGCCGATCGGCCGTCCGTCCGCAGGAGGCAGCACGGCGTTGCGGGGGAGCGGGACTGTATCAGGGCACCCAGGGGACGTGAGAGCGCGGACCCGGTGCGTCCGGGACCGGGGTACGCAGGGCGCCACGCGCTCATGTCCGCGGAGGCCGATACCCCCTGCAATGCCGAATACGGGCAGGTCAGCGACGAATGCGTCAACGACCGCAACGGCTATCGTAATCCGAGCAAGGGCCACCCATCCGCTGCAGCGCTGTAGCAGGGCAGCCCGCCCGACTGCTACTGGCACCGCTCGGCGCAATAGTTCCAGTGACACATCAGCCCGGTCCGCCCAGCACGATCTTCCACACTCGGGTCGCCACCTGGAGGTTCAGCCGGTCCTCGACGTTCGCGAGGTCGTGGCCGCTGATGTCGCGGATGCGCTGGAGCCGATAGCGCAGCGTGCTGCGGTGGATCGCGAGGGAGTCGGCGGTCTCGTCGTAGTTGCCGCCGCAGTCGAAGTACCGGGACAGGGTCTCCACCATGGCCGCGTGGTGCCGGGAGTCGTAGTCGATGAGCTGCCCGAGCCACTCGTGGACGAACGTCTCCAGTTCCCGGTGATCATTGCCGGGTCCCAGGATGCGGTAGAGGCCGAGCTCGTCGAAGAACGTCGCGCCGTAGCGCTCGTGGGAGTGGCGGCGCACGTCCAGGGCGCGCTGCGCCTCCTGGTAGTGGTGGGGGATGTCGTCCACGGCGTCGCAAGGGGCGCTCACCCCGATCGTCCCGGACCGTGTTCCGGTCTCCCGGGTGAGCGCCTCGTACAACGCGCGGGCGTGCGGCCTGTCGCCAGTGATGAGGACGACGTGGTCGGAGCGGCGGGTCAGCAGCGAGCGCATGCCCACCGCAACGGCCGCCCGACTCACGGTCTGCGCGAAGGAATCGTCGGCGGTCCGGTTCGACCACTGCACCACGACGACGTAGTGGCTGCCGTGCAGGTCGTGTCCGACTGCCTCGGACCGGGCGTAGGCGCTCGCCTCGTCCGTCCCT
Source organism: Streptomyces sp. NPDC088817 (assembly GCF_044750345.1). Taxonomy (NCBI): domain Bacteria; kingdom Bacillati; phylum Actinomycetota; class Actinomycetes; order Kitasatosporales; family Streptomycetaceae; genus Streptomyces; species Streptomyces sp. NPDC088817. Next base: position 20,571 of record NZ_JBIVJN010000008.1, read on the forward strand.
GCCAGGAGGTCGTCGGCCAGCTCGCGGTGCAGCCTCAGCTCCACTTCGGCCAGATTGCGCAGGTGCGTCAGCTCCAGGGCGAGCGACGCGGCGGCGTATCCAAGCACGAGTACGGTGTGCTCGTCGGCCTCGTCCCGGGCATCGACCAGGGCCAGCACGCCCAGGATCTCGCCGTGCGGGCGGATCAGGGTGATCAGCCGGTCCCTTATCCGCACCGGCCCGGTCTCTGTGGCGACGGCGTGCAGCATTTCGTTTTGGCGCACGGGGTCCGGTTCGGGATAGGGGACGGGGCGGTCGGGACCGGTCCAGGACCTCAGCCGACCGAAGCGGTCCTCGAGCAGTGCCGGAAGTCCAGTGAGCCCGTGCAGTGCGCGGGTGACGGCTTCCTCGCCGCCACCCGAGGCAGCGACGCCGGCCATGAGAGTGTGAACGGCTCGCTCGTAGCCCAGCTCAGCCACCACAGAGATCAGCTGCCCCTGAAGGGCTGTGCGTTCCTCCCGCAGCCGGCGCAGCTCCAGCGCGTCCTCGCGTTGGCGGCGGTGTGCGAAGGCGACCGACAGTGCAGCACCGGTGTGCCGGATGAGAAGGGCGAGCAGGGATCGCTCGGCGCTGGTGGGCCGGGAGCGGGACGTGACCACGAGGTAGCCGTGGAGTCCCCCAGGTCCGCGTAGCCCGAGGGCCCGGCCCCAGGGCCTGCCGGGTACGGTCACGTTGCCGTCCTGCCCGGCCAGCTCCCGCACCCTCCGGCCCACGGCCAAGGCATGCGGCTGCCTGTTCCTCGGGCCGGGGACCAGGCCGCCGCCCACCTTGAGGTATACGGCCTCGGCGCGGTACGGCCCCGCGGCGGCTATGTGGTCCATGGCCAGGCGCAGGATCTCGCCTTCGTCCGGAGCGTCGAACAGGGCGCGGGAGAGCGCGACCAGTTCGTGGAGGGCATGGTCGGCCGGGGCGCGAACGGGCAGATGGGGCCCCCTGCGCGCGGCCGTGGCTTGTCGCCCGACGCTGCCCCGGAGAAGGCTGCCCTTTCGGTCGGAGCAGCGGTGGTACGGGCTGTATGCCCGACTGCCGGCCATGGGATCACTCCGTCCTTCGGAGGTGAGCGGCTTTCGCGTACCCGCTCCCGGGCGGGCTACCCGAGACGTATGGGTTCTTTGTCTCGTACTCGTGGGGCGACCGGACCCGTGCATTCCTGACTCGTCAGGCGCAGGCGTGGAGCCACCCGGTTCGTCACCCTGGGGAGTGCTAGACCCTCCGTGCGCACCGGTGGGAAACCGGCGGAGTCACACGTGCCTGAGCGGACGTGATCCGGAGAGTCGACGCAGGCGCTGCACCGGGAGGAGTTCGTCATGGCCAAGGCAGTGGGCATCGACCTGGGCACCACCAACTCGGTGATCGCCGTGTGGGAGGGCGGCGAGCCGTCCGTCGTGCCCAGCAGCGAGGGCAACCGCACGACACCGTCCGTGGTGGCCTTCACCGACACCGGGGAACGTCTGGTGGGCCAGCTGGCCCGGCGCCAGGCGATCCTCAACCCCAAGGGCACCATCTACTCGGCCAAGCGGTTCATCGGCCGGCACTTCGACGAGATCTCCGACGAGGCCAGGGCGGTGGCGTACGACGTCGTCGAGGGCGATGGCGGGGCGGCCCGTTTCAAGGTGCGCGACAAGCTGTACGCGCCTGAGGAGATCAGCGCACAGGTGCTGCGCAAACTCGCCGACGACGCGTCCAAGCAGCTGGGGGAGCGGGTCACGGAGGCGGTCATCACGGTGCCCGCGTACTTCAACGACGCTCAGCGCACCGCCACCAAGGACGCCGGACGGATCGCCGGACTGGAGGTGCTGCGGATCATCAACGAGCCGACGGCGGCCGCCCTCGCGTACGGCATGGACAAGAAGGAGCACGAGACCGTCCTCGTCTTCGACCTGGGCGGCGGCACCTTCGACGTGAGCATCCTCGACGTCGGCGACGGCGTGGTGGAGGTGCGCTCCACCGCCGGTGACAGCCACCTGGGCGGCGACGACTTCGACCGGCGTCTGGTGGACTACCTGGCGGACGACTTCCAGAAGGAGAACGGCATCGACCTGCGCAAGGACCCGCAGGCGCTGCAACGACTGTTCGAGGCGGCGGAGAAGGCCAAGACCGAGCTCAGTTCGGTGACGCAGACGCAGGTCAGCCTGCCGTTCATCACCGCTGACGCCTCGGGCCCCAAGCACCTCACCGACTCGGTCATGCGGTCCACGTTCGAGCAGATCACCGGCGACCTGGTGGAGCGTTGCCTGGGACCGGTCCAGCAGGCCATGGCCGACGCCAAGGTCGGCGAGAGCGACATCGACGAGGTCATCCTCGTCGGCGGTTCCACCCGCATCCCCGCCGTCCAGGCTCTGGTCCGCCGGCTGACCGGCGGCAAGGAACCCAACATGAGCGTCAACCCCGACGAGGTCGTGGCCCTGGGCGCCGCGATCCAGGCCGGGGTGCTCAAGGGTGAGGTCAAGGACGTCCTGCTGCTCGACGTCACACCCTTGTCGCTGGGCGTGGAGACGCGCGGCGGAGTGATGACGAAGATCATCGAGCGGAACACCACCATCCCCGTGCGCCGCAGCGAGACCTTCTCCACCGCCGAGGACAACCAGCCGGCCGTCGATGTGGTGGTCCTCCAGGGCGAGCGCGAGCGAGCCGCCGACAACCGGGTGCTGGGCCGGTTCCAGCTCACCGACATCCGGCCGGCACCGCGCGGCGAACCACAGATCGAGGTCACCTTCGACATCGACGCCAACGGCATCCTCAACGTCAAGGCCCGCGACCGGGACACCGGCAAGGAACAGGGCATCACCATCAGCGAGAGCTCCAACCTGGACCGCAGTGAGGTCGAACGCATGGTCCAGGAGGCCGAGCGCAACCGGGGCCAGGACCAGGCACTCCGCGAGGCCGTCGACGCCCGCAACGAACTCGATGCCGTCGCGTACCAGGTCGAGAAGCGCCTCGCCGAACTGGGCGACGCAGCGCCCGCCCACGAGAAGGCACGCGCCGAAATGCTCGTGTCCGACGCCCGGGCGGCGGTCAAGGAAGAGGCGGGCGTGGAGCGCGTGCGGCCTCTGACCTCCGAACTCCAACAGGTACTCGCCGGGCTGGCGGCCCATCAGGGCGCCGCCGCCACAGGGGGCGGTCCCGGCCAGGACGCCGCCACCGGCGGTCCCGCGAGTGGCGGTGGCGGTGACGATGATGTCATCGACGCCGAGTTCGACAAGAGCTGAGGCGCGCCATGCCCACCCACCCCCAGGAACCCGACCGGGCCGCGTCGGATCCGGGCGTACGGGTCCCGGAAGGCGCCGGACCTCCTCCTCGCGGGGATTTGCCCCGACCGGGCCCGCCCCGGCCCGAAGCGGCGAACGGCGAACCGGGACCCGATGCCGCCGGACCCGCGCCTGCCGAGGACGAATACACGACCGCGATCCAGGAACTGGAGGACCGCTGGCGGCGCGCACTCGCCGACCTCGATAACCTTCGCAAGCGCCACGCCAGGGAACTGGAGCGCGAACGGGCGGTCGAGCGGTCCCGCACGGCGGCCGCCTTCCTGCCCGTCCTCGACAACCTCGAACTCGCCCTGACCCACGCCGGCGCCGATCCGGGCGCGATCGTGGAGGGCATCCGGGCCGTACGCGACCAGGCGGTGAACGTCCTCGAACTGCTCGGCTACCCGCGGCATGCGGAGACCGGCGTCGCCTTCGACCCTGCCCGGCACGAGGTGGTCGGCGTCGTCCAGGACCCCGACGCCCCACCGGGCACCGTCGTCGAGGTGCTGCGCCCCGGCTACGGGGACGGCGAACGGCAGCTCAGGCCCGCCGCCGTGACGGTCGCGAAGCGGGAGTGACCGGTCATGGCACGGGACTTCTACGAGGTGCTGGGTGTGTCGCGGACCGCGAGCCAGGACGAGATCCAGCAGGCATATCGCAAACTCGCCCGCAGGTACCACCCAGACGTCAACAAGGACCCCGAGGCGGAGGAGCGTTTCAAGGACCTCAACGAGGCATACAGCGTCCTGTCCGATCCCAAGACCCGGGCCCGCTATGACCGCTTCGGCGAGGATTTCCGGAAGATCCCGGAGGACTTCGACGAACGGGTCGCGGCGGGAGCGGGCGGCGGTTTTCGCGGTCGGAGGACCGCAGGCGGGGGCGGTCCTCGCGTCCGGTACGCCACCGGCTTCGGAGACGACTTCGGCGCGGAGGGCATCGACATCGAGGACCTGCTCGGCTCCATGTTCGGAGCCGGCGCCGCCCGAGGCGGCGTCCCTGGAGCGGACCAGGAGGCGGAACTGCCGCTCACTGTCGAGGAGGCGTACCGAGGCGGCCGTCGCACCGTCACACTCGCCGGTCCCACCGGGCAGCCGCGGCGGTACGAGGTCGACGTGCCGCCTGGCGTCACCGACGGGCAGCGCATCCGGCTGGCGGGTGAGGGTGGCCAGGGCAGTGGTGACGCCGCCGCGGGCGACCTGTACCTGCGGGTGCGTATCCAGCCGCACCCCCGGTTCCGGCTGGACGGCCGTGACGTGCACGTCCAGGTCCCGGTCGCCCCGTGGGAAGCGGCCCTGGGCGCGACCGTGCCGGTGCCCACGCCCGGCGGCGGCACGGCGAAGGTCACGGTGCCTGCGGGCTCGTCCAGCGGCCGGCGGCTGCGGCTGCGCGGCGAGGGCATGCCGAACCCGCGGGGCGCGAACGGCGACCTGTACGCCGAACTTCGCGTCGTGGTGCCTCCCGCCCTCGGCGACCGGGAGCGCGAACTGTTCGAGGAGCTCGCCGCCACTTCCTCGTTCGACCCCAGGAGGATGCGATGAACGACCAACCCGCGGGAGCGGGGGGCATCGGCCGGACCGGCGTGGGCGCCCGTCCGGTACGAGCGGACGCCGACATCACCGCCTCGACGGCTGTCCGGTACGCGCTCGTCCCCGTCCCCAGGCTCTCCCTGGCCGCCGTGGCCCTTCGCTCGGGCCTCCACCCCGATCTGATCCGCCGGTTCGTCGCCCTCGGCCTGGTCGAGGCCGAACGCGACTCCGCGGGGCGACTGGTGTTCGACCCCACGGCCCCGGCGGTTCTCGCCCGTATCCAGCGGCTGCGCACCGGACTCTGCCTCAACTACGCATCCATCGGCCTGGTGCTCGACCTGCTCGACCGCATCAGCCTGCTCGAAGCCGCCCTGCGCGGCCGCGGCACGAGGAGTGAAACACCCCCATGGACATGAACCGTCTCACCCAGAAGTCCCAGGAAGCCCTCCAGGAGGCCCAGAGCGCGGCCGTCGGTATGGGGCAGACCGAGGTCGACGGGGAACACCTGCTGCTCGCGCTTCTCGATCAGGAGGACGGTCTGATCCCACGGTTGCTGCAACAGGCCGGCACCGAGCCGAAGGAGCTGCGCGCGGCCGTGCGCGAGGAACTCTCGCGCCGCCCGAAGGTCACCGGTCCCGGCGCGGCACCCGGCCAGGTCTTCGTCACCCAGCGCCTGTCCCGCCTGCTCGATGCCGCCGAGCGGGAGGCCAAACGCCTCAAGGACGAGTACGTGTCCGTGGAGCACCTCCTGCTCGCCCTGGCCGAGGAGGGGTCGGCGACCGCCGCCGGACGCCTGCTCAAGGAGTACGGCGTGACCCGGGATTCGTTCCTGAGCGCGCTCACCCAGGTCCGCGGCAACCAGCGCGTCACCTCCGCCAACCCCGAAGTGGCCTATGAGGCTCTGGAGAAGTACGGCCGCGACCTGGTCCTTGAGGCTCGGTCCGGGCGGCTGGACCCGGTCATCGGCCGTGATGCGGAGATCCGCCGCGTCACCCAGATCCTCAGCCGCAAGACCAAGAACAACCCCGTCCTCATCGGCGATCCCGGCGTCGGCAAGACCGCCATCGTCGAGGGTCTGGCCCAGCGCATCGTGCGCGGCGACGTCCCCGAGGGCCTGCGCGACAAGACGGTGTTCGCTCTCGACATGGGCTCCCTGGTCGCCGGCGCCAAGTACCGCGGCGAGTTCGAGGAACGCCTCAAGGCCGTGCTGTCCGAGGTGAAGGCCGCCCAGGGGCGCATTCTGCTCTTCGTCGACGAACTGCACACCGTCGTCGGCGCGGGTGCCGCCGAAGGGGCCATGGACGCGGGCAACATGCTCAAGCCGATGCTCGCCCGCGGCGAACTCCACATGATCGGCGCCACCACCCTCGACGAGTACCGCAAGCACATCGAGAAGGACGCCGCCCTCGAACGCCGCTTCCAGCAGGTGCTGGTCGACGAGCCGAGCGTGGAGGACACCATCTCCATCCTGCGCGGACTGCGCGAACGCCTGGAGGTCTTCCACGGCGTGAAGATCCAGGACACCGCGCTGGTCTCCGCGGCCACCCTCAGCCACCGCTACATCACCGACCGGTTCCTGCCCGACAAGGCCATCGACCTCGTCGACGAGGCGTGCGCCCGGCTGCGTACCGAGATCGACTCGATGCCCGCCGAACTCGACGAGATCACCCGCCGCGTCACCCGCCTGGAGATCGAGGAGGCGGCCCTGTCCAAGGAGACCGACGCCGCCAGCAAAACTCGCCTGGAGGAACTGCGCAAGGAACTGGCCGACCTGCGCGGCGAGGCCGACGCCAAGCACGCCCAGTGGGAGGCCGAACGGCAGGCCATCCGCCGCGTGCAGGAACTGCGCCAGGAACTGGAGCAGGTCCGCCACGAGGCGGAGGAGGCCGAACGCGCCTACGACCTCAACCGCGCCGCCGAACTCCGCTACGGCCGCCTCCAGGACCTGGAGCGCCGACTGAAGGCCGAGGAGGAGCAACTGGCCGCCAAACAAGGGCAGAACCGGCTACTGCGCGAGGTCGTCACCGAGGAGGAGATCGCCGAGATTGTCGCCGCCTGGACCGGCATCCCCGTCGCCCGCCTCCAGGAGGGCGAACGCGAGAAACTGCTGCGCCTCGACGAGATCCTGCGCGAGCGCGTCATCGGCCAGGACGAGGCCGTCAAACTCGTCGCCGACGCCATCATCCGCGCCCGCTCCGGCATCCGCGACCCGCGCCGCCCCATCGGCTCGTTCATCTTCCTCGGCCCCACCGGCGTCGGGAAGACCGAGCTGGCCAAGACCCTCGCGGCGGCCCTGTTCGACTCCGAGGAGAACATGGTCCGCCTCGACATGAGCGAGTACCAGGAGCGGCACACCGTCAGCCGGCTCATGGGCGCACCACCCGGATACGTCGGCTACGAGGAAGGCGGCCAGCTCACCGAGGCCGTCCGCCGCAAGCCGTACTCGGTCGTGCTGTTCGACGAGATCGAGAAGGCGCACACCGATGTCTTCAACACCCTGCTGCAGGTCCTCGACGACGGCCGCATCACCGATGCTCAGGGCCGCACCGTCGACTTCCGCAACACCGTGATCATCATGACGTCCAACATCGGCTCCGAGCACCTCCTCGACGGCGCCACCGCCGAGGGTGAGATCAAGCCGGATGCCCGCGCCCTGGTGATGGGCGAGCTGCGCGGGCACTTCCGCCCGGAGTTCCTCAACCGCGTCGACGACATCGTGCTGTTCAAGCCGCTCGGTGAGCGGCAGATCGAGCGGATCGTGGAGCTGCAGTTCGACGAACTGCGCCGCCGGCTCGCCGAACGCCGTATTACCGTCGAACTCACCCAAGCAGCAAGGGAGTTGATCGCCCACCAGGGCTACGACCCGGTGTACGGGGCCCGGCCGCTGCGCCGCTACATCTCCCACGAGGTCGAGACGATGGTGGGGCGCGCCCTGCTGCGCGGTGACGTCCAGGACGGCGCGACGGTCCGCGTCGACGCCGAGGCGGGGGAACTGGTGGTCACCTACGACCAGCCCGAGGATGTGAAGGGAGCGCGGGCGGCATGAGCACGATGCAGGCGACGACCGTCGGATGTCCCCACTGCGGGCGCACCAACCGGGTGCCCGTGGCCGCGGAGGGCCGCCCCAAGTGCGGCCACTGCAAGCAGCCCCTACCGTGGATGGTGGACGCGGGCGACGACGACTTCACCGAGGTTGCCGAGCGGGCCGACGTCCCCGTCGTGGTCGACCTGTGGGCCACCTGGTGCGGCCCCTGCCGCATGGTCAGCCCCGCACTGGAGAAGGTCGCCACCGATCTCGCCGGCCGCATCAAACTCGTCAAGGTCGACGTCGACAAGAACCCGCGACTGTCGCAGCGTTTCGAGGTCCAGGCCGTACCGACACTGCTGATCCTCGACCAGGGCGAGACGGTCGCCCGGCAGGCGGGGGCGGCGCCCGCCCCCGCTCTTCGCCGGTGGGTGGAACAGTCGATCACCACCCGGAAAGGGTGATCCGGATGACCCTGCATGCAGACCCCCACCTCGCGCTTGTCCGGCCGGTCCAGCCGCTGACCCCAGAAGGGTGTCAGGAGTGTCTGATGCTCGGCTCCCCGTGGGTCCACCTGAGGCTCTGCCTGACCTGCGGGCACGTCGGCTGCTGCGACTCCTCGCCGAACAAGCACGCGCGCAAGCACGCAGCTGCCGTCGCCCATCCGATCGTGCAGTCGTTCCAGCCCGGCGAGGAATGGCGCTGGTGCTACGTGCACAAGGCGTTCGTCTGATGTCCGGCGACCAGTCGCTGCCGGGCGAAGAACCGGTGCCGGAGAAAGCGGACGAGGCCGCCTTCTGGGAGACCCCGGACATCTACGGCGCGTATCCGCGCCTTACGGAGGACCAGATAGCACGTCTGGCGGAGCACGGGCAACGCCGGACCACGGCTCCGAACGACGTGCTGATCCGGGAGGGGGAGCGCTGCGAGACGGTCTTCGTCGTCCTCAGCGGTACCGTCGCCGTCGTCGAGGGCTACGGCACTCCCGAGGAGCACGTGCTGCGCGTGCACGGCCCCGGTCGCTTCATCGGTGAACTCGGCCTGCTGTACGGACAAGTGGCCTTCTACACCGCTGTCGCCAGGGAGCCAGGCGAGGTCCTCGTCGTCTCCTTGGACCAGTTGCGTCACCTGGTGTCCCAGGACTCCACCATCGGGGACATCGTGCTGCGCGCCTGTCTGTGCCGTCGCGCGCTGCTCGTCGGACAGGGCGCCGGCTTCCGCATCATCGGCTCGCGCTACTCCCCCGACACCAGACGGCTGCGCGAGTTCGCCGTCCGCAACCGGCTGCCGCACCGTTGGATCGACCTGGAGACCGACGAGGAGGCCGAGGAGCTGCTGCGCCGCTTCGGCGTCGGCCCGGCGGAGACACCACTCGTCATCTGGCGCGACACCACCCTGTTCCGCAACCCCAGCAACGCGGAACTGGCCCGGCTCATCGGCCTGCCGTCACTACCCGCCGGAAACCGTCGCGGCGACGTCCTCATCGTAGGCTCCGGACCCGCCGGCCTCGCTGCCGCGGTGTACGCCGCCTCCGAGGGCCTGAGCACCACGGTGGTGGAGGCGATGGCCACCGGCGGCCAGGCCGGCACGTCGTCCCGCATCGAGAATCTGCTCGGCTTCCCATCCGGCATCTCCGGCGCCGAACTCACCGAACGCGCCGTGTTCCAGGCCGACAAGTTCGGCGCCAGGATCAGCCTTCCGCTGGAGGCGACCGGTCTCCATCCCAAGGACGACGACCATTACGTCGTGGCGTTCGCCGACGGCAGCGAGATCGCCGCCCGCGCCGTCGTCCTGGCCATGGGTGCCCGCTACCGCCGGCTCCGGGTGCCCGGCATCGAACGCCTGGAGGGAACGAGCGTGCACTACTCGGCGACCCTCTACCAGGCCCAGCAGTGCCGCACCGACCCGGTGGCCGTCGTCGGCGGAGGCAACTCGGCAGGCCAGGCGGTGTTGTTCCTCGCCGGGTACGCGCCGAAGGTGCACCTGCTGGTCCGAGGAGCCAGCCTTGAGGCCAACATGTCCCGCTACCTGATCGACCAGGTCGAGCGCCATCCACGGGTGGAGGTCATGCTGCACACCGAGGTCACCGAGGTCATCGGCCAGGAAGTGCTGGAGGAGCTCGACGTGGTCGACAACCGCACGGGCGGGCACCGCCGGCTCGCCGTACGGAGCCTGTTCGTCTTCACCGGCGCCGACCCCCACACCGAGTGGCTCGCCGGCACCATCGCCCTCGACTCCCGCGGCTTCGTCCTCACCGGTCCGGAGGCCCAGGAAGCCTGCGCCCACCCCGAGGTGTGGCACGGCCGAGGGCGCTCGTGCATGACCCTGGAGACCAGCCTGCCCGGGGTCTTCGCGGTAGGGGACGTCCGTAGCGGCTCGGTCAAGCGGGTGGCCTCCGCGGCCGGTGAGGGCGCGATGGCCATCCACTTCGTGCACCGGCACCTGGGGCACTCGGCCGTACCCGGCACCACGGGCACGTCAGCTGTCGCGGGCCACTCGGACGTCTCCCCACGCATACGTCACAAGGAGTCCGCATGGCTCGCATGACGAATGGCGGACGACGAGATCACGAGAAGGAAGAAGGAGGCGATGGCGATGGCCATGCCCGTCCGGCGCCACCGCGGTGGCGGTCTGCAGGAAAGGCCCGTCTGGGCACCCACCCCTCTCAATCCCCTGGTCGAGTTCGACGAACTGCTCAATCAGATGAGCGGCCTGCTGGAGTCGACGGTGGGCGCGGCACCCGCGGTTGCGTGGACGCCTCTCGCGGACGTGTCGGAGTCCGAGGACGCGTTCCACATAGAGATCGAACTCCCCGGAGTGAAGAGCAAGGACATTGACGTAGAGGCCAACGGTCCCGAACTCGTGGTCACCGGAGAGATCAAGGAGCGGGAGCGCAAGGGTGTCCTGCGCCGCAGCACCCGCCGCGTCGGAGCCTTCGAGTACCGTTTGCGGCTGCCCGGAGAACTGGACACCCACAAGGTCAAGGCTGAGATGCAGAACGGAGTGCTCAGCATCACCGTCCCCAAGGCCGACGTCGCAAAGCCGCGACACGTCGAGATCAGCGAGACGAGTGAAAGTACCGAGAGCAGCGGCTGAGACGCGAGCGCCGCGGTTCCGGGCACCCATCCGGGACTGCGGCCGGGCCGGCGAGGCTCGACACCCCTCACGGCGGCGGAGACGCGCTACGTGGCTACCGTTGGTGGTTCTTCCTGCTGGTCTTGCTGACGTTGTTCGTGGCGTACGCGGGAGCGAACTCGGCCGGTCCGACGGTGAGCGAGGTCCTGAAAATCGCCGACCTCACCGCCCGCCGCCGGGAGCAGGAGCGCGCCGGAGCCCGCCGTTACCGCCCGGGCACCAGACCGGGCAGCACCTTGTACTCGCCGAGGATGGCCGGCACCGCGGGCACGGCAGTCGTACGTCCGTCATGGCCGAACAACGCCTCGACGACGAGATCGAACAGATGACCCACGCGCTCCGAGAAGCCGGCCCGACGAGCGGCGACCGACTCGAACAGGCGGTGGGCAGCCGGCCCTGGGGCTCCGGGCGCTTGCGCCGTGCCCTGCGTGCGTCTCGGGCCAAGGGCCTTGCGAACGGCAGCTGCGCGCCGGCGGACGGATCCGGCCGGCCCGACGGCGCACCGGGCGACCTCCTTGACCAGCGGTGACCAAGGCAGAAGGAAGTCAGCGATGAAATACGACGGATTCCTCGCCCGTGTGCGCGAGCGAGGCGAATACAACGACCAGGACGAAGCCGCGGACGTCACCAGCGCCGTGCTGGAAGTGCTGGCCCAACGGATCAGCCCGGGAGAGGTCAAGGACCTCGCATCCCAGCTGCCCGGCCCGCTGGGACAAGTCCTGGACCATGCCGCGCCGCAGCAGGCGCGAAGCTTCGGGATCGAAGAGTTCTACCGCCGGGTCGCCGAGCGCACCCATGCCCGACCTCGTACGGCGCAGTGGGACGCCAGCGCGGTCCTGACCACCGTCGCCGACGCTGTCACCGGCGGAGAGCTCAATCAGATCATCAGCCAGCTCCCCTCCAGTTACGCGGTTCTGTTCGGCAAGGCCGACCTCGCGGACTGAGCCCGTGAGGCGCGGTGGTTGCTGAGCGTGATGATCGTCTGACAGTTCTACGGGATGCATTTGGTTCTGCTGCCGAAGTGTGAGGGGTTCAAAAACGCTCTGTCCGGAACTTCCGAAAGCACGGCCGTGGATGACGTGGCATGGAGGGGACCGCTCGCATTCCGTCGGTTCTCCTTTCTGTGACAGCAGCGCCTGGGAATGTACGACGGACAGGTGTCAACCATGGTCAACTCATGCGTTCGGAAGGGCCGTTTGCCGGCACAGGGCCGCCGGCCGCTGAGCAGTGCCCAGCATCGGCCGGTCCGCCGAGCACGCCTGCGGCGGCGGGCAGCGCAGGCGCTGTCGTTGTCCCGCGGACAGCCGACCCAGCAGTCCGGCCCGATGGCCGGCTCCTCCAATGCGGCGCCAACCTGGACCAGGACACTTCATGCAGCGAAGGGGGAACCCGAGAGCTGACTTCCGCGAGGGGCACGAACCGGGGATAGCTCACCATCCTCGGACACCGCCCGGCCCCGGCTGAACGCAGGAGTGACCGGCCTGATCCGCCAGGCGGCCGACGAACTGCCGGAGGCGCTGAAGGCCGTGGGGGACCTCAACCCGGCGCAATGCCGCAAGAGCGTCGTGGATCAGTTCCCGCCGGACGCCACGCCGTCTGAGGATTCGAGTCCCACGCCGTCACGCTGGTGGCGTCGCGCATCCTCGGCAAGGCGGCTTTCGGCCCGTCCGGCCTGGCGTTTCCCCTGCTCGTGCCTGCGATACGCGTGGTCACGGCGGGCATCGGCGTCCTGACCGTCACGCCCAACTTCTCATAACTGACGTATCGTCAAGCAGGTCAGCGTCTGATCAGCATCAGTCCCCAGAGGGTCTTCCTGGCAGACGTCTGATCGGCGGGTTCACAACGGCCTGGCTCGCACGGAAGCCCAGGCAGGCAGCCTGCTCGCAGAGTGAAGCGATGTTCCTCACGCAACATCGACTCCGGCGCGTGCCGGTGTAGGGTCAAGAACGCCCTTGACCTGCAGAAAGCTGGCAGGGAGCCGTCTTCGAGGAGTCCAAAGTGCTGCGTACTCTGTTCAAGTCCAAGATCCACCGCGCCACTGTCACCCAGGCCGACCTGCACTACGTGGGATCGGTGACCATCGACGCGGATCTGCTCGACGCCGCCGATCTGCTGCCCGGTGAGCTCGTCCACGTCGTCGACGTCACCAATGGCGCCCGTCTGGAGACGTACGTCATCGAGGGGGAGCGCGGGTCCGGGGTCGTCGGGATCAACGGGGCCGCCGCGCATCTCGTCCACCCCGGAGACCTGGTGATCATCATCAGTTACGCCCAGGTCACCGAAGCCGAGGCGCGGGCCCTTCGGCCGCGGGTCGTCCACGTCGACGCGGACAACCGTGTCGTCGCGCTCGGCGCCGACGCCTCCGAGCCGGTGCCGGGTTCCGGCCAGGAGCGCAGCCCGTACGCCGTGTCGAGCTGACCGGCCGGGAGCGTGACCGTGAGCGACACCGTGCCGACCCGCCGGGTGCGCGAGCCGCATGTGCTCGCTCTGCTGCACACCTCGCCGGTGCACGTCCCCGTCTTCGACGCGCTGCGCGACGAGACCCACCCCGGTCTCGCGCTACGGCACTTCGTCGACGAGGAGTTGCTGCGTCCGGCCCGCCGGGACGGGCCGGCGGCGGTGACCGGCGCGGTGGAGGCGGTGCTGGGCCAGGCGGTCGCCGAGGGTGCCCGGGCCGTCCTGTGCACCTGCTCGACCCTCGGGGGTGTCGCGGAAGAGGTGGGAGCGGCGGGGCTCACCGTGCCGGTGCTGCGGGTTGACCGCCCCATGGCAGCCGCCGCGGTCGCCGCCGGGCCGCGGGTGGTCCTCCTCGCGGCGCTCGCGAGCACCCTCGCGCCGACCACCGCGCTGATCGAGGAGGAGGCGCGCAGCGCCGGGCGCGCCGTCACCGTACGGCCCGTGCTCGTCGATGCCGCCTGGTCCCGCTTCGAGGCCGGTGACACCGGAGGGTACGTGCGCGAGGTGGCCGACGCGGCCGACCGGGTCGCCCACGCCGACGTGATCGTCCTGGCCCAGGCATCCATGGCACCCGCCCAGCACCTCACGACGACGTCGGTGCCCGTCCTCTCCAGCCCCCGGCCGGGCTTCGAGGCAGCGGCACGCGCGGCACGGCGTGGCGCCGTCTGACCGCACGACGCGCTCGGGCCACCGCCACCTCGTCGGGTGACTGGTGGCGCGGGGGTCGGGTAGGTGGGGGAGTAGTCCAGAGCCGACGTCTACCGACTGGCCGGAGGACGCCATGACCGACCCGCACCCGGACCCCACCTCGCCTCCGCCGGGCCCGGACCCACAGCATCCGCAACCCCAACCACACCCGGTCCCCACCCCGGAACCACCCCCAACCCCGGAACCCCCGCCGACACCGGGTCCACCACCTGGTCCGACGCCAGGCCCGCCACCTGGTCCGGCACCTGGTCCGGCACCTGGTCCAGCGCCGGGTCCGGTGCCTGAACCGCCGCCTGGTCCAGCGCCCGGTCCGACGCCAGGCCCACCGCCGGGTCCGACGCCTGGGCCGCCGCCGGGTCCTGGTCCGGCTCCGCCTCCGGTGCCTGTGCCGCCGCCGGGCCCCGGCCCGAACCCACCCGCGCCGCCCGGACCGCCGCCGGGCCCCGGCCCCATTCCGCCCGAGCCCCCGAGTCCCATTCCCGGCCCTCCACCCGGTCCTCCGCTCCCGGAGCCCTCGCCGTCCCCGATCCCGCCGGGCCCGGAGCCGGTCCCGAACCCGGAGCCGGGACCGCCCCTGACCTGACGTCCGTCTCACGAGACCCCGCCCGACCTGACGCCGGAACGGACACCGCGATCGCGCGTGAGCGTCCACACTCCCGGCCGCGCCTGCGGACACGCGCCTTCGCCGTCCCGTGAACGTGTCGCGCGGTCCTGTCAGCGAACACGCCCCCGCGTGCAGGTGCCCCCGCCGCCCCCGCGAACAGGCGCCCGCGCTCTTTCCGTCGCGAACTCGCGCCCCCGCCCCCCGCGGGCAAAAGAAGACGGTGGGCGGCCTTCTCGCCGTCCACCGTCCTCTACTCACCGTCCGGCCGAGCCGGCCGGCGACCGCCGTGCCGCTACGCCGTCACCTCCGACCGGTCCCCGCCCCACAGCGTGTGGAACGAGCCGTCCCGGTCCACGCGTCGGTACGTGTGGGCCCCGAAGAAGTCCCGCTGGCCCTGGGTGAGCGCGGCGGGCAGGCGTTCGGCGCGCAGGGCGTCGTAGTACGCCAGGGCGGCCGAGAAGCCGGGGGCCGGTACGCCCTGCCGGGTCGCGGCGACCAGCACCTCGCGCCAGTCGTCCTGGGCCGCCGCGATCTCCTGGGCGAAGGTGTCGTCGGACAACAGGCTCGGCAGGTCCGGGCGCGCGTCGTACGCGGCGCGGATCCGGTCCAGGAAGGCCGCGCGGATGATGCAGCCGCCGCGCCAGATGGCGGAGACCGCGCCGAGGTCGATGTCCCAGCCGTACTCCGCGCTGCCCGCGGCGATCTCGTGGAAGCCCTGGGTGTACGACACGATCTTCGAGGCGTACAGCGCCTGTTCCACCCGGTCGGCGAACGCGGCCGCCTCCGACTCGCTCAGCGGGGACGCCTTCGGGCCCGCCAGTCCGCGCGACGCCGCCCGCAGGTCCGCGTGGCCGGACAGGGAACGGGCGAAGACCGCCTCAGCGATGCCCGAGACCGGCACGCCCAGGTCGAGCGCGATCTGGACCGTCCAGCGGCCGGTGCCCTTCTGCTCGGCCTGGTCCACCACCACGTCCACGAACGGCTTGCCGGTCGCCGCGTCCACGTGGGACAGGACCTCCGCCGTGATCTCGATCAGGTACGAGTCGAGGCGGCCCGTGTTCCAGGTGCGGAAGATGTCCGCGATCTGCGCGGGGGAGTACCCGGCCACGTCCCGCAGCAGCTGGTACGCCTCGCCGATCAGCTGCATGTCGGCGTACTCGATGCCGTTGTGCACCATCTTCACGAAGTGCCCGGCGCCGTCGGGGCCGACGTGCGTGACGCACGGCGCGCCGTCCTTCGCCTTCGCGGAGATCTTCTCCAGCATCGGACCGAGCGACTCGTACGACTCCTTCGAGCCGCCCGGCATGATGCTCGGCCCGTGCAGCGCGCCCTCCTCGCCGCCGGAGATCCCGGCGCCCACGAAGTGGATGCCCTGCTCACGCAGCTCCCGCTCCCGGCGCCGGGTGTCCGCGAAGTGCGCGTTGCCGCCGTCGATGATCATGTCACCAGGCTCGAGGAGCGGGGCGAACTCCCGGATCACCGCGTCGGTCGGCTCGCCGGCCTTCACCATGATGACCAGGCGGCGCGGCCGCTCCAGGGCCGCCACGAACTCCTTCGCGGTCTCGGCCGCGACGAAGTCGCCCTCGTGCCCGAAGTCCTCGACCAGGGCGTGCGTCCGGGCCGCCGTCCGGTTGTGCAGCGCGACCGCGTAGCCGTTGCGCGCGAAATTGCGGGCGAGGTTGCGCCCCATGACCGCGAGTCCCGTGACGCCGATCTGGGCTGTAGTGCTCATACCGCCTGCTCCTCGAAAATCCGGTGAATCATCAAGTGGAACGCCGGGGCCCGGCCGCCGGTGCCGCCGGCCGGTCCGCCGGCGGTTCCGCCGTGGGTCCCGCCATCGGCCCGCCGTCCGTGCCCGCCAGTATCACTGCTCATGCCCCTTCGACCATCCTGACGTGCCGGTACGGCGCGCGCACATTTCGGCACCCGGCACCCTTCCATACGCGCGGCGGGTGCCCAGTGGCTCAGCGCGCGGCCCGCGGATCTGGCCAATCAACGTACGGTATCGGCCACTTGGGGTGACGAACCGGCTGATAGCCGTCTTGTCACGGCCTGTTCGAGGCGGTTACTTTCGCCCCTCCTGACGCATGTCGAGGGGGCTTGAGATGGCCGTACGCGGCCGGCACCGCCGGTACCAGCCGAACAGGATCAACCGCGCCTCGCTCACCGTCACGGCGGGCGGCGCCGGGATGGCCATTCCGCTCATCGGCGCCGGGGCCGCGCACGCCGCCGACGCCTCCACCTGGAACAAGGTGGCCGCCTGCGAGTCGAGCGGCAACTGGCACATCAACACGGGCAACGGCTACTACGGCGGACTCCAGTTCACCCGGTCCACCTGGGCGGCGTACGGCGGGACGCGGTACGCGCCCAGCGCCGACCTGGCCACCCGGGACCAGCAGATCGCCGTCGCGGAGAAGGTGCTCGACGGGCAGGGGCCCGGCGCCTGGCCGGTCTGCTCGACGCGGGCCGGTCTCACCCGGGGCGGCGGCACCCCCGGCGTCCACCCGGACTCCGCCGGACAGCGATCCGTGCGCGGTGGCGGCGGTACCGCCGGTACCGGCGCCGCCAAGAGTCCCGCCCACGAGGTCGACGTACGGCCGCAGACCGCGCCGCAGGCGCGCGCCGGCAGCGCCGAGATGTACAAGGTCGTCCGCGGCGACACCCTCTCCGGCATCGCCGACGAGCGTCATGTCTCCGGCGGCTGGCGGCAGTTGTACGCCGCCAACCGCACGACCGTGGGCTCCGACCCGAACCTGATCCTGCCGGGCCAGCGGCTCGCCGTGCCCAAGTCGCGTACGACGGCCGAGCCGCACCGCAAGACGTCCACCGCCACCCGCCCGGGCAGAGAGGCCAAGCCCGCGTCCGGCGCGGCCAAGTCCCGGCCCCGCTCCACGCAGCACGCCCTCGTCGCCCCTGTCAGCGGCGGCATCGGCACGGCCTACCACGCGACCGGCTCCCACTGGTCGAAGGGCTACCACACCGGCGTCGACTTCGAGGTGCCCACCGGCACCTCCGTGAAGGCGGCCGCGGCCGGCCGGGTGGTCACCGCGGGCTGGGGCGGCGCGTACGGCTACCAGGTGGTCATCCGGCACGCCGACGGCCGCTACACGCAGTACGGCCATCTGTCGGCGATATCGGTACGGGTCGGGCAGACGGTCGCCGCCGGGCGCGGCATCGGCCGTTCCGGGGCCACGGGCAACGTCACCGGACCGCATCTGCACTTCGAGGTGCGCACGGGACCCGGGTTCGGCACCGACGTCGACCCGCTCGCCTATCTGCGGGCCGGCGGCGTCAGGATCTGACGCGGGAGCCGTTCCGTTCGGGCCCGGGCCCCGGGACGCGGGGGTTCGCGTAGAACTGCCCGCCGGAGTTCGAGCCGACGAAGAAGGGGCCGAGGAAGAGCTGGGGTTCGCCCCGCGCGGGGTCCTCCTGCTCCCGCGCCACCGGTGCGACGGGGACGACGGGGACGACGACCGCGTCGACTGCGTCGATCGAGTCGGCCGCGTCCATCGGCACGGCCCGCCCGGAGCCGCCGGACGCCTCGACGGGCGGCAGTCCGCCGACGGACGGCAGGCTCTCGACGGACGCCAGCCCCTCGGCGGCCAGCGGCCCCTCGGCAGGCGGCACCTCCTCGGCGGGCGGCGCCTCCTCGGCGGACACCGCCCCGGTCGCTGCCCCGGCCGCCGGCCTGGCCGTCGCCCCGGCCCCCGGCCCCGTCCCCCCACCGGGCGCCTCCCCGGCCGTCAGCCCGGTCGCATCCCCGGCGGATATCGCCCCAGCCGTCAGCCCGGTCGCATCCCCGGCGGACATCGCCCCGGTCGCCGCCCCGGACGCCGCCCCCGCCTCCACCACCGGCCCCGTTCGCTCAATGCGCTCGGTCATCAGCAGGATCAGCCCGCCCGCGGCCACCACGCCGCAGCCCAGCGCCAGGACCGTGCCGGCCGCGCCGTAGCGGAAGGCCTCGCCGAGCAGCGTGAGTCCGACCGCGGCCGCCATCACCGGGTTCACCACCGTCAGCGTGGCCAGCGGCGCCGCCAGACCGCCGCCCCGGTACGACGCCTGCGACAGCAGGACCCCGGCCGTGGCCAGGACGCCTATCGCGGTCAGGGACGGCAGCTCCGCCACCGCGATCCCGTCGGTGAAGTCGACCGCGACCGTCTTGGTGAACACCGAGGACATGCCGAAGGCGATGCCGGAGCCGGTGGCGAGCAGCACGCTGCGCACCGCCGGATGCCGGTGCGCCGCACGCCCCGCCACCGTGAACGCCACCAGTACCCCGGCCGTCACCACCGCCAGGCCGGCGCGCTGCGCGGTGTTCAGCGTCTGCGTGTGGGAGTCGCCCACCAGGGACAGCAGTCCCGCGAGCCCCACCGTCGCCATGACCGCGCCGCGCCAGGCGGCGGCGCCCGCTCGCCGGTCGACGAACAGCGACGCCATCGGCAGCGCGAACACGATGGTCAGGGCACCCAGCGGCTGGACCAGACTGAGCGGGCCGCAGGCAAGGGCCACCACGTGCAGCAGTCCGCCGAGACCGTTCAGCACCAGCGCCGCCCACCAGGCGGGACGGCGCAGCGGCGCGTACTGCTCGCCGGGCGAGGACACCGCGACCCGCTCCTGGACGATCGCACCGCCGGCGTAGGCGACGGCGGACACGAGCGACAGCAGCACGGACAGCGCGAGGGCGCTCATGAGTCGCACCTCCGCGTGGGGCCGGGCCGGCGACCCCGGCGCGACGAACGGTCGGCATCCATGGTTGACCACCCTGCCGTGCCGATCGCGCCACGTCGTCGTCCCTGAGCAGTCAATAGGTCCTACTGCCGATGGAGTACACCCCGCCCGCCGTCCTCCCCTGGGTGGGCGACACGGGACGGACACACCCTCCGCGGAATCCTCCGACGCCCCCCATGCCCCCCGACGCCCTCGACGGACCCCCTGACCCGTCCCCCCATCCACTTGCACGCCCCGGCACGGGCCTTGGTACTACTGCTGTCCGTGAACCTCGCGCCCGACCTCGCCGCACTGAACGACCTCGGCGGCTTCTTCGCCCTGCGCACGGGCACCCCGCCGCACGGCCCGCTGCCCACCCTCGCCCAGGCCTACGCGGACCCCGCCACGGACCTCGTCACCGATCCCGCCGGCGATCCCGCGACGCATCCCCTGGTGGTCCGGGTCCGCCGGGTCGCCGACGGCATCGGCGCCCCCGAGGCCCGGGTCGCCGCCTCGGTCGCGCACCAGGCGCTCGCCGCCCGGCTGTGGTCGGCGGCGCTCGGCTGCGCCGTGCTGTACGGGCGGCTCCCCGACCTGGACGCCCGCCTCGTCCGCTGGGACCCCGAGGGCAGCGCCCCGGACGACCTGTGGCTCACCGAGGTACGCGCCCGCCCCGCGGACCCGGAGACGGTCGCGGACGTCGTCCTGCACGGCCACCTCGAACCGCTGGCGGCCGCCCTGCGCGCCCGGTACCGCCTCGCGCCGGGGCTGCTGCGGGGCAACGCGGCCTCCGCGCTGGCGGCCGCGGCCCGCCTGCTGGAGAACCAGTCGCGCGTCGGCGGCCGTACCGCTGCGGGCGATCACGCCCGGGAGCTGGCCGCGGTGCTCCTCGCCCATCCCCTCCTCGCCGGCGCGGGCACGCTCACCGGCTCCGGCAGACGCTTCCGGCGGCGGAGCTGCTGCCTGTACTACCGCGTCCCCGGCGGCGGACTCTGCGGTGACTGCTGCTTCACAAGGGTGCCTGGCTCTTCCCCGCGGGCCGCATCTGGGTGACCATGAAGGCGACCGGCCGCTTCGGACAGGGGGTTGCGGGTGCGCGTGGGACTGCTGACCCGGGAGTACCCGCCGGACGTGTACGGCGGCGCCGGCGTCCATGTCGAGTTCCTGGCGCGGGAGCTGAGGCCGCTGGTGGACCTGGAGGTGCACTGCTGGGGCGAGGGCCGCGCCGACGGCGTCGTACGCCACCGGCCCTGGTCCGCGCTGGACGGCGCCAACGACGCGCTGCGCACCTTCTCCGTGGACCTCGCCATGGCCGCCGCGCTCAAGGGCCGCGACCTCGTCCACTCCCACACCTGGTACGCGAACCTCGCCGGTCACCTCGGGAAGATGCTCCACGGTGTGCCGCACGTGATGACCGCGCACTCCCTCGAACCCCTGCGCCCCTGGAAGGCCGAACAGCTCGGCGGCGGCTACGCCCTGTCCGGCTGGGCCGAGCGCACCGCGATCGAGTCCGCCGACGCGGTCGTCGCGGTCTCCGGCGCCATGCGCGAGGACATCCTCGGCTGCTACCCGGCGCTCGACCCGGACCGGGTGCACGTCGTCCACAACGGCATCGACACCGGCCTGTACCGGCCGGACCACGGCACGGACGTCCTCGACCGCGTCGGCCTCGACCCGGACCGCCCGTACGTGCTGTTCGTCGGCCGCATCACCCGGCAGAAGGGCGTGCCCCACCTGCTGCGGGCGGTACGGGGCATCGACCCGGCCGCGCAGGTGGTGCTGTGCGCGGGGGCGCCCGACACACCGGAGATCGACCGGGAGTTCCGGGAGCTGTACCAGGAGCTGAGCCGGACCCGCGACGGAGTGCACTGGATCCCGCGGATGCTGCCGCGCCCGGATGTCATCCAGCTCCTCACCCATGCCGCCGTCTTCGTCTGCCCCTCGGTCTACGAGCCGCTGGGCATCGTCAATCTGGAGGCGATGGCGTGCGGCACCCCCGTCGTGGCCTCCCGGACCGGCGGGATCCCGGAGGTGGTCGACGACGGCCGCACGGGGGTACTCGTGCCGGTGGACGACGCTTTCGAGACCGGGCTCGCCCGCGCCCTGGACTCGATGCTCGCCGACCGGGACGGCGCGCGCCGCATGGGTGAGGCAGGGCGGCGGCGCGCGGTGGAGGAGTTCGGCTGGGACGCGGTCGCCCGGCGCACCGTGCGGCTCTACGAGGAGATCCTCGGACAGGCTTAGGGCTCAGTCCCTCCTGCTCAGAAGCGGGAGGCAGGCAACCGGGTGAGGGGAGCGGCCATGCGTCGTGGTGGACCTTCGGTCCTCGGGATCGTCCTCGCGGGCGGGGAGGGCAAACGGCTGATGCCGCTGACCGCGGACCGCGCGAAACCCGCGGTCACCTTCGGCGGCACGTACCGGCTCGTCGACTTCGTCCTGTCCAACCTCGTGAACGGCGACATCCTGCGGATCTGCGTGCTGACCCAGTACAAGTCGCACTCCCTGGACCGGCACATCACCACCACCTGGCGGATGTCCAGTCTGCTCGGCAACTACATCACCCCGGTCCCCGCGCAGCAGCGGCTCGGGCCCCGCTGGTACCTGGGCAGCGCGGACGCGATCCTTCAGTCGCTCAACCTGATCCACGACGAACAGCCCGACTACGTCGCGGTGTTCGGCGCCGACCACGTCTACCGCATGGACCCGCGGCAGATGCTCAATGAGCACATCGAGGGCGGCGCGGGCGTGACGGTCGCGGGCATCCGGGTGCCGCGGGCCGAGTCGTCGTCGTTCGGGGTGATCACCCCCGGTACGGACGGGCAGACCGTGCAGCGCTTCCTGGAGAAGCCCGCCGGCCCTCCGGGCCTGCCCGACGACCCGGAGAGCGTCTTCGCCTCCATGGGCAACTACGTCTTCTCCACCAAGGTGCTGATCGAGGCGCTCCAGCGGGACGCGGAGGACGAGCGGTCGGCGCACGACATGGGTGGCTCGATCCTGCCCCAGCTCACCGATCGCGGAGAGGCGCGGCTCTACGACTTCGGCGCCAACCATGTGCCCGGGGAGACCAGCCGCGACCAGGGCTACTGGCGGGACGTCGGCACGCTCGACGCGTACTACGACGCCCATATGGACCTGATCGCCGAGCGTCCGGCGTTCAACCTCTACAACCGCGACTGGCCGATCTACACCCACTCGGGGCAGCTCTCGCCGGCCCGGTTCAACGCGGGCGGGATCGCCGGTGAGTCGATCATCAGTGCCGGCTGCCTGATCCGCGGGCAGGTCACCCGCTCCGTGCTGTCGCCGGGGGTCCGGGTCGACCCGGGCGCGGTCGTCCAGGGCTCGGTGCTGCACGACAACGTCCGGGTGGGCCGGGGCGCCATCGTGCGCGGCGCGGTCCTGGACAAGAACGTCGAGGTGCCGCCCGGCGCGACCATCGGCGTCAACCCCGAGCGGGACGCGGAGCTGTACACCGTCTCCCCGGGCGGTGTCATCGCTCTCGGCAAGGGACAACTGGTTCCGTAGCCCGACGGCCTCGAACCCGACGCGGCGGGTGGGGGCGCGCGCGGGGGCGCGAACCTCGACGCGTCGCGTGCGACACCCGCCGGTTGCCGGGCTGACCGGCCTTCAGACCCGATCATGCAGGCAATGACGTCTCCTCCGGAGGTCTTCCTGCATGAGATGGACCCGGCGCCTGCGGCTGTGCGCGGCGGGGGCGGTGGCAGCGTCCGCGCTGACCGCCGCGCCCGTCGCCGCGCCGGCGGCCGAAGCGCGCGACGACCGGCTCACCGATCTGGTCGACCCGTTCGTCGGCACCGCGAACGAGGGCAACATCTTCCCCGGCGCGGCCGTGCCCTTCGGCATGGTGCAGCTCTCGCCGGACACCGGCCACAGCACCGGCTACGACCACACCCAGGACCGCGTCCGCGGTTTCTCCCTGGTCCATCTCGCCGGCGTCGGCTGCCGCATCGGCGGCGACCTGCCGGTGCTGCCCACCACCGGTGACGTCACGCGGACGGACTACGCCACGTACGCGGCCCCGTTCGGCCACGACACCGAGCGGGCGAGCCCCGGCTACTACCGCGTCGGCCTGTCATCCGGTATTGGCGGTATCGGCGCCGAACTGACGGCGAGCGCCCGTACCGGGGTGCAGCGCTACACCTTCCCGGCCACCACCAAGGCCAACGTCCTGCTCAACGTCGCCCAGGCGCTGCACAGACCGGTCGCGGCGACGGTGGAGATCCTGGGCGACCGCACCGTGCGGACGACGATCACGGGCCGCGGCTTCTGCCGGGACACCCGGCCCTACACCGTGTACACCGTCACCCGTTTCGACCGCCCGTTCACGGCGTACGGCACCTGGGACGGCGGCACGGTCACCGAGGGGTCCAGGACCGGACACGGGGGCGCCTACGTCCGCTTCGACACCAGCAAGGACCGCACGGTGGAGGCGACGACCGCGCTGTCCTACGTCGACGCGGCCGGCGCGGCGGGCAACCTGGCGGCGGAGGGCGGGCGTTCCTTCGACGCGGTGCGCGACGCGGCCCGGCGGTCCTGGGAGAGCCGGCTGGCCGTCGTACGGGTCCGGGGCGGCGACGCGGCCCGGCGCCGTGCGTTCTACTCGGCGCTGTACCACGTGTTCCTGGCACCGAACACGGGCAACGACGCCGACGGCCGCTACACCGGCTGGGACGGGCGGATCCACCGCGCACGGGGCTTCACCTACTACCAGAACTGGTCGCTGTGGGACACCTACCGCACCCAGGCCCCGCTGCTCGCCCTGCTGGCGCCGCGCGAGTCCCGGGACATGGCGATCTCGGTGATCAGGGTCGCCGAGGAGAGCGGCTGGCTGCCCAAGTGGGGCTACGGCACCGTCGAGACGAACGTCATGACCGGTGACCCGGTCACCCCGTTCCTGACCAACGCCTTCCAGCAGGGCCTGCTGAAGGGGTACGAGGAGCGGGCCTACCGGGCGCTGCGGCGGAACGCCGACGGGGTGCCGCCCGCCGGCTCCCCGGCCGTGGGCCGCGACGCCAACCCGGACTACCTCGCCCGCGGCTACGTCCCGTACCTCAAGGGCCATGAGCCCGCGAAGCCGGGCCACTCCGACTACGCGTTCGGCGCGTCGGCGACCCTGGAGTACGCCCTGTCGGACGCCATGCTCGGCCAGATGGCCCGCGCCCTCGGCCACCACGAGGACGCCACGCGGTACGCCGCCCGCTCCCGCGGCTACCGCGCGCTGTTCGACCCCGCCACCGGCTTCTTCCGCGCCCGCGACGCCTCCGGCGCCTTCACCGGGCCGGCGGACCCGGCCCGCGGTCCCGGTTTCCACGAGGGCACGTCCTGGCAGTACCAGTGGCTCGTGCCGCAGGACCTGCCCGGCCTGGTGCGGCTGATCGGCGGCCGGCGCGCCGCCAACGAGCGTCTGGACGCCTTCTTCGCCTACGACGGCCTGCTGAAGGACCCGGAGCGCACCGTTCGCGAGACCTGGGTCAGCGGGCCGTACGCCTACTACGGCAGCGCCACGTACAACCCGATGAACGAACCGGACCTCGCCGCGCCGTACACCTACCTGTCGACGGGGCAGCCGTGGAAGACCACCGACGTGGTGCACGCCGCGCTGACCCTGTTCACCGACGAACCGGCCGGGCTGAGCGGGAACGACGACCTGGGCACCATGTCCGCCTGGAACGTGCTGGCCTCCATCGGCCTGTTCCCCGTCCAGCCGGGCAGTTCGACCTGGGGCCTGTCCACGCCCGTGTTCGAACGTGTCGACCTGCGCCTGGACGGCGGCCACGACCCGCGCGCGGGCCTCACCATCACGGCGCCGGGCACCTCCCGGAAGGACCGTTACATCCAGTCGGTCCGGGCCGGCGGTGCGCCGCACGACCGGACGTATCTGACCACCCGCGCCCTGCGGTCGATCGGCACCCTGCGCTACACCGTGGGGCCGCGGCCCTCGGCCTGGGGTACGACCGCACAGGCCGCGCCGCCTGCCCTGAGGTGACCCTTGCGGGGGCCCTGCTTGACCTCAAAGGCCCCATGTGTCCCACCCTTTTCTCCAGGGTTGGACTTAATCTATTGTTAACTGAGCGTAGCTTGATCGTACTTGACTGTAATCGGTTGAGGGCGGTTGACTGCGAAAACACCCACCGCCGATGCGAGGCAAGCCATTGACTCCCGACCTGCTCGCTCCCCTCGACCTGGCGTTCTGGAACATCGAGTCCGCCGACCACCCCATGCACCTCGGCGCCCTCGGGGTCTTCTCCGCCCACTCGCCGACCGCCGGAGCGCACGCGGCCGACCTGCTCGCCGCCCGCGCGGCCGCCGTGCCCGGCCTGCGCATGCGGATCCGGGACGTGTGGCGGCCGCTCGACCTGCGCCGGCCCCTCGCCCAGGCACTGCGTCCGCAGCTCGGCTTCGGCGGCGCCGCCCGCGAGCCCGACCCCGCCTTCGACCCGCTCAACCACGTCCGGCTGCACGCCCCGGCCACGGACTTCCACGCCGAGGCGGGCCGGCTCATGCAGCGCCCGCTGGAGCGCAACCGCCCCCCGTGGGAGGCGCACGTGCTGCCCGGCGAGGACGGCGTCTCCTTCGCCGTGCTGTTCAAGTTCCACCACGCCCTCGCCGACGGCCTGCGCGCCCTGACCCTCGCCGCGGCCGTCCTCGACCCCATGGACATGCCCACCCCGCGGCCCCGCCCGGCCGCACCCGCCCGCGGTCCGCTCCCCGACGTGCGCAAGCTGCCCGAGGCGCTGCGCGGCGCCCTGTCCGACGTGGGCCGCGCCCTGGACATCGGTACCTCGGTCGCCCGCTCGTCCCTGGCCACCCGGTCCACCCCGGCGCTCACCGCCGAGCCCACCGGAACCCGCCGCACCGCCGGCGCGGTCGTCGACATCGACGACGTGCACCTGGTCCGCAAGGCCGTCGGCGGCACCGTCAACGACGTGCTGATCGCCGTCGTCGCCGGCGCCCTGCGGCGCTGGCTCGACGAGCGGGGCGAGGGCACCGACGGCATCGCGCCCCGCGCCCTGATCCCGGTCTCCAGGCGCCGCCCGCGCACCGCCCACCCGCAGGGCAACCGGCTCTCCGGCTATCTGATGGAACTCCCCGTCGGCGACGCGGACCCGCTGCGCCGGCTCGCAGCCGTCCGCGCGGCCATGGACCGCAACAAGGACGCCGGACCCAACCGGGGCGCGGGCGCCGTCGCGCTGCTCGCCGACCACGTGCCCGCCCTCGGCCACCGGCTCGGCGGGCCGCTGGTCGCCCAGGCCGCCCGGCTGTGGTTCGACATCCTGGTCACCAGCGTGCCGCTGCCCGGCATCGGCCTGAGGCTCGGCGGCCACCCGCTGACCGAGGTCTACCCCTTCGCGCCGCTGGCCCGCGGCCAGTCCCTGGCCGTCGCGATCTCCACCTACCGCAGCCAGGTCCACTACGGGCTCGTCGCCGACGCCAAGGCCGTGCCCGACCTGAACCGGCTCGCCCGCGCCGTGACTGAGGAGGTGGAGACCCTGATCACGGTCTGCGGATCCTGATCACCCGCGTTTGGCCTACCGGCCCGGCGCTGCCGTAAAATCCCCCGTTCGAAAGCAGGCGCGAGTCGGAGCGCCGCACGGTGATCAGGGAACGGCAGCGCGATGACGGTGACAGACGACGGCCCGACGGCCACGGACGCAGTGGTGTACGGGCCCGGGATCGACCCCGAACGCCTGGCCGTGTGCCTCGATGTGCTCAAGGAGCTCGACGAGATCGACGTGGACCACCCGGACGCGGTCGCCGTCCGACGGGCCACCTCGCACATCTACCGCACGGTCAAGCAGCGCCGCCGCCAGGAACGCCGGGCCGCCAAGACCGCGAACGACAAGGCCGTCACGGAGGCCACGGCCACCGGATCCGCGCAGCGCATCGACGACGAGACCGAGGGCATCCTGCCCTCGTCCGCGACAGGGGCGGGACAGATCGCGGGCATACTCCAGCGCCCGCGCTCCTGCTACGTCTGCAAGACCCGCTACGTCGAGGTCGACTACTTCTACCACCAGCTCTGCCCGCGGTGCGCCGGCGAGAACCGCGCCCGCAGGGACGCCCGCGCCGACCTCACGGGCAAGCGCGCCCTGCTCACCGGCGGTCGCGCCAAGATCGGCATGTACATCGCGCTGCGGCTGCTGCGCGACGGCGCGCACACCACGATCACGACCCGGTTCCCCAACGACGCCATCCGCCGTTTCAAGGCCCAGCCCGACAGCGACGAGTGGATCCACCGGCTGAAGATCGTCGGCATCGACCTGCGCGACCCGGCCCAGGTGGTGGCCCTGGCCGACTCGGTCGCCGCCGAGGGACCGCTGGACATCCTGATCAACAACGCCGCCCAGACCGTACGGCGCTCCCCGCAGGCCTACAGCGAGCTGGTCACCGCCGAGTCGGCCCCGCTGCCGGCCGGTGAGCTGCCCGCGGCCGAGGTGATCGGCACCTTCGGCTCGGGGGCGGTCGCGGAGCTGCCGGTGGCGGGCGGCGGCGCGCTCACCGCGCAGGACGTCACCGAACTGGCCCTGGTCTCCGGCTCGGCGTCCCTGGAGCGGATCGCCGCCGGTACGGCCATCGACGCCGGCGGTCTCGTGCCCGACCTGCACGACACCAACAGCTGGATCCAGGCGGTGGAGGACGTCACGCCGGTGGAGCTCCTCGAGGTCCAGCTGTGCAACTCGACGGCGCCGTTCATCCTGATCAGCCGCCTGCGTCCGGCGATGGCGGCCGCCGCGGGCCGCCGCGCCTACATCGTGAACGTCTCCGCCATGGAGGGCGTGTTCAACCGCGGCTACAAGGGCGCCGGGCATCCGCACACCAATATGGCCAAGGCTGCCCTGAACATGCTCACGCGGACCAGCGCCGAGGAGATGTTCCAGAAGGACCGCATCCTGATGACGGCCGTCGACACCGGCTGGATCACCGACGAGCGCCCGCACCCGGACAAGGTCCGCCTCGCCGAGGCCGGCTTCCACGCCCCGCTCGACCTGGTGGACGGCGCGGCCCGCGTCTACGACCCGATCGTGCGCGGCGAGGCGGGCGAGGACCTGTACGGCGTCTTCCTCAAGGACTACGCGCCGGGCAAGTGGTGAGCCGACCGCCGGCCCGATGATCCCAACGGGGTGTCAGTCCACGGTCCGCAGCCGGTAGTTGCCCGCCGCGACCAGCTCCAGGACCGTGCGCCAGTCCTCCAGGACACCCGCGTCGAAGCCGGCGGTGCGGGCCTCCTCGGCGGCCTGGCGCAGCGACAGCGCGTCCTCCTCGGGCAGGCGGCCGTCGGCGGGTGCCGCGTCCTGCAGCAGGAGGCGGGAGACGCGCGCGCCGAGCAGCGCGCGCACCGCGCCCGCCGCCGGGCCGCCCGCACCGTCGCCGCCGACCGGTCGCAGCAGCCGGCCGATGCCGTGGACCAGGCCCGCCACCTGGAGCTCCTTGTCGGCCGGGTGGCGCCGGCGCAGCAGGGCGGCGGTGCGCAACGCGTGGGCGCGGGTCTCGGGCGGGCAGGCGTACAGCAGGTCCATGAGCTCCTCGGCGCTGCGCAGCTCCATGCGTCGGTCCTCCCGCGAGAAAGCCGTCGTGGTGGGTCAGCAGACCATGGCGAGCTTGCGGCGCGGCCAACGGAACCTGAACCTCGCCCGGCACATGATGCGACAAATCACCCCGCAAGTGGTCCAATCAACACGCGCGACGTCAGATAGTTACCTGGACTTTGCAGCCCCATCGAGCGGGGGGCCGCTCATTTGGTTAATCTGGGGTGGACGGACAGCGACTACGGGTTCCATCCACACCCATGGTCCGTCCCGGGGCAAGCCGGTGCACCACGGCCTGCTCGCACCTCAGTTGCCGACGCCACCGCGTCCGAGATGCATACCAACCAGACCCGAGCGGGCTTGGGCGGCGCGGTGCGTACCGGCCGCATGCCCCGAGGGTGACCGACACATAAGGAGTGCGCGGTGACACCGGAGAAGACGAATCGCGAGCAGCGCCCCAACGAACGCATGGAGCGCGCGGGCCGAAGGCCCGCGGACCTGGGCAGCCTCGACGTGTGGGCCCGCTCGGCCCCGATCCGCCTGGCGGGGTACGAGGACGACCTGGCCGAGCCCCACATCCTGCCAAGCGTGGACTGACCGGCCACAACCCGTCGCGATCGCCGACCGCATGGGCGTGCCAGACTCACGCCCATGCTGATCAGAGAAGCCACGGCCGAGGACTGGCCGCGGATCTGGCCGTTCTGGCACCGGATCGTCGCCGCCGCCGAGACGTACGCCTGGGACCCGGACACCTCCGAGGAGGATGCCCGGGCCTTGTGGATGGGCCCCGCGAAACGCGTGTACGTCGCCGCGGACGACAGCGGCGCGGTCGTCGGCTCCGCCTACGTCACCCCCAACTACGGTGGTCCCGCCGCCCGCGTCGCCAACGCGGGCTTCATGGTCGACCCCGACCGGTCCGGCCTGGGCATCGGCCGGGCCCTCGCCGAGCACGTCCTGCGGGCCGCGACGGCCGCCGGCTACCGGGCGATGGTCTTCAACGCCGTCGTGGAGACCAACCCCGCCGTCGGGCTCTGGACCTCGCTCGGCTTCCGCATCCTCGGCACAGTGCCGGAGGCCTACGAGCACCCCCGGCACGGCCCGGTGGGCCTGCACATCATGTACCGGGCGCTCTAGCCGCCCCAGCCGGAAAGGCCTGTGCAGCGCCATATGCGGGCCGTCCGAGTGGGTCTAAGGTCGAAGACAGAGGACGCCGTACGAGGGGGACCGGTCGGCGATGGCACAGGACGAGGCCGTGATCGGCTGCACGGGGGAGGTTCTCATCGGCACGCGCGGCTCCGCGGGCCCGGGCGAGATCCTGGTACGGGTCAGAGGCGGGTCCGAGACATTCCTCGCCTGGTCGCAGGAACCGCTGCCGATCGGTGCGACGGTGCTCGTGGTCGAGTCACGCGGACGCCGCGAGGTCGACGTCATCGCGTGGGGCGACCCCTTGGAGAGACTGCGGGACGTTCCTGTCGATCCGGGGTGACCCCCCGGGCTGAACCCGGGCTGATCCGGGCTAAGGAGACAAGACCATGTTCGGTTACCGCGTTCCTGCCCCCGACGAGGCGATGCTGATCTCCGGAGGCAGGCGGGGACTGGGGGGCGCGCCGTTCCGGGTGGTGACGGGACACGGGAAGTTCGTGCTCCCCGTCCTCCGCAAGGTCCGCTTCCTCACCCTGTCGATGTGCGAGTCCGAGGTCGTGGAGACCTGCGTCACCAGGCAGGGCATCGCGTTGCACGTGCGCGCCGTCATCGCCTTCAAGGTCGGCAACGACACCGAGAGCATCATCAACGCGGGTCAGCGGTTCCTCTCCGACCAGGACCAGATGTCGGTCCTGACCGGCCGGATCTTCGCCGGCCACCTGCGGGCGATCATCGGCTCGATGACGGTCGAGGAGATCGTCACCGAACGGCAGAAGCTCGCCGCCGAGGTGCTGGACACCTCCAAGACCGAGATGGCGAAGATCGGCCTGATCGTGGACTCCCTGCAGATCCAGTCGATCGACGACGGCGACACCGGCTACATCGACGCGATGTCCGCCCCGCACAAGGCGGCCATCCGGCGGCAGGCCCAGATCGCCCAGGCCCAGGCCAACCAGGCCGCCGCCCAGGCCGAGCAGGAGGCGGCACGCAAGCAGGCCGAGTACGCCCGGCAGACCGCGGTGGTGAAGGCGGAGTACTCGGCCGAGGTGGACCGGGCCCAGGCGCAGGCCGCCCAGGCCGGCCCGCTGGCGCAGGCGCACGCCCGGCAGGAGGTGCTCGACGCCCAGACCGAACTGGCCCAGCGGCAGGCCAGGCTGCGCCAGCAGGAACTGGTGGCCGAGATCGTGAAGCCCGCCGAGGCGGAGGCCGAACGCGTCCGGCTCCTCGCCGCCGCCGAGGCGCAGCGGATGAAGATCCAGGCCGAGGCCGCGGCGTCGTACGACCGTGTCGCCCTGGACCGGATGCTCATCGACCAGCTCCCGCTGATCGTGAAGGAGGCCGCGGGCGGTCTCTCCGGGGCCAACGTCAACGTCCTGAACGGCGCCGACGGGCTCGGCGAGATAGCGGCCGGCCTGGTCGCCCAGGGCCTGACGATCCTGGACTCGGTCCGGCAGAACCTGAACGGCCAGGGCGACCGGCCCGCCGGCGCCGGCCGCCCCGAGGAGGGCGACGGCAGGCCCGCGCTGCGCCGCCCGAGCGCGCCGCGGCCCGATGCCGGGGGACAGGAGCCGGGTGAGGGCACGTCCGACGGGGAACGGCCCGACCCCCGCACCCGCTGAGGTCCGCGCCGGGCCGTACCGCCGTCCGCCCACCCCCACGGAGCCCGACTCATGCATGACGACCCCGGCCTGGTCGAGGCCCGCCTCCGGCGGGTGCTCGACGAGCGCGTCCGCCCCGCCGTGTATCCCGAGTCCGTCCCGCTGGAGGTCGCGGTCCGGCACATGCCCGGCGAACCCGTACCGGTCGCCGAGGGCCTCGCCGCCGAACCCCGGCGGATCGAGCCGGGCACCCGGTGGGGCGCGCCATGGGGCACCAGCTGGTTCCGGGTGACCGGCACCGTGCCCGAGGCCTGGGCCGGGAGGACCGTCGAGGCGCTCCTCGACCTCGGCTTCGACCAGAACATGCCCGGCTTCCAGTGCGAGGGCCTGGTGTACCGGCCGGACGGCACCCCGGTGAAAGGACTCAACCCGCGCACCCCCTGGGTCCGCGTCGCCGCCCCCGCCCGAGGCGGCGAGGAGGTGCGCCTGCACATCGAGGCCGCCTCCAACCCCGTCATCCCCGGCTTCCTGCCCACCCCGCTCGGCGACCCCGAGACGGCGGGCGACGCACCGCAGTACACGCTCGGGCGCATGGACCTCGCCGTGTTCGACGAGAACGTGTGGCAACTCGTCATCGACCTGGAGGTGCTGGGGGAACTGATGGCCGAGCTGCCGTCCGACGCGCAGCGCCGCTGGGACATCCTGCGCGCGCTGGACCGGGCGCTCGACGCGGTCGACCTCCAGGACGTGAACGGCACCGCCGAGCGGGCCCGGGCCCGCCTCACCGAGGTGCTGGCCGCGCCCGCCGCCGCCTCCGCGCACCGGATCAGCGCGGTCGGGCACGCCCACATCGACTCGGCGTGGCTGTGGCCGCTGCGCGAGACCGTGCGCAAGGTGGCCCGTACCACGTCCAACATGACCGCGCTGCTCGAGGACGCGCCGGAGTTCGTCTTCGCCATGTCCCAGGCCCAGCAGTGGGCGTGGCTCAAGGAGCGGCGGCCCGAGGTGTGGACGCGGGTGAAGAAGGCCGTGGCGGACGGCCGGTTCGTGCCGGCCGGCGGCATGTGGGTGGAGTCCGACACCAACATGCCCGGCTCGGAGGCGATGGCCCGACAGTTCGTGCACGGCAAGCGGTTCTTCCTCGACGAGTTCGGCATCGAGAACGACGAGGCCTGGCTGCCCGACACCTTCGGCTTCGCCGCGGGACTGCCGCAGATCATCAGGGCGGCGGGCTCCACCCGGCTGCTCACGCAGAAGATCTCCTGGTCCCGCACCAACGCCTTCCCGCACCACACCTTCTGGTGGGAGGGCATCGACGGCACGCGGATCTTCACCCACTTCCCGCCCGTCGACACCTACAACTGCGCCATGACGGGCCGCGAACTCGCCTACGCGGCACGCAACTTCAAGGACAAGGCCGCCGCACGGCACTCCCTCGCCCCCACCGGCTGGGGCGACGGAGGAGGCGGCACCACCCGGGAGATGGTCGCGAAGGCGGCCCGGCTGCGCGACCTGGAGGGGTCGCCGCGGGTGGTGTGGGAGACACCGCGGGAGTTCTTCGACCAGGCCGAGGCCGAGTACCCGCAAGCCCCCGTCTGGGTCGGCGAGTTGTACCTGGAGCTGCACCGCGCCACCCTCACCAGCCAGGCCGGGACCAAGCGGGGCAACCGGCGCTGCGAGCACCTGCTGCGGGAGGCGGAACTGTGGGCGGCGACGGCCGCTGTACGCACCGGATTCCCCTATCCCTACGACGAGTTGGACCGGATCTGGAAGACGGTGCTGCTGCACCAGTTCCACGACATCCTGCCCGGCTCCTCCATCGCCTGGGTGCACCGCGAGGCGCGCGCCACCTACGAGCGGGTCGCCGGGGAGCTGGAGCGGATCGTCGACTCGGCCCAGCGCGCGCTGGCGGGCAAGGGCGCCACACCGCTGGTCTTCAACGCGGCCCCGCACACACGGGCGGGCGTCCCGGCCGGCGGCGCCGCCACGCCGGTCACCGGGGGCGGAACGGAGCTGAGGTCCCGGGCGGGCGGCGGATTCGTCCTGGACAACGGGCTGCTGCGGATCGGGATCGACGAGCGGGGCCTGGTCGTCTCGGCGTACGACATCGAGGCCGGCCGCGAGACGATCGCCGCGGGGCGGGCCGCGAACCTCCTCCAACTGCACCCGGATCTCCCGAACATGTGGGACGCCTGGGACGTCGACGAGTTCTACCGCAACACGGTCACCGACCTCACCGGCGCCGAGTCCGTCACGGCCCGCGAGGACGGCGCCTCGGTACGGGTCGTACGGAACTTCGGGGACTCCCGGGTCACCCAGGTGCTGTCGCTTCCGGTGGGGGAGCGGCGGCTGGTGCTGGACACCGAGGTGGACTGGTACGAGACGGAGAAGTTCCTCAAGCTCGCCTTCCCGCTCGACGTGCACGCCGAACGGTACGCGTCCGAGACGCAGTTCGGGCACTTCTACCGCCCCACCCACACCAACACCTCGTGGGACGCGGCCAGGTTCGAGGCATGCAACCACCGATTCGTGCATGTGGCCGAGCCCGGCTGGGGCGTCGCCGTCGTCAACGACTCGACGTACGGCCACGATGTGACCCGCACGGTCCGCACCGACGGCGACCGGGGCACCACCACCACGGTCCGGATGTCCCTGCTGCGCGCCCCGCGCTTCCCCGACCCCGACACCGACCAGGGCGTCCACCGCTTCCGGCACGCCCTGGTGCCGGGCGCGGACATCGGGGACGCGGTCCGCGAGGGCTGGCGGATCAACCTGCCCGAGCGGCGGCTGACCGGCGGCCAGGACGTGGCCCCGCTGGTGACGGTGGACGAGGACGCGGTGGTCGTGACGGCGGTGAAACTCGCGGACGACGGCAGCGGTGACGTGGTGGTCCGCTTCCACGAGGCCCACGGCGGGCGGGCGCGGGCGACGCTCACGGCCGGGTTCGACGTCGCGGACGTGACGGTGACGGACCTGCTGGAGCGGCCCCTGACCCAGGAGGCGCCGGAGCGTGCGGGCGGCCGGATCGCCCTGCGGCTGCGGCCGTTCGAGCTGATGACGCTGCGGCTGCGGCGCGCGTGAGGCCCCGCGACCGGGGGCGACTCGGCGGGATCGCGCCGTGCCGCTCCTTCCCGGTGGGGCGCGTGGCCACGATGATGTGGCGATGACACGAAGAACGGTGCCCGACCACTCCTGGGCCGACCAGCCGGATCCCCTGCTGGCGCTGGCCGACCGTGAGTTGGCGTTCTACAGCCGCTCCTGCGACCGCGCCAGGCGGCTGCACCGCGGCACGGAACTGGGCGCCCTCGCCACCACCTCGGTGACGGTCGTGGCCGCCGGCCTGCACGCGCCGGCCTGGCTGACCGCGGTGATCGCGGGCGGTGCGGTGTTCTTCACCGGCATGCGCCAGCTGTTCGACCCCGGCTCCCGCTGGGTGCTCACCGCGCAGGCACGCGAGACCCTGCGCCGGGCCGTCGACCGGTACCTGCTGCTGCCCGAGGCGGAACGCGACGCCGCGGCCCGGCAGACCCTGCGGCACGTGATCGAGGAGGTCGGCGCCGACGAACTCCGCGAATGGTCCGACTCCCGAACCCGCCACCCGGAACCACCCCTATCGACCCCCGGCCCCTGACCGTGACCGGCGCCCGGTGTGTGGCCGCGCCCGGCGCTCGGCGTGTGGCTGCGCTCGGTGCCTGGCCTGTGGCCGCGCCCGGTGCTCGGCCTCTGACTGTGGCCGGCCTCCGGCCCGTGACCGTGACCGGCCCCCGGCGTGTGGCCGCGCCCGGTGCCCGGCGTGTGGGTGCGCCCGGTGCCCGGCCTCTGACTGTGGCCGGCCTCCGGCCCGTGACCGTGACCGGCCCCCGGCGTGTGGCCGCGCCCGGTGCCCGGCGTGTGGCTGCGCCCGGTGCCTGGCGTGTGGCTGCGCCCGGCGTTTGGCCTCCGGCTGTGGCCGGCCTCCGGCCCGTGACCGTGACCGGCCCCCGGCGTGTGGCCGCGCCCGGTGCCCGGCCTGTGGCTACGCCCGGCCCCCGGCGTGTGGCCGCGCCCGGTGCCCGGCCTGTGGCTACGCCCGGCCCCCGGCGTGTGGCCGCGCCCGGTGCTCGGCCTCTGACTGTGACCGGCCTCGTGCCCCTGACCGCGACCGGCCCCCGGCCTGACTACTGCCAGCCCCGGCCACTGCCGGCCCCGGCCCTGGTTCTGGTCCCGGCTCCGGCTCCGGCCCCGGTCCGGCCTCGGTCCCGGCCCTGGCCGCATGCCACTGCCGACCCGAGGCTCCCGACTGCGTCCGGAACCCGGGCCCGGCCGCGAGCGTTACTCCACCACCGACCGAAAGGCCACCCGTGACCCCGACACCCGCCCGCACACGCGCACTTGACGTTCATGACACCTCTCACCCCGCCTCGCACGGGCGGGGCCCGCGGCCGCGTCCGGAGGCCCGGTGAGGACGCTCGGCGGGAGTGGGGTCGGGGTCAGTGGCCTCGGGTTCGGTGCCGCCGCCATCGGCAATCTCTACACCGAGGTGGACGAGGAGCAGGCGCGGGCCGCCGTGGCCGCCGCCTGGGAGCAGGGCATCCGCTACTTCGACACCGCCCCGCACTACGGCCTCGGCCTGTCCGAACGCCGCCTCGGCGCGGCCCTGCGCGGCCTCCCGCGCTCCGCGTACACGGTCTCCACGAAGGTCGGCCGACTGCTCGAACCCGCGGACACGGGCGGGAACGATCTCGCCCACGGTTTCGCCGTGCCCGCCACCCACCGCCGGGTGTGGGACTTCAGCGCCGACGGGCTACGGCGAGGACTGGAGGCCAGCCTCGAACGGCTCGGCCTGGACCGCGTCGACGTCGTCTACCTCCACGACCCCGACGACCACGCCGAGCAGGCCTTCCGTGAGGGCTACCCGGCGCTGGAGGAACTCCGCGCCCAGGGCGTGGTCGGGGCCATCGGAGCGGGCATGAACCAGTCGGAGATGCTGACCCGCTTCGTCCGTGACACGGACGTGGACGTGGTGCTGTGCGCCGGCCGGTACACCCTCCTCGACCAGCGCGCCGCGTCGGAGCTGCTGCCCGCGGCCGCCGAGCGGGGCGTGTCCGTCGTCATCGGCGGCGCCTTCAACTCCGGTCTGCTGGCCGACCCCAGGACCGGAGCCACGTACAACTACGCCAGTGCGCCACCGGAGTTGGTGGAACGCGCCCAGCGCATCCGGGCGGTGGCCGGCCGGCACGGAATCACCCTGCGGGCCGCGGCCCTGCGGTTCTGCGCCGACCACCCGGCCGTGGCCTCCGTCCTGGTCGGCACCCGCTCGGCCGCTGAAGTCCGTGACTGCGCCGAGCAGTTCGCCACCCCCGTGCCAGCCGCCTTCTGGCAGGAGCTGAGGGACACCGGCCTGCTGCCCGCCTCCGGGAGCTGACGGGGGCCGGTCACGGCTCGCGGGTGCCGGTACCCAGCCGGGTCGGCGGCAGGAACTCGCGCACATAGACGCGGTCCCAGCAGGCACCGGTCGCCCGCAGCTGCCGCCAGGTCGTGAAGTGGTAGCGGAACAGCCGGGCGCGGACGTAGCGCGGCGGCCGGTCGGGCGGGAAGGGGGAGCGGCGCAGCAGCCTGAGGGTGTCGCGGTCGTTCTCCAGGAGCCGCTCCACCATCGCGCCGAACCAGACGCCCGCGTAGGCCGGGGAGAGCGCGGCGAACCACATCATCCAGTCCAGCCGCAGATGGTACGGCGCGAACTGGCGCGGCCAGTGCCGGGGATCACCGGGCTTGCCCCGGAACTCGTACTCCCGCCACTCCGCGTCTTCGTGCGGCACCTCGTCCAGCGTGCCCTCCACCACCACCTCGTAGCGGATCCGGCTGACGCTGCCGAACGCGCCGTAGGTGTTGACCAGGTGCAGCGGGTCGAAGGAACGGTTCATGACCTGGCGGCGGGAGACCATGTTCACCACCGGGCGGTAGCTGAGGAACACCAGCAGCGTGGCCACGGCGAGGACCACCACCTCGTACCACAGCGGCGCGGCCGGCCCGGACGGCGCGCTCCCCGGGAAGCGGACCGCCGACAGCGCCAGCACGATCGCGATCCAGTTCAGCCAGGAGAAGTTCCCGGACAGCACCAGCCACAGCTGGGTGACGATCATCAGCGAGGCGGCGACCGTGGCGATCGGCTGCGGAGCGAACAGCAGGAACGGCACGATCAGCTGCGTGACGTGGTTGGCGGCCACCTCCGCCTTGTGCAGCGGCCCCGGCAGATGGTGGAAGAACCAGCTCAGCGGGCCCGGCATCGGCTGCGTCTCGTGGTGGTAGTGCAGACAGGTCAGCTCGCGCCAGCAGGCATCGCCGCGCAGCTTGATCAGCCCCGCGCCGAACTCGACGCGGAAGAGGATCCAGCGCAGCAGGAACAGCACGACC
This sequence comes from Streptomyces sp. NPDC088817, assembly GCF_044750345.1. Lineage (NCBI taxonomy): Bacteria > Bacillati > Actinomycetota > Actinomycetes > Kitasatosporales > Streptomycetaceae > Streptomyces > Streptomyces sp. NPDC088817. The sequence goes on from NZ_JBIVJN010000008.1 coordinate 58,699, forward strand.
ACGGGCGGGGCCACCTCGTCGTTGCCGAGGAAGACCGCGAGGAACCCGGTCTCCAGCAGCAGCGACTCCCAGCCGAAGCCGTACCAGGTCTGCCCGACGTTGACGATCGACAGGTACAGCGCCCAGGGGACGAACCACAGGAGCATCGCGGCCCACAACGGCACCAGCGAGTCCACGCCCGCGACCAGCGCCGCCGACACCGCGCACCCGGTCCAGGCGACCGTCGCGAACAGCCGGTCGGAGTAGCGCAGGTGGAACAGGCTCGGCGCCCGGGTGAACGGCACCCGCTCGAGGAAGCGGGGGATCGGCAGCATGCCCCGTTCGCCGAGCAGCGCGCGGAACTGGAGCGCCGCCGTCAGGAAGGCGACGAGATAGACCACGGCCAGCGCGCGCTGGAAGACCAGCCGGCTGAGCCAGTACTCGGGTGCGGTGAACCAACCCACGGTCGAGCGCTCCTCTCCGTGCCGGAAAGTCACGGGCCCCGGATACCCCACCCCCGGCTCGAAGAATCAGCCGATCCCTGGCAAGGTGTCCCCATGGCTGAACAGGGAGCCCCGGCCCTGTCACTCCCGGAGGACTGGCCCGCCCAGCCGGATCCCATTCTGGCGCTCAACGGCATGGGCACCTTCGACTGGGACCTGGACGCAGGGCTCGTGCACCTGGACGCCCAGGCCCACCGGATCTTCGACCTCGCCCCCGAGGAGAACGACCGACGTCCGGGCACCGTGGGCAAGCGGCTGCTGCCGTCCGAACGCGATCGCCTGGACGCCCTGGTGGCCCAGGCGATGAAGGAGGGCCGCCAGAACTACGGCAGCTATGTCCGCCTGCGCCTGCGCGACGGCGGCCTGCGCTGGGCCCATGTGCAGGGCTACATCCAGCGCGACGGGACGGGCCGGCCGCGCAGGATCACCGGGATCCTCCGCGACGCCTCCGAGGAGCTCGGCGACATCGACGCCCGCCGGGAGCGGGCCGCTCAGGCCGCGGCCCGGCGCAGGCAGACCAGCGTCGTGGAGGCCGCCACCGCCGCCCTCGCCCACGCGCGCACCGTGCAGGACGTCATCGAGGTCGTCAAGGACTCCCACGGACTGGCCCTCCTCGGCTCCAAGAGCCTGGTCCTCGGCCTGGTCGAGGCCGGCCGCATCCGGCTCGTCGCCGAGGGCCCCGCCGGCTCCTCCGTGCCCGGCACCCGCGTCACCCGGATCGACGAGCCCTACCCGATGAGCGAGGCCGTGCGCACCCTCAGCCCCCGTTTCATCGAGTCCCCGGAGGAGTTCGCCGAGCGCTACCCCATCCTGTGGCCGCACATCACGGGACTGGACATCACCTCGGCGGCCTATCTGCCGCTGATCGCCCAGGCCCGCCCCATCGGCGGAATGGGCCTGCTCTACAGCGACCGGCGCGGCTTCACCCCGGAGGAGCGCAACGTCCTGATCGCCCTCGGCAGCAGCATCGCGCAGAGCCTCCAGCGGGCCATGTTCTACGAGCAGGAGAAGGACCTCGCCCAGGGCCTGCAACAGGCCATGCTGCCGCGCACCATCCCCAGCGTGCCCGGAGCCGACGTCGCCGTCCGCTACCGCTCCGGCTACGCGGGCGGCTCCCTGGGCCGGGACATCGGCGGCGACTGGTACGACCTGATCCCGCTGCCCGGCGGCCGGGTCGGCGCCGTCATCGGCGACGTCCAGGGCCACGACACGCACGCCGCCGCCGTCATGGGCCAGCTCCGCATCGTGCTGCGCGCCTACGCCGCCGAGGGCCACGCGCCGGCCACCGTGATGGCCCGCGCCTCGGTCTTCCTGCACGAACTCGACACCGACCGCTTCGCCACCTGCCTGTACGCGGAGGCCGACCTGTCCACCGGCGTCGTGCAGCTCGTGCGGGCCGGGCACATCGACCCGCTGCTCCGGCACAGCGACGGAAGCTGCCACCTGATCGCCGTCGACGGGGGGCTGCCGCTCGGCCTGTCCGCCGAGTTCGGCAGCCTGGAGTACCCCGTCGGCACCATGGAGCTCGACCCCGGGCAGTCCCTGGTGCTGTGCACCGACGGCCTGGTCGAACAGCCCGGCGCCGACCTCGACGACGGCATGCGGGCGCTGGCGCGGTCCGTCGCCGACGGGCCCGACGACGTACGGGACCTCGCCGACCGGCTGATCGCGATGGCCGAGGCGCGCGGCGGCGACGACGACGTGGCCCTGCTGGTGCTGCGCCGCCAGGTGCCGGCCGAGCGGCAGCCCGTCGGCCGGCTCCAGCAGTACGTGGCCTCCGGCGACCCCGAGGCCCTCACCCGGGCCCGGCACAAGATCCGCACGGCGGTGCGGGACTGGGGCGCCGGGGAGGACGCGTACGAGATCGAACTCGTGGCCGACGAGCTGATCACCAACGCCCTGATGCACACCGAGGGCGCCGCGATCGTCACCCTGCGGGTCCTCAGCGGGCCCGAACGGCGGCTGCGGATCGAGGTCGAGGACTCCTCCAGCGCTCTGCCACGCCGCCGCGAACCGGGGGCGGACGGAGTCTCCGGCCGGGGGCTGCTGCTCGTGGACCGGCTCACCGACGTGTGGGGCGTGGAGGCGCGCGGCGGCGGCAAGTGCGTGTGGTGCGAGTTCGCGGTGCCCGGCGAGAGCTGACGTGGCGCCCCGCGGCCGCGGTGGCACTCTGGACCTATGCCGGAACTGCCCGAGGTCGAAGCGCTGAAGGACTTTCTGACCGGCCATCTGGTCGGCCACGAGATCGTGCGCGTGCTGCCCGTCGCGATCAGCGTGCTGAAGACGTACGACCCGCCGGTCACCGCCCTGGAGGGCCACGAGGTCACCGCGGTGCACCGGCACGGCAAGTTCCTGGACCTGGAGACCGGCGGCGGCCCGCACCTCGTCACCCATTTGGCCCGCGGGGGCTGGCTCCAGTGGAAGGACCGGCTGCCCGACGGCGTGCCCCGGCCCGGCAAGGGCCCGCTCGCCCTGCGGGTCGCCCTGGAGACCGGCGCGGGCTTCGACCTCACCGAGGCCGGCACCCAGAAGCGGCTCGCGGTGTACGTCGTGGGGGATCCGGGGGAGGTGCCCGGGGTGGCCCGCCTCGGCCCCGACCCGCTGGCCGACGACTTCGACGAGGAGCGGTTCGCCCGGCTGCTCGCGGGGGAGCGGCGCCAGATCAAGGGCGCCCTGCGCGACCAGAGCCTGATCGCGGGCGTCGGAAACGCCTACAGCGACGAGATCCTGCACGCGGCGAGGATGTCCCCGTTCAAGCTGGCGGCCTCCCTGACACCGCAGGAGACGCACACCCTGTACGAGGCACTGCGCACCACCCTGACGGAGGCGGTCGGGCGCTCCAGGGGCCTCGCGGCCGGACGTCTGAAGGCGGAGAAGAAGGGCGGCCTGCGGGTGCACGGCCGGACCGGCGAGCCCTGCCCGGTGTGCGGGGACACCATCCGCGAGGTGTCCTTCAGCGACTCCTCGCTCCAGTACTGCCCTACCTGCCAGACGGGCGGGAAACCGCTGGCCGACCGGCGCCTGTCCCGGCTGCTCAAGTGACGGCCCGGCCGACGGCTCACCGCGAGTCGAGGGTCACCAGGGGCCGTCCGTCCGTGGTGCGCACCTCGAAGCGCTCGATCTGCCCGGGATGCATGGTCGTGCCGCCCGCGACCGTGCTGGTGCCCGTGTCGTGCGCAAGGACGTTCCAGGTGGTCACGGTCTGCTCCGAGCCGTCGCGGCCGACCACGACGAGCCGGCAGGAGTGGGGGCCCGCGCCGTCCCTGACCCGCACCTCCAGATCGCTGCCCCAGTCCCGGTCGGCGGCCCTGATCTCGGCCCACACGCCCGTGGTCGCGTCGGTCGCCGCGTAGCGGGCGGGCCCGCCGTGGTGTCCGGCGACGGCGGCGACCGCGGGTCCGCACACGGCGAGCACCACCGAGGCGGCCAGACCGTAGAGGAACCGCCGGCGTCCGGCCCGGCGCCGCCGGGCGACCTCGCCGACCAGTCGGTCCAGCAGCCCGGGGCCGGGCCGCGTCATGGGGTGCACGAAGCGCGGCGTGGCCCGCCGGTACAGCATCAGCTGCCGGGTCGTGGGGCCGAACTCGGTGACGTGCGCCGCGCAGCGAGGGCACTCCGCGAGGTGGTCCTCGAAGCGGAAGGCGTCCGCCTCGTCCAGCATGCCGAGCGCGTATGCGCCGGCATCGCGATGCCGTTCCAGGGACCTCATGCCGAATCCTCGTGCCTGTGAGTGCGGGTGGGGTTACTCGTTGCTCCCACCCGTACGAGCCCGGCACCGGAATCACTCAGCGGCGTTCCGAATCGTAATCAAGACGTTCGGAGCGGCCGGTCCCGCGGATTGGTCGGAATCCGGCCGCGCTCCGAAAGGCCCGGATCAAGGCCCCGAATCCGAGGAGGACCCGGGGCGAACGTTGCCTGTCAGGGCACTAGAAGAGGTGGATGGCCAAGTGTCCGAGGGGCAGTCCGAGCTGCCAGGCGGGTGTCCACACCTTCGGCCCCTCGTCCTCGCCGAGCACGCCCGCGCCGCCCGGCACCGCGTCCAGATCGGGCGCGAGCAGTTCCGTCTCCTCCAGCCAGCGCCAGGCAGCCCCGGCCAGCGCCAGGTCGGGCGAGGGCACCCCGCGGGCGTCCGCCTCGGCCGCGAGGCCGGCCATCCGCTCGCACACCCAGTCCTGCCACGGCTGGTCGTACGCGGTCAGCGACAACCAGGTCTCCAACTGGGAGACCACCCGGACGCGGGAGAGCTCGCCGCCGGTGTCGGACAGGAAGACGGTGAGCGCCAGCGCGTCCCGCCCGGCGCGGAACTCGAACGACGTCGGCGGCATCAGATCGCCGGTGCGCAGCAGTTCGTCGGCGATGTACTCGGCGTACAACCAGGCCATGGGTACGGCCAGTTCGCCGCCGTCCGGGCCGTCCGTGCTCTCGTGACCTCTGTGCTGCATCCCTTCCTGCCTTCCTCCGGTGCGCGCTCCTCGCCCGACCCCGGGTCCCGGGGTCCCGCCCCCTGTCGAACACGGATGAGGACAGCCGATTACTCAACAGCGGTCCACGGCAAGGCGCTTTACGGAGGTTTGACCAGGCATCCGGTTTCACCGCAGGTCGGCCGCGTATCCCGGAAGCATCCGGCGCAGGGCGCGCAGAGCGTAGTACGCGCGGGACTTCACGGTACCGGGCGGGATGCCCAGGGCCTGGGCGGCCTCCGCCACACTGGCCCCCCGGAAGTACACCAGCACCAGGACTTCACGGTGCTCGGGAGTGAGAGTCTTCACAGCCTCCCGGACGTCGAGCGTCGCGGCGGACCGTTCGGCGTGGTCGGCGATGACCCGCGCGTTCTCCAGGTCCGCGTCCCCGACCTCCGGCGGCCGGGCCTGCCGGGCGCGGCGCGCGTCGATGGCGAGCCGGCGCGCCACGGTCAGCAGCCAGGGCCGCACGGAGTCGAAGGCGTCGGCGCGCAGCGCCTCGGGGTGCTGCCAGGCGCGCACGAGCGTCTCCTGGAGCAGGTCCTCGGCGCGCTGGCGGTCACCGTCGCACAGGCGCAGCAGGAGCGCGAAGAGCGGTCGGCCGTGCTCGCGTTGCAGCGCGGCGAGCTCGTGCTCGGCGGTCGTCGTCCCGTGCGGGAGGGTGGTTCCGGCCGTCATGGCGGTATGGCATCGCAGGGGGCGGCGCGGGGACAGGGCGTGCACACGGCTGTGCGACGGACGGTCGATCGCGTCGGTGAACGGTACGACGAACGGTCCGTCAGGCCCCTTGTGCAACACGAACGGGCCAACGGAGGGCCGATACCGTTTGCGAAAGCCGTCAGATTCGTACCCATTTGTATGTCCATACGACCGCCATGGGGTGAACTGATGATCGCACGCAGACAGCAGGTGTCCCTGGTCGTGACGGCCCTCCTCACCGCGGCCGCCGCCTGCCAGGCCCACCAACGGGAACAGCACACTCCGCCCGGACGAGCCGCCCCGACCGCCCCGAACTCCGCGAGCGCGCCCGGCGCGTTCACGCTCGTCGCCTCCGGCGGCATCCTGCCGGACGCCCCGGTGCTGGAACGGGCCGCCTTCGACGCGGGCGGCACGGGGCACGACTTCCGGCCGATGCTCGAAGGCGTCAAGGACGTCGTCTCCCGGGCCGACCTGGCGCTGTGTCACCTGGGCACCGCCTTCGGGGCGAGCGCGCCCTACACCGGCGCCCCCCGCTACAAGTCCCCGCCCGAGCTGGCGACGTCCCTCGCAGCAGCGGGCTACGACAGCTGCGCCACCGCCTCCGAGCACACCCTGGACGACGGTGCCGACGGCGTCCGGCGCACGCTGGACGCCCTCGACGGCGCCGGGCTGCGGCACGCCGGCTCGGCGCGGGGTGAGGGCGAGGCGCGCGGCACCCTCCTGCGGGCGGGGCGTGCCGTGGTGGCCCACCTCGCCTACACCTACGGCACCAACGACGCCCTCCCGCCCGATCAGCCGTGGGCCGTCCGGGTGATCGACGAGAAACGGATCGTCGAGGACGCCCGAGCCGCCCGCAAGGCCGGCGCCCAGGTCGTGGTCGTGTCCCTGAACTGGGGCGGGGCCTGGCAGGACGCGCCCGACGCCCAGCAGGTTGACCTCGCCCGGAAGCTGACCGCCTCGAACTCCGGCGGCCGGCCCGACGTCGACCTGATCCTCGGCAGCCACGCCCATGTCCCGCAGGCCTACGAGAAGGTCAACGGCACCTGGGTGGTCTACGGCCTCGGCGACCAGATCGCCGGCGCCACGACCGACGACAGCGGCCGGCCCAACCCGCGCGCCAACCAGAGCACGCTGGCCCGCTTCACCTTCTCCCCGCCCGCCAAGCCGGGCGGGCGCTGGGAGGTGGCCCGGGCCGAGTTCGTCCCCGAGGTGTTCGACCTCGACGCGGGCCGGGTGGTGAACCTCGGCAAGGCCATCGCCCGCGGCGCCGACCTCCAGGGCACCCGCGACCGCATCCGCGCCGCGGTACTCAGCCGAGGCGCGGCAAAGGACGGCCTCGTCATGGGCGAGTGAGCCCGGCGGGTCGGTCGGCTGCGCGTGGGCATGGTCGGTCGGCCGGAGGCGCGGAGCCGGTTGGTTGGCCGGGGCGTGGGGCTGGCCGGGCGGTTGGGGGAGTGAGCCCGCCGGTCGATCGGGGGCGTAGGCCCGGCCGGTCGACCGTGGGCGCGGATCCGGTTGATCGGGAGAGCGGGGGGCGGTCGCTCGACCGGGCGGCGGGGCCGGGCGAGCGACCGAGGTACTGGGTCGGCGCCGGTCGGCCCATGCGGGGCCGGTCAGTCGACCTCCACGTGTTCGAAGAGGTCGAGCATCTCGCCGAGCACGTGGAGGCAGGCCCGTACCTCGGAGTCCGTCAGGTCGCCGCCGACCTGGCGCAGCAGCTGGTGCTCGCGGTCCAGCACCGAGGTGATCGCAGCCCGGCCCGCGTCCGTGAGCCGGATCAGCGACGAGCGCTGGTGCGCCGGGTTCGGGACGCTGCGCACCAGGCCGCGGGCCGCCGCGTCGTTCACCATGCGCTGCACGAACTGGCGGCTGATCGCCTGCGCGCGTCCCATCTGGGGGACGGTCATCGGGCCGTGCTTGTGCAGCAGGTCGAGCACGGCCCGTACGCCGACGGACAGCCCCTCGACGGCCTCGCCCTGCTCGACCTTGCGCTGCACCCGCCGGTACAGGGGGCCCACCAGATCGAACACCTCGGTGAGGCGGCGGCCGAGTTCGTCCGGCGGGAGAGGGGCCTCGACCCCGCCGTCGAGGTCGCTGTCGATGTCGCTCATCGCACCATCATGACACCTTGGTTGCCAAACCCAGCGCACAATGACACCCTGGTTGTCATGAATGCCGCTGCGGATCTGTGTTTCGCGCCGTCCCCCGACGGTGACCTCGCCTACCTCGACACCGGCAGCGGGGACCCGGTGGTCCTGCTGCACTCCGGCTGGGTCGACCACCGCGTCCTCGACGCGACGACGGCGGCCCTCGCCGCCGAGTTCCGGGTCATCGCCCCGGACGTACGCGGCCACGGCCGGTCCGCCAACGCGACCGGGCCGTTCCGCTGGGCCGACGACCTCGCCGCGCTGCTGCGCCACCTCGACGCCGGCCCGGTGGCCCTCGTCGGCGTCTCGATGGGAGGCGCCATCGCCACCGACACCGTGCTCGAATACCCGGAACTCGTCCGCGGGGTGGTCACCTGCGGCGCCGCGACCAGTGAGTTCCAGTACACCGACCCCTGGGCGCGGCAGACGCAGGCGGAGTCGGCCCGCGCCCTGGGCGCCGGTGACATCGAGGGCTGGCTCGCGTCCTTCCTGCGCTTCGCGCCCGGCCCGCACCGCACCCTGGACGACATGGACCAGGACATCCTGCGCCGACTGCGCGACATGGCCCTGCACACCCTGTCCAAGCACACCGCCGACGAGAAGAACTGGCACGTGCCCCTGACCGGCACCTGGGAGCGCGTGCCGAAGATCGGCGTCCCCCTGCTCGCCGTCAACGGCTCCCTGGACGTCCCCGACCTCCTCGCCGAGGCCGAACGCCTCGCCCGCACCGTCCCCGACGGCCGCTCCGTCACGATCGAGGGCACCGCCCACTACCCGAACCTGGAGAAGCCGGAGGAGTTCAACGGGATCGTCGCGGACTTCCTCCGCGGCCTACCGCCCCGCTGAACGCCTCCCCGGCTCCCGGCCCGTGCGGGTCCCCGGCGGGACGCAGGGCCTAACGCCGGGCCAGCTCCGAGCGCTTGTACGAGTACCCGAAGTAGACCACGCACCCGATCAGGAACCACACGGCGAAACGCACCCAGGTCTCCCACTTCAGGAACGTGATCAGCCAGAGCGAGAAGACGACACCCAGCGCCGGCACGAACGGCATCCACGGCGTACGGAAGCCGCGCGGCAGGTCCGGCTGCCGGTAGCGCAGCACGATCACCGCCGTGCACACCACCACGAACGCCAGCAGGATGCCGATGTTGGTCAGTTCGGCCGCCTCCGCGATCGGCAGGAACCCCGCGATGGCGGCCGACGCCACCCCGACGATCCACGTCACCCGCGTCGGCACGTGCCGCGTGGGGTGCGTCTTCGCGAACCACTTGGGCAGCAGCCCGTCCCGGGACATGGCGAACCACACCCGGGTCACTCCCAACATGAACGTGAACATGACAGTAAGGATGCCGATGATCGCGCCCACCGCGATCACGTCCGCCAGCCGGCTCAGCCCCACCGACTTGAACGCGGTCGAGAAGCCGCTCTCCTTGTTGATGTCCTTGTAGTTCTGCATGCCGGTCAGTACCAGGCACGCCGCCACGTACAGCACCATCGCGATCGCCAGCGAGTAGATGATCGCCTTCGGCATGTGCCGCTGCGCGTCCTTGGACTCCTCGGCCGCCGTCGACATCGCGTCGTAGCCGAAGACCGCGAAGAACACCGTCGCCGCACCGGTGAACGCACCGCCGACGCCGTAGGGGAAGAACGGGTGGTAGTGGGCGGTGTTGATGTGGAACACGCCGACCACGATCACCACCAGCACCACGACCACTTTCAGCGCCACCACGAGCGTCTCGAAGCGGGCCGCGCTGCGGATACCGAGGTTCAGCAGCCAGGCGATCAGCAGGCACAGGATCGCCGCGAACAGGTCGACCCGGTGCCCGGCGCCGGTGCCGGGCGCGCCCAGCATCCAGGCGGGCAGATGCGCGCCCATGTCCCCGACCAGGAAGCTGAAGTAGCCGGAGATGCCGATCGCGACCACCGCCACGATCGCCGTGTACTCCAGGAGCAGGTCCCAGCCGATGAACCAGCCGGCGAACTCGCCGAGCACCGCGTAGCCGTAGGTGTAGGCGGAGCCCGCCTTCGGGATCAGGCCCGCGAACTCGGCGTACGACAGGGCCGCCGCCGCGCTGGCGACACCCGCGATCAGGAAGGACACCAGCACCGCGGGACCCGCCGTACCGTTGGCCACCGTGCCGGCGAGGGTGAAGATGCCCGCGCCGATGATGCCGCCCACACCGATCGCGGTCAGCTGCCACAACCCGAGTGATCTCTCAAGGCGTGGTCCTTCGCCGGCTTCCGTCTCCTCGATGTGTTCGATGGGCTTGCGGCGGAGAATGCCCTCACCCATCCGGAGCCCGGCCATGCGTCTCACCTCTTCACGGAAGGCAAACGGCTGACGCAGGATCATGATGGCCCAGACACCGCGGGGCACGGAAGACGCCACGCACGGATCCGGCGCCGCCCGGCGGGCGCCCGCCGCGGTGTCCGGACACCGGGAGAGGACCTACGGAACGACTGTCACCGGCCAGCGTCCCGCCTTCACCAGACGGACCGCTACCGAGCCGATGATCCGGTGGCCGGCCTGCTCGGAGGCGCCCACGACCACCGCGTCCGCCCGCAGCTCGTCGGCGGCCGTCACCAGCCCGTTGTACGGGTCGCCGCGGAAGGTGTGGAACTCCCAGCGGACCTCGAATATCCCCTTCAGGCGCTGCGCGGACTCCCGGATGTACTGCACCAGGTCCTCGGCGATCTCGTCGGTCGTCTCCGCCACCGGCGCCCCGAGCGCCGCCCCCGCCGTCAGCATCGGCTGCACGTACACGAGAGCGAGCAGCGAGCCCTGCCGGCGGGCGAGACCGGCGGCGTACGCGGCGGCCCGCAACGAGGACTCGGAGCCGTCCACGCCGGCCACGATGACCTTCGGCCCGTCCGTGCCCCGCTCGAACCGGTGCGCGTGCCGCTCGTGCTGCTCGTGCTGCTCGTGCTGTTCCGTCACATGTGCGAGGCTATCGGAATCCCCGGTTCCCAACGCCGCCCGGGTCGGCGCTCGAACTGCGCCCCGCGGCCCCTGTTCCTACAGTCGGAACCATGACCGCCGCCACCCCCTCCCGCGGCGCCGCCGACCCCGCCCGGCCGCCGCGCGGGAACGGCCTCCTCAGCAGGGTGCCGCAGGGCTTCGCCACCTTCTTCGGCGCTCTGGCCGTGCTGTGCGCGCTGCTCGACCTCATCGCCCCGCTGCGGGTCCTGCTCCACCCCGTCGTCCGCGTCCTGGACCTGCTCCTCGTCCCGGTCAGCGTCAACCTCGCCTACGCCGTCTTCCTCGTCCTGCTGGCCGGCGCCACCGCCGCCCGCAAGAAGGTCGCCTGGTGGCTCGTCGTCGGCTACCTCGGTCTGGTGATCCTCGGCGACGTCGTCGGCCTCGCGGCCGGCGAGTACACCGAGTCGGCGCCGTCCCTCGTACTGTGCGGCCTCGCCCTGGTGCTGCTGATCGCGGCCAGAGGCGAGTTCTACGCCGCCTCCCGCCGCGGCGCCTGGTGGCGGGCGCTGGCCGTGCTGGCCGCCGGCCTCGCCGTGGCCGTCCTGGCCGGCTGGGGCCTGGTCGCGCTCCTGCCCGGCACCCTGCCCCCCGGCCTGCACCTGGCCTGGTCCGCCAACCGCGTCCTGGGCGGACTCGTCTCCGCCCGCGACTTCGCCGGCCGCCCGCCGCGCACGGTCACCTTCCTGCTCGGCCTGTTCGGCGCGCTCGCCCTGCTCAACGCCGCCGCCGCACTGTTCCGTTCGCAGCGCCTGGAGGCGGCCCTGCACGGCGACGAGGAACCCCGCATCCGCGCCCTGCTCAAGGCCTACGGCGAGGACGACTCCCTCGGCTACTTCGCCACCCGCCGCGACAAGGCCGTCGTCTTCTCACCCAGCGGCAAGGCCGCCGTCACCTACCGCGTCGAGACCGGCGTGTGCCTGGCCAGCGGCGATCCCGTCGGCGACCGCGAGGCCTGGCCGCACGCCATCGCCGCCTGGCTGGACGTCGCCCGCCGCTACGCCTGGGCGCCCGCCGTCATGGGCGCCTCCGAGGAGGGCGCCCGCGCCTACGCCCGCTCCGGGCTCAACGCCCTCCAGCTCGGCGACGAGGCGATCGTGCACGTCGCCGGCTTCGACCTCGACGGCCGGGACATGCGCGTGACCCGGCAGGCCGTGCGCCGCGTCCGCCGCACCGGCGCCACCTGCCGCATCCGCCGGCACTCCACCCTCACCGACGCCGAGATGGAGGAGATCGTCGACAAGGCGGACGCCTGGCGCGACACCGAGACCGAACGCGGATTCTCCATGGCGCTGGACCGCCTGGGCGACCCGGCCGACGGAGACTGCCTCCTGGTCGAGGCCCTCGACACGGAGGGCCGGCTCCTCGCCCTGCTGTCCTTCGTGCCCTGGGGCCGCGACGGCGCCTCCCTCGACCTGATGCGCCGGGACCGCGCCGCGCCGAACGGTGTCATGGAGTACATGGTCGCCGAACTCTGCGCCGCCGCCCCGAAACTCGGCGTACGCCGCCTCTCGCTGAACTTCGCGGTGTTCCGCTCGGTGTTCGAGGAGGGCGCCCGCATCGGAGCAGGACCGGTGCTGCGGCTGTGGCGCGGCCTGCTGCTGTTCTTCTCCCGCTGGTGGCAGCTCGAAGCCCTGTACCGGTCCAACGCCAAGTACCACCCCGAGTGGTACCCGAGGTTCATCTGCTACGGCGAGACCGCCTCCCTCGCCCGGATCGGCCTGGCCTCCGGCATCGCCGAGGGCTTCGTCGCCGTACCCTCGCTGCGCAAGCTCTGGGGCAAGGGCCACCCGGCCCACCCCCGCACCGGACCGCGCCCGGCCACCACCGAGGGCCTGCCCCCGCTCACGGCGCTCGGACTCGACGCGGCCTCACGGGCCGGGGCCGCCCGGGCCCGCCCCGGCCCGCCCGAACAGGTCCGCGTCCGGCACGCGAAACTCGACCGGCTGCGCGCCGCCGGCACCGACCCCTACCCGGTGGGGACGAACACCCGCACCCACACCCTCGCCGAGGTCCGCGAAGGGGAGCAGCTCACCGTGGCCGGCCGCGTCCTGCTCGTCCGTGACTTCGGGGGCATCGTCTTCGTCGTGCTCCGCGACTGGTCGGGCGACCACCAACTCGCCCTCACGCGCGACCGGACCGGGCCCGCCGCCCTGAAGCGCTTCACCGCCGACACCGACATCGGCGACCACATCACCGCCACCGGCCGGGCCGGACGGAGCGACCAGGGCGAACCCACCGTCTTCGTGACCTCCTGGCGGCTGCTCGGCAAGTGCCTGCGCCCGCTGCCCGGCAAACACCGCGGACTGGCCGACCCCGAGGCCAAGGTGCGCCTGCGCTACCTCGACCTGGTCACCAGCCCCCGGGCCCGCGAGGTCGTCCGCATCCGCTCCACCGCCGTACAGGCCCTGCGCCAGGGACTGCTGGACCGCGGCTTCCTGGAGGTCGAGACGCCGATGCTCCAGCAGATCCACGGCGGCGCCAACGCCCGGCCCTTCACCACCCACAGCAACGCCTACGACCTCGACCTCTACCTGCGCATCGCCCCCGAGCTGTATCTGAAGCGCCTGTGCGTCGGCGGCCTGGAGAAGGTCTTCGAGATGGGCCGCACCTTCCGCAACGAGGGCGTCTCCGCCAAGCACAACCCCGAGTTCACGATGCTGGAGGCCTACCAGGCCCACGCCGACTACGACGTCATGCTCGACCTCGCCCGCGAGCTGATCCAGGGCGCCGCCACCGCAGCCTTCGGCCGCCCGGTCGCCCACAAGGACGGCACGGCGTACGACATCTCCGGGCCCTGGCCGGTCAGGACCGTGCACGGCGCGATCTCCGAGGCGCTCGGGGAGGAGATCGGCCCGGGCACCGGCACCGAGGCACTGCGCCGGCACTGCGACCGCGCCGGCGTGCCGTACACCGCGGACGACACGCCCGGCGAGATCGTCCTGGAGATGTACGAGCGGCTGGTGGAGGAGCGCACCGGACCTCCCGTCTTCTACAAGGACTTCCCGACCGAGGTCTCCCCGCTCACCCGGCAGCACCGCACCGACCCGCGGCTCGCCGAACGCTGGGACCTGGTGGCCTTCGGCACCGAACTGGGCACCGCCTACTCCGAGCTCACCGACCCCGTCGAACAGCGCCGCCGGCTGACCGCCCAGTCCCTGCTCGCCGCCGGGGGAGACCCGGAGGCGATGGAACTGGACGAGGACTTCCTCGACGCCCTCGAGTACGCCATGCCGCCCACCGGCGGCCTCGGCCTCGGCGTCGACCGGCTGGTCATGTTCCTCACCGGCCTGACGATCCGTGAGTCGCTGCCGTTCCCGCTGGTGCGCCGCCGCTGAGACGCCTGGCCGGGGCACCCGCGCACAACTGCCGCCGGGCGCTGGGCCGGGCGGGTGCTTTCGTCGCGCCGTCCCGGGGGAGAGGCGCAACGCCCGGACACTGATGACTCATGAAGAAGGATCAGTTGCTCACCCGGCGCCGGGCGTTGCTCGCCGGCGCCGTCGCGCTCGGAGCGGCGGGAGCGGCCGGCACAGCCGGTCTGCTGCTCTCCGGTTCCTCCGACACACCGGTACCGCCCGCCCCCGCGGCGGGCCCCGGGGCGCGCAGCGCCCTCAAACCCTCCGCCTACCGTCTGAGCCCCCTGGCCGGCGACGCCCCGCAGCGGGCGATGCCGCTGCCGGCCAAGGTGCGGACCTCGCCGATCCTGCGTTTCTCCGGACGCGGCGACACCATGATGCTGACGTTCGACGACGGACCCCACCCCGAGTTCACCCCGCACGTCCTGGACATCCTGGCCCAGTACGACGTCCGGGCCACCTTCATGGTCTGCGGGGAGATGGCCGACTGGAACAGGGACCTGCTGGCCCGGATGGCCGACGAGGGACACGTCGTCGGCAACCACACCTGGAGCCACCCGCTGCTCACCCAGCTCGACCGCCGCGGCATCCGCAGCGAGATCGAACGCACCAGCGACGTCATCGAGAAGGCCTACGGGGAACGGCCGTTGTGGTTCCGCGCTCCCTACGGCGCCTGGAACCACGACGTGTTCAAGCTCAACGCCGAACTCGGCATGGAGCCGCTGGCCTGGAGCGTCGACAGCCTCGACTGGACCACGCCCGGCACCGGCGCCATCGTGCGCCGGATCGAGAGCGGCGCCGCCCCCGGGGTCGTCGTGCTCTCCCACGACGCCGGGGGCGACCGCTCGCAGACCGTCCGCGCGCTGCGCAAGTACCTGCCCAAGCTCCTCGACGACGGCCGCCACTTCACCGTGCCGCGCCGGCAGTACACCTGAGCCGGGCCGCGCGCACGGCCCGCCGCCCGCCCGGCCGGGGTCCGCTCAGCGGACCTCGACCAGGCGGGCGAACACGACGACGTTCCCCTGATATCCGGTCTGCTTCGTGTAACCGCCTCCGCAGGTGATGACCCGCAGTTCCGGAGTTCCCTTCGAGCCGTACACACGGTCGCCGGGGAAATCGTCCTTCTGGAACACCTCGACGCCGTACACCTCGAACACGGCCGTCTTTCCGTCCTGCCGGTCGATTTCGACGCGGTTTCCCTTCTGCAGGGCGCCGAGCCCGTAGAACACGGCGGGTCCCGCCTTGTTGTCCACGTGGCCGACGACGACCGACGTGCCCTTTTCCCCGGGTGTGACCGCGCCGTTGAACCACCCGGCCAGATTCGGGTCCTCCGGCGGCGGCGCGGCCACCCAGCCGTCCGGGTCCACGCCGACCGGTGTGACGGGCGCGTCGACCTGGATCACCGGGATCCTGATCCGGTCCGGCACCGAGCGCGTCACGGGCTGAAGGCCCGTCAGCGTGGGGAGCGGCGTGTGCCTGATGTCCGGCGCGGCCGCCGTCGCGGGCTGGGGCGGGCCGACGTCGAACTCACCGGAGCCGTTGCGGATCAGGGCGAGTCCGGTCAGCAGGGCCAGCGCTATCACGCCCCACGGCGCACGCTTCCTTTGTGGCTCCCGCTCCTCCTCGATGAATCCGGTCAGCTCTCTCGCGGACATTCGACAACCCCTCTCGACCCGGCCGCCGCCGCGCCAGTCGCGCATGCGAGAACGCTAAGTCCGGCGCGCGCAACCGGCGACGCGGCGCATGCGAACGGGTGGCGGGGCGGATTTCCCGTGCGCCATCCGAGGCGGTCCGGAAGGGTCATTTCTGACGGTCCGTGACCTGCGTCGATCTTCAATGGGGTGAAAGTACCGGCGGATTCGCTCACCGAGACGGACCATCCCCGAAATGCGCCCGCGTGGAGTGCGTCCGAGGGTCGGTTGCGGGAGGTGCTTTCTCGCCGATCGACCGGGTACGGGTCCCCGGGGCGCCTTCCACGGAGGATCACATGCGTACTGCTCGTACCCTCTCGGCCCCCTCGGCCCCCCTGGTGGTGCTGGCCGCGGCGGTCGCCGCGGTCGGGCTCGCCGCCCCGGCGGCCGTGGCGAAGGGCGGCGATGTGCCCGGTGTGACATGGGACGGCGGCGTGCTGGGCGGCCACGGAGGTGGCCCAGGAGGCGGCCCAGGAGGTGGTCCAGGTGGCGGACCCGGAGGCGGACCGGGAGTGGGTCCGGGATTCGGGCCGGGAGTGGGCCCGGGGTTCGGGTTCGGTCCCGGGGTCGGCCCCGGGTTCGGATTCGGCCCCGGGTTCGGGCCGGGGCCCGGAGGGGTGGGCGGCTTCGGAGAGTTCCGCGGCTTCGGAGAGTTCGGAGAGTTCCGTGGCTTCGGCGAGTTCCGCGGTCGCCCCGGGGACCGGTTCGGTGAGTTCCGCGGGTTCGGTGAGTGGCGCGGTCCCGGCCGGGGTGACAGGTTCGGCGAGTTCCCCGGCTTCGGTCCGGGGGTCGGAGTCGGCGGCTTCGGCGGTCCTGGCGGTCCTGGCGGCTGGGGCGGTCCCGGTGGTCCCGGCGGTCCCGGCGGTCCCGGCGGTCCGGGCGGACCTGGTGGTCCCGGTGGGCTCGGTGGCGTGGGTGGCTTCGGTGACAAGGGAGGCGAGGGCGCGGGTCCCGGCGTAGGTCCCGGTGGCGGTCCGGGCGTGGGCCCCGGCGGCGGTGCGGTCGGTCGCGGCGGTGCGTTCGGCCACGGTCCGGCCGGCTTCGACAACATCGTGCCCACGCCCGGTGTGATCGCCCGCGGCGGTCAGCTGGTGGTCACGATCGACGGCTGCCGCAACGGCGGGACCATGTCGTCGAACGTGTTCTCCCGGGCCACGGTGCGGCCGTTCGACGGTGCCGGCGAGCGCGCGCAGGGTGTCGTGACCATCCGCGACGACGCCCGTCCCGGGACGTACGACATCACGGTCGACTGCAACGGCCGGCGGCTGACCCGGGCGGGAGCCTTCACGGTTGTCGGCGGTGTGCGCGGCGGAGTGGGCGGCGGCACCACCACCGGCGCCACCCCGGCCGACATGGCCATCGGCGGTGGGCTGATGGCCGCGGGCGCGGTCGGCGGCGGCGTCCTCTGGATGCGGCGCCGCTCCGACAAGCGCTCCTGACGGCCCCGCCCCCCGGATCCGGCCCCGCTCCCTGTGCGGGGCCGGATCTCTTCGTGCCCGCGGGGTCTTCGTCCCCGGCCCGCGCGCACCGGGGGGCTTCCGCGTGCACCGGCAGGCCTTCGCCCCGGACCTGGAGTGGTCCGGGGCGAAGGCCCGTCCGGGGGAGCGGACGCGGTCAGGCGGCGCCCTGCGCGCCGGTGCGCCGGCGGGAGAGGCAGTACGCCGTGCCGAGCGAGCCGCCGACGAGCGCGGTGCCCATGCCGATCTGCTTCAGGTCGAAACCCGCCGCGGTCCCGCCCACGCCCGCGCGGACGCCGTGCCGGTAGTGATCCGATCCGCCGCCGCGTCCGCCGAAGCGGCCCTCGTCGTCGTCATCGCCGTAGCCGGAACGGCCGTTGCCGCCGCCGTGGGAGCGCCCGCCCCCGCCGGAGTAGCGGCCCTCGTCACCGCCGCCGCCTCCGTACGAGCGGCCGTCGCCGTTGCCGTAGAAGTGGTTGTCACCGCCACTGGCGACGGCGGCCGGCGCGCAGAAGGCGAGGGCGCAGACGCCCAGCAGTGCGGCCGAGACAACACCTGTTACGCGCATGATGGGTCCTCCGGTCCCCGAGGAGCAGCAGCGGACCTCTTCCGCCTGTGCCGGATATGCGCCTCGCTGAGCAAAACGCTAGGGAGATGCGCACTCCGGCGCGATCGCACCCGGGCGAACGGGGCAACGGTTGCGCCGCCCAGGGGATCCACGGGTCACGTCACCGCGTCAGATGGGGGAACAGGTCGAGGAACGGTCCGGCGGTGGCCGAGACGCCTCGGCTGTAGGGGGCGTCGAAGTCCCAGATCAGGAAGAGGAGGAAGGTGATCAGCGCGGAGAACAGCCCCGCGAGGATCAGCTCCCGTTTCGTGCGCCGGATCTGGAGCGCGAACACCATGCCGATGGTGATGACGCCCCCCGAGAGCAGCCCGAACCACACCACCCCCGGCATCGTCGCCCCCATGGAGCCGGCGCGCGCGGTGCGGGCCTGGGAGGCGGCGGCCACCTGGTCCACCAGCGGCTGGTAGGCCTGCGCCTCGAAGTCCGTCTTGGGCTGGTAATCGGTGACGTCGGCGCGGACGCGCTCCATCAGTTCGTCGCCCCGCCGGGTGACACGGCCGTGGTCGGCCATGGTCTTCCACTCGGTGGTCACGACGTGTCTGGCGTAGGCGTCGACGTCGGCGCGGATGCGGTCGCGGACGTCGGCCGGATAGACGCGTACGCGTTCGGAGACCTCGTGCAGCGCCTGGGCCTCCGCCTGGACATGGTCCTGGGCGGCGACGCGCGCCTCCCAGACACCGGCGATGGCCAGACCGAGCACGATCGCGTAGACCACGCCGATCCACATGGTCATGTACTCGATGACGTCCGGAGTCTCGGTGGGATCGTCGTCGACGGCCTTCGTGCGGTGCCGCAGGAGGGTGATGACCACGACCACCGCACAGGCGGCCAGCATCGCGAGCAGGAGAACAAGCCATTCCGACAAAGGATTCCTCCAGGGGTCAGCGCGGGCGGAGCGCGGCCACGGCGGCCAGTGCGGGCACCGCGATGAGCAGGACGTAGGTGAGGGGCGAGGGACTGCGCCGGGGGGTCGGCCGGTGCGGCTGGGCGTGGTGGCGCGGGTAGGTCACCGGCGCCACGGACGGGCTGGGACGGGGCTCGGGGGCCGGTTTCGGGGCCGGTGGCGGAGGTGGTGCCGGGGGCGGGGGCGGTGGGGGAGCGGGCCGGGCCTGCGGGGCTGCCGGGGCCGGGCGCGGGGGTGGCGGGGGTTTGGGAGTGGGGGTGGGCCTCGGCTTCGGTGGCGGCGGGGGCTCGGGCGGTGGAGGCGGTGTGGGTGTCGGCGTTGGCGTCGGGGTGGGCGTGGGCGTCGGGGTGGGGCTCGGGCTGGGCGTCGGCGTCGGCGTCGGCCGTCGGCACGGCGGTGGAAGGGGCGTGAGTGAGGGCCAGGAGCCGCCGGCCACCGCCACCGCCTCCATGCCGTCCGGGCCCGTGGAGGCGTACGCGCAGGCGTCGGCCGCGGCCGGGGCGGCTCCGCCCACACACGTCCACGCCAGCAGTGCCGGCGCCAACACCCGCAGCATCAGGGCGGATCGCGTCGGTTCGGGTCGTTGCACGAGCGAGATCATGAGCTGTCGCGGACCGGGGCACGCCGCGGTGGGCGCGGATTGCCCCGAAGGTGGGAAGCCGCAGGTCGGAGGGTTTGATCGGCGGTACGGTGCGGCGCCGCCGATGGGTACGCGCGTACGGGGTGGCGCGAAGCGTGTCCCGGGTCGCGGAAAGAAATCGCCGACGCGGTTGAACACAACCGCCGGTGCCGTCCGTACCCAGTGTCGTGCGGCGGCGCAGTAGGGCGCTGCAACACCCTTTAAGGATTATGGGGAGTTGACGATGAACACCTCCTGGCGGAGCGCCTCACTCGTGGCGGCGGCCGCGGCCGTGCTGGCGCTGACGACGGCGTGCGGTCAGGAAAGCGCCCCTTCGGCGGGCAGCCAGAATGTGGGCGCGACCGCCCAGGCCGGCGGATTCGGCAGCGCCGGAACGAGCGCGGGCACCGCCACCGGCAGCGCCGCGGGCAACGGTTACGGCGCCGACGGCCAGCAGGCCGCCCCCAAGCCCGCCGGGCAGCTCACGGTCGCCACCAATGTGAAGCTGGGCAAGGTGGTCACCGACAGCGCCGGAATGACGCTGTACCGCTTCGACGCGGACACGGCCCAGCCGCCCACGTCCAACTGCGACGGCGACTGCGCCACGGCCTGGCCGCCGGTTCCCGCCGACGACGCCGCCGCCGGCCCCGGTATCGACCAGTCCCTGCTCGGCGAGGTCACCCGCTCCGACGGCACCAAGCAGCTCACGATCGGCGGCTGGCCCGCGTACCGCTACGCGAAGGACACCGAGGTCGGCGACGCCAACGGCCAGGGCGTGAACGACAAGTGGTTCGCCCTGGCGGCCGACGGCAAGAAGGCCGCGCTGACGGACCTGCCGGGCCTGTCCGTGAAGAAGACCGAACTGGGCGACGTCGTCGTCGACAGGAAGGGCATGACGGTCTACCGCTTCTCGAAGGACCAGGCGTGGCCGAAGTCGGTCTCCGCCTGCACCGGTTCCTGCCTGGAGAAGTGGCCGGCCGTGGCCCCCGTCGCCGTGAACGACACCAAGGGCGTGCTGACGAAGGGCATGATGCCCTTCACCCGGCCCGACGGCGTCAAGCAGATGACCATCAACTGCTGGCCCCTCTACACCTTCTCCGGGGACAAGTCGCCCGGGGACGTCAACGGCCAGGGTGTCGGCGGGACTTGGTTCGCCGTCTCGCCCGACGGGAAGGCGATCGGCGCCCCGAAGTAGGGCAGCCGCCCCTCCCGGCAGACCGAACCCGAACCGGACCGCCCCCTCCGCGCCGCACGGAGGGGGCGGTCCATCGTGCGTGCAGACCATGGCAATTCACCGCGATGCGGATGCGAGGGCCGACCGGAAGCGCAGGTGGTGACCGGGAACGGATGGTCAATTTCCGTTTCCACTCGCCCGTTCGGCGGGCGATCAGTAGCCTCTGCTCGAACACCGGATCGCCTACGCAGTGGAGAGATGGATGGAGCGTCCCGCCTGGGCTCCGCGGAGCATCGACATCTCGGTGCCGAGCGTCGCCCGCATCTACGACTTCTACCTGGGCGGTTCGCACAACTTCGAGGCCGACCGGGAAGCGGCGCGCAGGGCCATGGAGTTCATGCCGGGGCTGCCCGGGATCAGCCGGGCGAACCGGGCGTTCATGCGCCGGGCCGTGGAGTTCGCCGCCGAGGAGGGCATCACCCAGTTCCTGGACATCGGGTCCGGCATCCCCGCCTTCGGCAACGTCCACGAGGTCGCCCAGGCCGCCCGGCCCGGCGCGCGGGTGCTGTACGTCGACCACGACCCGGTGGCGGTGAGTCACAGCAAGGCCGTACTGGCGGGCAACGCGGACGCGGACGTGGTCGCGGCCGACCTGCGCAAGCCCCAGGAAATCCTCGCGAGCCCCGAGTTGGGGCGGCTGATCGACCTGAATCGGCCAGTCGCGCTGCTTCTCGTTGCCATACTGCACTTCGTGGAAGACGCGGACGACCCCTGCGGCGCGGTGGCCGAGTTGCGCGACGCGCTCGCGCCGGGCAGCCTGCTCGTCCTCACCCATGCCTCGTACGAGGGCATCCCGCTCCCCGAGAAGCGGAGCCGGTCCCTGGTGGACGTGTACGAAAACATTCGCAACCCGCTGATCATGCGCTCGCGCGAGGAGATCGCGCGGTTCTTCGAGGGGTACGACATGGTGGAACCCGGGCTGGTGCCGATGCCGAACTGGCGGCCGCGTACGGCGCCGGAGGACGAGGACCCCTATGCCTTCTCCGGTTTCGCGGGCGTGGGGCGTACGGCGTGATCGCGGAACCGGACGGGCCGGAGGGCAGACTGCGCCGGCTGACGACGATCTGGAGCCGGGCCGTCTTTCCGGTGACCTCGACGTCGCTGACCCGCCCGGAGTTCGAGGAACTGCTCCTGCCGCTCGCCCGCCGGCTGAGATCGGCGCTGCGGGACCGGGTCTTCGACGCGCGGGAGGGCGAGGCGGTCGGCGCCGCACTGGTCGACGCGCACTGCACCGCGCCCGAGGCGCTCAGCCACTCCCTGGACTGCCTCGACGCCTACCTCGTGCTGTACTGCGGTGAGGACGGCGACCAGGAGGACCTGCGGGCACGCTCCGCGCGGTTGCAGCACTCGATGGCGGCCGGGTTCGCGCGGGCTCTGCGGGAACGCACGCTGGCCGAGCAGGAGGCGATAGCCCAGGCCGCGCTGCGCGCCCAGGGCGTGGTCGCGCAGGCGCTGCACGCCAGCGAGGCCCGCTTCCGTGCCGTGTTCGAGGGCGCCGCGATCGGCATCGCCATCGCCGACCTCCAGGGCAACGTCCTCCAGGTGAACAGCGCGCTGCTGCGCATGTTCGGCGGCGCCGAGCAGACCGTGCGCGGCCGCGGCGTACGGGAGTGGACCCACGCCGACGACCCCCCGCATCTGTGCCGGCTGTACGAGGAGCTGGTGCGCGGCGAGCGCGAGCACTACCACGTGGAGAAGGCCTTCTACCGGCCTGACGGAACGGTTCTGTGGACCAACCTGACCGTCTCCCTGCTCCGCGACGCCGACGGCTGTCCGCAGTACCAGCTCGCCCTCATGGAGGACACCACCGAGCGGCGGCTGCTCAATCTGCGGCTGCGGTACGAGGCCACCCACGACGCGCTGACCGGACTGCCCAACCGCACCCTGTTCTTCGAGCGCCTGGAGAAGGCGCTGAACGCGGGCGAGGGACAGCGCTTCGGCCTGTGCTACCTCGACCTGGACGGCTTCAAGACCATCAACGACAGCCTCGGCCACGCGGCCGGGGACCGGCTGCTGGTCGAGGTCGCCGACCGGCTCCAGGCGTGCGCGACCGCGCCCGGCGAGATGGTCGCCCGGCTCGGCGGTGACGAGTTCGTCGCGCTGACCACCGGCCCCGGCACCCGGGAGGAGGTCGACGAGCTGGCCGCGCGGATCACGAACGCGCTGGTCGCTCCGGTCCGTATCGACGGCCGGGAACTGGCCGTGCGCGGCAGCATCGGCATCGTCGAGGGACCGGCGGGCGAGCGCAGCGCGGCGGAGGTGCTGCGCAGCGCGGACATCACCATGTACCGGGCCAAGTCGGCCGGCGGCAACCGCTTCGAGCTCGCCGACCCGGAGGCCGACGCCCGCGCCATCACCCGGCACGGACTGACCACGGCGCTGCCGACCGCGCTGGACCGGGGCGAGTTCTTCATCGAGTACCAGCCGCTGGTGCGCCTCGGCGACGGCAGTGTGCGCGGGGCGGAGGCGCTGGTGCGCTGGCTGCACCCGCAGCACGGCGTCCTCGGTCCCGACCGGTTCATCCCGCTCGCCGAGCACACCGGCCTGATCGTCCCGCTGGGCCGCTGGGTCCTCGAACAGTCGGTGCGCCAGGCCGGCCGGTGGCGGGAACTGCACGGGGACGGCACCGAGGGGCCGCTGCGCATCAACGTCAACCTCTCGCCGTGCCAGCTCACCCACCCCGGGCTCGTCCAGGACACCGTCGACATCCTGGAGCGCACGGGCGTGCGGCCGGACGCGCTGTGCCTGGAGGTCACCGAGTCGGCGCTCATCGGCGCCGACGACGACCTGCTCAAGCCGTTGCGGCGGCTGGCCGAGATGGGCATCGACATAGCCCTGGACGACTTCGGCACCGGCTACTCCAACCTGGCCAACCTGCGCCGGCTGCCGGTGAGCGTGCTCAAGCTGGACCGTTCCTTCACGCAGGGCATGCAGCAGTTCCCGGCCGATCCCGTCGATCTGAAGATCGTCGAGGGCATCGTCACCCTCGCCCACAGCCTGGACCTGGCGGTCACCGTGGAGGGTGTGGAAACCGGCGCGCAGGCCGAACAACTCCGCCTCCTGGGCTGCGACACGGCCCAGGGCTGGTACTACGCCCGCCCGGGTCCCCCGGACCGCCTGCACGACCTGGCCCTGGCGGACGCGACGGGCTGACCGGGACCGCGGGTGGCCTTTCGGGGGCGCGGGGAACCGCGCTCCCGGCCCCCGAGGCGTCCGCGGACGAACACGCTCCCGACACGGCCGGGGGCCTGCCGGCATCCCGTCGGCAGGCCCCCGGCCGCGTCGCTCAAACCCGCGGCGCCGCCACCACGTCGCCCGGTGCGGACACCGTCCCCTCCCGCTCCTCGCTGAAGCTCATCACCGGCGGCTTCCGCCGGAACGCCCGGGTCAGGAACAGCAGGTACAGGAACCCGGCCAGCATCCAGCAGAGCCCCACCTCGAACGTGATCCCCTCCAGGCTGGTCCACAGCCAGACGGTCAGGGCGAACCCGACGACCGGCAGCAGTCCGTACGAGAGCAGATCGCGCGTACCGCGGCGGCCCCGGTCGACCAGATAGTGCTTGACCACGCTCAGGTTGACCATCGAGAAGGCGATCAGGGCACCGAAGTTGATCATCACCACGGCGTTGTCGAGGCTGATGAACAGCGCGACCAGCGAGACCGCGGAGACCAGGCAGGTCGTGATCACCGGGGTGCGGAAGCGGGGGTGGAGGTAGCCGAACACCCGCCGGGGCAGCACCCCGTCACGCCCCATCGAGTACAGGATCCGGGACACGCTCGCCTGCGTGGTGACCCCGGAGCCGAAGGCGCCCGCGACATAGACGGCCACGAAGAACGAGGTGAAGGACGAGCCGCCGAGCGTCCGCATGATGTCCAGGCCCGCGCTGTCCGGGTCGTGGAACGTCGAGCCCGGGTGCACCAGCGCGCCCATCCAGGAGACCACGATGAACAGCACGCCGCCGATGGCCGTGGTCAGCACGATGGCGCGGGGGATGGTGCGCCGCGGGTCCTTGGCCTCCTCCGACATGGTGGAGACCGCGTCGAACCCGAGGAAGCTCAGCGCGAGGATCGCCGCCCCGGAGAACGCCGCCGAGGTCCCGGACCCGCCGCCCGGCACGAACGGGGCGAACGGCTCGGAAGCACCGTGGCCGAGCGTGTGGTGGACGGACAGCGCCACGAAGAGCACCACGAGCACCCCGGCCAGGCCCACCACCAGGATGCTGAGCCGGCTGATCGAGCCCACGCCGAGCACGTTGACCAGCAGCGCGAGCAGCAGCGCGGCGAGCACGAACACCCGCGCGGGGACCGACGGGAACTGGCTGTGCAGATAGATGCCGATCAGCAGGAAGTTGATCATCGGCAGGAAGAGGTAGTCCAGCAGCAGGGTCCAGCCGACCATGAAGCCGACATGCCCGCCGAAGGACTGCTGGGTGTAGGTGTACGCCGAGCCCGCGGTCGGGTACGCCCGCACCATCCGCCCGTAGCTGACGGCCGTGAAGAGCATCACGACCAGCGCGATCACATAGGCGGCCGGCAGATGGCCGCTGGTCACTCCGGTGACCGCCCCGTACGTGGTGAACACGGTCACCGGGGCGAGATAGGTGAGTCCGAAGAGGGTGAGCCCCGGCAGCCCGAGAACCCTCTTGAGTCCTTTTTCCGCGGGGATGTCCTTGTCCGTCATGAAGTGTTCCTTCCGCAGAAGAGTGAGGCATTGCCGGGCGGTCCGGCGAGGACGGAGGGCGCGGCGGGGCGTCAGGGGGCGCTCCGCCCCGGGGTCACCCCTGGGTGCCGTGGGTGCGCTCGCCCGCCAGCCAGGTGCCGAGCACGGTGATGGCGGGTACGTCGTGCGGGTCGCGGTCGCGGGGGTCCCGGTCGAGCCAGACCAGGTCGGCCACCTGTCCGGGGGCCAGGACGCCCCGGTCGTCGGCCATCGCCTGGTGGGCGACGCCGGCCGTGTAGCAGGACATCGCGGTCTCGATGCCGATGCGCTCCTGGGGCAGCCAGCCGCCCTCGGGGAGGCGTTCCGGTGTCTGCCGGGTCACCGGGACCGGGAGGCCGGTCAGCGGCCGGTGGTCGCTGACCGGCCAGTCGCTGCCGAACGAGACCCGGGCGCCGCCGCGCAGCAGCGACCCCAGCGGGTACTGCCGCCGGGAGCGGGCCTCGCCCAGGCGGGGCATGGTGAGGTGGGTCATCGCCGGGTCGGGCTGGAGCCACAGCGGCTCGATGTTGGCGATCACCCCCAGTTCGGCGAAGCGGGGCAGGTCCTCCGGGTCGACCATCTGCACATGGGCGATCACCGGACGCCGGTCCCGGGGGCCGTTCGCCCCGGTGAGGTGGGCGAGGGCGTCCAGGGCGGTGCGGATGCCGGCGTCGCCGATGGCGTGCAGGTGCGGCTGGAGTCCCAGCCGGTCGATCTTCACCAGGGCCTCGCGCAGCTCGGCGGCGGCCCAGACGGGCATGCCCCGGGTGCACGGGTCGTCGGCGTACGGTTCGAGCAGCGCCGCGGTGCGGTTCTCGATGATGCCGTCGACGAAGAACTTGACGGTGCGGACGGTCAGCCGGTCGAGCCCGGCCGCCTCGATCCGGTCGCGGTCGGCCGCGAACTCGGCGAGCTGCTCGCGCCACCGCGACGGGTCGGCGCGCAGGGCGAGGTTCACCCGGGTGGCCAGGGCGCCCTTCCGGGCCGCCGCCAGATAGGCGTCGACGGCCTCGTGGTCCACCCAGGCGTCCTGGATCCAGGTGACCCCGGCCTCGGCGTAGGTGCGGGTGGCGAGGGCGAGGGCGTGAACGCGCTCGTCCAGGCCGCGCGCGGGTGCGGCGTCGAGGACCGCGTCCACCGCGTCCCACTCGATCATCGTGCCCATCAGGCTGCCGTCCGGGCGGCGTACGAAGCGTCCGCGCTCGGTGTCCCGGGCGGAGCCGTCGAGGCCGGCCCGGCGCATGGCCTCGGTGTTGCACCACAGCGTGTGGTAGTCCCAGGCCCGCAGGGCGACCGGGCGGTCGGGTACGACGGCGTCCAGCCAGCGGGCGTCGAAGAGTCCGTCGGGGGTGAGTGTGGAGTCGTAGCTGCCGCCGAGGATCCAGTCGCCCTCCGGGTGCTCGGCGGCGTACCTGGCGACCTCGGCGACCAGCTCGTCCACGCTGGTACAGGGTCTGATCCGCGGCCCGAGCGCCTCGAACCCGCCCTGGTCGGGATGGCAGTGACCGTCTCCGAACGCCGGCATGAGCAGACCTCCGCCGAGGTCCAGCAGCTCGTCGGCGGCGCCGGTGAGCGCCTCGGCCGCGGCGCCGACGGCCTCGACCCGGCCGTTCCGCACGGCGAGCGCGGTCGGTCGCTGCCCGGAGCCGGACGGTGCGGGGAGGCCGGTCCACACGGTGCCGTTGCGGAAGACGGTGAGGGGCATACGTACTCCCAAAGCGAATGCCGTTCGTTTTAGTGGACGCAGGTTAGACTCACGCGACGACGCTTGTGAAGAGGGGCGGGGACACCGGATGAGCGCCGGGACGCGAAGAGCGGGACGGCCGAGCACGCCCGTGCTCGATCGCGAGGTGATCGTGCGCGGCGCGCTGGACCTGATCGACGAGGTCGGCGCCGACGCGTTCTCCATCGCCCTGCTCGCCAGGCGGCTCCGGGTCCGGCCCTCGTCGCTGTACAACCACGTCAAGGGCAAGGACGACATCCTCGCCGGAGTGCGCGAACTGGTGGCCGACCCGATCGACGGGCGGGTCTTCGACACCCTCCCCTGGGACGAGGCCCTGGTGAGCTGGGCCCGGCTCTACCGGGCGGCCTTCGCGGCGCACCCGCAGACCATCTCGCTGCTCGCCACCATGCCGGTGTCCGGCGCCCACCGCACCCTGCGGATGTACGAGTCGGTGGTGGCCGGTCTCGAGCGCGGCGGCTGGCCGACCGCCTCGGTCATTCCCGTCATGGTCGGTGTGGAGTCCTTCGTCCTGGGCTCGGCGCTGGACCTGGCGGCACCGGCCGCGATGTTCGACCCGGGTCCGGATTCGCCCCGGGTGCCCCGGTTCACCGCCGCGGTGCGCGCCCGGGACGAGGTCTCGGCCGCGCGGGGACGGCCCGCCGCGGACCTTGCCTTCGAGGTGTCCCTCGCGGCACTGGTCGACGGCCTGCGCGCACGGCTGGCCGCGGAAACGGCTTCCGGAGGAAGATAGTTGACGTTCTGTCAGTCTGATGGGGATTCAGGCTGACGGGGGTTCAGTCCAGTCAGGCGTCAGCGCTCCAGCAGCATCCGCTGGAGTTCTCTCGCGGCCCTCGGCGGAGCCACGTCGCTGCGGTGGGCCAGCGCGATCGTACGGTGCAGTCCGGGACGGGTCAGCGGGGTGACCCGCAGGCCGTGTCCCGAGCGCGTCGCGACCATGCGCGGGACGACGGCCACCCCGAGACCAGCTCGCACGAACCCCAGCACCGCGTCCATCTCGCCGCCCTCGACGGCGAGGTCCGGCTCGAAGCCCTCCGCGCGGCACGCGGCGACCGTCAGCTCCCGCAGGTCGTAGCCGTGCCGGAACATCACCAGGCGCTCGCCCTCCAGGTCCGCGATGCCGACCGAGCGCCGCCCCGGCCCGCCGGGCGCGGGCGCCTCCGGCGAGGAGACCACCACCAGGTCCTCGCGCAACAGCTCCACCGTGGTCAGGGCGGGGGAGGGGGTGGGCAGCGGAAGCACGACCAGCGCCAGGTCGAGGGCGCCGCGGGCCAGCTCCCGCACCAGGTCGTGGGAGCCTCCCTCCTCGACCAGCAGCCGGATGCCCGGGTAGCGGTCGTGGAAGGCGCGCAGCACGTCCGGCAGCAGGCCGGTGCACAGGCTCGGCGTGGCGCCGAGCCGCACCCGGCCCCGGCGCAGCTGCACCAGTTCCTGCACCTCGTGCCGCGCCGTGTCGGCGTCGGCGAGGATGCGCCGGGCCAGCGGCAGCAGCGCCTCCCCGGCGTCGGTCAGCGTGATGTTGCCCCGCGCCCGCAGGAACAGATCGGCGCCCAACTCCCTTTCCAGCGCCTTGATCTGCTGCGACAGCGACGGCTGGGCGACATGGACCAGATCGGCCGCCCGGGTGAAGTGCCGGGTCTCGGCGACCGCCACGAAGTACTGGAGCTGCTGGAACTGCACGAGGCCAGCATAGCCAGTCCCTATCGAAACGAGCCGGACCATGTCTTGGACCGATGGGGTCCTTCGGCCCTAGCGTGCTGAGTCATGGCACTGGCAACGCGGACGGACCGACGGCCGTCCATGGCACGCACCGTGTGGGGCTCGACCGTCGGCAAGAAGACCGTGATGGCGGTCAGCGGCCTGATCATGCTGCTGTACCTGGTCGTCCACATGATCGGGAACCTGAAGATCTTCTTCGGGGCGGGCGAGTTCAACCACTACGCCCACTGGCTGCGCACGGTCGGCGAGCCGTTCATGCACTACGAGTGGACGCTCTGGCTGGTCCGCGTGGTGCTCGTGGTCGCCGTCGTCGCCCACGCCGTCTCCGCCTACCAGCTCAGCCGCCGCGACATCAGGGCGCGGCCCGGCAAGTACGTGCACACGAGGCGCGGGTCCAGTTACGCCACCCGCACCATGCGCTGGGGCGGGATCATCCTCGCCCTGTTCATCGTCTGGCACATCCTGGACCTGACCACCGGCACCGTGCACTCCGGCGGATTCCAGCCGGGCCACCCGTACCAGAACGTCGTGGACACCTTCTCCACCTGGTACGGCAACGTCATCTACATCGTCGCCATGCTGGCGCTCGGCCTGCACATCCGGCACGGCTTCTGGAGCGCCGCCCAGACCCTCGGCGTCGGCAGCCGCACCCGCGACCGTGCCCTCAAGACCGCCGCCAACGTTCTCGCACTGCTGCTCACGGCCGGCTTCATCGCCGTCCCGGTGGGCGTCATGACCGGAGTGGTGAGCTGACATGACCTCCTACGCCGACTACACGACCGGTGCGCCGGTCGCCGACACCAAGGCCCCGTCCGGCCCGGTCCACGAGCGCTGGGACACGCGCCGTTTCGAGGCCAGGCTGGTCAACCCCGCCAACCGGCGCAAGCACACGGTCATCGTGGTCGGCACCGGCCTCGCGGGCGGCTCGGCCGGCGCCACCCTGGCCGAACAGGGCTACCACGTCGTCCAGTTCTGCTACCAGGACTCCCCGCGCCGCGCCCACTCCATCGCCGCGCAGGGCGGCATCAACGCGGCGAAGAACTACCGCAACGACGGCGACTCCGTCCACCGCCTCTTCTACGACACCGTCAAGGGCGGCGACTTCCGCGCCCGCGAGTCCAACGTGCACCGCCTCGCGCAGATCTCGGTGGAGATCATCGACCAGTGCGTGGCGCAGGGCGTGCCGTTCGCCCGCGAGTACGGCGGACTGCTCGACACCCGCTCCTTCGGCGGCGTCCAGGTCTCCCGCACCTTCTACGCCCGCGGCCAGACGGGCCAGCAGCTCCTGCTCGGCGCCTATCAGGCGCTGTCCCGGCAGATCGCCGCAGGCAACGTGGAGATGCACCCGCGCACCGAGATGCTCGACCTGATCGTCGTCGACGGCCGGGCCCGCGGCATCGTCGCCCGCGACCTGATCACCGGGAAGATCGACACGTACTTCGCGGACGCGGTCGTCCTGGCCAGCGGCGGCTACGGCAACGTCTTCTACCTGTCGACCAACGCCATGAACTCCAACGCCACCGCGATCTGGCGGGCGCACCGGCGCGGCGCGTACTTCGCCAACCCCTGCTTCACCCAGATCCACCCCACCTGCATCCCGCGCACTGGTGACCACCAGTCCAAGCTCACCCTGATGAGCGAGTCGCTGCGCAACGACGGCCGCATCTGGGTCCCGAAGGCCAAGGGCGACAACCGCCCGCCGAACGAGATCCCCGAGGACGAGCGCGACTACTACCTGGAGCGCGTCTACCCGTCCTTCGGGAACCTCGTCCCGCGTGACATCGCCTCCCGCGCCGCGAAGAACGTCTGCGACGAGGGCCGCGGCGTCGGCCCCGGCGGCCAGGGCGTCTACCTGGACTTCGCGGACGCGATCAAGCGCATGGGCCGCGAGAAGGTCGAGGAGAAGTACGGCAACCTCTTCGACATGTACGAGCGGATCACCGCGGAGAACCCGTACGAGGTGCCGATGCGGATCTACCCCGCCGTGCACTACACGATGGGCGGCCTGTGGGTCGACTACGACCTCCAGACCACCGTCCCCGGACTGTTCGCGATCGGCGAGGCCAACTTCTCCGACCACGGCGCCAACCGCCTCGGCGCCTCCGCGCTGATGCAGGGCCTGGCCGACGGCTACTTCGTCCTCCCGGCCACGATCAACGACTACCTGGCCCGCAACCCGCACCAGGAGGCCGTCACCGACGGCCACCCCGCCGTCCAGGAGACCGTCGCCGAGACCGAGGACCGCCTCAACCTGCTGCTGTCCGTCGACGGCGACCGCACCCCCGACTCCTTCCACCGCGAACTCGGCGAACTCATGTGGGAGTTCTGCGGCATGGCCCGCACCGACGAGGGCCTGCGCAAGGCACTCGACCGCATCCCGCAGATCCGCGAGGAGTTCTGGCGGCGCATCAAGGTGCCCGGCACCGGCGAGGAGTTCAACCAGTCCCTGGAGAAGGCCAACCGCGTCGTCGACTACCTGGAGCTCGCCGAGCTCATGTGCCTCGACGCGCTGCACCGCGCCGAGTCCTGCGGCGGCCACTTCCGCGAGGAGTCCCAGACCCCCGACGGCGAAGCGGCCCGCAGGGACGAGCAGTTCTCCTACGCGGCGGCCTGGGAGTTCACGGCCACCGGCGAGGCGCCCACCCTGCACAAGGAAGACCTGGTCTTCGAGTACGTCCACCCCACCCAGCGGAGCTACGCATGAGGCTCACCCTGCGCGTCTGGCGGCAGAAGAACGCCGACGCCGACGGCGCCATGTCCACCTACGAGGTGGACGACATCTCGCCCGACATGTCCTTCCTGGAGATGCTGGACGTCCTCAACGAACAGCTCATCCTCAACGGCGAGGACCCCGTCGCCTTCGACCACGACTGCCGCGAGGGCATCTGCGGCGCGTGCAGCCTGGTCATCAACGGCGACGCGCACGGCCCCGAGCGCACCACCACCTGCCAGCTCCACATGCGGTCCTTCAAGGACGGCGACACGATCGACATCGAGCCGTGGCGCGCCGCCGCCTTCCCGGTGGTGAAGGACCTGGTGGTGGACCGCTCGGCCTTCGACCGGATCATCCAGGCCGGCGGCTACGTCACCGCGCCCACCGGCGCCGCGCCCGAGGCCCACGCCACGCCCGTACCGAAGCCGGACGCCGACTTCGCCTTCGAGCACGCCGAGTGCATCGGCTGCGGCGCCTGCGTCGCCGCCTGCCCCAACGGCGCGGCGATGCTGTTCACCTCCGCCAAGATCAACCACCTCAACGTGCTGCCGCAGGGCGCGCCCGAGCGCGAGACCCGCGTCCTGGACATGGTGGCCCGCATGGACGAGGAGGGCTTCGGCGGCTGCACCCTGACCGGCGAGTGCGCCACCGCCTGCCCCAAGGGCATCCCCCTGATGTCGATCACCAGCATGAACAAGGAGTGGCTGCGCGCGACCCGCAAGGCGTCCAAGCGGTAGCCCACCACAAGACGTTCGCCGAGGGGGCGGACGGGCGGGGCCGGGAGTGGTGCTCATCCCCGGCCCCGCCTCGAACTTTCCTTGAGTGCAGCCGCCCGCGCCGTTCAACATCCCCACATCCGTTCTCCCGGCACAGGTCACGCGGACGCAAGCCGGCATCGGAAGAACAGGGACGACGGACCGCACCGCCGGTCCGCCGTCCCTCTTCCCACCGGGTCCACGACCAGGAGAGAACATGACCGGCGTCTCCACCCTCGAAAGCCCCCCGCAGCCCGCGCCGCCCACCCGCTACACCGTCTCCCTCGCCCGTGACGAGGCGGACGTGCGGGCCGCGCAGCGGCTGCGGCACGACGTCTTCGCCGGAGAGATGGGCGCCCTGCTGTCCACCCCGCAGCCCGGCTACGACGTCGACCCCTTCGACGCCTACTGCGACCACCTGCTCGTGCGCGACACGACGACCGGGCAGGTCGTCGGCACCTACCGGCTGCTCCCGCCGGAGCGCGCCGCGATCGCCGGACGGCTGTACGCGGAGGGCGAGTTCGACCTCACCGCGCTGGCCCCGATCCGCCCCGGCCTGGTGGAGGTGGGCCGCTCCTGCGTGCACCCCGACCACCGCGACGGTGCGGTGATCGGGCTGATCTGGGCCGGTCTTGCCCGCTACATGGTGGACCGCGGCCACGAGTGGCTGGCGGGCTGCTGCTCCATACCGCTCGCCGACGGCGGCGCCCTCGCCTCCGCCACCTGGGAGCGGGTGCGCGAGAAGAACCTGGCACCGGAGGAGCACCTGGTGCGCCCGCTGCTGCCGTGGATCCCGCGGGCCGACCTCCCGGCCGCCCCCCGCACCGAGCTGCCCGCCCTCCTGCGCGGCTACCTCCGGCTCGGCGCCCAGGTCTGCGGCGCGCCCGCGCACGACCCCGACTTCGGGGTCGCCGACCTCTACGTCCTGCTGTCGATGCGCCGGGTCAGCCCGCGCTACCTGCGGCACTTCCTCTCCCTCGTACCGGCCTGATGAGCCTCTGGCTGCCCAGCGCGCCCTGCACCCCCAGGGCGTGCGTGGAGACGGGAACGGGGTCCGCGGCGGCCGTACCCCGCGCCGTGCTGCGGCTGGCGCTGGTCGTGTCCCTCGTACTCGCCGGGGTCGCGCTGTCGCTGCTCGGCCGGGGGCGGATCCCGGCCGGCTGGGTGCGGCGCTGGTGCCGGGCGGTCGTCAGGGCCTCGGGGGTCCGGGTCCGCATCACCGGCACCGCCCCGCCCAGCGGCGGCCTCCTGCTGGTCGCCAACCACATCTCCTGGCTGGACATCCCGCTGCTCGCCGCCGTCCGCCCGGCCCGGATGCTCGCCAAGACGGAGATCCGCGGCTGGCCGGTGGCCGGCGCGCTCGCCGCGCGCGGCGGCGCCCTGTTCATCGAACGGGACCGTCTGCGCGCCCTGCCCGCGACGGTGGCGCACATCGCCGGGGAACTGCGCGCCGGCGCCGCCGTCGCCGCCTTCCCCGAGGGCAGCACCTGGTGCGGCCGCGCCCAGGGCGCCTTCCACCGAGCCGTCTTCCAGGCCGCCCTCGACGCCGGGGTGCCCGTCCAGCCGGTCCGCATCCGCTATCTGAGCCACTCCGGGGAAGCGGCCAGCACGGCCCCTGCCTTCGTCGGCGACGACTCCCTGCTCACGTCCCTGTGGCGGGTGGCCACGGCACGCGGCCTGGTCGCCGAGGTCGACGTGCGTCCCGTGCTTCCCCCGGGCACCTGCCCCGACCGCCGCACCCTGGCCCGCGCGGCGCAGCAGGACGTCCCCGGCGGCGAAAGCCGGGGCGCCGACCCGCACTCCACGGCGACCCCCGGGCACGCGACCGCTGTTCACGTGGCCGCCACCTCGCCGCCGTGGGCCCGAGTGCCGTCCCAGACGCGGCGGGCGGAGTGCGGGGACCCGGCGTAGCCGAGGCCAGGGGGTCCGGCGTCGTGAGCCGGTGAACCTATCCGGTCGCAGCGCTAACCCGCCGCCGGGCCCTCGCCGTTCCTCCGTATCACCCGTGCCAGATAGGGAGCCGTGGCGCTGCCCGCCGCCCGGGCGACCTCGGCCGGCGGTCCCGCCGCCACGATCCGGCCGCCCTCGTCGCCGCCGCCCGGCCCGAGGTCGACGACCCAGTCGGCGCCGGCCACGACGGACATGTCGTGCTCGACGACGATCACGGTGTGCCCGGCGTCGACCAGGCCGTGCAACTGCCGCATCAGCACCTCGACATCGGCCGGGTGCAGACCGGTCGTCGGCTCGTCGAGGAGGTAGAGGGTGTGGCCGCGGCGGCCGCGTTGCAGTTCACTCGCGAGCTTGATGCGCTGGGCCTCACCGCCGGACAGCTCGGTGGCGGGCTGACCGAGACGCAGATAGCCGAGGCCGACGTCGAGCAGGGCGCCGAGACTGCGGGCCACCGCCGGGACGTCGGCGAAGAACTCCGCCGCGCTCTCCACCGTGAGGTCGAGCACCTGGCCGATGTTCCGTCCGCGGTACGCCACTTGGAGCGTCTCCGGGTTGTAGCGTGCCCCGCCGCAGTCCGGGCACGGGGCGTACGTGCTCGGCAGGAACAGCAGCTCCACGCTGACGAAGCCCTCGCCCTGGCAGGTCTCGCACCGGCCTCCCGCCACGTTGAAGGAGAACCGTCCGACCCCGTAACCGCGCGCCCGCGCCTCGTCGGTGTCCGCGAACACCTTCCGTACGACGTCGAACAGGCCTGTGTACGTGGCCAGGTTGGAGCGCGGAGTGCGCCCGATCGGCCTCTGGTCCACCGAGACCAGCCGCCCGACGCCCGCCAGATCGGGCGTGATCTCACCGATGAGCGTGGACTTCCCGGACCCCGACACCCCGGTGACCGCCGTGAACGCACCGAGCGGGAACCGCGCCGTCACCGCCCGCAGGTTGTGCCGGGTCACCGGCCCCACCGTCAACTTCCCGCGCGCACGGCGTACTTCACGCACCGGCGCGGGGGAGCGATCGAACAGGAACCGGCCCGTCGCCGACTCCGCGACCCGCGCCAGCTCGGCGACCGGCCCGCTGTGCAGCACCCGCCCGCCGTGCTCACCGGCAAGCGGGCCGACGTCGACGACCCAGTCGGCACCCCGCACCACGTCGAGGTGGTGCTCCACCACGAACACCGAGTTGCCCGCCGCCTTGAGCCGCTGCAACACCGTGAGCAGGGCCTCCGTGTCCGCCGGGTGCAGCCCCGCCGACGGTTCGTCGAGCACGTACACCACCCCGAACAGCCCCGAGCGCAACTGTGTGGCGAGCCGCAGCCGCTGCAGCTCGCCCGCCGACAGCGTGGGCGTGGACCGGTCCAGGCTGAGGTAACCGAGCCCGAGCTCCACGACGGGCACGATGCGCGACCTCAGATCGTCGGTGAGCACGCGAGCGGCCTCGGACGTGCCCCGCAGGTGCTCGGCGAGTTCGGTCAGCGGCAGCGCGGCCAGCTCGGCGATGGTGTGCCCCGCGAAGGTCACGGCCAGCGCCTCGGGCCGCAGCCGGCTGCCGCCGCAGGCCGGGCAGGGCGCGGCGGTGAGGAAACGCTCGGCCTTGGCCCGCAGGGCGGCGCTCTTCGAATCGGCGAACGTCTTCATCACGTACCGCCGGGCGCTCATGTACGTACCCTGGTAGGGCCGTTGGATCCGCTCGGCGTCCCGCACCGGGTGCACGGTCACCACCGGCTGCTCGTCCGTGAACAGGATCCACTCCCGCTGCCCGGCGGGCAGTTCACGCCACGGCCGGTCCACGTCGTACCCCAGCGCGTCGAGGATGTCCCGCAGGTTCTTGCCCTGCCAGGCACCCGGCCAGGCGGCGATCGCGCCCTCACGGATCGACAGTGAGGGATCGGGCACCAGCAGCGCCTCCTCCGTCCGGTGCACCTGCCCGAGACCGTGGCACTCGGGGCAGGCCCCGGCCGCCGTGTTCGGCGAGAACGCGTCCGAGTCCAGCCGCTCGGCCCCCGGTGGATAGTCCCCGGCCCGGGAGAACAGCATCCGCAGCGAGTTCGACAGGTTGGTGACGGTGCCCACGGAGGACCGCGACGTCGGCGCCGCCCGCCGCTGCTCCAGCGACACGGCCGGCGGCAGCCCCGAGATCTCCCCGACCTTCGGCGCGCCCACCTGGTGGATCAACCGCCGCGCGTAGGGCGCCACCGACTCGAAGTACCGCCGCTGAGCCTCCGCGTAGATCGTCCCGAACGCCAGTGACGACTTCCCGGACCCCGACACCCCCGTGAACGCCACGAGCGCGTCCCGGGGAACATCGACGTCCACCCCGCGAAGGTTGTGCTCACGAGCACCACGGACACGGACGTACGGGTCGTGGGGGCTGTGCATGGAGGGGCTCCGTACGAGACGCGGACGGCAAGGGGGCAAACCCCGCAATTCTATGCAACCTCCCGGCCGGCCGCCCGGCGGGGGCAGACGTGGAGGTGACGTGAAGGGGGTGTGCTCGTTGGGCTGTCCGGGGGAGTTGCGAGCCGCCGGAAGCCGGCGCACGAAGACGTTGTCAACGGATCCATGAAAAGGAAAGTGATGCCGCATGAGCCTGCGAGAAGACCCGCGTGAGGCCCGCCAAGTCCGTTCCGTGGGACGGTACGTTCCCGCCAGAGGAAGTTACACGGAGTCGGCTCGGCTCCAACGGCTCGACTGGATCCGCTCGGTGACCGGGACCGGTCTGCGTTCCCTGGACCGGACGCGACTCGACGCCGGACGACTGACCGGAAACATCGAGGGGTTCGTCGGAAGCGTCGAGATCCCGGTCGGCCTGGCGGGGCCGCTGCTGTTCCGCGGGGAGAACGTGCAGGGCGAGATCTACGCACCCATGGCGACCACGGAGGGCGCCCTGGTCTCGTCGGCGACCCGTGGATCGCTGGCCGTCACCATGGCGGGCGGAGTCAGCACCTGTGCCGTCTCGCAGAGCATGACGCGCGCACCGGTGTTCGCCTTCTCCAGGATGCCGGCCGCCAGGCTCTTCGCGTTGACGATCGGCCAGTACCTCAACGATCTCCGAGCCGTCGTCCGGCAGGTGTCGCGGCACGCCGAGCTCGTCTCGGTCGAGCCCGCCGTGCTGGGCAGGACCGTCCACCTGAAGTTCACGTACACCACCGGGGACGCGGCCGGCCAGAACATGACCACTGCCTGCACCTGGCACGCCTGTCAATGGATCCTGGGACAGGACCACTTGGTGGACAGCCGGGAACTCGACACCTTCATCATCGAGGGAAACACGTCGGGCGACAAGAAGGCCTCCTCCCAGAGCATGACGGAGGGCCGCGGCATCAGGGTGACCGCCGACTGTGTCCTTCCCGCGGGCATCGTCAAGCGTGTTCTGAACACGACGCCCGAGGAACTGACCATGGGCTATCACCACATCGCGTCCGGGGCCGTCCACGGCGGAGTGCTGGGCTCCACCGCGAACGCCGCCAACATCGTGGCGGCGATCTTCACCGCGACGGGTCAGGACATCGCGTGCGTCCATGAGTCGAGCGTGGGGCAGTTCATCCTCGAACCGGCATCGGACGGCGGCGTCTACGCCAGCATGACCCTCCCCGGCCTGGCGGTCGGGACGGTCGGCGGCGGCACCCACCTTCCCGCCCAGCGCGACCTCCTGGAGGTGATGGGCTGCACGGGGAAAGGAAGCGCCGTCCGCCTGGCCGAAGTGATCGCCGGCTTCGCCCTCGCCCTCGACCTCTCGACGGTCTCTGCGGCCGTCTCCGGGCATTTCGTCAGCGCGCATGAACGACTCGGCCGCAACAGGCCCGGCGAGGTGCCCTGCCCGTGACCGTCCCCTCGCGCTGAGGGCCCCGTGAACCTGCGTCGGGCCACCTCCGCGGGCGTCTGACGCACGTGGGGGGATGCGCGGCGCCACCGAGCGGGCAGGATGCGGGGCGGCGTACGAGAATGGTGGGTGGCACTGCGGTGTTGCCGGTGTTTCCGGTGCGAACCGCTGATCGACAGGCTGGGAGGCTCGTCGTGAGCGCACCTCTTCAGGAGTGGCCGGTGCTGGTCCACGAGGACCTGGCTCCGATGGTCGCCTACGTGAACCGGTTGGTACAGGTCGCGGGCAAGTACACCCTCGACGAGCCGTTCGAAGTCGGCTGGGGAAACATCGTCCTCGATGTCACTCCCCGTGGGCTCAGGACGCGGACGTTCCGGCAGCAGGACGTGACCTTCAGCGTGCACCACCGGCTGCTCGACGGCGACGTGGTGATCGAGACCGACAGGGACTCGCGGACCTTGCCCCTGTCCGACGGGTCACTCGCCTCGTTCTACGCGTCGTTCTGCGCCGCGGCGGGCGAACTCGGCCTGCGCGGGCCGCGCACCTCGCTGATCTGCGAGATTCCCGATGCCCCGGCGACGTTCGGAGACGATCAGGTCGTACGCCACTGGGATCACCGTACGGCCCGGCTGATCTGGACAGCACTGAATCTGGCCACCCACGGGCTCGAGGCGTGGCAGGCGCCCTACCTGGGGCACCATCCGCGGGTCGGGGTCATGTGGGGCGGCTTCGACCTGTCCGCCACGCGCTACAGGGCGCAGCCCACCGTGCCACCCGCCCACGGTCCGGCCTTCCAGCAGAACGCCCAGACCGAGGCGTATGTCTCGGTCGGATTCTCCTTCGGCAGTCCCGATGCTCAGGACCTGGGCATGTACGCCTACATCTGGCCCCAGCCGGATGGTCTGGAGAACCGGTCGTGGGGTGTCGACGGCGCCGCCTGGCATCCTGACGCCGGTCTGGTTCTGCTGCCGTGGGACGCACTCAGGCAGACCCCCGACCCGCACCACACCATCGTGGCGTTCGGTGACGCCGTCTACACCGCCGCCGTCGAAACGGCGGACTGGCCTTCGGACCTCATCGGCGCCCGCTGTGACGGTTGGTACATGAGCAGGACGCCGCCCGCCCTTGCCCACACCCAGTACCACCACTGAGAGCGACAGAGGACACGCCGTCCACCCACCGTGATTCCGCCGGCCTCGTCCGGCCGGCCCCGCAGTCGATCCGGAGCACCGGGAGCGATGACGTGTCGGCCGTCATCGCTCATCCGGGGGAAGCCGCGGCCGACGGGGGCTCCCGGTGCGGACCGGTGGCGCGCGAGGCCCGGGGTCTGTCACGCTTGCCGTCGGACGTCCGGCGAGTGTGCCAGGAGCTGCCATGCCTCAGCGTCGAGCCGCCGCGGACGAACGGCTGCACGAGGACCGTTTCAGGCACGTGCACCGGGCGTTGAAGGAGTCGGTCGCGCCCCTCATCGTCAGATCGCTCCAGGAGCAGGTCGCCGACCTCGCCGCCCCCGAGGTGCCGCTGCTGACCCGGCGCGGCTGGATCCCGCCGCAGCCGCTGTCCCTGGACCACATCCGGCTGCTCT
This sequence comes from Streptomyces sp. NPDC088817, assembly GCF_044750345.1. Lineage (NCBI taxonomy): Bacteria > Bacillati > Actinomycetota > Actinomycetes > Kitasatosporales > Streptomycetaceae > Streptomyces > Streptomyces sp. NPDC088817. The sequence goes on from NZ_JBIVJN010000008.1 coordinate 98,331, forward strand.
ACACCCCGCCCCGCAAGGACACGTTCGCCGCGGCCCGACGGCAACTGGCGCCCTACTGGCCACGGATCGCGGGCAGCCCTGTGCCCACCTACTCCGCCGCCGTGCAACGGTTCGACGGGGCCGCCCACTTCTTCGACGCCGACTCGTTCCGGCTGCTCGGCCTGGAGCCCCCGGCCGCCGGCTGCGAGGACCGCACGACCACCCTGCGCTTCACGCGGGGTTCGTACTTCGACTGGTACGACACCGGTGAGGCACTCGGCTACGAGGCCGCGCGTTGCTACGCCGAATCCGGCGGCGCGACCGTCGTCGGACGCTACCGGCGCTGGCTGAACAGCCCCTTCGACTTCGTCCGCCGCTGCGCGACCCCCGGCATCAACACGCTCACCGTGCGCACCTCGCGTGACCGGACCGTTCGGTCGACGTTCTATCTGCACCGGCGGACCGACGTCGCCACGGCCCGGGGCACGGTGCACGTCGTCCCGGCGGGCGAGTTCCAGCCCTCCGGCGGCCACGTCGGCGACCGGGCGACCGGCGGTGAGGACTTCGACATCCGGGCGACTGTCATCCGCGAGTACGCGGAGGAACTGCTGGGCGCCGCCGACCTGGCCGACCCGACGTCCAAGGAGTCACCGGTCGACTTCATGGCCCGCCACGCCGCGGTCGAGTCGGCGCTGCGCGGCGGCGGTGCCCGGCTCCACTACCTGGGGACCGGCCTGTATCCGCTCACCTGGAAGCCGGAGATCCTCCTGGTCTGTGTCTTCGAGGACCGGCTCTTCGACCAGACCTTCGCGGACATGAAGAGGGAAGTGGACGAGGGAGCCATCGAGGGCCCCGGCGGCCGGCCGCTCACCGAGGACGATCGGCTGCCGGGCCGGGACCGGCTCCCCGGGGCCGTCTCCCTCCTGTTGGGCCGGAAGAAGCGCCCGTATCAGGGCCTGCCCTTCGACGAGGCCACCGTCCACTCCTACGCCGAAGCCCCGACCACCCTGCCGGCCGCCCGCGCCTGCCTGAAACTCGCCTGGAAACACCGGGAGTTCCTTGACATCCCGGCCTGAGACACGAGGAGCCGCATGTCCGACGCGTCCGCCGCGCCCCGCCCCGCCTGGCTGCTCAGCGACTTCGCGGGGGTGCTCGGGCAGCACCAGCCGGAGCAGGCGCGTCGCCGGATGGCCGCCGTCGCCGGAGCCGGGTTCACCCCGTTCTGGGACGCCTACTGGGCCGAGCGGCAGCCCTACGACGCCGGGGAGGTCACCCGCGACGCGTACTGGACGAACGTCGCCGCCCGGCTGGGCACCGGATGGCCACCCGAACTGATCCGCACCCTGGACACGATGGACGTGGCGAGCTGGCTGTTCCCGGACCGGGAGACGCTGCGGGTGGCCGACGAACTCCTGGCGTCCGGTGTCCGGTTGGCCGTCCTGTCCAACGCGCCGCTGTCCCTGGCCGCCGCCCTGCACGAACTGCCCTGGCTCGCGGCGTTCGAGGAGGTGATCTGCAGCAGCGAGATCAACGCGGCCAAGCCCGAACCCGGCTGCTACCGAAGAGCGCTGGACATCCTCGGGGCGAGCGCGGGGGAGGTCGTCTTCGTGGACGACCGCGAGGCCAATGTGTCGGGCGCGAAGGCGCTGGGAATCAGGGCCTTCCTCTTCTCCGACGCGGGCCGGCTGCGTCGCGACCTGCTCAGGTGAGGGGCCAGGGGAAGGGGTGCGGCGTGGGCAGGTGGCGCTGGGGGCGGTTGGCCCAGTCGGTGGCCAGCCGGGCCAGCCGGGGCCTGTTCTCCAAATGGGCCGGGGGCCTCGTGTTCGCCAGGTAGCCGGCCTGCAGGAGTTGCTCCTCGTTCAGCCCCTGGCTGCCGCGCAGGTCGACGTCGCAGAGCCAGGCCCGGGTCAGCGTCGTACCGTCGAGCCAGGCACCACGCTGGGTGGCCCGGTTCAGCCAGGAGTCGCTCAGGTCGGCGCGGTCGAAGTGCGTGCGGTCCAGCACGGCCTCGTCGAGCTTCGCGGCCACCAGCCGGGCCTCCCGCAGCACGGTCTCGCGCAGCACCGCCCCGGTCAGCCAGGCGCCGGACAGGTCCGCACCCCGCAGATCGGCCCCCGCCAGGTCCGCGCCGGCCAGCCACGCGTCCGCCAGCTCCGCGCCCGGCATCCGGGCACCGGTCAGCCGTACCCCGCACAGATCGGCGCCGGCGAGCCGCGGGCACCGGCCGTTCCGGTCGGGCAGCAGTTCCAGTCCCGTGAGGTCGCTGCGGCGCAGGTCGATCCGGTGCTTCTCGGGGCGGACGGGTCTTCGGGCCAGGACCGTCACGGCCGCGGTGACGTCCTCCCGCGGGCCGCCCGCGACGGATCTGCCGGGCCGGACCGGGGACGCGTTGCGCACGAACGCGGCGAGGACCTCGACGACGGTCTGGTGGTCCTCCTCGGACTCTCGCATCACGTGCTCCAGGGCGTAGACGCCGCCGAGCCGCTCCACGACGTTCGTCGAGGCCAGCTGGGTCACCGCCTTGCCGTAGCGCTCGGTGACCTGGCCACGACGGGAGAGGTGGTAGCCACGGATCGTGTAGGTGACCGCGCCGAGTCCGGCACCGGTCCCGAGGAGGGCGCCCACCGTGACCTGCACCTGGTTGACGGCCGCCGCCCGGTCCTTCGGGTCCTTGATGTCCCGGACGGTGCTTCCCGCGATCAGCCAGGAGACAGGTCCCAGCAATGCGAGGCCCAGGCCCGCCAGGATGACGAACGCCGCGAGGTATCTCAACACCCGCAGGATTCGAGAGGAACCGTCGGCCATTCCGGCATCACACCGCAACCGCCCCTCAACTGACCAGAGTTGGGAGCCAACAAAAGGGCGTCGGGCCCAGGGCCACCCTGCCCGGCTCGGGCTGCCGGTTCCCGGCCGACTCGATCACCCCGGGCGGTCTTGCGGCCGCCACTGACAATGGGGCCAGGGTGCGCGAGGCGGGCGCGGGAGACAAGCTGAAGGTACGGAACCGAGGCAGGTGTCATGAGCGACCTGACGGCGTCCGCCGCACGGATGGTGGGCTGCACTGCCCTGGGCGGCGTGGAAGGCCACCCTGCCTGGGGCCGTGGGCCATGTGGCCCCATGACACACGGGGGGCTGCCGGGTGACTGTGGAAGGTGCGCGGGACCCGAGCGCGGGAGCAGGGAAGAAGGTTGACGGCATGGCCTGGGCATCATGGACCACCCCCGGGGTCTTCACCGGCCGGGGCGGCGTACGAACGGACGAGGCCGGGGTCGTCACCGGCAACCTGACCGTCCACACCACCTGGGACGGCAACGAGGCCGACGTGACGGTCGGGTACACCGGCACCTCCGAATGGTTCACCCTCACCGGAAGCCCGGTGCCCTGCCGTACCGAGCGGCACAGCCGGGAACTGCACCAGGCCGTGGTGGCCGCCGTCGGCGCGGGCGGCGGAGCCACCATCCACAGGACGCGCGTGACGGAGACGACCTGAGTCGCGGCGATCACGCCCTCCCGGCGCTCAGCCCCGCGTGTGGTCGGGCTCGGGGCCCCAGTACTCCGGGCCGCCCCCGCGCCAGTCGATCAGCGGGGAGACCGAGACCTCCACGGGGTCGACGTCGAGCCCCGCGCGGCGCAGGAACTCGGCGACGTCGGCGACGCTGTAGGCCAGCCCCAGGATCTCGCCGTTCACGCGGACGCGCCGCCCGCCCGTCGGGGAGGGCGGGTGCACGATCACAGGCAGTGCTCCGGGCATGTACCCAGCATGGGATGCGGCCGGGCGGCGCGCATCCGGACGGCGCCGGTCCATGGCGTGCCCGGGCCGCCGAGGGGAGGGCGCGACTACGCTGGCGGGGTGACGGACAGCAGCAGATGGCCGCTCGCCGTGTTCGACCTGGACAACACCCTCGCGGACACGGCGCACCGGCAGCGCTTCCTCCAGCGCCGCCCGCGCGACTGGGACGGCTTCTTCGCGGCCGCGCCCGAGGATCCGCCGCTCGGACAGGGCGTGGAGCTGGCCCGCCGGAGCGCGCAGGAGTGCGAGATCGTGTACCTCACCGGGCGGCCGGAGCGGTGCCGCCGCGACACCCTCGACTGGCTGGCCGCCCACGGGCTGCCCGAGGGGCGCGTGCACATGCGACGCGACAGCGACCGCAGGCCGGCCCGCCGCACCAAGCTGGAGATCCTGCGGCGGCTCGCCCGCGGCCGGGAGGTCCGTGTCCTGGTGGACGACGACGAGCTGGTGTGCGCGGACGCCGAGCAGGCCGGGTTCCCGGTCCTGCGCGCCCGCTGGGCCGCGCCGTCCGCCGAGTTGAGGACCGCGCAGGAGACCGAGGGGCGTACCTGACGTACGAGGGTGACGGGCGCGGTTGCGTCAGTCACCCTCCTCCAGCCGGAAGCCGACCTTCAGGCCGACCTGGTAGTGCTCGATCCGCCCGTCCTCGATCTGGCCCCTGACCTGGGTCACCTCGAACCAGTCCAGATTGCGCAGGGTCTGCGAGGCGCGGGTGATGGCGTTGCGGATGGCCTGGTCGACGCCTTCGTGCGAGCTGCCGACGATCTCCATGACCCGGTACGTGTGGTCGGTCATGAGGGTGGCTCCTCTCGGCGGGCGGCGCCGGTGACACGGGCCCGGGACGTCACGGCCGCCGGGCGCACGTGTGGGCGCGGGTCACTCCACCGTGCCGTATGCCGAGCCGGGGCGCGAGACGAAGAAGTACGGCGAGCCGGACATCACTTGACCCGGGCATTGGTCCATACCAAAATCGCACACACCCGTGCGAGCCCCCAACTCGTCCCCCCACGTCGGGCCCCTTCCCTGTGCCTTCGGAAAGAACAGGACCCCTCGTGAGACCTCGCCTAGTCGCTCTGCTGTGCGCGTCCTCCTTCCTGGTCTCCTCCTGCGGCGTGCTGTCGCAGGGTGGAGGCGGGCGGCACACCGTCACCGTGTGGATGATGAAGGGCAGCGCGTCCCAGGACTTCCTGGACCGCTTCACCGAGGACTTCGAACGCACCCACGACGACCTGCGTCTCGACATCCGCATCCAGGAGTGGACCGGCATCGGTCCGAAGGTGCAGGCCGCGCTCGCGGACCGCGCCGAGGACGGCCCCGACGTCATCGAGGTGGGCAACACCCAGGTCGCGCAGTACGCCACGGGCGGCAGGCTGACCAATCTGACACTGGAGTCGATGCGGGACTGGGACATGCAGGACTGGCTGCCCGGCCTGGCCGAGCCCGGGCTGGACAACTCCTCGCAGTACGGCATCCCCTGGTACGCGGCCAACCGGGTCGTCATCTACCGCAAGGACCTGTTCGAGCAGGCCGGCGTGGCCAAGCCGCCCCGCACCCGGGCCGAGTGGCTCGCCGCGAGCACGAAACTCGACTCCGGCGGCAACCAGGGGATCTACCTCGCCGGACAGGACTGGTACACGCTCTCCGGGTTCATCTGGGACGAGGGCGGGGACCTCGCCAAGGAGACCGCCGGCGGGTGGAAGGGCGCCCTGGACAGCGAGGCCGCGCTGCGCGGCATGGAGTTCTACCGCCAACTCCAGTCGCTCGGCGGGGGACCGGTCGACGCCGACGAGGAGCATCCGCCCCAGGGCGAGGTGTTCGCCGAGGGGAAGGTGGCCCAGATCGTGGCGGTGCCCGGACTCGCCCAGACCATCGTGGAGAAGAACCCCGCCCTCGGGGACAAGCTGGGCTTCTTCCCCGTGTCGGGCAAGACCGCCGCCCGGCCGGGGACGGTGTTCACCGGCGGTTCCGACCTCGTCGTGCCCCGGAACACCACCGACCGGGACGGCGCCGTCGCGGTCGTTGCGGCCCTCAGCGGCGCCAAGTGGGACACCGAACTGGCCCGCACCATGAACTACGTCCCCAACAAGCCGAAGCTCGCGGCCGCCGTCGCGGGCGAGGAGGGGGTCGCGGCCATGGCGGCGGGCGCCGCGCACGGCCGGGCGACCCCCAACACGCCCGAGTGGGCCACGGTCGAGGCCGACAACCCGATCAAGGACTACATGTCGAAGGTCCTCTCCGGCGGTGACCCGTCGACGGAGGCCCGCCGGGCCTCACGGCGGATCACCGGGCAGTTGAGCTAGCCAGCCACCCACGGCCCTCCGTGGGGGCCCTCCGGACAATGCCCTGGAGGGCCCCCACGGAGGTTCAGGTCCCACCCTCCGTCACGCCACCACACTCAGCGACAGCGCGAAGCGTTCCTCCCCGTCGGTCCACCACCTCTCCAACTCCAGTCCCGCCGCAGCCAGTTCCGCGCTCACCCGGGTCTCGCGGAACTTCGCCGAGACCTCGGTGCGCAGTTCCTCGCCCGCCGCGAAGTGGACGGCGAGGTCGAGCGCGTGGACCTTCACGGTCTGTTCGGTGCGGGAGCGCAGCCGCATCTCGATCCACTCGTTGGCCGGGTCCCAGAGGGCCACGTGGTCGAAGGCGTCCGGCTCGAAGTCGGCGCCCAACTCGCGGTTGACCACGTGCAGGACGTTCCTGTTGAACGCGGCCGTCACTCCGGACGCGTCGTCGTACGCCCTGACCAGCACGTCCTCGGCCTTGACCAGGTCGGTGCCGAGCAGCAGCGCGTCGCCGGGGGAGAGCAGGGCGCGTACCGAGGCCAGGAACTCCGCCCGTTCGCCGGGCAGCAGGTTCCCGATCGTGCCGCCCAGGAACGCCACCAGGCGCGGGCCGGGGGAGGGGGGCAGGGACAGGCCGGCCGTGAAGTCGGCGATCAGCGCGTGCACGTTCAGCCCGGGCCGCTCGGCGACCAGGGCCCGTCCGGCCTGTTCCAGCGCGGAGTCGCTGACGTCGACGGGGACGTAGGTGTGCAGCCGGGGCAGCGCGTCGAGCAGCAGCCGCGTCTTCTCCGAGGAGCCGGAGCCCAGTTCGACGAGGGTGCGGGCGGGCAGCGCGGCGGCGATCTCGGCCGCGCGGCCGGCGAGGATCTCCCGCTCGGCGCGGGTCGGGTAGTACTCGGGCAGTTCGGTGATCCGCTCGAACAGCTCGCTGCCGTGCGCGTCGTAGAACCACTTCGGCGGCAGCGTCTTGGGGTCGGAGGTCAGTCCGTTCAGGACGTCGGCGCGCAGGGCCGCGGCCATGGCGTCCTCGGGCAGGGTGCGGGTGACGCGGAACTCACTCACGTGCGGGGCTCCTCGGGTCGTGCGGGTGCCGGTTCCTCGGTGGGGTCCTTGAGCGGGGTGAGCAGGACGTCCGTGCGGCTCGCCGCGAGCAGGGTGCGGTCGGGCACCTGACGCCAGTGCGGGTCGTCGTCGTACGGCTCGGAGGCCACCACCGTGCGGCGGCCTGGCTCGGCCAGGTACCACAGGCTGTCGCCCCAGGCGGTCGCGGTGATCGTCTCGCCGTTGGTGAGCAGCAGGTTGAGCCGCGAGCCGGGGGCCGCCGCGGCGACCTCCAGGACGGTGTCGGCGAGTGCCTGCCCCTCCTCGTCGCCGCCGCGCAGCCGGGCCAGCACCAGCGCCCACACGAGCGCCGAGTCGTTGCGGGCCTCCAGCGACAGCAGGTCCCGCGGTGGCAGGGAACGGGACACCGCGGCGAGCGAGTCGGGCCAGCCGGTCACGGCGCCGTTGTGGCTGAACAGCCAGGTGCCCGTGGCGAACGGCGCCGCCGCGGCCTCCGCGTCCGCGCCCGAGAGGGTCGCGTCCCGCACCGCGGCCAGCAGCGCCGAGGTGCGTACCACCCGGGCCAGGTCGGCGAAGGACCGGTCGGCCCAGACGGGCCCCGCCCGGCGGTAGCGGGCCGGCACCGGGTCGCCCTCCGCGTACCAGCCCACCCCGAAGCCGTCGGCGTTGACCGTCCCGTGCCGCTGGTGCCGGGGCGCCCACGCCTGCCGGTACAGGCTGTACGGCGGCTCCACGAGGTACCGGCCGAGCGGCTCCTCCGGTCCCAGGTACGCCAGATGGCGGCACATCAGCCGCGCTCCGAACGGGCCGTGCGGAACCCGGAGAAGATCTGCCGCCGGACCGGGTAGTCCCAGTTGCGGAACGTGCCCCGGCAGGCCACCGGGTCCACGGCGAACGAACCGCCGCGCAGCACCTTGTACTCCGGCCCGAAGAACACCTCCGAGTACTCCTTGTACGGGAACGCGGTGAAGCCCGGGTAGGGGTGGAGGTCGCTCGCCGTCCACTCCCACACGTCTCCGATCAACTGCCGTACGCCGAGCGGCGATTCACCTGCCGGATAGCTGCCGGCCGGCGCCGGGCGCAGATGCCGCTGACCGAGGTTGGCGTGCTCCGGCGCCGGGTCGGCGTCGCCCCACGGATAGCGCGTGGAGCGCCCGCTCACCGGGTCGTGGCGTGCCGCCTTCTCCCACTCGGCCTCGGTGGGCAGCCGGCGTCCGGCCCAGCGGGCGTAGGCGTCGGCCTCGTACCAGCACACGTGCAGCACCGGCTCGTCGGGCGGTACGGCCTCGGTGACGCCGAACCGGCGCCGCAGCCACTGCCCGCCCTCACGCCGCCAGTACAGCGGCGCGTCGACGCCGTGCTGCCGTATGTGGGCCCAGCCGTCCGGCGCCCACCAGCGGGGGTCGGTGTAGCCGCCGTCCTCGACGAAGGCCCGGTAGGCGGCGTTGGTCACCGGGGTGGTGTCGATCCAGAACGGCGGCACCTCGCGCACGTGCGCGGGCCGCTCGTTGTCCAGCGCCCACGGTTCGGTGGAGGTGCCCATGGTGAACGGGCCGCCGGGCACGAGCACTTCGGGTGGACCCGTGAACGGCGGGGCCGGCTCCGGGTCCGGCGCGGTGAGGGCCTGCGGGCCCCGGCGGAGCTGGTGGGTGATCAGCATGGTCTCGTCGTGCTGCTGCTCGTGCTGCGCGATCATGCCGAAGGCGAAGCCGGCCTCGGTCAGCCGGGTGCCGTGGAACGCGGTGGACTCCAGTACGTCCAGCACCCGTCCGCGCACCTCGGACGCGTAGCCCCGGGCCTCGTCGGGGGCCATCAGGGGCAGCGAGGGGCGTTCGGAGCGCGGGTGCTCGAAGGCGTCGTAGAGGCTGTCGATCTCGGGGCGCATCGCCTCGCGGCCGCCGACCGCCCGCAGCAGCCACAGCTCCTCCTGGTTGCCGATGTGGGCGAGGTCCCACACCAGCGGGGACATCAGCGGCGAGTGCTGGGCGGTGAGGTCGGGCTCCTCCACGCAGCTCGTCAGCAGCGTGGTGCGGTCACGGGCCGTGCTGAGCGAGCGCAGCGCGCGCTCGCGCAGCGTCTCCGCGTCGAACGCCCGCGGATCCAACGTCTCGGTGTCGAAGGTCTTGGTGGCGAAGCTCTCTGCGTCGGGTGTCCCGGCGTCGCGGGCGGGATCGGTCATGGCGCGATGTCCTTCCCGTGGGCGGTGGGGGTTGCCCGGGCGGTGCGCGGGCCGGGCCGGGGCGGCTCCGCGCCGCGCAGCCGGTCCAGCAGGTCGTCGGCGGGGCAGCGGCCCCGGCGTACGTAGCGGTCCTGGAACGCCGCGACGGCGTCCGTGACCCCGGTGGTGGCGCCGAGCCGGGGCAGGGCCCTCACGGCGGCGGCGAAGCAGGCAGCGGCCGCCTCGCGCAGATCGGGGTCGGCGAGCCCGGAACGGGCCGCCTCGGCCCACAGCGGATTGTGCGGCGCGGGCAGCGGCCCGGACCGCTCGGCCAGCGGCTTCACCACCCGGTAGACGGTCTCCGCCGCCTCCGGGTCGTCGAAGAGCGCCGCGGTGACCGCCAGCGGCACGATCCACCCGTCGTCGCCGGGCTGCGCGTCGATCATGCGCAGTTCCAGGTGCCCGCGCGGCCGGACCGGCGGGAACAGCGTCGTGAGGTGGTAGTCGAGGTCGTCCCGGGTCGGCGGCCTGGGCCGGCCCGAGCCGATCCACTCGCGGAAGGTGAGCCCGTCGGGCACCTCCCACGGCCGGTCCTCGTGCCGTACGCACATCACCGGCGCGTCCAGTACATGGCGGGCCCAGGCGGCGCGGGGACTGCCGTTCAGCGCCGGGGCGCCGGCCCGGCCGGGGCCGATCTCCATCCACATGAGCTGCCTGGTGGAGCGCCAGCCGGTGGGCCGCCGCGCCACCAGCGGGGAGTGGGCGAACGCGGCCACCAGCACCGCGCCCAGGTGGTGCGCCAGCCACCAGCGGCGCCCGTGGCCGAGCGGTCCGGGCTCCTCGTGGCCGGCGTCCACGCAGACCTGCACGGACGCCGAGGCGCACATCATGTGCCGGCCGGCCGGACCACCGCGGTCCAGGCATGCCTCCAGGGCGTCGTAGCGCCGCTCGCGCAGGAATCTGCGGGGGGTGTGCCAGGGATCGTGGCCGACACCGACGAGACGGAGTCCGTCACCGGCCAGTACGGCGCGGACGGTGTCGAGGTCGGCGGATACGGTACCGATGCACTCCATCAGGGAGGCGGCGGGCGGCGAGCTCAGTTCCAGCTGGCCGCCGGGTTCGACGGTGAACGCCGACCTCAGGGGCATGGTCCGCAGTGCGGCGTAGGCCGCTTCGAGACGTTCGGGTGTGACGGGGAGCCGCGGCGAACGCAGCTCGTGGACGAGCCATTCCACTTCGACCCCGAGGGTGCGGGGCGGTCCGGTCTTGAAGCAGATGCCGCTGACCAGAGCCTCGGCCTCGGCTTCGGAGACGGCGGTACGGGACTCCGTACGGCCGCCCGCCGAGGTGGGTTGCGCATCGGACATGTCGGGATCCTCCTGAGATTCCACCATGCCACCGGCCCGGCGGTCGGAGGGCCGGGCCGGGGCCGCACCGTCCCAGCCAAAACCCTCCAACCGATTCGCACAAGGGTGCAAAACGCGACAATCATGGCGCTGAATCTCCGTATCCGCGATATTTCCGACGCTCACCCGCGGTGCCGGGAGCCCGGCGCCTCCGTGCGGGTCCGCTGCCCGCACGGGAGTCCCGCGGGCACTCCGGGCCCCGGGTCCGCTGCTACTCCGACCGGGTGATGTGCGCGCCGTGGGGCGCGGCCGTCGCGTCAGCTCCAGCCGTAGCGCTCCTGGAGGCGGTGCACCACGAGGCCGAACCGCATCCGGTCCAGCGCGCACGCCTCGCGGCGCATGCCGTCCTCGTGCAGCCGCAGCACCCGGTCGACGTCCACCCACGAGTCCCGCCCCGACCGGTCCCAGGGGCCGCTGCCGATGGCCACCCACTCGCGGACGCCGTCGTGCGCCTTGCTGGACAGCTGCACGGCCAGGAGCGTCCCGGCGGCCTCGCGGGCCACCACCAGCACCGGCCGGTCCTTGCCGCGGCCGTCGTTCTCCTCGAAGGGCACCCAGGTCCAGACGATCTCCCCGGGGTCCGGGTCGCCGTCGTGCGCGGGTGAGTACTCGGTGTGCACCCGGCCGACCTCGCGCGGGTCGGCCTCGGTGGTGGCGGTGCGGCCGTAACGGCCGGGCGCGTTCTCACCGTTCTGATCGGTCTCATCGGTAAAGGCAGTCACGGGGGAACCCTAGAACGTGATCAGGAAGCCTCACCATGGGGGCGGATCCGCATGCCGGGGCGGCACCGGTGGACGGTCAGGTAGGCCAGTCCGTCCGTGCCCGCGGTGAGGCTGCGGGTGGAGCCGTGCGGCAGCCAGACCGTCGCGCCCTCGGTCAGCCGCCGCGGCTCGTCACCGGTGCCCGCGCCGAGGACGCCGCTGCCCGCGACGACGAACAGCAGGACGTCCAGGTCCCGTTCGCGGTGCGGCGCCACGCCCGTACCGGGCGCCAGCCGTACGACGTTCGCGTCGAGCTGGCGTCCGGACTCGTTCAGCTTCCACAGCACGCCGCCCGGTACCGGAGGGGCGTCGGCCAGCGCCCGGGCGTCGCACAGGACCCGCGGTTGCGGTTCCTGTTCCGGTTCCTGTTCCGGCTTCGGCGCCGCGCGGCCGGCCGGCCCTGGCTCGGAAGGCGATGTCATCGTGCACCCCTCATCTCGGTCCGCCGGGGCTGTGTCCCAGAGCCAACGATTATTACATGTAGGATTCGTGAAAAATGCTTCCGCCAAGGAGCTTCGGGTGAGAAGAGCTGAGTGGACGTGACCGCCCCACGGGAGAGCCCCCGTCGACGCGAGGTGCTGGACGTGCTGCGGGCCTCGGGCGGGCCGCTGGGGGTCGCGGAGGCCGCCGAGCGGATCGGGCTGCACCCCAACACCGTGCGCTTCCATCTCGACGCCCTGGTGGCCGAGGGAGTCGTCGTACGCCGGGTCGAGGAACCCTCCGGGCCCGGCCGGCCCCGTACCGTCTACGCCCCCCGGCCCGGCATGGACCGCCGGGGCACGCGCGGTTACCGGCTGCTGGCGCAGATCCTGCTCGGGCAACTGGCGTCCCAGGGCCCCGCCGCGCGGGAGGCCGCGACGGACGCGGGCCGCGCCTGGGGCGGCTTCCTGGTCGACCCGCTGCCGCCCTCGCCACCGCCCACGGCCGAACGGGCGGCGGCCCGGCTCGTCGCCCTCCTCGACGACCTCGGCTTCGCCCCCGAGCCCGAGGGCGGTGGTGCCGGGGAGCCGCCGGAACGGATCCGGCTGCGCCACTGCCCCTTCCTGGAACTGGCCGAGGAACAGGGTCAGTTGGTGTGCCCGATCCATCTGGGCCTGATACAGGGCGCGTTGGCCGAGCTGCGGACCCCGCTGGTCGCGACCGGCCTGGAACCGTTCGCGGAACCCGACTCCTGCCTGGCCCACCTGGCCGCCCGCCCGACGGTGGCGCCGGTGACGGCGCCGGGTGAATGACGTGACGGGCCCCGGTGGTTCCCGCACGCGCAGCACGTACTCGGAAAAGGTGACACGTCGATGAACACCACGGCGGCCGCCGTCGCGAGCGCGGCCACCTCGCCTATGTGGCCCTGGAGGCCGTGAAGGTGGCCGTCCTGATCGCGCTCGGCGTCAGTCTGCCGGCGGCGTGAGCGGCCCCGCGGTCAGCTGTCACGCAGCCAGTGCGCGACCTGCTCCGGAGTGGAGCGGGGCGCGTCGATGAGGTGGGGGACGAAACGGGCCCGGCGGTCGGTGACGATCCGGTCGGACTCGCGGATGCCGATGCCGGCCGACCTGCCGCCGACGACCCACGAGCCGATCACCATGTGGTTGCCGTCGAAGGACGGCGGCCGGTGGAACTCCTGGAACAGGAAGGGCCCGTCGTCGAACGAGCCCGCCTGGTCGAAGTGGTGCCCGGCGGAACGGACCTTGATCGAGGCGCCCTCCCAGCCCCACAGGGGCTTGGCGACCCATTCGGCGAGGTCGCGGGGCCCGTCGAGGTAGGACGGCAGGAGGTTCGGGTGACCGGGGTAGAGCTCCCACAGCACCGCGAGGATCCCCTTCGTGGACAGCAGCGCCTTCCACATCGGCTCCAGCCACCGCGTCGAACAGGGCTCGGCCTCCAACTGCGGGGCGAAGAGGCTTTCGAACGCCCAGTCCCACGGGTACATCTTGAAACAGGATTCGATGGGGACGTCGCTCAGGTCCACGAAACGCCCGATCCCGCTGTGCCAGCCGATGTCCTCCATCGTCAGGCCGACCGTGGGCAGGCCCGCCTCGACGGCCGTGTCCCGCAGGTACGCCGTCGTGATGACGTCCTCGTCGGGTTCGTCGACGGAGTGCGCGAAGTGGACCCGGCCGCCCAGCCGCGGAGCCAGACTCCGCCACGTCCGTACCAGGCGCTCGTGGATCGTGTTGAACTGGTCGCGCTCCGGGTGCACGTCCTCGAGCCACTGCCACTGCAGCACTGCGGCTTCGAGCAGGGCCGCCGGTACGTCGCCGTTGTACTCGTACAACTTGACGTCGCCGGTGCCGTCCCAGGCGAAGTCGAACCGGCCGTAGATGCTCGGTGAGTCGTCGTCGAGGGTTTCGAGCATCGGTCTCGTCCAGCGGGGGTCGATGCCGAGGCGTTCGACGTCGTCCTTCTCCAGGACGTGCCGGGCCGCCGCCACGCACATGGCGTGCAGTTCCTCGGTGACGTCCTCCAGGTGGTCCACCTCCCGCGGGGTGAGTACGTAGGCGGCGCTCTCGTTCCAGTAGGGCAACGTGCGGCCGTCCGGCAGGGTTTCGGTGTGGAACGGAAGGCCGGACCGGAGCACCGTCCGCTCCCAGCCGGGTCTCGGCGTGCGGGGTTCGCGTTGCATGGGTCAGCCGCCGACCGATCCGCCCTTGGCGGAGAAGCCGCCGCGGACGACGTTGCCGGACCTCGGCGCGGTGAACGAGCCGCCGCCCTTGCTCAGGTCGACCTTCTGCCCGACGGCGGGGGCCTTCTCGCCGCGCGGGGTGTACCACCAGCCGTAGTTCTTTCCGCCGGTCCCGCCCGCCCCGCCGGCGGCTCCGCCGGATCCGCCGGTGTCGCAGTGACTGTCCGACACGCGTTTCTGCGTCAGCTTGTCCACGCAGGTGCCCTGGTAGTCCGGACCGCTGGAGCAGCCGCTGAGGGCTATCGCCATCGCGACCGCACCCACGGCGCCCACCGAGACCTCGAAGGAGCGGCGACGTGAACCGGTGTGCTGCTGACTCGTCACGAACAGATCCCTTCGGATACGTCTGCTGGTCCACGGCAGAGGCGTGCCGCGCGATACGGCGTCGTGACGGGCGGAGTACCCGGGGAACGGCCCGACCGCGCAGGCGACTTGAAGCCACCCGCGCCAGGTCGACATGCCCCGTTCATTCCGACCGTTCCTCGCCATGTACAGGTACTTGGCCTGTCCAACATACCGTTGACGCGTACGCGCAAGTTGTCCGGGACCGAGCGGTCGGAGCTGCCCCCTCTTTCATGATGGGTCTACCGTTATTCGCCTGTACCGGCAGCACTTGGGGGAATCCGTGCGAACTCGTCTCGTCGCCGCTGTTCTGACGTGTGCCGCGGCCGGCGCCCTCGTTGCCTGCGAACCGGCGGAGAGCGGCGGCTCCTCGGCCGGCCCGGGCTCGTCGCCGTCGGCCTCCGCCGCTCCGGGTGGCAGCGGGCCGGCGCGGGACGGCAAGCCGGGCGCTGATCAGCGGAAGAAGGTGCCGGCCTTCGTCGGCATGGGGTTGCAGTCCGCGCAGGACGCCGCCCGGGAGCAGGGCTTCCGCTCGCTGAAGTCGCACGACGCCCTGGGGCGTGGCCGGATGCAGGTCTTCGACCGCAATTGGAAGGTGTGCAGTCAGAACGTGGCGGCGGGTACGACGGTCTCGACCGGTACGACCCTGGACTTCGGCGCCGTCAAGCTGGAGGAGTCCTGCCCCGGCAGGGACCAGGCCCCGCCGTCGGTTCGGGGCGGAAGGATGCCCGGCTTCAGGGGGAAGTCGGTGAAGGCGGCCCGGGCCGCCCTCGACGCGCACACGTCGCTCACGGTGAAGGACGCGTCGTCACACCACCGTTGGGTGCTGGTGGAGAGCAACTGGCAGGTGTGCTCGCAGACTCCGGGTCCGGGTACCCCTCTGAAGGGGCAGCCGGTGTCCTTCACGGCGGTCAAGTTCGGGGAGTCCTGCCCGTAACTCCGCGGAGAGCGGGCTGGTGAAGGGCCCGCTCTTGAAAAGCCGGGAGGGGCCGGCGCCCGACGGGCGCCGGCCCCTCCCGGGGGTGCTCAGGCGGCAGCCACGTCACCGGTGTGGCCGTGCAGGCGCGCGACGACCTCGGTGAGCTGGGCGGCGACCTCGGCGTCGTCGACCGGGTGGGTCTCGGCGAAGCGGGTCACGGAGCCGGGGATGGAGAGCTTGATGTCCTCGATCACCTTGCCGCCGGCGATGCCCACGGCCTTGCGGGTGTCGTCCTGCGCCCACACGCCGCCGTACTGGCCGAAGGCGGTGCCGATGACGGCGACGGGCTTGCCCACGAAGGCGCCGGCGCCGTACGGGCGGGACAGCCAGTCGATGGCGTTCTTCAGGACGGCCGGGATGGTGCCGTTGTACTCGGGGGAGAACAGCAGGAAGGCGTCGGCGGTACCGGCGACCTCACGCAGCTTGGCGGCGGCGGCCGGCACGCTGCCCTCGACGTCGAGGTCCTCGTTGTAGAACGGGACCTCGGCCAGGCCCTCGAACAGCTCGACCTCGGCGCCCGCGGGGGCGAGCTTGACGGCGGCCTCGGCGAGCTGGCGGTTGTGCGAGCCGGCGCGGAGGCTGCCGACGAGGGCGAGGATGCGGACAGACATGGGGGACTCCAAGGGGGGTGACACAATGGCGTTAAGGATCCGGACCGAGGTCCGTTTATTTTTCTACCACCATAAGCGGACCACGGTCCAGTTCTGTTCCCGATGCCTTACGCTGTCTCCATGTCCCGCCCCCTGCCGCCCCCTCCGAAGCCCCAGGAGCCTCAAGAACCTCAGGAGCCCCGGGAGCTGTCGGCGCAGCCGGTGCTGCTCGAATTCGGCACCGGCGGGGACGAGCCGTGCCTGCGGGCCGACGCGGCCCGCAACCGCGCCCGCCTGCTGGACGCCGCCGCGCGCCTGGTCGCGGAACACGGCGCGGCGGGCGTCACCATGGAGGCGGTCGCCGCGGCGGCCGAGGTGGGCAAGGGCACGGTCTTCCGCCGCTTCGGCGACCGCACCGGTCTGCTCAGGGCGCTGCTGGACCACTCGGAGCGGAAGTTCCAGGCCGCGTTCCTCAGCGGGCCCCCTCCGATGGGCCCCGGCGCGCCGCCCGCCGAGCGGCTGCGGGCCTTCGGCTGCGTGGCACTGCGCCGCGCGGCCGACGAGCTGGAACTGCAACTGGCGGCCGACCCGGGCCCGGCCCGCCGCTTCGCCGTACCCGCCCGCCAGGTCCAGTACGCCCACGTGGCGATGCTGCTGCGGCAGGCGGCACCGGGCGCCGACAGCGAACTGCTCGCCCACACCCTGATGGGCTACCTCGACCCCGCCCTCATCCACCATCTGACCAGGCAGTGCCGGATGCCGATGGAACGGCTGCAGGCGGGCTGGCACGACGTGGTGGCGCGCATCACCAGCACGGAGCCGCCCTGCTGACAGCGGGGACCCGGGTCCGGCCGCCCTGACGGGCTCGGCCCGTATCCGGCGACCCGACGTGGTCGTGGCGGTCTCGATGTCACCCGGTCGGGCGGTACGGGTGCGCCGCCGTTCCCGGTGGATCGGCCAGGCCCGCGGTGATGTCCGCGCGGGTGCGGCACGTGGTCGACGCCGACGGCGTGTCCCCGTCCGCCGGCCCAGGCGCCGCACGGGCGGCGCGGCCCGCCGACGCGATCCGCGCCCACCGGCCCTCCGCGCGCCCACCCCACCCCGAACGTCGTATGTTGTTGTTTCAACTTCCGTCTGGAATACGGCAGTTCACCGGACGGACAGCCCCCGGCTTCTGCCAAGATGCGGTACGTCATGGTGCAGATTCCGAAACCCGCCGCGCCCCCGACGCCCGCTCCGCGCTCCGTGCCCACGAGCGCCGACGTGGCCCGACTGGCCGGCGTCTCGCGCGCGACCGTCTCCTACGTCCTGAACAACACCAGAGCCGTTCGCATCAGCGAGCCCACCCGCCGCCGGGTCCACGAGGCCGCCGAGGAACTCGGCTACGTGCCGCACGCGGCGGCGCGCAGCCTGCGCGCGGGGCACAGCCGTATGGTCCTGATGCCCGCCCCGGCCCTCCCGGCCGGCCCGCTCTACAGCCGCTTCCTGGAGGAACTCCAGTGGGCGCTCGGCCTCCTCGACTACACCGTCGTGCAGCACGCCACCGCCTGCCTGCCCGGTGACGCGGCCGCCCGGGCCTGGGCCGAACTGCGCCCGGTCGCCGTCCTGGTGTCCGACGTGGGGCTCGGACCCACCGCGGTGGAGCTGCTCAAACGCTCCGGCGCGCGTGCCGTCGTCACCCTGGGCCCGGAGCCCGTCGAGGGTGCCCACGCGCTGCTCATGGACCACGAGAGCGTCGGCCACCGGGCCGGCGCCCACCTGCACGCCCGCGGCCGGCGCCGCGTCGGCGTGGTCGTACCCGAGGAACCCGGGCTCGACACGTTCTCCCGGCCCCGGCTCGCCGGCGTACGGCGGGCCCTGCGCGGCACCGACGGCGACGTCACCGAACTGCCCCTCGGCTACGACGAACGGTCCGCCGCCCACCTCGCCGCCCGCTGGCGCGACCTCGGCCTCGACGCGGTGTTCGCCTACAACGACGAGTACGCCATGCTGCTGATGCGGGCCCTCCAGGACGCGGGCGTACGCGTCCCCGAGGAGACGGCCGTGATCGGCGCCGACGACCTCATGCTCGGGCGGCTGCTCCGGCCCCGGCTGAGCACCGTCCACATCGACCTGCCCTCCGGGCGCGACGTGGCCGAACTGGTCGACCGCGCCGTCCGCGACCCCGCGGCCCCGCCCGAACGGCACGCGGTGCTGGGCGCGACGGTGGTCCACCGCGAGTCCAGCTGAACCGCGCCACCGATCACTCGGACTGCTGACCGCCCTGCTGCTCCGCGACCGCCTTGCGGACCTCGTCCATGTCCAGCTTGCGCGCCTGTCCGATCACGTCCGTCAGAGCGGCCTCGGGCAGCGCGCCCGGCTGTGCGAACACGGCGACCTGGTCACGGACGATCATCAGCGTCGGAATGGACTGGATGCCGAAGGCCGCGGCCAGTTCCGGCTGGGCCTCGGTGTCCACCTTGCCGAACACCAGGTCCGGGTTGTCCTCCGCCGCCTTCTCGTACACCGGGGCGAACTGCCGGCACGGCCCGCACCAGGACGCCCAGAAGTCGATCAGGACGAACTCGTTGTCCGTGACCGTCTGGTCGAAGTTCTCCTTGGTGAGCTCCACGGTGCTGCTCATGTCGTATCCCTCTTCCTGGTGCTTCCGGGTGTCGGCTTACTGGCGTGGGGGCGAAGCCGTGGGCACAACACGGCCGATCCCATGGGTATTCCGCGCACGTACCCGTGTGGCCAGGGCGCACACCACCCACCAGACTGACCCCATGACCGAAACGGAAACCATCGCGTACGACGTCGTGGTGCTGGGCGCCGGACCCGTGGGGGAGAACGTGGCCGACCGCACGCGGGCGGCCGGCCTGTCCACCGCGATCGTGGAGAGCGAACTGGTCGGCGGCGAGTGCTCGTACTGGGCGTGCATGCCCAGCAAGGCCCTGCTGCGCCCGGTCATCGCCCGCGCCGACGCCCGCCGTCTGCCGGGGCTGAGCCAGGCGGTGCGCGGTCCGCTCGACGCCCCCGCGGTCCTGGCCCGCAGGGACGAGTACACCTCGCACTGGCACGACGACGGCCAGGTGCGGTGGCTCGACGGCATCGGCGCCGACCTCCACCGCGGGCACGGGCGGCTGGCCGGTCCGCGTACGGTCACGGTCGACGGCCCCGACGGCACCCGCAGGACGCTCACCGCCCGGCACGCCGTCGCCGTCTGCACCGGAACCCGCGCCCGGCTCCCCGACCTGCCCGGACTCGACGCCGTCAAGCCGTGGACCAGCCGCGAGGCCACCAGCTCCGAGCACGTGCCGGGGCGGCTGATCGTCGTGGGCGGCGGTGTGGTCGCCACCGAGATGGCCACCGTGTACCAGGCGCTCGGCTCGCAGGTCACCGTCCTGGTCCGGGGCAAGGGGCTGCTGTCCCGGATGGAACCCTTCGCCGGTGAACTGGTCGCCGACGCCCTCACGGAGGCCGGCGCCGACATCCGCACCGGCACCGCGTTGGAGTCGGTCACCCGCGAGAACGGCACCGTCGTGGCCGTCACCGGCGCCGGCGACCGCATCGAGGCCGACGAGATCCTCTTCGCCACCGGCCGCGCGCCGCACACCGACGACATCGGCCTGGACACGGTGGGCCTGGAGCCCGGCTCCTGGCTGCCGGTCGACGACACCCTGCGCGTGCACGGCAGCACGTGGCTGTACGCGTGCGGCGACGTGAACCACCGGGCGCTCCTCACCCACCAGGGCAAGTACCAGGCCCGGATCGCGGGCGACACGATCGGTGCCCGCGCGGCCGGGGTGCCCCTGCTGGCGACGGACCCGTGGGGCGCGCACGCCGCCACCGCCGACCACCACGCCGTACCGCAGGTCGTGTTCACCGACCCGGAGGCCGCGGCCGTCGGCCTGTCCCTGGCCGAGGCCGAACAGGCCGGCCACCGGGTCCGCGCCGTCGACGTCGACCTCTCCTCGGTCGCCGGGGCCGGCCTGTACGGCGACGGCTACCGCGGCCGCGCCCGCATGGTCGTCGACCTCGACGAGGAGATCCTGCGCGGTGTCACCTTCGTCGGGCCCGGCGTCGGCGAACTGCTCCACTCGGCGACCGTCGCCGTCGCCGGACAGGTCCCGGTCGCCCGACTGTGGCACGCGGTCCCGTCCTACCCGACGATCAGCGAGGTGTGGCTCCGCCTCCTCGAGGCATACCGGGGCTGACCGCGCGCCGGCGCGCCCCCTCGTCGGCGCGCCCCGCGTGCTCCTACGGCAGCTCGAAGCCGAGGGCCCGCGCGGCCCGCTCCGGGGTCGGCTGGGCCCAGCGCTGGGCCATCGCGTCGTTGGAGGACAGGGAGCGCAGCTCGGCACGGTCGAGGTAGAGGGTGCCTTCGAGGTGGTCGGTCTCGTGCTGGACGATCCGGGCGGGCCAGCCCGAGAGCACCTCGTCCACCCCCTGCCCGTGCTCGTCCAGGGCCCGCAGGCGGACCTGGGCGTGCCGTGCCACCACGGCCTGCCAGCCCGGAACGCTCAGGCAGCCCTCGTAGAACGCGGCCCGCCCGGTGCCGACGGCCTCGTACGACGGGTTGACCAGCACCCGGAAGGGCAGCGGCGTCCGTCCGCGCGCCACGCGCACCTCCTCCGGCACCGGCGCCGGGTCCTCCACGACCGCGATCCGCAGGCCCACCCCGACCTGCGGCGCGGCCAGTCCCACGCCCGGTGCCGCGTGCATGGTCAGGCGCATGGCCTGGACGAAGCGGGTCAGCAGCGCGGGCTCCAGCTGGCCGTCGAACGGTTCGGCGGGGCGCCGCAGCACCGGGTCGCCGGCGGCGACGATGGGCAACGGGCCGCCGTCGGCGAGGAGTTCGTCGACCTGCTCGGCCAGGGGCGTACGCGCACGGGGGGAAGCCATCACGCCAGGATGCCACGGCGTCCGGCAGGGCCGGGCCCGGTGTGAAGTAGCGTGGTGCGACACGCCGACGCCGGAGGGAGACGTATATGACGACGCCACACCGGCGCGCCCGGCGCGGGCAGGGCGAACTGGAGGTCCAGGTGCTCGGCGCGCTCCGCGAGGCGGACGGACCGGTCACCGCGGCCTGGGTGCGGCAGCGGCTCGGCGGCGACCTCGCCTACACCACCGTGGTCACCATCCTGACCCGGCTGCTCGCCAAGGACGTCGTCTCCCGCGAGCGCCGCGGCCGCTCCTTCGTGTGGACCCCGACCGCGGACGTCGCCCGCCTCGCGGCGCTCCGGATGCGCCGCCTGCTGGACGGCGAAAGGGACCGCGAGGCGGTGCTGACCAGCTTCGTCACCGCGCTGCCGCCCGGCGACGAGCAGCTGCTGCGCGCACTGCTGGACGCGGCGGAGGCCACGGACGACGACGGCGCCCGCCACCCGAGGGGCGACGGTACGGGACACTGACGCCTCATGGGGCTCTACGTCTTACTGCCGCTGGTGCTGCCGCTGTCCGCCTGGCCCGCCGCACGCCTGACCGCACCGCGCCTGCATCCGCGTACGGCCACCCGGCTGCTGACCTGGGTGGCCGCCGTCATGGGCGGATGCAGCACGCTGTGCCTCGCCCTGCTCACGGTCGTCGGCGCCGCGGAGCTGACCGGTGGCCCGGTCCCGGACGATTGGGCCGATCCCGGGTTCAGGTCGGCCGTCTCACGCGACCGGGTCACGGGACGGGCGGCGATCCCGGCCCTGGGACTGGTCGTGGCGGCCTGCGGGCGCACCCTGTGGCGCCACCGGCGGGTGGCCCGCCGGGCCCGCCGGGCCCTGACCGGGCTGCGCGGCGCACCCGTCGTGGTCCTGCCCGACAGCGCGCCGTACGCCTACGCCCTGCCCGGCAGCCGGGACCGGATCGTCGTCACCACGGCCCTTCTGAACGGCCTCACCGCGGACGAACGGCGTGCCCTGTTCGCACACGAACGCGCCCACCTGGCGGCCCGCCACCACCGTCACCTGCTCACCGTCCACCTGGCGGCCTGCGCCAACCCCCTGCTGCGGCCGCTGCGTTCCGCCGTCGTCTACACCGCCGAACGCTGGGCCGACGAGGAGGCGGCCCGCGCGGTCGGCGACCGGCGCGTGGTGGCGCGGGCGGTCGGCAAGGCGGCCCTCCTGTCGTCCGGCGCCCCCGCGCCCCACCTCGCCGCAGTGGCCGGCGGCCCGGTGCCGCGCCGGGTCGCCGCCCTGCTGGCGCCGCCACCGGCGGACCGGCACCGGCCGTCGGTCCGCACGGCGGTCGGCGCCGCAGTGTGGGGCGCCGCCGCCGGTGCGGTGGTGTCCGCGGTGCTCTCGGCGCACTCCGCGGTCACCCTGTTCCTGCACCTCCACCCGCTGTGATGTACGGGAGGTCGCCCGCCAGGGCGGAGGCGATACGCAGGTGCGTCTCCGCCTCGTCCCGGCGACCCTGCCGCTGAAGGGTGCGGCCGAGCATCAGCCGGGCGTAGTGCTCCACCGGGTCGCGCTCGACGATGACGCGCAACTCCTCCTCGGCCCGGCGCAGTTGGGCCGAGTGGTAGTAGGCACGCGCCAGCAGCAGCCGGGGCCCGGTCTGCTCCGGCACCTCCTCGACCAGCCCGTCCAGCACGCGGGCCGCGGCGGCGTAGTCCCGGGCGTCGAAGAACATCCGCGCCCGCTCCCAGCGCTCCGCCGGCGTTCCGTGCTCGTAGTACGTCGTGTCCACTCGTGACCTCCTCCGGTGCCTCGCTCCGAAGCCACCGGCTGCCACAACCGGCACGGTTGGTTGAATATTCCACTGCCTCGACGGGCCACGTCAGCGGCCCGTGCCCGGCTCCCGGTCACGGCCGGGACTCACGTCCGCTCCGGCCGGGGGCACCGGCCGGAGCGGACAGGACACGCCGGGGAGTCCTACGACACCTCACCGCGCACGGTGCGCGCCGCCGCGACCAGGTTCTCCAGGGAGGCCCGGGTCTCCGGCCAGCCGCGGGTCTTCAGACCGCAGTCGGGGTTGACCCACAGCCGTTCGGCGGGGATGGCCTCAAGACCGGTGCGCAGCAGCTCGGCGGTCTCCTCGGCGCTCGGGACGCGCGGGGAGTGGATGTCGTAGACACCGGGCCCGGCCTCGCGCGGGTAGCCGTGCGCGGCGAGTTCGCGGGCGACCTGCATGTGGGAGCGGGCGGCCTCCAGGCTGATGACGTCGGCGTCGAGGTCGTCGATGGCCTGCACGATGTCGCCGAACTCGGCGTAGCACATGTGGGTGTGGATCTGGGTGTCCGGGCGTACGCCGCCGGTGGTGAGCCGGAACGCCTCCGTGGCCCACGCCAGGTAGGCCGGGCGGTCGGCGGCGCGCAGCGGCAGGGTCTCGCGCAGGGCGGGCTCGTCCACCTGGATCACCGAAGTACCCGCCGCCTCCAGGTCGTTCACCTCGTCGCGCAGGGCGAGGGCGACCTGGCGGGCGGTGTCGGCGAGCGGCTGGTCGTCGCGGACGAAGGACCAGGCGAGCATGGTGACCGGGCCAGTGAGCATGCCCTTGACCGGCCGGTCGGACAGGGACTGCGCGTACGTCGTCCAGCGCACCGTCATCGGGTCCGGACGGGAGATGTCGCCGGCCAGGATCGGCGGGCGGACGTACCGGGTGCCGTAGGACTGGACCCAGCCGTGCTGGGTGGCGAGGTAGCCGGTGAGCTGCTCGGCGAAGTACTGGACCATGTCGTTGCGTTCGGCCTCGCCGTGCACCAGCACGTCCAGGCCGGTCTTCTCCTGGAAGGAGATCACCTCCCGGATCTCCGCCCTGACGCGCTCCTCGTACCCGGCGGTGCCGATCCGGCCCGCGCGCAGATCGGCGCGGGCGGCGCGCAGTTCGCCGGTCTGCGGGAAGGAGCCGATCGTGGTGGTCGGCAGCAGCGGCAGACCGAGGTGGGCGCGCTGGGCGGCGGTCCGTTCGGCGTACGGCCGGCAGCGGCGGGCGTCCGCGTCGGTGACGGCCGCGGCACGGGCGCGGACCTGCGGATCGCGGGTGATGGGGGAGTGCGCGCGGGAGGCCAGGTCGGCGCGGTTCGCGGCGAGTTCGGCGGCGATCGCGTCCGTGCCGTGGGTCAGGCCCCTGGCAAGGGTGACGATCTCGGCGGTCTTCTGCCGGGCGAAGGCGAGCCAGCGAAGGATCTGCGGCTCGATGTCGCGCTCGGCCGTCGTGTCGAGCGGCACGTGCAGCAGGGAGCAGGAGGCGGACACGTCGACCCGGTCGGCGAGGCCCAGCAGGGTGCCGAGCGTGGCCAGGGACGCCGACAGGTCGTCGACCCAGATGTTGCGGCCGTTGACGACCCCGGCGACCAGCCGCTTGCCGGGCAGTCCGCCGACGGCGGCGAGGTCGTCCAGGTTCGCCGCCGCCGCGTCGGTGAAGTCCAGCGCGAGCCCGTCCACCGGAGCCCTGGCCAGCAGCGGCAGCGCGTCGCCCAGCCGGTCGAAGTAGGAGGCGACCAGCAGCCTGGGCCGGTCGGTGAGCGCGCCGAGGTCGCGGTAGGCGCGCTCGGCGGCGTTCAGTTCCGCCGGGGTGCGGTCCTGGACGAGTGCCGGCTCGTCCAGCTGCACCCATTCGGCGCCCGCGGCGCGCAGGTCGGCGAGGACCTCGGCGTACACGGGCAGCAGCCGGTCCAGCAGGGTGAGCGGGTCGAAGCCGGCGGCCACGCCGGGGGCGGGCTTGGCCAGCAGCAGGTAGGTGACGGGGCCGACCAGGACGGGCCGGGCGGTCAGGCCCAGGCCGAGGGCCTCCTCCAGCTCGGCGACCTGCTTGGCGGAGTCGGCCGTGAACACCGTGTCGGGACCCAGCTCGGGCACCAGGTAGTGGTAGTTCGTGTCGAACCACTTGGTCATCTCCAGCGGCGCGACGTCCTGGGTGCCGCGCGCCATCGCGAAGTAGCCGTCCAGGGGGTCGGCGGCGACGGCGTCCCGGTGGCGGGCCGGGATCGCGCCCACCATCACGGTGGTGTCCAGCACGTGGTCGTAGTACGAGAAGTCCCCGGTGGGGACCTCGTCCACGCCGGCCCCGGCCAGCTCCCGCCAGTTGGCGCGGCGCAGCTCGGCGGCCGTGGTGCGCAGGGCGTCGGCGTCGACGCGGCCCTTCCAGTAGCCCTCGACGGCCTTCTTGAGTTCCCGGCCCCGGCCCAGGCGGGGGTAGCCGTACACGGTGGCCCGTGCTGCCGCGGCTGCGGACTTGGTGGTC
Source organism: Streptomyces sp. NPDC088817 (assembly GCF_044750345.1). Classification (NCBI taxonomy): domain Bacteria; kingdom Bacillati; phylum Actinomycetota; class Actinomycetes; order Kitasatosporales; family Streptomycetaceae; genus Streptomyces; species Streptomyces sp. NPDC088817. Next base: position 123,513 of record NZ_JBIVJN010000008.1, read on the forward strand.
ACGGAGATCTCCTTCGCGAGACGATTCCCTGAGATCCCGGGGACGGGACGGGGCGCGAAGGGTGACGGAACCGGACGGCACCGGCCCGCGGCCGTCCGTTCGGTGTGTACTCCCCCAGACTTCGTCCGGGGGTGCCCCAACCCGCCCTCGAGGTCACCGGGATGTCCGCGCGCGAGTGGTTCGCGCACGGGCAGTTGGCAGGTCTTCGGACTCGCGGGCACGTCTTCGTCGGACGAGACACCTACTGGCCGTCGCTTCCCAGACCCTTCCCGGGTCCAGTGCGTATGACGGCGGTCGTTCCCACTCACCGCTGCGGGGCAGTCCCGGATTCCCACCGGGTTCCCTCTTGCGACGCATCCCGCCTGGCGGACGGGGCGAACCAGCTGCACGGGCCAGCCTACGGGTCCCTCCCGGGTCGCGGCGGATCATGTCCATCATTCGGATGGTGAGCCGAGACACCCGCTCGGCGCGGGTCGCCGCGGGATCCGGTGCGCGTCCTCGGCGCCCACGCGCCTCGCGTACTCCTCCAGCCCGTCCGCGGTCTCGCCGGCCCAGCCCACGTAACCGTCCGGGCGGATCAGGAACACCCCCGCGCCGTACGCCTCGGGTGCCGTGTCCGCGCTCGTCGTCAGCAGGGTCCAGTGCGGCCCCCGGAACGTGTCGAACAGCCGTGTGCCGTCCACGGTCCCGTCCGGCGCGCGGTCGCCCGCCCGCACCGGGCCGGGCAAGCGGCGTGTTTCCTCCGTGAGGGAGGAGGTCCGGTAGCCCAGGCCGAGTTGGCGGGTCGCCCCGCCGCGGCGGGTCTCGCCGCGGTGCACGCTCGTGGAGAGGGCGAGCATCCCGGCGGCGACCGGCCGCCGTTCCTCCTCGTAGGTGCTCAGGAGGGAGCCGGGCACGCCGTCGCGCAGCACCGCGCCCAGCTTCCAGCCGAGGTTGTAGGCGTCCTGCACGCTGGTGTTGAGGCCCTGGCCGCCGGCCGGCGAGTGGATGTGCGCGGCGTCCCCGGCGAGGAGGACCCGGCCCTCGCGGAAGCGGTCCGCGAGCGCCGCCCGCGGGCGGAAGTCCGAGGCCCACCGCACCTCGGTCAGATCCTCGGGAGCGAGGTGCGAGCGGGCGGCGACGACCTCGCGGACGCCGTCCAGGGACAGGTCCACCGCCGTGCCCTCCGGGAACCCGGCCACGACCTGGAAGTCCTCGGTGCCCGCCAGCGGGCAGATCGCCATGAAGCCGCCGCTCTCGCCGCCGGCCGGGAAGATGTGCCAGTTGTCGCGGTCGAGACCGGTGATACGGACGTCCGCCACCAGCATCGGGCTCGGATCGACCGTCTCGCCGGTCATGCCGATGCCGAGCGCCCGGCGCACCGCCGAGCGGCCCCCGTCGGCGGCGACCACGTACCTGGCCCTCACCTCGGCACCGGAGGCGAAGCGCACGGTCACGCCGTCCTCGTCCTGAGCGAGGCCGACCGCCTCCCGGCCGAAGGCGACCCGCCCGCCCAGCTCCTCGAGCCGCTCCAGGAGGATCCGCTGGGTGCGCCACTGCGGCACCATCAAGCCTTCCGCGTACGGCGAGTCCTCGGTCGCCTCCACCGGGTCGAACATCCGGTGCTCGCCCGCCCGCTCCCCGTTCCGCCAGATCATCCCGACCGGGTAGGCGCCGCCGGCCGCGCGGACCGCGTCGAGGACGCCGAGGTCGTCGAAGACCTCCAGGGTGCGCGGCTGGATCCCCTTGCCCCGCGAGCCGGGGAACAGCCCGTCACCCCGCTCCACGACGAGCGCGTCCACCCCGCGCCGGGCCAGGTCGATGCCCAGGGTCAGCCCGCTGGGGCCCGCGCCCACGATCAGGACGTCCGTGTGCGCGGTCGTGCGGTGTGCGGTCGTGCGGTGTTCGATCATGTGCTCACGCTCCTTAACGCCGTTAAGTGCCGTCCGCCACGACGATGGCCTTAATGCCGTTAAGCTGTCAAGCGTGAACACGGAACGACGCGCGCCCCTCGACCGCGAACGGGTCGCGGACGCCGCCCTGGCCCTGCTCAACGAGGTGGGCCTGGCGGGCCTGACGCTGAGCGCCATCGGCCGCGAGCTGGGCGTCAAGGCACCCGCCCTGTACTGGCACTTCAAGGACAAGCAGGCGCTGCTCGACGAGATGGCCACGCAGATGTACCGGCGGATGATCGCCCGGACCCCGCTCGACCCCGCGGACACCTGGCGGGAGCGGCTGCGCAGGACCAACCACGGTCTGCGCGAGGCGCTGCGCGGCTACCGCGACGGCGCGAAGGTCTTCAGCGGCTCGCGCTTCACGGGCCTGGAGCACGCCGAGCAGATGGAGGACAGCCTGCGCCTGTTCACGGCCGCCGGCTTCACGCTCGCCCAGGCGGTGCGCGCCACCACGACCACGTATCTGTACACCCTCGGCTTCGTCACCGAGGAGCAGGGCGTCGAACCGCTGCCCGACGAGCGGCGCGAGGGCTACGACATCGCGGAACGTGCCCGGATGATGGCCGACTTCCCGCTGTCCGCCGCAGCAGGCACCGAGATCTTCACGGACTACGAGCAGCACTTCACGGAGGGCCTCGAACTCGTGATCGACGGCATCGCGGCTCGGTACGGGATCGACTGAGGGCGGTCCGCCGGGCGCTGGGCCGCCGGTGGCGGACCTGCCGACCCGGCCGGGGCGCGAGACCATGGTGGGGCAGGCAGCGGTCTCGGCCGTGAGCGCGGGGGCGAGGCGAGAGGAGGCGTCGACGGTGGAGTCTGCCGAAGCCTTCACGGGGCCGCCGGACGAGCCCGCGGCCCCGTCCGGCGGCCTGCTGGACTCGCTGAGCGTCTCGGCGGTGGTGCTGGACGCGCGGGGGCGCGTGGTCTTCTGGAGCCCGCAGGCCCAGCAGGTCTTCGGCTACAGCGCCGGGGAGACCGTGGGCCGGTACGCGGCCCGGCTGCTGGTCGACGAACGGCACCGGGACCTCGTCACCGCGCTGTTCACCCAGGTGATGACGGAGGGCACGGGGTGGGCCGGGGCCTTCCCCGTGCGCCACAAGGACGGCAGCTCCCGCCTGGTGGAGTTCCGCAACATGCGGCTGGAGGGCGCGCACGGGGACTACTACGCGCTCGGCATCGCCGCCGACCGTGCCGTTCTGCGGACCATGGAACGCGACCTCGCGCTCTCCGCCCGGCTGGTCTCGCAGTCCCCGATCGGCCTTGGCATCGTGGACACCGACCTGCGGTACCTCGTGGTCAACCCCACGCTGGAACGCATGAACGGCCGGTCCGCCGAGCAGCATGTCGGGCGGACCGTCCGTGAGGTGCTGGGCTTCATGGACGCCGTCTGGGTCGAGACCGCGATGCGCCGCGTACTGGACAGCGGCGACCCGCTGCTGAACCAGCTCATCCTCGCCCCCACCCCCTCCGACCCCGGCCGCGAGCACGCGTGGTCGGTCTCGTACTACCGCCTGGAGGACGGGGCCGGGCGGGCGCTCGGCGTCGCGACCGAACTCATCGACGTCACCGCGCAGCACCGCGCCTCCGCCGAGGCCGCCGCCGCGCGGCAGCGCCTCGCTCTGATCGCCGACGCCTCGGCGCGCATCGGGACGACCCTCGATCCGGCCACCACCGCCGACGAACTCGCCCGTGTCTGCGTGCCGGAGCTCGCGGACCTCGCCGCGGTCGACCTCCTGGACGCGGCGCTCCAGGGCGGCGAGCCCGGCTGGAGACCGGGCAGCCCGATGGCCATGCGCACCCTCGCGGTCGTCGCCCACCCGGAGCCCGCCGTCTCCCTCCCCGTCGGGTACGTCGCCCGGTTCGCGCCGCACCACATGGTCGCCCGGTGCATCACCACCGGCGGCCCGGTCCTCGCCCCCCGTGTGGCCGTCCGTGACCTCGCCCGCCTCGCCCCGGCGCACGCCGCCAACGCGCTCGCGGAGGCCGGCGCCCATTCCTGCCTGGCCGTCCCGCTCGTCGCCCACGGCCGTGTCCTGGGCGCCCTGGCCCTGGCCCGCAGCGGCAGTCCCGTGCCGTTCGGCGACGACGACGCCACCCTGGCCCTCGAACTGGCCTCCCGCGCGGCCGTCAGCATCGACCACGCCCGCTGGTACCAGAACCAGCGGACGGCCGCCGAGGACTTCCAGCGGAGCCTGCTGCCCCGGGAGCCGTCGCGGCGGCCGGGTCTGGACATCGCCTGCCGCTATCAGCCCGCCTCCGTGGTCTGCGGGATCGGCGGCGACTGGTACGACGCGATCGCGCTGTCCGACGACAGGACCGCCCTGGTCATCGGCGACGTGATGGGCAGCGGCAGCGGCGCCGCCGCCACCATGGGCCAGCTCCGTACGGCGACCCGCACCCTGGCCGCGCTCGACCTGGACCCCGCCGCGGTCCTGTCGCACCTCGACCGCATCACGGGCGAGCTGGAGCAGCGGTTCGCCACCTGCACGTACGCCGTGTACGACCCGCGCCGCGCCTGCTGCCGCGTCGCCGTGGCCGGGCATCTGCCGCCGGTCCTCATCCCCGCCTCGGGCGCCCCGCGGCTGCTCGACCTCCCGACCGGAGCGCCCCTCGGGGTGGGAAGCGTGCCCTTCGAGACCACCCGGCTCCGGATCGGGCCCGGGGACGGGCTGCTGCTCTACACCGACGGGCTCGTCGAGACCCGCAGCCACTCGCTCGACGCGCAACTGGCCACGCTGCTGAGCCTCCTGACGCGGCCACCGGGGCCGCTGGAGGAGACCTGCGACCATCTGCTGGACGCCCTGCGCAGCCCCGAGGAACCCGACGACGTGGCCCTGCTCCTCACCCGCGCGGGCCGGCGCTGACCGGCGCTAACCGGTGGTGGGCGCGTCGGCCGTGCCGAGCGCGTCCCGCAGGAACCGCACGGCCTGGTCGGTGGCGGCACGGGCGGCCTTGGAGTCGCTGAGCGAGTTGAGCATCATGAAGTCGTGCACCGTGCCGTCGTAGCGCACGGTGGTCACCGGGACGCCGGCGGCGCGGAGCTTGGCGGCGTACGCCTCGCCCTCGTCGCGCAGCACGTCAGCCTCGTCGACGAGCAGCAGCGCGGGCGGCAGTCCGGCGAGCTGCTCGGTGGTGGCCCGGTTGGGGGACGCGGTGATCTCCGCGCGCTCGTGCTGGTCGGTGGTGTAGGCGTCCCAGAACCACTCCATCAGCCTGCGGCTGAGGTAGTAGCCGCTGGCGAACTCGTCGTAGGAGTCGGTGTCCATCGCCGCGTCCGTGACCGGGTAGTACATCGACTGGTGCACGAACCTGACGTCACCGCGCTCCTTGGCCATCAGGGCGAGCGCCGCGGTCATGTTCCCGCCGACCGACTCGCCGGCCACCGCCATGCGCCGGGCGTCCAGGCCCTTCGACTCTCCCTCCCGCGTGATCCACTGCGCGGTCGCGTAGCCCTGCTCGATGGCCACGGGATAGCGCGCCTCCGGCGAGGGCGTGTACTCGACGAAGGCGACGGCGGTACGGGCACCGACCGCCAGCTCCCGCACCAGCCGGTCGTGGGTGCCCGCGTTGCCCAGCACCCAGCCGCCGCCGTGCATGTACACCACGACGGGCAGCGTTCCGGTGACGCCCCGCGGCCTGACGATGCGGACGCGTACGTCGCCCACGGAGGCCGGTACGGTGATCCACTCCTCGTCGACCGGCAGTTTGTCGATCGGAGCGGCCTGAAGGTCGTCGAGGACCTTGCGTGCTTCGGCGGGCTCCATCTCGTACAGGAAGGGGTGCTTCGAGGTCGCGTCGGCGAGTTCCTGCGCCGGGCGCTCCAGGACGATCGTGCTGGACTGAGCGGCCATGGCGATGCTCCTTGGCGATGCTGAGAAGCGCATGCTGAGACGCGCGTGTCGGGACGCGCAGGGTGCCCGGCCGGCGAGCGCCGGTGCCACTGAACGTCCGGGCCCCGGGAAAGGGTTCTTGTCCAAGGTTCGAGGCCCTCGTTCAGGCCCTGCGAGCCGATGTGCCCATCGTAAGCGCACATCGTGCGGCCCTCGACTCGCGGCGAACGGGCGACGGCGGCCGACCGGTTCGGAGCGGGTGGGTATGCGGCCGGGATATGCGCCGGGGCGCGGCCGCCGGCGTGCCATGTGCTCGCGTGAGCCCTGTGCGCGCCCCCGTCGGGGAGGGAAGACTGCCTGCCGGCGGGCAGGGGACCGCGGTACTGCCCACCGCCTTCGTCCGGCGTCCCAGGAAGGCAGGTCGGTCGCTGTGCTGTTGCGTCTGCCCACGTCCGTGTCCGAAGCACGGGAGTGTCTGGCGCAGGGGGCTGTGCCGATCGGCGGGGCGACTCTCGTCTGGGCCACCTGGCAGCGCGACGGATTCCCCGAACTGGCCATGTCACTGCGCGAGTTGCCGGAGGCCAACGTCGTGGGGCGGCGGACCGTGGGCGGCGCCGTGGTGCTGCAGCGGATCGACGAGCGGGTTCCCGGGGTACTGCGCCTCGCCGCCGCCACCGTGGGCACCGGGGCCGTGCGCCGCACGGCGACGGTCGGCGGCAACCTCGTCGGCAGCGCGCTGCGCTGCCTGCTGCCCGCCACGCTCGTCCTCGACGCCCGGGCGACGGTGCTGGAGCCCGAGGGCGTCCGTGAGGCGGACCTGTCCGAGGTGGTGGCCAAGCGGCCCGTCCTGCTCAGCCTCCGCTGGCGCGAGCCGGTCGCCTGCGCCTACCGCAAGCTGGACGCCGAGGCGGGCGGACCTCCGCCCCTCGTGGTCGCCTCGGCGGTGCACACCGAGGACGACGGCGATCGTCTGCGGGTCGCCGTCCGCGACGGCTACGACGTGCTCAGCGGAAGCGTCCCGCGCGCCGTCGACGCGGCGGAGGTCCTGAGCGGGCTGCGCGGTACGGCCCTCGGTGATCTGCCGGCCGCCGCGTGGGACGTCGTCCACTCGCAGGTCACCGGCCTGCTGGACGGTCTCGGCACGCACTGAGTACGCGCACCGGGTACGTGCTCTGCGTACGTGCACTGAGGGTTCCCGCACGTCAGATACCCCCCTCCCGTATGTGAGCCGGTGGGTCGGCTCCTTGCTTCGTGTACCCCCTAGGGGTATACATGTAGCTGCTGAATACCCCCGGGGGGTACCCGATGGGCAAGGAGGACCCGATCACATGACCATCACCACGTCCGGTGCCGCCGAGGTCGAACTCGTCATCGGCGGCATGACCTGCGCCTCGTGCGCCGCGCGCGTCGAGCGGAAGCTCAACCGCATGGACGGCGTCGAGGCGACCGTCAACTACGCCACCGAGAAGGCGAAAGTCACCTTCCGTGAGGATGTCGCCGTGGCCGACCTGATCGCCACGGTCGAGGCCACCGGCTACACCGCGCGCGAACCCGAGCCCGTCCGCGCCGAGTTCGAGCAGGCCGACCGCTCGGCGGGCTCGACGGGCTCACTGAGGGGAGGCCCCGACGAACTCCGTCCGCTGCGGGAGAGGTTGACCACCGCGGTCGTGCTCGCCGTGCCGGTGATCGCGATGGCGATGATCCCGGCCCTCCAGTTCGAGTACTGGCAGTGGCTGTCCCTGACGCTGGCGGCGCCCGTGGTGACGTACGCCGCCTGGCCGTTCCACAGGGCCGCCTGGACCAACGCCCGGCACGGCGCGGCCACCATGGACACGCTGATCTCGATCGGCACCTCGGCCGCGTTCCTCTGGTCGGTGTGGGCGCTGTTCCTCGGCACCGCCGGCATGCCCGGCATGACCCACCCCTTCGAGCTGACCATCGCCCGCGGCGACGGCGCGGGGAACATCTACCTGGAGGCCGCTGCGGGTGTGACCGCGTTCATCCTCGCCGGCCGTTACTTCGAGGCCCGGTCCAAGCGCAGGGCCGGTGCGGCGCTCAGGGCCCTGCTGGAACTGGGTGCGAAGGAGGTCACCGTTCTCCGCGGCGCACGCGAAGAACGCGTCCCCGTGGCGGAGTTGAAGACCGGCGACCGTTTCCTGGTCCGCCCCGGCGAGAAGATCGCCACCGACGGCACCGTCGTCGAGGGCGCCTCCGCCGTGGACGCCTCGATGCTCACCGGCGAGTCCGTCCCGGTCGAGGTCGCCGTCGGGGACGCCGTCACCGGCGCCACCCTGAACGCGGGCGGACGCCTGGTCGTCGAGGCCACCCGGGTCGGCTCCGACACCCAACTCGCTCGCATGGCCAAGCTGGTGGAGGACGCCCAGAACGGCAAGGCCGCCGCCCAGCGGCTCGCCGACAGGATCTCCGGGGTCTTCGTCCCCGTCGTCGTCGCGCTGTCCCTGGCCACGCTCGGCTACTGGCTCCTCGACGGCGCCGGACCGACCGCCGCCTTCACCGCCGCGGTCGCCGTCCTGATCATCGCCTGCCCGTGCGCCCTGGGACTCGCCACACCCACCGCCCTCATGGTCGGCACCGGACGCGGCGCCCAGCTCGGCATCCTCATCAAGGGCCCCGAGGTCCTGGAGAGCACACGCAGGGTCGACACCGTCGTCCTGGACAAGACCGGCACCGTCACCACCGGCCGGATGACCCTGCTGGCGGTGCACCCGGCCGACGGCACCGACGAGACGGAGGTCCTGCGGCTCGCCGGCGCCCTGGAGCATGCCTCCGAGCATCCGATCGCCCGGGCGGTCGCCACCGAAGCCGCGGACCGTGTGGGCAGCCTGCCGGTCCCGGAGGACTTCGCCAACGTCGCCGGACTCGGGGTCCGGGGAGTCGTCGAGGGGCACGCCGTCCTCGTGGGGCGCGAGCGGTTGCTCGCCGAGTGGGCGATGTCCCTGCCGGACGACCTGCGGCGCGCCAAGGAGTCCGCCGAGGCGGCCGGTCGTACGGTCGTCGCGGTCGCCTGGGACGGCGAGGCACGTGCGGTCCTCGAAGTCGCCGACGCGGTCAAGGAGTCCAGCCCCGAGGCCGTACGCCGGCTGCGTGCCCTCGGTCTGACGCCCATGCTGCTCACCGGCGACAACCGGGCCGTCGCCGAGGCCGTCGCGGCCGAGACGGGCATCGCACCCGAGCACGTCATCGCCGAGGTCCTGCCGCAGGACAAGGTCGACGTCGTCAAGCGCCTCCAGGGCGAGGGGCGTTCGGTCGCCATGGTCGGCGACGGCGTCAACGACGCGGCGGCACTCGCCCAGGCCGATCTGGGACTGGCGATGGGAACCGGCACGGACGCCGCGATCGAGGCCGGCGACCTGACCCTGGTCCGCGGTGATCTCCGGGTCGCGGCCGACGCCATACGGCTCGCCCGCAGGACGCTGGGCACCATCCGCTCCAACCTGTTCTGGGCCTTCGCCTACAACGTCGCCGCGCTTCCGCTGGCCGCGGCCGGACTGCTCAACCCGATGATCGCGGGCGCCGCGATGGCCTTCTCCTCGGTCTTCGTGGTCGGCAACAGCCTGCGCCTGCGCCGCTTCCGGGCCATCGGCCAGTGACCCCGGTGGGCGACGCGGCAGGGCGTCCGCCGTTCCTGAGGGGACGGCGGACGCCGTCCGCTCAGCTCTCCCGGACCGAGGAACCGAAGCCGCGGGCCGGGGAGGACCCCCGCCCGAGGCCTGAGACCGCACGGCCCATGCGCGTCAGTGCTTCCCGCAGGATCGTCGGCGTGGTCGCGAAGTTGACGCGTACGCAGCCCGCGCCGCCGCTGCCGAAGACATGTCCGGAGCTGAGGGCGACCCGGGCTTCGTCCAGGAACAGCCGCGCCGGTCCGGCGAGGTCGCTCACGACACCGGGACCGTCGGCGGGACGTACGTCGTGCAGTCCGAGGCCGGTGCAGTCCAGCCAGGCCAGGTAGGTGCCCTGCGGCGGGACGTACCCCACGTCCGGGAGGTGCTCCTTCACCAGTTCGCCCAGCAGGCTCCGGTTGGCGTCGAGCCCGAGCAGCAACTCGTCGAGCCAGTCGCCCCCGTCGCGGAACGCCGCCGTATGGGCGAGGATGCCCAGATGGCTGGGGCCGTGGCTGACCTCTTCGGGCATCCGGCGCAGGTCGCCCGCGGACTCGGTGCCGGCGACGGCCACGGCGGCCTTGAGACCGGCCAGGTTCCACGCCTTGGACGCGGAGGTCAGGGCGAACCCGTTCTCCGAGCCGGGCACGCTGAGGAAGGGCGTGAAGACGGCGCCGGGCAGCACCAGCGGGGCGTGGATCTCGTCGGCGACCACCCGGACACCGTGCCCGCGGGCGAGCGCGGCGACCGCCTCGAGTTCCGCGCGGGTGTGGACGACACCGGTCGGGTTGTGCGGGTTGCTCATCAGGAACGCGGCGCGGCGGCCGCGGCGCCGGGCCCGTATGAAGGCCTCCTCGAGGTTGGCGAGGTCGATCCGCAGATCGGGTCCGAGGCGGGCCTCGACGACCTCCCGGCCGTCGTGCGTGACGAACGCGTAGAACGGCGGATAGACGGGCGAGCAGACGACGACCGCGTCGCCGGGGTCCGTGACGAGACGGAGCACCTCGACGACTCCCAGCATCACGTCGGGCACGAGCGCCGTGTTCTCCACGCGCAGGCCGTCCCACCCCCATCGCGTGGCGGCGAAGGCGGCGAGGGCCTCGGCGTAGGCGGTGCCCTGCGGGTATCCGGTGTCCCCGAGCGCCACGGCCCGGTTCAGGACGTCGGCGACGGCGGGTGCCAGGAGGACGTCCATCTCCGCCACCCACAGCGGCAGGACGTCCTCCGGATGCGTGCGCCACTTCAGGCTGGAGCGCTGCCGCAACTGCTCCAGGGAGAGCTGGACGAGCGGATCGGTACGGCCGCCGCCCCCGGCCTCGGCGGGTGCCTGGTGGGTGGACTCGCTCATGCGGTGCTCCCCTCGCCCGGAGGGCCGGGCCTCGGCGGTGCGGTGTGGTCGTCTCGCTGGACGGTACCCCGGTGCACGCCTGCCGGTCAGGAGCGCGCAGAGGGGGAGTCCGCCGCCCGGCCGCACCCCTACCACCGGAACCACGCGGGTCGCCGCCGGACCGACCGCGGGTGCGACGTGCCCCCCCGCGGCGAGGTCAGTCGCTCCGCCAGCTCTCCCAGACGGCCCCCAGTTCCGCGTCGATCGCCGGTGCCACCGTGTCCAGCAGCCGCACCTGCGCCCCCGGCCCCGCCAGTTCCATGCGGTACGGGTGGCGAGGTCCCGGGGGACCGGTGCCGAGGCAGGTCACCGAGCCGATGACACGGTTGCGGCCCAGGACGCCCGGGAGTTCCCGGAGGTCCGGCTCCGTCAGGTCCAGGTCCTCGATCAGCAGGTCGTGTCCGTCGTGGGTGGCACGCGTGGTCGCCCGCACGCTGCCGCCCCGTTCGCCGGAGCGTCCGAGGACCAGGGTGTCCCGCCACAGCATCCGTGCTCCGGCGGCCAGCGCGATGTCCATCGAGCGTTCCACCCGGGCGCCGTCGCTGACGAAGAACGGGTTGGCGTCCCAGATCAGTTCGCCGTCCTCGGCGGTGTCGACCCGGGCCCGCCACCGCGAGGCGCCGCCGCGGTGGTCGTAGGCGACCAGTCCGGACGGTTCGACCAGTTCCAGGCGGGCACCGGGGCCGACCTCGATGTGCAGCAGCAGGTCGTCGCCCGCGAGCAGACCGGCGCGGGTGCCGACCAGGGCGATCCGCACCCGGTCGGGGGCCAGCAGCAGGGGGCGGGGGGCGAGGAAGGCACCAGTCGCCGACGCCTGTCGTCCGTTCGTGCGGTCCTGGTGCCGGGCACGACGATGCCGGGCACCTCCCGGCGGCCGCCCAGTTCGACGAGGGTGACCTCGGCGCCGACTCCGGGCTCGAAGCGCAGGGACGTGCCTGAGGGAATATCGAGCCGGAAACCTTCGGCAAGGGACCGGTCAAAAGAAAGCGATGGATTCGCGTCGGGGAAATGCAGATGCGATCCGATCTGAATGGGGCGGTCGCCGTCATTCACCACGGTCAACTGAAGCCGGGCGCGGTTCTCATTGATGTGCACTATGCCGGAACCGGTCCGGATCTCGCCGGGGATCACGGGATCGGCGAGGTGATCGTGACGAGCTTGCGCCCGTCCGGGAAGGTCGCCTCGACCTGGACGTCGTGCAGCATCTCGGGGACGCCTTCGAGCACGTCAGCGCGGGTGAGGACGTTCCGCCCCTCGGCCATCAGGTCGCTTACGGGCGCGCCCTCGCGGGCGCGCTCCATCGCCCAGCAGGAAAGGAGCGCGACGGTCTCCGGGTAATTGAGGAGCACTCCGCGCTCCCGCCGGTCACGGGCGACCATCCCCGCAACACTCAACAGCAGCCCAGGGCCCGCCCCCGCCCGTGCTCACCGGAACGCCGGCTGCCCCGTGACCGCCTGCCCGACCACGAGCGTGTGCATCTCGACGGTGCCCTCGTAGGTCAGTACGGACTCCAGGTTGTTCATGTGCCGGATGACCGGGTATTCCAGGGAGATGCCGTTCGCCCCGAGGACCGTGCGGGCCGTGCGGCAGATGTCCAGCGCCTCGCGGACGTTGTTCAGCTTGCCGAGGCTCACCTGCTCGGCCCGCAGCGTGCCCGCGTCCTTGCGACGGCCCAGGTGCAGCGCCAGCAGCACGCCCTTGGTGTATTCGAGGTACATGTCGGCCAGCTTCTGCTGGGTGAGCTGGAACGCCCCGATCGGCTTGCCGAACTGGGTCCGCTCCATCGCGTAGGACTGGGCGGCGTGCAGCGAGGACCGGGCCGCGCCCATCGCTCCCCAGACGATGCCGTAGCGGGCCTCGTCGAGGCAGCTCAGCGGGCCCTTCAGACCGCGGACCTCGGGGAGCACGGCGTCCGCGGGAAGGCGCACCCCGTCCAGGACGAGTTCGCTGGTGACCGAGGCGCGCAGGGACAGCTTGTGCTTGATCTCCGGGGCGGAGAAGCCCGGGGTGCCGGTGGGCACCACGAAGCCGCGGACCCCCTCGTCGGTCCGGGCCCAGACCACGGCCACGTCGGCCACGCTGCCGTTGGTGATCCACATCTTGCGGCCGTCGAGGATCCAGTCGCCGCCGTCGCGCCGCGCCCGGGTGCGCATGCTGCCCGGGTCGGAGCCGATGTCGGGCTCGGTCAGACCGAAGCAGCCGATCGCCTCACCGGCCGCCATCGACGGCAGCCACTGCCGCTTCTGCTCCTCGCTGCCCCACTTCCGGATCGCGAACATCGCCAGCGAGCCCTGCACGGAGACCAGCGAGCGGACGCCGGAGTCGGAGGCCTCCAGTTCGAGGCAGGCGACGCCGTACTCGGTGGCCGACATGCCGGCGCAGCCGTAGCCCTCCAGGTGCATGCCGAGCACGCCCAGCGCGCCGAGTTCCTTGGCCAGGCCGCGGATGTCGGGGACGGTGCCCTGCTCGAACCAGTCCGCCACGAAGGGGTCGATGCGCTGCGCGCAGAGCTGGCGCACCGAGGCGGCCACCGCCTTCTCCTCCGGGGTGAGCAGGTCGTGCAGTCCGGCGGGGTCGCGGGGGTCGAGCGGGGGCAGCTTGGCCGGTGCGTTCATGCGTTCTTCTCCTGCGGCGGTTCGGTGGGTTCGGTGGGTTCCGGGCCGATGAGCCAGCGGCGTACGTCGTCGCTGTGCTCGCCGAGCCGGGGCGGCGGCCGGTAGCCGGTGACCGGGGTGGCCGAGTACGTGACGGGGTGCCGGATCTGGGGCGGGGACGAGGGGCCGACCCGGACGGTCGGTTCGAGGCCGAGCGACTCGGCCAGGGCGATGCCGTCGGCGACGGTACCGACCCGTCCGGCCGGAACACCGACCGCGGTGAACCGCCCGATCCAGGTCTCGACCGTGTCGCGCGCGAGGTGTTCCTCCAGGGCCCGGACGAGTGCGTGGCGGTTGCGCACCCGGGCCGGATTGACCGCGAAGCGTTCGTCGTCGGCCAGCTCCGGCGCGCCCAGCACCTCGGCCAGCCGACGGAACTGCCCGTCGTTCCCGCACGCCATGGCGAGCAGTCCGTCCGCGCAGCGCAGCGTCTCGTACGGGGCGATCGACGGATGCGCGTTGCCCATCCGCCCCGGCGCACGGCCGGTGGTCAGATACGCCGAGGCCTGGTTCGCCAGCGAACCCAGCAGGCTGGACAGGAGGTTGACCTCCACCCGCTGGCCCCGGCCGCTCTTCTCGCGGGCCCGCAGCGCCGCCAGGATGCCGATGGTCGCGTCCTTGGCGGTCAGCACGTCGACCAGGGCCACGCCGACCTTCTGCGGGTCGCCGCCCGGGTCGCCGGTGATGCTCATCAGACCGCCCAGTGCCTGGACGAGGAAGTCGTAGCCCGCCAGCGCCGCGCCGCCGTGGCGGCCGAAGCCGGTCACCGAGCAGTACACGACGCCCGGGTTGGCGCGGCGGACGGAGTCGTAGTCGAGCCCTCGTGCGGCGAGCGCTCCGTCCTTGAAGTTCTCCACCAGGACGTCGGCCCGCTCGGCGAGCGTCCTCGCCAGCCGGAGGTCGGCGGGGTCGGACAGATCGAGGGTCACCGACCGTTTCGAGCGGTTGGCGCACTCGAAGTAGCTGCTGGAACCGTCGGTCCACGGCGGACCCCAGGCACGGGTGTCGTCGCCGGAGCCCGGGCGCTCCACCTTGATGACGGTGGCCCCCAGGTCCGCCAGCATCACCGAGGCCAGCGGGCCGGCCAGGACGCGGCTGAAGTCGGCGACGACCAGGCCGTCGAGCGGCGCCTCGGGCGGATCGACGGGCATGACCTCTCTCCATTCGCTCGGGACGGGACGACCGTACGGAGAAGGCGCGGATCTCTCACTGGATAAAATGCACCACGCAGGGCCCGCATTGGACGGAACGCACAGGAGCACTCGTGAAGGTTCGCGCGCAGGAGCACGCGTGACGGTTCCGACGGTGGCCTCGCTGTGCCGGGTCCTCGGTACGGATCTCGCGCCGGCCGAGGGGTTCGCCGCCTCGGCACGCGAGGTGTCCGCCGTGCACATCAGCGAACTGAGCGACCCGACCGGCTACCTGAACGGCGGGGAGCTGCTGCTGACGACGGGTCTGTCCCTGCCCCGGAACAAGCTCGGCTGCGAACGGTACGTCGGCCGCCTGGTGGAGGCGGAGCTGACCGCGCTGGCCCTCGGCCTCGGCCCGGTGCACACCGAGGTCCCCGCGCCGCTCCTCGCGGCCTGCCGGAAGCTCGGGCTGTGCCTGCTCACGGTCCCGCCGCCCACGCCGTTCCTGCGCATCACGAAGGCCTACTGGGCCGCCGTCTCCCGCACGGCCGAGCAGCACCTCAAGGACGTCCTGGCGACCCAGCGGGCGCTCGTCGACGCGGCCGCCTCCGCCGACCCCGTCGCCACGGTCCTGCGCACCCTCGGCCGGTCGCTGGACGCCTGGGCGGCGGCGTACACGCCGACGGGCGAGGTCGACCAGGTGTTCCCCGCCGGAGCCGCCGGGCAGGCCGAGCGGGTGCGCGCGGAGATCGTCCGGCTGGAGGGCGCCGGAGCGCACTCCGCCGCCTCCTTCGCGACCGGCTCCGGCGCGGTGATCGTCTTCCCGCTGGCCGTGCGGGAGCGCGCCGGGGGCTTCCTCGCGGTCGGCACCTCCACGCCGCTCGACCCCACCAGGCGCAGAGTGGTGCTGACGGCGTCGGCGTTGCTGAGCCTGGACGCGGTGCGCGGCGCGCGCGCCGAGTCCGTGGCCGACGAGGGGCAGCGCTGCGTCGGACTGCTGGTCGACCTCGGGCACGCGGACGCCGCGCGCGGGCTCGCGGGCGCGCTACGGGCACCGGGCCCGCCCGAACACGTGCGCCTGCTGACGATGAGGGGCCGGGCGAGTGACACCCTCGTCGGAGTGGTCCGCCGCTGGTGTCCGGAGGCGATCGCCGTCCGGACGGACGAGCGAGCGGCCTGGTTCCTCATCCCCGCGAACCATCCCCCGACGGCCTGCCTGGAGGACGCGGTACGGCGGGCGGACCCCGACGCCGCGGCCGTCCTGACGGAGGCGGTTCCGATCGGGCGGGCGCCGTCCGTCCGCGCGGTCGCCGCCACGACACTGGCGGACCTCGCCCCGGGCACCCGCCTGCTCGCCCGCCCGTCCTCGGGACCGCACGACGGCGACACGACCGCGCGGCTCGCCGCCGCCTGCGACGGACTGGACGACGCCCTGCGCCAGGCCCTCGTCGGCTACCTGCGCCATCACGGCCAGTGGGAGGCGGCCTCCCGCGCCCTCGGTGTCCACCGCAACACGCTCCGGCACCGCGTCTCGCGCTGCCGGGAGCTGCTCGGCGTGGACCTCACCGACCCGGACGTCACCGCGGAACTGTGGCTGCTGCTGCGCCGCCGGGGCATGGCGTAGGGGGCGACCGTCTTCGGGAAAACCACCGGCGGAAACGCGAACTGGCGTGCACAGAAGGGCTTTCGGAACGTAGTTTGTCGTTGGACAACCCGCGCGACGGAGAACGGACGGTACCCATGACCCACCCCGCGACGAGCCCGGACCCAGCGGCGCACCAGAAGATCGACACGACGGTGCCCCACTCGGCTCGGATCTGGAACTACTGGCTGGGTGGCAAGGACAACTACGCCGTCGACGAGGAGGCCGGCGACGCCTACACCGCCGTCTTCCCCGGCATCGTCACCATCGCCCGCAGCAGCCGCGGCTTCCTGCGCCGCAACATCACCTACCTGGTCGCCGAAGCGGGCATCCGCCAGTTCCTGGACATCGGCACGGGCCTGCCCACGGCCGACAACACCCATGAGGTCGCCCAGCGCATCGCGCCCGACGCCCGGATCGTCTACGTCGACAACGACCCGATGGTCCTCGCCCACGCCCGCGCCCTGCTCTACTCCACTCCGGAGGGAGCGACCGCGTACGTCGACGCCAACGTGCTGGACCCGGACCGCATCCTCGCGGCCGCCGCCGACACGCTGGACTTCACCCGTCCCATCGCCCTCATCCTCAGCAACATCCTCGGCCACGTGGCCGACTACGACCAGGCACGCTCCATCGTCTCCCGGCTGATGGACGCGCTGCCGTCCGGCAGCTACCTGTCCATTAACGACGGTTCGCTCGGCACAGACCCGGACTTCGAGGAGGCCCAGGAGGGCTACAACAAGAGCGGGGCCATTCCGTACGTGCTGCGCACCGTCGAGCAGATGACGGCGTTCTTCGACGGACTGGAGCTCGTGGAGCCCGGGATCGTCTCCGTTCCGCACTGGCGTCCGGACCCCGAGGCCCCCGCCGTGGAGGCCGTCGCCGAGCACGGAGGCCTCGCCCGCAAGCCGTGACACCCGCGCGAGCCGCCACGCGGCCGTGACCCGACCGCCGACGCGGCACCGGGTCACGGCCGCGTGCCGTGGGTCCCCGGTGCGGCTCAGGCGGCCCCGTCCTTGCGCAGAAAGCCGCGCAGCCGCCGCAGCGGCCAGGTGTTGATCACGTCGTCCGGGGTCAGCCATCCGCGCTGCGCCGTGCCGATTCCGTAGCGCAGGTGGGCGAGATGGAGGACGGAGTGGGCGTCGGAGTCCACGGCGAACTTCGCGCCGTGGCTCCTGGCCCGCAGGATGTCCTCGTCGCCCAGGTCGAGGCGGTCCGGCTGGGCGTTGATCTCCAGGGCCGTGCCGGTGCGGGCGCAGGCGGCGAACACCTCGTCGAGGTCGGCGTCGATGCCCGGCCGCCTGCCGATCAGCCGGGTGGTGGGGTGCCCGATGACATGGACGTGCGGGTTCTCGCAGGCACGCACGAGCCGCCGGGTCATCGCCTTGCGGTCGAGACCGAAGTGCGAGTGCACCGAGGCCACGCAGAGGTCGAAGCCCGCGAGGAACTCGTCGGGCCAGTCGACCTCCCCGTCCGGGCCGATGTTGAGCTCGGTGCCGTGCAGCAGCCGCATCCGGTGGTGCCGGCCGTCCAGTGACCGCACCTGCTCTCGCTGGGCGAGGACCTTCTCCTCGGTCATCCGCTGCATGGCGAGGCCGGGCGCGTGGTCGGTGACCGCGTAGTACGCGTAGCCCCGGCGGGCGGCCGCGGCCACCATCTCCTCCAGCGGGGCGAGACCGTCGGTGAGGTCGGTGTGGGTGTGCAGGTCGCCCCTGATGTCCTCCTCCCTGACCACCTCGGGCAGTTCGCCGCGCAGGCCGGCCTCGATCTCGCCCCGGTCCTCGCGCAGCGTGGGCGGGATCCAGGGCAGGCCGAGCCTCGCGTACACGTCCTCCTCCGAGCGGGAGGCGACCCGTTCCCCGCTCTCGGCGTCGAACAGGCCGTACTCGGAGAGCTTCAGCCCCAGATGGACGGCGATCGTCCGGGTGCGGATGTTGTGCCCCTTGGAGCCGGTGAAGTACTGCATCCCCGCGCCCCAGGAGTCCGGCCGCACCACGCGCAGGTCGACCTGGACGCCCGTGTCGGTACGGATCGAGGTCTTCTTCGCGCCGTGCGCGACGACCTCGGCGGTCGAGGGCAGTTCGGTCAGCGCGTCCATGAAGGGCGCCGACCGCTCGGCGGCGACGAGGACGTCGATGTCCCCGATCGTCTCCCTCATGCGGCGCAGCGATCCGGCGTACGCGCACCGCGTACAGCCGGTGATCCGGGAGAGTTCGGCGACGACGTCCTCGGCGGCCTCCGTGGCGGTGCCGAGCAGGATCCGCTCGCCGGCCTGCCGCATGAGGGCGATGCCGTGCAGGATGTTCTCCTCGGTCCTCTTCCCGAAGCCCTTCAGATCGCGCAGCCTCTCCGCCTTGATCGCGTCGGCCAGTTCGGCCACCGAGGAGATGTGCAGGTCCTCGTAGAGGGTCATCGCCTTCCTGGGGCCGAGGGTGGGGATGGTGATCAACTGCCGTACCCCGGCGGGGATCCTGGCGCGTGTCTCCTCGACCACTGTGACGTTGCCGGTGCGGAGGTACTCGACGACCTTCTCGGCGATCGACCTGCCGACGCCCGGGATCTCCTTCAGACCCGCGACGTCGAGGCGGGAGACGTCGGAGGGGTGGCCGCCGATGGCACGCGCGGCCTTCTCGTAGGCGCGCGCCTTGAACGCGTCGCCTCCGGTGATGGCGATGAGGTCCGCGTACTCCTGGAGGAGCGCCTCGACCTCCTCGTTGGCCCGCACCACGTCTCACAGTCTAGGAACCGACCCGTCCGGCGGGCCAGGTGAGCGGATACGGGACAGGACGGGCGGGGGAGCGGGTCACCGCTCCACGACCCGCACCAGGGCGAGGGTGATGTTGTCGGGACCGCCGGCGGCGATGGCGGCCTTCCACAGTTCGAAGGCGGCCCGGCCGTCGTCGAACTCCCTCAGCAGCGCGTCCAGGACGTCGTTCGGCAGCGGGTCGGTCAGGCCGTCGGTGCAGATCAGATACCGGTCGCCCGGGGCGAGGGCACAGGCCGTCACATGCGGGGTGACGGCGTGGAACGTGCGGGCGCCGCCGAGGGCCTGGGTCAGCAGCGACGTCGTGCGCCGCCCCGGCGGGGTCGGCGGGTTGTCGTCCACGCTGACCTGGAGCAGCCCGTCCCGGGGCGCGGCGAAGACCCGGCTGTCGCCCACGTTGAACGCCAGCAGCGACCCGGGCAGCACGACGGCGCCCGCGACGGTGGTGCCCATCGTGGCCGGTCCGTCGTCCTCCGCGGCCGTGTACACCCGGCGGTTGCAGGCGTGCAGTGCCTCGCGGACGTCGTCCTCGCCGGTCAGGCCGGGCGCGGACCGCGCGAGCTGCCGGACCACGAGGGAACTGGCCACATCGCCTCCGGGCTGGCCGCCGATCCCGTCGGCGACCGCGACGACCAGGGGCGCGCCGAGCGGGAACACCAGCGTCTGCGGATTCTCGGTCACCGTGGCACACAGGGTCCACGGCCCCGCGACCAGGCTGTCCTCGTTGTGCTCGCGGATCAGTCCCGGATGGCTCAGCGCACTCACAGCGACGTACGTCATCGCAGGCCACCGCCTTCCCCTGCCGCCGGGCGGATCGCGCGCCCGCCGCGGCGGATCGCGCGCCGAGACCCATTGTCGTGTGACCCGCCGTACGGTGCAGTCCGAGCAGCCCGGACCCCGGGGTGTTCGGGCCCCGGAGCACGGGGCGGCAGGCCGTCCGGAACGGTGGGAGACTGACCGCGTGGGTGGCCGGCGAGCCTGCCAGAGGACGCTGTGAGCGGCTCCGGGCGGGCGCGGGGCAGTCGGGAGCGACCATGAGGCTTTCCTTTCTCGAACCTCTGTACAAGCAGTCAGGTCCGTTCGCGTCGGTGTACCTGGACACCTCCCGCGACAGCGCCGTCGCCGATCCCGACGCGGCCGTCGAACTGCGGTGGCGGCACCTGCGGGACGCCCTGACGTCCGAGGGGGCGGACCGGGGCACCATCACCGCGGTGGCCGACCTGGTGGGCAGCGACACGGAGGTCCCCGGCACTCACGGGCAGGCGGTGTTCACCGCGCACGGCCACGTGGCCCTGCTGGACGAACTGCCCGTCCCGCCCGCACGGGACACGGCGCACTTCGGAACGCTGCCGGACACCATGCCGCTGATCGCCCAGCACGCCCCCGGGATCCCGTACCTGGCGGTGCGGATCCGCTACGGCGGACGTCACTCCACGGACGCGTCGGGCACCGTGCGCGTCGACGCCGAGGCCGGCGTCTGGCCCCTGACGAAGGTCGCGCCCGGGCACCGCCTGCACGAGGAGGTCCCGGCGGGCGACTGGCCGCGGACGGCCCGGGTGATCGGCCGGGAACTGGAGGGCCACGCACGGCGCATCGACTGCGAGTCGGTGGTCGTCGCGGGGGACGCCTGGGCCCGCGGCATCCTCGTCAACCGGCTCCCCGCGCCGCTGCGCGGACATGTCACCATGGTGGAGGGCACGGGCGACGCGGTGCCGGGGCGGGCTCTGCTGGAGCAGCGGCTGGAGAGCCTGTTCAAGGGACGGATGGCCGCGCACGACCGGCACCTGCTGGACGTCTTCCTGGCCCAGCGTGCCCACGGCGCGGTGACGGCCGAGGGACTGCCCGCCGCCGTGGCAGCCCTGCAACGGGGCCAGGTCAAGGCTCTGCTGCTCAACAACCACCCCGAGTCGCCGCTGCGCCTGTGGGTCGGCCCCGAACCCGGCCAACTGGCCGTCACTGAAGAGGAGTTGCGCTCCTACGGTGTCCAGGACGTACGCCGGGAGCGCGCCGACGCGGCGCTGACGCGGGCACTGGTCGGCACCCGGGCGGAACTCGTCCTGGTGCCCGAGCGGGAGGCGCGGCTGCACGAGGGCGTGGGCGTGCTGCTGCGCAGTCCGCTGCCCCGCGACGGCCGGGACGCGCCCGGGACATGACGTCCGCGGGACTCAGCGCGCCGCGCGGCCCCACTGCGGCCCGACCTCGCGCCACTCGGCCTCCCAGGCGCGGGCACGGCGCCGGTCGAGCGTGGCCCGTGCCGCGCAGCATCCGGCGCCGGCGGCACCCGCGACGGCGAGCGACACCAGCGCGCCCGTGGCCGCCGCCTGTGTCGCGGCCTGCGACGGGGTCAGGGGCGGGGAGGTGACCCGGTGATGCTGATCGGCCCATATCCCGATCCGGTCGCCCGCCTCGAAGGTGGGCGCGACCAGGGTCCGGGCCTCGTGCCGGGTGCCGTCCGGTTCAGTCCAGCGGACCGTCCCCGGGACCCGGTCGTCCGGCGTCGTCACACTGTCGCCGCCGGGCCGGGCCGTGGCGACCAGGAGGGCGGTGGCCGGGTGCCGCTCCACCTGCTGCCGGGCGAGGCCGTCCGCGGCCGTCTGGCCGACGACCACCCCCGTCAGGGGAGCGCCCACCGCGATGACGGCCCACGTGGCCAGCAGGACCCAGCCCTCGATCACGTCCTCGCGCCGGCGCATCGGGTTGCTCCGCCACCGCCACAGCGGACGCCGGCCGGGTGTGTTCGCCCTCATCGCTGCTCCCTCCGGACCTCCCCGACCACCACCGGGCCCCTGGGCCCCCCGGCCCGCCGAGCGGACGGTCGCCTGAACGGCTCCCTCCACTCTCAGCCTGACATCCTTCCGGCCCGCCGTCCTGGGGCCGCCCGGCGCGGGCGCACCGGCCGCACGTCCCCGCCGGGCGGGACCCCGGGCCCATCTTCCACCGGGCCGGTCGGCCCACTCCCGACCCGGCCCGGACGCGCGACACTGGAAGAGCGCGCGGAGTACGGAGCGCGCGGAGCACGACCCGAAACCACCACGGTCTTGGTCCCGGAGGAGAAGACGGGCACCAGGACCATCCCGGTGCGGCGCGTCCGAGCAGGGGGCGCTCCGCGCCCGGGTGCGCGGCCGGTGTGGCGCCGGCCGCGCACCCACCGGGGGGCGGTGCGGGAACGAGGGAGGTGACCGCCGTGCTGAGACCTGTCGTGGCCGGTCTGGACGGTTCGAGCGAGAGCCTCGCCGCGGCCCACTGGGCGGCCAGGGAAGCCCTCCGGCGGGGGCTGCCGCTCCGGCTGGTGCACGCCTGGGAGGGCCTGCCCGACACCGCCGGGCGCGCGGGCCTGCCCGAGGTGCGCGTGCCGCAGTCCCGTGCGCGCCGGATGCTCCGGGACACGGCCGGCGAGCTGGCCGCGTCGTACCCGGGCCTCGACCTGTCGAGCGAGCAGGTGCGCCGGCAGCCGGGTCCCGCGCTGCTCGACGAGGCGGCGCACGCCGAGCTGCTGGTCATCGGCAGCCAGGGGCTCGGCGCGGTCGGAGGCTTCGTCCTGGGCTCGGTGGCCATGGCGACCGCCGTGCACGCCGAGCGGCCCGTCGTCCTCGTGAGGGCGGGGGAGAGCGCGGGGAGCGAACATCTGCCGGACGTCTCCGGACACCTCTCGACGCGGACCGCGCACCGTGACGTGGCGGTCGCCGTCGACACCGACGGCTCCTGCGACGACGTCCTGGACTTCGCCTTCCGCGCCGCCGAACTGCGCGGGGCGCCCCTGCGGGTGGTCCACGCCTGGCACGTGCCGCTCACCCACGGGCTCCCGGACGCGCGCACCCGGGAGACGTTCCGGCAGGAGGCGGAACGGGAACTGGACGCACTGCTGGAGCCCTGGCGGCGGAAGTTCCCCGCCGTGTACGTGGCCGCGACCCCGCACGAGGGCCGCCCGGCCCATGTTCTGCCGGGCGCCGTGAGCGGGTCGGGACTGCTGGTGGTGGGCCGCCGCAGGCGGCACCCCGCGGTCGGCGCGCACGCGGGTCCGGTCACGCACGCCCTGGTCCACCACGTCACCCGCCCGGTCGCGCTCGTACCCCACGACGACTGAACCGGCCGACCTGATCCCGCGGGCCGTGGGGCCGTGGTCCACGGCCCGCGGGCTTCTTCCCGGTGCCGCCGCGGGGGAGGCGACGGCACCGGCGTTCAGCGGGGTTCGGTGACCGCCTCACCGCTCGCGAGGTCGCACTCGACGTCGACGACTCCCTCCACCGCCCGTACCAGGCGGGCGGCCACGGGAACCAGCGAGGTGTCCCGGATCCGGCCGGTGAGCGTGACCACGCCGTCGACGACGTCGACGCGGACGGGTTCGAGCGGGGCGGGGAAGAGATAGGAGACGATCTCCCGGCGGATCTCCTCGGCCAGGTCGTCGTCCGGCCGCATGAAGACCTTCAGCAGGTCCCCCCGGCTGACCATGCCCTCCAGTAGTCCCCCGCCGGTGACGACGGGCAGCCGCTTGACCCGGCGCTGGGCCATGATGCGCGCGGCCTCGGCGAGGGTGGCGTCGGAATGGACGGTGACCGCCGGGGACGTCATCAGCTCCCCGGCCGTCACCGCGCCCGCCTTGGCCAGGTCGGGCAGCCGGCGTAGCTGGGTGAACCGGTCGGGGTCGCTGTCGCGGAACTCCTCCTTGGGCAGCAGGTCGGCCTCGGACACGACACCGATCACGCGTCCTTCGCCCTCCAGCACCGGAAGGGCGCTGACCTTCCACTGCGCCATGAGGTTGATGATCTCCTTGAACGGGGCGTCGCGTCCCACGGCCACGACGGTGTGCGTCATGACGTCGCTCACGATGTGCGGGCCGGCGTGCATGGTGTCCTCCTCGGGGCGTCGGTGCGGTCGCGGCCGGTTCACCTGTTGCCGCTGCCGTAGGGGGCGTACAGGTCGAGCAGCCGGACACGGGCCGCCTGCAGCCGGTGGGCGACCACACCGCCGACCCAGACGGCGACGGCGCGGCCGAACTCGGGATCCTCCCGGCACAGCTCGCGCACGGCCTCGGCGTCGAACTCGTACGCCCGCACCGGGCTGGTGGCCTCGGCGCCGAGCTGCCATACGTGGGGCGTGAAGTGCCAGGACCAGCCGACGAGTTCGCCGTGGCCCAGGGTTTCGATGACGGCGGCGCTGCGGCCCGGGACGTGCAGGTCCAGGGCGACGGTGCCGGTCCGGATGATCCAGAACTTGTCGGCGTGGCGGCCCTCGTGGAACAGCCGGGAGCCCATGTCGAAGGAGATCTCGCGGGCGAACCGCATGAGCCGCGCACGGTGCTCGGCCGGAAGGGCCGCGGCCCGGGTGCTGGTGGAGGTCATCGCTCCGGCTCCTCTCGTTCCTGCCGCCTCGCTCGGTCGGCGAGCGCGTCGTGCGGCGCGGCGGCGTCCCCGGCGCGGCCGGCCCGACCGCGTACCGCGTGACGCGCCGGCACCGGCCGCGGCGCCTGCTTCCGGCCAGGACCGCGGTGGAGGGGGAACGTCCGTCAGCGTCCCTCTCCAGGATGCCGCCGCGCTGCTGTCTCCAGCCTGGTCCGGTACGGCCCGCGCCGCCACGGGCCGCTCGGGCCCGGCAGTGGGCCCTTCGGCCCCACATCCCGACGGTCCACCCCCGGCCCGCGCCGGTCGAGGAGTGCGTGCGGTCCGCGGGCAAGCGTGAGGGCGGGCCCCCGAAAGGGCCCGCCCTCGTCCGATCGCTCGGATCGCCGTCCGTGCGACGGTGGTTACTTCACGACGGTGACGCGGTCGGCGGCCGTCGGCGCGTACGGCGCGGCGGCCGAGGTGTTCGCCGTCAGGTAGTCGACCAGGGCGACCAGGTCGTCGCTGCCGACGAGCTGGTCGGTGCCCTTGGCGAACTCGGTGAAGCCGTCACCGCCGTCGGCCAGGAAGGAGTTCATGGCGACGCGGTAGGTGGCGTTGGGGTCGACCGGCTTGCCGTCCACCCGGATGGAGTCCTCGACGACGCGGTCGGCGCCCGTCTTGGTCAGGTCCAGGGTGTAGGTGAGGCTGCTGGAGATCTGCAGGTACTTGGGGGCGGCGGCGTTGCCGCCGCTGACCTGCTGCTTCAGCACGGTGACCAGCTGCGCGCCGGTCAGGTTCTTGAGGTTGACCGTGTTGCTGAACGGCTGCACCGCGAAGCCCTCACCGAAGGTCACGACGCCGTCGCCCTCGTTGCCGGAGGCGGCGTAGACCAGGTCGGCGCGGATGCCGCCCGGGTTCATCAGCGCCACGACGGCGCGGCTGTCCAGGGACTTGGCGTGCGCGAGCTGCGCGTCCGCGATCAGGTCGCCCAGCGGCGACTCGACGGCGCCGTTGCGGGTGATGTCCTTGGTGATGTAGCCGACCGGCTTGTTGGCGACCGGCGCGGCCAGGGTCCGCCAGTAGTCGAGCAGCTGCGTCAGGTCGGCCGCCTTGGACTGGGTCCGGTCGACGACGCGGTTGGAGCCCTTGACCGTGGCGCGGACGATGTCGTCGGTGCGCGGGTCGTACTTCATGTTCAGCTCGGTGAACAGCCGGCCGTAGGAGGCGGCGCTGGTCACCAGGCGCGGGTGGCCCGCCGGGTCCGGGATGGAGCAGACGTACGCGTTGTGGGTGTGGCCGGTGACGAGGGCGTCGACCTCCGGCGCGACCTTCTTGGCGATGTCCACGATCGGACCGCTCAGACCGGTGCTGCCGCCCGCGTCGCAGTCGTAGTTGTACGCAGAGGAGGCCGGGTATCCACCCTCGTGGACCAGCGCGACGATCGCGTGGATGCCCTTCTTCTGGAGCTCCTTGGTGTACTTGTTGATCGTCTCGGCCTCGTCGAGGAACTTCAGTCCCTTGACGCCCGCGGCCGTGACGACGTCCGGCGTGCCCTTGAGGGTGACGCCGATGAAGCCGACCTTCGCGCCCTTGACGTTCTGGACGACGTACGGCTTGAGAAGCGGCTTGCCGGTCTTCTCGTTGATCACGTTGGCCGACAGGATCGGGTAGTCGGCGCCCTTGAACTTGCGCCCCTTGGCGTAGCAGCCGTCGGCCGGGTGGCAGCCGCCGTTCTGGAGGCGGAGCAGCTCGTCCTTGCCCTCGTCGAACTCGTGGTTGCCCACGCCGGTGACGTCGAGGCCGAGCTTGTTCATCGCCTCGATGGTCGGCTCGTCGTGGAAGAGGCCGGACAGCAGCGGGCTGGCGCCGACGATGTCGCCCGCGGCGACGGTCAGCGACCGGTCGTGGCCCTTGCGGGCGGTGCGCAGGCTGCTCGCCAGGTACTCCACGCCGCCGGCGTCGATGTCCTTCGTGGTGCCGTCGGCCTGCCTCTCGGTGACCCGGCCGGAGGAGCCGGCGGGCGGCTCCAGGTTGCCGTGGAAGTCGTTGATGGCGAGGAGCTGGAGGTCCTTCAGCGGCGCCGATTTGGCGGCGGGGCCGGCCTGCGCGGGGTTCGCCGCGACGAGGGCGCCGGCGGTGGCCAGCGTGGCGGCCGCGGCGAGCGCCGCCACGACGACTCTTCGTGGAGCCGGGCGGCGGGAGTGGGTCGGCGACATGGTGCCTTCCTGGTGTGACTGGAGAAAGAGGGGGCAGCAGGCCGCAGCCTAGGGTCAACGCGCGTAGTTGTCAGGAACTTTGCGGTTACGGACAGGTTTCCATCTGGGGGACCTTCGTTGTTCAGGGCGATTTTGACTGTTTCGCGTGGACGTCGAGGGGTCGTCGTCCAGGTAAGCCCACGGTGAGGAATGCGTGAGAAGTCACCCGCCGGCCGGGGTGCGAGGGTGTCGCCGAACGGCTTTCCCCCGGCCTCCGGGGGCGCCCTCGGGCCCCGGCTCCCGGACGGTTCGCCCTGTTTCGCAGCCCTTTCGCGGGGCGCGGTGCGACGCGCCGGACACCCGCACCCCGCCGCCCCGCCCGCGGCCGCCGGCCGCTACCGTCCGCTGGGGGCATGAACCGACTCGTCCCCTGTGGGCGAATGGAGAAGGATGCGCATGATTCCTGACGCGGTGACCGGACTGTCGGCCGGGCAGCTCGCCGAGCCGACGCTCGGTCGGCTGCTGTCCTCGTGGCAGGTCGACGTCCCGGCGCTGGTCGTGGTGGCCGTCCTGGGCGGACTGTACGGCTGGGGCGTGCTGCGGCTGCGGCGGCAGGGCCGGAGCTGGTCGCCCGCCCGGACCGCCGCCTTCGCGCTGCTCGGACTGGGCACGCTGGTGGTGGCCACGATGTCGGCGCTGGCCGTGTACGACCACGTCCTGTTCTGGCCCGCCGCCGTGCAGAACATCCTTCTCGACCTGGTCGCGCCCCTCGGCCTGGCCCTCGGCGACCCGCTGCGGCTCGCGGTGGAGGCCCTGCCGGAGGACAGGGCGGAGCGGGTCCGGCGGGCGATGGCCGGCCGGGTGGTGCGCCTGCTCACCTTTCCCCTGGTCAGCACGGCCCTCGTGCTCGCCACCGAGCTCGTCGTCTACTTCACGCCGTACTTCGCCACCGCGCTGCGCGTCGGCTGGCTGCACGAGCTGATGTACCTGCACCTGCTCACCGCGGGCTGCCTGTTCGTCGTCCCCATGCTCACCCACGAGCAGGCGCTGCCGTCCTGGTGCACTCATCCGGTGCGGGCCGCGCTGGTGTTCCTGGACGGCATCGTCGACGCGGTGCCGGGAATCGTGGTGATGACCCACGGAACACTGATCGCGGGGGCCTGGTACCAGCAGCACGCGCCCACCTGGGCCACCGACGTCCACCACGACCAGCAGATCGGCGGCGGCGCGATGCTCAGCATCGCCGAACTGGTCGCGCTCCCCTTCATCCTGGCGATCCTGGTGCAGTGGGCGCGCGCCGAACGCGTCCAGAACGCCGCCCTCGACCGCCGCCTCGACCAGGAGCTCGCCCGCGTCGCCGTACCGTCCGGCCCGGCCGGCGAGCAGGCCGCGGTGTCCGCGCCCGTGCTCGTCCGGCCGTGGTGGGAGACCGAGCAGAACGAGGTGGCCGACAGGATCCGGCGGCAGCGCGGCACCGGCTGACCCCCGTCCCGCCCACCGAGGCGCAGGCCCCGGTCCTCCGTCGGGGGCCGGGGCCTACGCCTCGGCAAGGGCGGCCACGGCGCCCGTGGCCAGCAGGACCGCGCGCCGTGTCACCGCGTCGAAGTCGTCGCCCGACTCCAGGGCCGTCGTCGCCGCGTTCACCAGACCCTGCAACAGGCGCGCCGTGCGCTGCGGGGCGTCGTCGCCCAGCTCGGCCAGCTTGGCGATCAGAGGTTCGAGGATCTGCGCGTGCGCCTCGGCCGCGCCCTCCCGCAGGGCGGCCGCGTCAGGGTCACCGGCCAGGGCCCGGGCGATCCGGTGCTCCCCGTCCCGTACCAGGATCAGCTGCGCGCGCACATGGGCCGCTACGCATTCGACGGGCGTCCGCGCCCCGGCCATCTCCTCCTGGATGCGCGCCGTCCAGCGGGGCGTCGCCTCGCGCACGACCTCCGCCAGCAGCTCGCCGCGGTCGGCGAAGTACTTGTAGACGCTGTTCCGTGCCAGCCCCGTACGTGCCGCCACCGCCGCGAAGGTGACCGCCGAGGCGTCGCCCTCCTGGAGCAGTTGCCGCGCGGCGACGACCAGCGCCCTGCGCTGCTGGGCCCGGTGGTCGGCGGCTGCGTCACCGTGGTCGCCACCCACGACCCGGTGGTGGAGGCGGCGGCGGACCGCGTCGTCGACATGGCCGCCCTGCGGGCCGGCTCCCGGCCGGCGGCCTGAGCAGCCGCCGCCGCTCACCGTGCCACCAGCCCCACCAGGAACGAGGCCGGGCGGGAGGCGGGCGGTCACGTCCCGCGCACCAGCACCACCTCCAGGGTGCGCGGCCCGTGTACGCCCTCCACCCGGTCCAGTTCGATGTCGCTGGTGGCGGAGGGGCCGGAGATCCAGGTCAGCGGGCGGCCCGGGTCGAGCCGGTCCAGTGCCTGCGGCACGGAGGACACGACCTGGTCCGGGACGCGCACCACACAGATGTGGTGGTCGGGGACGAGGGTGATCCGGCGGCGGCCCTGGTCGGGGGAGCCGTCCAGCACGAGGGTGCCGGTCTCGGCGACGGCGACCGCGCAGCCGGTGACGACGCTGTCGACCCGGTCGAGCTCACGCGCGGTGGTGTCCGGCCGGTCCGTGATCCGGGTGATCTCGATGGCGGCCGGCCAGTCCTCCTCCAGCCCGGGCGGTACGAGGACGGTCTTCGAGCCCCGCTCGCCGAGCAGGTGGGCGATCAGCCGGGGCAGCGCCTCGGCGTCGCAGCGGTGCACGATCGCCCGGTAGTCGGCCAGGTTCTCGGCGAGCAGGTCCACCGTCTCCTCGGTGCTCCGCTCGCCGTGCTGCCGAAGGTAGTCGCGGGACACCGCCCGCTCGTACGGCACGTCGTCCGGCGGTACGTCCGCGAGGGCGCGCCGTACCCGGCCCAGGATCCGGTCCCGGCTGTTCACTTCGCCCCTTCCTTTCCCCCGTGCGTGCGCTGCCACCAGTCGCGGAACGGTTCCGCCGGCACCGGCGGCAGATCACGGGTCCCGGTCCAGGCCCGGCCGGGGCCGGGCAGCGTGCGGGGGTGGAAGCGGCGGGTGCGGGACGCGAGCCGCTGGCCGCCGCGCAGGGCGCCGGGGCGGGTGAGGGCCCAGCGGGCCGCGCGCATCGCCGCGCGCTCGGCGGCGTGCCCCTTGGCCGGCTTGAGGAGCACCTTGTTGCCCGCCCGCGTCACCGGGCCGCCCTCGACGACGCGTTCGCGCAGGTGGACCAGCACCTCGGGGATGTCGATGGCGACCGGGCACACCTCGTAGCAGGCGCCGCACAGCGAGGACGCGTACGGCAGGGAGGCGTCGATCTCGCTTGCCGTGCCGCGCAGTTGGGGGCTGAGGATGGCGCCGATCGGGCCGGGGTAGACCGACCCGTACGCGTGCCCGCCGGCCCGCTCGTAGACCGGGCAGACGTTCAGGCACGCCGAGCAGCGGATGCACCGCAGGGCCTGGCGGCCGACCTCGTCGGCGAGCGTGTCGGTGCGTCCGTTGTCCAGGAGCACCAGATGGAAGGTCCGCGGCCCGTCGCCGTCGGTGGTGCCGGTCCACATGGACGTGTACGGGTTCATCCGCTCGGCCGTCGAGGAGCGGGGGAGCGTCTGGAGGAAGACTTCCAGGTCGCGCCAGGTGGGCACGATCTTCTCGATGCCGACGACCGAGATCAGCGTCTCGGGCAGGGTCAGGCACATCCGCCCGTTGCCCTCGGACTCGACCACGACCAGCGTGCCCGTCTCGGCGACGACGAAGTTGGCGCCGGAGACGCCGACCTTGGCCCGCAGGAACTTCTCCCGCAGGTGCAGCCGGGCGGCCTCGGCGAGTTCGGCGGGCGCGTCCGTGAGCCCCTCGGGGGCCGGTCGGCCCCACTCGCCCATCTCGGAGCGGAAGACGTCCCGGATCTCGCCGCGGTTGCGGTGGATCGCGGGCACCAGGATGTGCGAGGGCCGGTCGTGGCCCAACTGCACGATCAGCTCGGCGAGATCGGTCTCGTAGGCCCGGATGCCCCCGGCTTCGAGTGCCTCGTTGAGGCCGATCTCCTGGGTGGCCATCGACTTGACCTTGACGACCTCGCGCTCGCCCGTCGCCTTGACCAGTGAGGCCACGATCCGGTTGGCCTCCTCGGCGTCGGCGGCCCAGTGGACGGTGCCGCCCGCGGCGGTGACCGCCTCTTCCGCCTGCACCAGATACCGGTCCAGATGGCGCAGGGTGTGGTCCTTGATCTGCCGGCCCGCCTCCCGCAGCGCCGCCCAGTCCGGCATCTCCGCCACGGCCGCGGCCCGCTTGGCGCGGATGGTGTGCGTGGCGTGGCGCAGATTTCCGCGCAGGGTGGTGTCGCGCACGGCGTCGTGCGCGGCCCGGGGAAAGGCCGGGAACGCCGGGGGGCCGGGCATGCCCAGGAACGTCGCGCTCATGCCGCGGCCTCCTCCTCCGTGCCGGCCAGGATCTCCGCGATGTGCACCGGCCGCATCCGCGTCCCGAGGCGGGCCATCGTGCCGCCGATGTGCATCAGGCACGAGTTGTCGCCCGCGCACAGCACCTCCGCGCCGGTCGACTCGGCGTTGCGGACCTTGTCCGCACCCATCGCCGCCGAGACATCGGGGTTCTTCACCGCGAAGGTGCCGCCGAAACCGCAGCACTCCTCGGCCCCGGGCAGCTCCACCAGCTCGAGGCCCTTGACGGCCCGCAGCAGCCGCAGCGGACGGTCGCCCAGGCCCAGGCCGCGCAGCCCGTGGCAGGTCGGGTGATAGGTCACCGTGTGCGGGTAGTACGCGCCCACGTCCGTCACCCCCAGCACGTCCACCAGGAACTCCGTCAGCTCGTACGTCTTCGGCACCACCGGGGCCAGGGTGGTCGCGAGCCCGCCGCCGCGGCCCTCGGCCCGTGCGCGGGCGCCCATGCGCGGATACAGCTCCCGCACCATCGCGCCGCAGGAACCGGACGGTGTCACGATCGCCTCGTAGCCCCGGAAGACCTCCGAGAAATGCCGGGCCAGCGGCTCGGCCTCATGCCGGTAGCCGGTGTTGTAGTGCGCCTGTCCGCAGCAGGTCTGGGCCATCGGGAAGTCCACCTCGACGCCCAGCCTGGTCAGGAGCTTCACCACCGCGCGCCCGGTGTCCGGATAGAGCGTGTCGTTGACGCAGGTCAGGAACAGAGCGACACGCATCGCGGCTCCTCGTCGTCGGTCGTCGGACAGGTGATGGGGGCACCGCCCATACGCGTTCAGCGTAGTGGGGGAGCGATCAGGCGCGGGGCCCGGCGGACCGGCGTGGCGGAGACCACGAGCCCCGGCCCGGCACCGGCTCAAGGGGCGACGGCTCACGGGGTGACGATTCACGGAGTGACGGCTCACGGGGTGGCGGCGAGCCGGGCCTCGGCCGCGCGCCACGCCGCCGCGTCGCCGCCCGGCTCGTACCGCACGAGCGGCTGCGTCCGGGCGAGCAGGGCCCGCATCCCGGCCCGGTCGCCGACGAGCCCGTGCGCGCGGGCCTGCACCAGGACGTTGCCGAGGGCCGCCGCCTCGGCCGGTCCGGCGACCACGGGCAGCCCGCAGGCGTCCGCGGTCAGCCGGCACAGCAGGGCGTTGCGGGCGCCCCCGCCCACGAGGTGCACGACATCGACGGGGTGGTCGGCGAGCCGCTGAGCCTCGGCGACCGCACGGCGGTGGGCGAGGGCGAGGGAGTCGAGGACGCAACGGGTGATCTCGGCGGGGGAGCCGGGCACCGGCTGCCCCGAGGCCCCGCAGGCCGCCGCGATGCGCTGCGGCATCCGGTCCGGCGCGAGGAAGACCGTGTCGCCCGCGTCCACGACCGACCGGAGCGCGGGCACCTCGGCGGCCTCCCGCAGCAGCCCGTCCAGGTCCGGTTCGCCCCAGGCCCGCAGGCACTCCTGGAGCAGCCACAGCCCCATGATGTTGCGCAGATGGCGGACCGTGCCGTCGAGCCCCAGCTCGTTGGTGAAGTTGGCGGCGCGGCTGTCCTCGGTGAGCACCGGAGCGTCCAGCTCCAGACCGGCCAGCGACCAGGTGCCCGTGCAGATGTACGCGAACCGTTCCCCGGAGGCGGGCACGGCGGCCACCGCGGACGCCGTGTCGTGCGAGGCGACGGCCGTCACCGGCACCGGCCCGCGCAGCCCGGTCTCCCGCAGCACCTCGGGCCGCAGCACGCCCGCCGGATCCCCGGGCCGGCGCAGCGGCGCGAACAGGTCCAGGTCGACACCCAGCCGGGCCGCGACCTCGTACGACCAGTCGCGCGTGCGCGGGTCGACGAGCTGGGTGGTCGAGGCGTTGGTGAGTTCCGTGCCCTGCTCGCCCGTGAGCCAGTACGTCAGCAGGTCGGGAATCAGCAACAGGCGCCGTGCGGCGGCGAGTTGGGGGGAGAGGCGGGAGGCCGTCAGTTGGTACAGGGTGTTGAAGGGCGCGTACTGGATGCCGGTCGCCGCGTACAGTTCGGCGGCCGGCACCGTCGCCCACACCGTCCGCGCCACGCCCTCGGTGCGCGCGTCGCGGTAGTGGACGGGGTTGCCGAGCAGGGCGCCGTCCGCGTCGAGCAGGCCGTAGTCCACGGCCCAGCCGTCGATGCCGACGGAATCCACCGGGCCCGCCGCCCGCAGCCCGTCGAGCACCCCGGCGTACAGGGCGAGCACGTCCCAGCGCAGCCCCTCCGGAAGCCGTACCGGCCGGTTGGGGAAGCGGTGTGCCTCGGTCAGCTCCAGCCGGTCGCGGCCGACCCGCCCGACCATGACCCGGCCGCTGGACGCGCCGAGGTCGACGGCGGCGTACGCCCTCACGTCCGGGCTCATCGCAGGAAGGCGGCCGCGACACCGGCGTCGACCGGGACGTGCAGCCCCGTCGTGTGGGTCAGCTCCCCGCCGGTCAGTGCGAAGACGGCGTTCGCCACGTGCTCGGGCAGCACCTCCCGCTTCAGCAGCGTCCGCCGGGCGTAGAACTCGCCCAGCTTGTCCTCCGGCACTCCGTACACGGCGGCCCGTTGCGCGCCCCAGCCGCCCGCGAAGATCCCGGAGCCGCGGACGACTCCGTCCGGGTTGACGCCGTTGACCCGGATCCCGTGCTCGCCCAACTCTGCTGCTAGGAGACGCACTTGATGCGCCTGGTCGGCCTTGGTGGCCGAGTAGGCGATGTTGTGGGGCCCGGCGAACACGGCGTTCTTGGAAGCGATGTAGACGATGTCCCCGCCCAGCCCCTGGGCGATCATCACCCGCGCCGCCTCCCGCGAGACCAGGAACGAGCCGCGCGCCATGATGGCGTGCTGGCGGTCCCAGTCCTCGGCCGAGGTCTCCAGCAACGGCTTGGAGATCGAGATGCCGGCGTTGTTGACGACCAGGTCCACCCCGCCGAAGGCGAGCAGGGCCGCCTCGAAGGCAGCCGCGATCTGCTCCTCGTCCGTCACGTCCACCGGCACGGCGACCGCCTTGTCGGGCCCGCCGAGCTCCCCGGCGACGGCGGCGGCGCTCCGGCCGTTCATGTCGGCGACGACGACGCACGCGCCCTCGTCGGCGAGCCGTCGCGCGATGGCCCTGCCGATGCCGCTGCCCGCGCCGGTGACGAGCGCGACGCGGGTGGCGAGCGGCTTCGGCGCGGGCATCCGCCGGAGCTTGGCCTCCTCCAGCTCCCAGTACTCGATACGGAACTTCTCCGACTCATCGATCGGCGCGTACGCCGACACGGCCTCCGCGCCCCGCATGACGTTGATCGCGTTGACGTAGAACTCGCCGGACACCCGGGCCGTCTGCTTGTCCCTGCCGAAGGAGAACATGCCGACGCCCGGTACGAGCACGATCGCCGGGTCCGCGCCGCGCATCGCGGGGGAGTCGGGCCGGGCGTGCCGCCGGTAGTAGGCGGTGTACTCCTCGCGGTACTCGGCGTGCAGTTCCTTCAGCCGGGCGATCGCCTGCTCCGGCGGAGCCGTCGGCGGCAGGTCGAGCACGAGCGGCCGGACCTTGGTGCGCAGGAAGTGGTCGGGGCAGGAGGTGCCGAGCGCGGCGAGCCGCGGATGCCCGGCACGGGAGAGGAAGTCCAGTACGGCGGGGGTGTCGCTGAAGTGACCGACCTGCGCCCTGTCCTGGGAGGCGATCGCCCGCACGTACGGCGCGAGGGCGGCGGCCCGCTTCCGCCGCTCGCCCTCGGGGAGCGCCTCGTACCCCTCGACGACCGCCCCGAACGGCTCGGGCTTCCCGTGCTCGGCGAGGAATGCCTCGGCGGTGCGGATGATGTGCAGCGAGTTGCGCTCGCACTCCTCGGAGTCCGCGCCCCACGCGGTGATTCCGTGCCCGCCGAGCACACAGCCGATCGCCCGCGGGTTGGCCTCCCTGACCGCGGCGATGTCCAGCCCGAGCTGGAACCCGGGCCGCCGCCACGGCACCCACACCACACGGTCCCCGAAGCACTCCGCGGTCAGCTTCTCCCCGTCGGCGGCGCAGGCGAGCGCGATACCGGAGTCGGGGTGCAGATGGTCCACGTGCGGGGCGCCGACCAGCCCGTGCATGGCGGTGTCGATGGAGGGCGCCGCTCCGCCCTTGCCGTGCAGGCAGTAGTAGAACGCGGCGACCATCTCGTCCTCGCGCTCCACACCGGGGTAGACGCCGGCGAGCGCCCTCAGCCGGTCCAGCCGCAGCACGGCGAGACCGGCCTCGGTGAGTGTCCCGAGATCGCCTCCGGAGCCCTTCACCCACATCAGCTCGACGTCGTCGCCGGTGACGGGGTCGGTGGCGACGCCCTTCGCGGACATGTTGCCGCCCGCGTAGTTGGTGTTGCGGGGATCGGCACCGAGCCGATGGGACCGGGACAGAAGGGCGGAGGCTTCGGGGTGCGGCGACATGGGGTTCCCTTCAGGGGGAGGGGTGTGCAAGGGAGGGGAGGGAAGTACGAGAACGGGCATGAGGGCTTCCCTGGACTACGCCCCCCACCCGGACTGCCGGCCACCCACCCGCTCGGCCACGATCTTCTCCGCCCACCCCGACCGGCGGTACGCCGCGAGAGGATCGGCATCCAGCCCCATCTCCTCCCGCACCTCACGCAGCAACGGCCGGACATCCGTGTTGTACGCGTCCATCAGCACCGCGTTGGCCTCCAGCACGTCCCCGGAGTGCTGCGCGGCGGCCAGCGCCTCGCGGTCCGTCAACAGGGCCTTGGCCGTGGCCTCCTGGACGTTCATCACCGACCGGATGATCGCCGGGATCTTCGCCTCGATGTTGTGGCACTGGTCGAGCATGAACGCGACCCCGGACGTCAGCCCGCCCCCGCGCACCACCTCGTACATGATCCGGAAGAGCTGGAAGGGATCGGCCGCGCCCACCATCAGGTCGTCGTCCGCGTAGAACCGGGAGTTGAAGTCGAACCCGCCGAGCCTCTCCTCCCGCAGCAGGGTGGCGACGATGAACTCGATGTTCGTGCCCGGCGCGTGGTGCCCGGTGTCCACCACGACCCGCGCCTTCGGGCCCAGCTTCAGGCAGTGCGCGTACGCCGTGCCCCAGTCCGGGACGTCCGTGGTGTAGAAGGACGGCTCGAAGAGCTTGTACTCCAGCAGCATCCGCTGACCCTCGCCGAGCCGCTCGTACACCTCGGCCAGCCCCTCGCCCAGCCGGTCCTGCCGTCCGCGGATGTCGTCCTGGCCGGGATAGTTCGTGCCGTCGGCGAACCAGAGCTTCAGATCGTTCGATCCGGTGGCGTCCATGATGTCGACGCACTCCAGCAGATGGCCGACCGCCTTGCGCCGCACCGCCGCGTCCGGATGGCAGATGCTGCCGAGCCGGTAGTCGTCGTCCTGGAAGGTGTTGGAGTTGATCGCGCCCAGCCGCAGACCGCGGTCCTCGGCGTGCCGGGCGAGCGCCGCGTAGTCGTCGGTCCCGTCCCACGGGATGTGCAGGCCGACGGTCGGCGCGA
This sequence comes from Streptomyces sp. NPDC088817, assembly GCF_044750345.1. NCBI lineage: Bacteria > Bacillati > Actinomycetota > Actinomycetes > Kitasatosporales > Streptomycetaceae > Streptomyces > Streptomyces sp. NPDC088817. The sequence goes on from NZ_JBIVJN010000008.1 coordinate 159,881, forward strand.
CGCCGGTGACGGCGTGCACCTGGGCCGCGTCGTCCACCTTCTCCCACGGCGTACGCGGCACGCCCGCCTGCGCGAACACCTTGAAGCGTGTCCCCGAGTTCCCGTACGCCCACGACGGCGTCTCGACGGCCTGGGTCCTGAGGGCGGCCTTCACCGCGGCGAGGTCGGTCACTGCGAGGCTCCTGTGACGGCTTTTGTGAGGGCTTTCGTGACGGCTTCGAGAACCGGCTCCGAACCAGCTCTTGCCACCGGCTCGTGTGAAACGATTCAGTACCCCGACGCTAGGAGTCGCCGGTGTGGGTGTCAACCCTTCCGGTACGGGTCGCGCTCCGTACACCCCTGAGCTCACGCCGAGTTGTCGATGCCGCACTGTTTTCGATCCGCACCCATTGACGTGACATCCGCTCCCGTCCTAACGTCCCGGCCACCAGGTTGAAACCTTTCACGACGTGGGGCGGCCCTCCGCCGGCGTCGTCGAGGAGCCCCCATGACTCACCCGTCCGACACGGGTCCGGCCCCGGTGCTGGCGCTCAGGGACGTCTCGAAGTCCTTCGGCGCGGTGCGTGCCCTCAGGAACGTGTCCCTGGAACTGCTTCCGGGAGAGGTGCACGCCCTCGCCGGGGAGAACGGCGCGGGCAAGTCGACCCTCATCAAGGTCCTCGCCGGGGTGCACCGGCCCGACGCGGGCCAGGTGCTGCTCGACGGCGCACCCGTCGTCTTCCACGGCCCCGGCGACGCCCGGGACGCCGGCATCGCCGTGATCTACCAGGAACCGACGCTCTTCCCCGATCTGTCGATCGCCGAGAACATCTTCATGAGCCGCAGGCCCCGGCGGACCCTGGGCCGTATCGACCACCACGCCACCCGCGAGGCCACCCGCGCCCTGATGGGGCGGCTCGGTGTCGACCTCGACCCCGACCGTCCCGCGCGCGGACTGTCCATCGCCGACCAGCAGATCGTCGAGATCGCCAAGGCGCTCTCCTTCGACGCCCGCGTCCTGATCATGGACGAGCCGACCGCGGCCCTGACCGGCAGCGAGGTCGCCCGCCTGTTCGGCGTCGTGCGCGCCCTGCGCGACCAGGGCGCCGCGGTGCTGTTCATCTCGCACCGACTGGAGGAGATCTTCGAGATCTGCCGACGGGTGACGACCCTGCGCGACGGCGCCCGGATCGCCGTCGAGCCGCTGGACGGCATGACCGAGGACGACCTCGTACGGCGCATGGTCGGCCGCGACCTCGACGAGCTCTACCCCAAGCAGGACGTGACACCGGGCGGCATCGCGCTCAGCGTGCGCCGGCTGACCCGTGAGGGCGTCTTCACCGACGTCTCCTTCGACGTGCGGCGCGGCGAGATCGTGGGCCTGGCCGGACTGGTCGGCGCCGGGCGTACGGAGGTCGCCCGCGCCGTCTTCGGCATCGACCGGTGGGACGCAGGCGAGGTCGAGGTCGACGGACGCCGGCTCACCAACGGGGCCCCGTCCCTCGCGATGGCCGCCGGGCTGGCGCTGGTCCCCGAGGACCGGCGCGCCCAGGGCCTGGTGATGAACATGTCCATCGAGCGCAACATCGGCCTCACCGGACTCCGTACGACCGTGAGGGCCGGACTGATGGACCGCGGCGCGGAACGGAGCCGCTCCCTGGACTGGGCGGTCAGGCTCCGGGTCAAGTACGCCGGGATCGCCGACGCCGTCTCCACGCTCTCCGGAGGCAACCAGCAGAAGGTCGTCCTCGCCAAGTGGCTCGCCACCGGCCCCAGGGTGCTCATCGTCGACGAGCCGACTCGCGGCATCGACGTCGGCACCAAGGCCGAGGTGCACCGGCTGCTCGGTGAACTGGCCGCCGACGGGGTCGCCGTCCTGATGATCTCCTCCGACCTGCCCGAGATCCTCGGCATGGCCGACCGGGTGCTCGTGATGCACGAGGGCCGGCTGACCGCCGAGATCCCCCGCTCGGATGCCACCGAGGAGGCCGTGATGGCCGCGGCCACGGGGAGGGCCGCGTGACCACGACGGCCCCCAAGCCCGCCCCCACCGCCGAGGCGCAGCGGTCCAGCGGCACCCGGCTGGTCGACCGGGTGTTCAGGATGCGTGAACTCGCCATCCTGGTCGTCCTGCTGGCGCTGATCGCCGTCGCCCAGGCGGGCAACAGCGCGTTCCTGTCCGAGCAGGGCGTCAAGGACCTGCTGCTGAACGCGACCATCCTGGTGCTGGTCGCCACCGGCCAGTCCCTGGTCGTCATCACCCGCAACGTCGACCTGTCGGTCGGCTCCACGCTCGGCATCAGCGCCTTCGCCGCCGGTACATGGCTCCAGGGCGGCGGGAACCCCGTGGTGGCCGTCGCCCTCGCGGTACTCGTCGGGGTCGGCTTCGGCCTGCTGAACGGGCTCCTCGTCAGCCTCGGCCGGGTGCCCGCGCTCGTCGTCACCCTCGGCACGCTCTACATCATCCGCGGCGTCGACTCCGTCTGGGTCGGCTCCCGCCAGATCACCGCGGCCGACCTGCCCGGAGGTTTCGTCGACTTCGGCTCCGGCGGCATCCGCATGGTGCCGTACCTGGCGCTGATCGCCCTCGCCGTCCTGGTGGCGACGGCGTACTGCCTCAAGCACTACGGCAGCGGCCGCGAGCTGTACGCGCTCGGCTCCAACCCGGAGGCCGCCCGCCTCGCCGGCATCCCCGTGCGCAAGCGCGTCCTGGCCGCCTACACCTTCTGCGGCGGCCTCGCAGGACTGGCCGGCGCGATGTACCTGGCCCGGTTCGGCAACGTCGACTCCGGCACCGGCAGCGGATACGAACTCACCGTCGTCAGCGCGGTGGTGGTCGGTGGCGTGGTCTTCACCGGCGGCTCCGGAAGCGTGTACGGCGCGGCCCTCGGCGCCCTGCTGCTGACCTCCGTGAACAGCGTGCTGCCCGCACTCGGCGTCAGCTCCGTCTGGGTGCTGGCGATCAACGGCGTCCTGCTCCTGCTCGCCATCGCGGTCGACCGGGTCGTCGCGCTGCGCGTGGCCTCGGCCCTGAAGAAGAGGAACGCCCGCCATGGCTGACTCCGCCCTCACCCGAGCCGTGCGCTGGGACACCGTCGTCGGTGCCCTGCTCGTCGTGGTCCTGCTGTTCTCCTTCGGCCTCGTCGACGGCTTCGGCAACGCCCTCAACCTGTCGTTCCTGCTCGGCAACACCCTGCCGATCGCGCTGACCGCCCTGCCGATGACCCTCCTGGTGGTCTCCGGTGAGATCGACCTGTCGGTGGCCTCCACCGCCGGACTGTCCGGCGCGGTGATGGGCGCCCTGTGGAACCAGGGCATGGCGATCGAGACGATCATCCCGTTGTGCGTGCTGCTGGGCGCGGTGTGCGGCCTGGTGAACGGCCTGCTGGTGACCAGGCTCGGACTGCCGTCCCTCGCGGTGACCATCGGCACCCTCGCCGCCTACCGCGGCATCGCGCAGATCGTGCTCGGCTCCGACGCGGTGACCGACTTCCCGGAGCAGTACCTGGACTTCGCGGCCGGACGCGTCGGGAACACCTTCCTGCCGCAGGCGTTCCTGCCCTTCCTGCTCCTGCTGGCGATCGCCGTGGTCACCCTGCACGCCACCCCCTTCGGGCGGGCGCTGTTCGCGATCGGCGCCGGCGAGGAGGCGGCCCGGTTCGCCGGCATCCGGGTCAGGCGCGACAAGCTGATCCTGTTCGTCGCCACCGGCTTCATGTCCGCCCTGACCGGCGTCTTCTGGGCCCTGCACTACGCGAGCGCCCGCTACGACAACGCCACGGGGCTCGAACTCTCCGTCGTGGCCGCGGTGTTGCTCGGCGGCATCGACTTCGACGGCGGGAAGGGCACGCTCGGCGGCGCCGTCGCCGGTGTCTTCCTGCTCGGCGCCCTGCAGAACGTGATGAGCCTGCTGAACGTCTCCGCCCAGTCGCAGATCGTCGTCACCGGCGTCCTGCTCGTCGTCTCCGTGCTCGCCCCGCGGGTCGCACACCAGGTCTCCGCCGCCAGGAGCGGGCGCCGAGCCGCCGAGGCGCCCGGGCCGCCCAAGCCGGGTGTGCCCACACCGACTTCGTAGACCGCTCCACCCACCCCGCCGCCCCCGTAAAGGACTTCACCATGCGCACGTCGACGATCCGCCGTACCTGCGCGGCCCTCGCCGCCGCGACCTCCCTCACCCTGGCCGCCACCGCCTGCGGCGGCACCACCAAGAACGACGTCGGCAGGGAAAGCGGCGCCACCGCCTCCTCGGCCGGCAAGGCCGACCCGGACGCCCCGACCAAGAAGGGCCTGACCGTCGGCTTCCTGCCCAAGCAGGTCAACAACCCCTACTTCACCTCCGCCGACAACGGCGGCAAGAAGGCCCTGGCGGAACTGGGCGAGAAGTACAAGGAGGTCGGACCGTCCAGCGCCACCGACACCTCCGGCCAGGTCTCCTACGTCAACACACTCACCCAGCAGCAGGTCGACGCGATGGCCGTGTCCGCGCAGGACCCCGGCGCCCTGTGCACCGCGCTGAAGCAGGCCATGAAGAACGGCATCAAGGTCGTCACCTACGACTCCGACACCAAGGCCGAGTGCCGCCACGCCTTCGTCTCCCAGGCGTCCGCCGAGGACCTCGGCCGCACCGAGGTGCAACTGCTCGCGCGGCAGATCGGATTCAAGGGCGAGATCGCGATCCTGTCAGCCGCGCAGACCGCGACGAACCAGAACACCTGGATCGACTACATGAAGCAGGAGCTGAAGGACCCCAAGTACAAGGACGTGAAGCTGGTCAAGGTCGCCTACGGCAACGACGACGCGCAGGCGTCCTTCCAGCAGACCCAGGGCCTGCTCCAGCAGTACCCGGACCTGAAGGGGATCATCTCCCCGACCACCGTCGGCATCAAGGCCGCCGCCCAGTACCTGTCCGGCTCCAAGTACAAGGGCAAGGTGCGGCTGACCGGCCTCGGCACGCCCGACGACATGCGCACGTACGTCAAGAACGGCACCGTCGAGGCCTTCGAGCTGTGGGACCCGGCCAAGCTCGGCGAGCTGGCCGCGTACACCGCGGTCGCCCTCTCCTCCGGGCAGATCACCGGCAAGGAGGGTGAGACCTTCAAGGCCGGCGCCATGGGCGCGTACACCATCGGCGAGGACGGTCTGATCAACCTCGGCAAGCCGACCGTCTTCGACGCCGGGAACATCGACGAGTTCCACTTCTAGAGACTTTCGCAACAGGTCCTGGAGCCGGGGCACCAGTCGCCGAGCGCGCCTCGTCCCCCGCCTGTGACCGGCGCGGACGTGCGGTGCCGTGACGGTAGTGTGAAGGCCCGCCGCCGCCCCTCGCATTCCTGGAGGTTTCCGCTCGATGGCCCCCTCGGTGGGTATCAAGGACGTCGCACGCGCCGCCGGTGTCTCCGTGGGCACGGTCTCCAACGTCATCAACCGTCCCGAGACCGTCGCCACCGAGACCCGGGCCCGCGTGCGGTCCGCGATCGACCGGCTCGGCTACGTCCGCAGCGAGTCCGCGCGCCAGCTGCGGGCCGGCCGCAGCCGGATCATGGGGCTGCTCGTCCTCGACATGGGCAACCCCTTCTTCGTGGACGTCGCCCGGGGCGCCGAGCGGGCGGCCCGCGCGGCCGGGCTCGGCGTGATGGTCTGCAACAGCGCGCAGAGCCCCGGCGAGGAGGCCGAATACCTGTCACTCTTCGCCGAACAACGGGTGCGCGGCGTCCTGCTCACCCCCGCCGACACCACCGGCCGCAACATCGCCGCCCTCCGCCGCCACGGCATCCCCTTCGTCCTGGTCGACCGCGTCGCCGAGGGCGCCACCGAGTGCTCGGTCTCCGTGGACGACGTGGCGGGCGGCGCGCTCGCGGTACGGCACCTGGTCGACGCGGGGCACCGCTCCCTCGCGTACGTCAGCGGCCCGCCGGGCCTGAACCAGGTGCGCGACCGCCGTACCGGCGCTCTGAACGCGCTCGCCGAGGCGGGACTCGGCCCCGACGCGCTGCGCGAGCTGCCCACCGAACGCCTCGACGTGGCCGCCGGACGGGACGCGGGCGCCCGCCTCCTCGGCCTCGCCGACCGGCCCACGGCCGTCTTCTGCGCCAACGACCTGCTCGCCCTCGGCGTGCTCCAGTCCATGTACGCGGCCGGGGTCGGCGTCCCCGGCGACCTCGCCATCGTCGGCTACGACGACATCGAGTTCGCCGCCGCCGCGGCCGTGCCGCTCACCTCGGTCCGCCAGCCCGCCGTCACCATGGGCGCCCTGGCGGCGGAGCTGCTGCTGGAGGAGACCGGGCAGCCGGCGGCACACGAACACCGGCGGGTGGTGCTCCAGCCGGAACTGGTCGTACGCGGCTCCAGCCTCCCCGGGCGCCCACCGGCCGCCCAGTGACGCGCTCACCGCGCGTTCCGCACGAATTCCCGATCCCTGCGGTCGGACGGCGGAGGAACATGTGCTGAACTGGGACGCGGCCGTAAACCCTCCGTCCCGGGAGAACCGTTGACCGTCAGCTACCGCCACCCCGGCGTCGTCCTCACCGACCGCACCTTCACCGTGCCGCTCGACCACGACGACCCCACCGGGGAGACGATCGAGCTCTACGCACGCGAGGCCGTCGCGCGGGACAAGGCCGGGCAGGACCTGCCGTGGCTGATCTACCTCCAGGGCGGTCCCGGCTTCGGGGCGAACCGTTTCATCGGACGTCAGGCCTGGTTCGGCCGGGCTCTGGAGGACTACCGGGTCCTGCTCCTGGACCAGCGCGGCACCGGCCACTCCACGCCCGCCAACCGCCAGACCCTGCCCCTGCGCGGCGACGCCGCCGCACAGGCCGACTACCTCACGCACTTCCGCGCCGACTCGATCGTCCGCGACTGCGAGGCGATCCGCCCCGAGGTGACCGGCGGCGCGCCCTGGACCGTCCTCGGGCAGAGCTTCGGCGGCTTCTGCACCGTGAACTACCTGTCCACGCACCCCGAGGGCCTGGCCGCCGCCCTGATCACCGGCGGCCTGCCCTCGCTCGACGCCCACGCCGACGACGTCTACCGGGCCGCCTACCCGCGTATCGAGCGCAAGGTCGCCGCCCATTACGCCCGCTACCCGCAGGACGTCGACCGCGCCCGCCGCATCGCCGACCACCTGCTCACCCACGACGTGGTGCTCCCGAACGGCTACCGGCTGACCGTCGAGGCCTTCCAGTCGCTCGGCATCATGCTCGGCGGCGGCGACGGCAGCCACCGCCTCCACTTCCTCCTCGAGCACGCCTTCGTGCGCACCCCGGGCGGGCCGGAACTGTCCGACGCCTTCCAGGAGGAGGTCCAGGGCCTGCTGTCGTACGCGGGCCACCCGCTGTACGCCCTGGTCCACGAGGCCATCTACGGCCAGGACGCCCGCCCCACCGCCTGGTCGGCCGAGCGGGTCCGCGCGCGGTTCCCGCAGTTCGACGCCGCCAAGGCCCTCGCGGGCGACGGGCCGGTGCTGTTCACCGGCGAGACCGTGCACCCCTGGATGTTCGACTGCGACCCGGCGCTGCGCCCGCTGCGCGAGACCGCCGAACTGCTCGCCGCCCGCACCGACTGGCGGCCCCTGTACGACCCCGCCCGCCTCGCCGCCAACGAGGTCCCGGTCGCCGCGGCCGTCTACCACGACGACATGTACGTCGACACGGCCCACGCCCTCGCCACCGCCCGCGCGATCGGCGGCCTGCGCACCTGGGTCACCGACGAGTTCGAGCACGACGGCGTCCGGGCGGGCGGTCCCCGCGTCCTGGACCGGCTGCTCGGGCTCGTCCACGGCGACCTCTGACGCCGGGGCACCGGCCGGTCCGGGCCCCTGACCTCAACGCCTGGGATGCCTGGCAGGCGCGGGGGAACGGGGTGGGGGAGAGATGTCCGGCACGGGTGACGAGGAAGTCCTGGCACGGAGCTTCGAGGAGCACCGCCCGCACCTGCGGGCGGTGGCCTACCGCATGCTCGGCTCGGTGCCCGAGGCCGAGGACGCCGTCCAGGAGGCCTGGCTGAGGCTCACCCGCACGGATTCCGGCGCCATCCGCAACCTCGGCGCCTGGCTCACCACCGTGACGGGCCGGGTCTGCCTCGACCTGCTGCGCGCGCGACGCCCGTCGCGAGGAGCCGATCGACGACACCTTCGTCCCGGACCCGGTGGTCCGGCCCCTGACGCCGACCGACCCGGAGCAGGAGGCGGTCCGGGCCGACTCGGTGGGGCTCGCCCTGCTCGTCGTCCTGGAGACGCTGCGGCCCGACGAACGGCTGGCGTTCGTGCTCCACGACCTGTTCGCGGTGCCCTTCGACGACATCGCGCCGGTCGTGGAGCGCGGCGCTGCCGCCACCCGGCAGTTCGTCAGCCGCGCCCGCCGCCGGGTGCGGGGCGCGACCCCGTCCGCCGAGGCGGACCTGACCCGGCAGAAGCAGGTGCTCGACGCCTTCCTCGCGGCCTCGCGCGGCGGCGACTTCGAGGCGCTCGTGGCCGTCCTGCACCCGGACGTGGTGCTGCGGGTCGACGCCGGCGCGCTCGTCCGGGGCGCGGCCGCATCCAAGGTGGTCCGCGGGGCGACGACGGTGGCCGCGCAGGCCCTCACCTTCGCGCAGTACGCGGGAACGGCCCGCCTCGTGCTGGTCAACGGCTCCGTCGGGGTGGCCAACGCCCCCGAGGGCGGGCCGCGTTCGGTCATGGGCGTCGTCGTCGCCGACGGCCGGATCACCCACCTCTACATCCTGGCCGACCCCGAACGGCTCGGGCACCTGGACCTGACCGCCGCCCAGGAGGGCTGAACGGCCCCGGTCCGAAATCCGGTTGCCCGGCGGGCCACGGCCCTGGCAGGGTCGGTCATCTCGACGGCTCCGCCCGGTTCGTGGCGGCCACCGCCGCCCTCCCGCGCTGAAAGGGGCCCCGCGCCGCGGGGCGACAGGCTGAACATCATGCACGATCGGAAAGACACCCGGTACGACCGCGGCGGACTGCGCGGCGACTGCGCACGCTGCTTCGGGCTCTGCTGTGTCGCCCTGCCCTTCGCCGCCTCCGCGGACTTCGCCCTGGACAAGCCCGCGGGACGGCCGTGCCCGAACCTCCGGGACGACCACCGGTGCGGCATCCACACCCGGCTCCGGCAGCGGGGCTTCACCGGGTGCACGGTCTACGACTGCTTCGGCGCGGGCCAGAAGGTCTCACAGGTCGCCTTCGGCGGACGGGACTGGCGCACGGGGCCCGACGAGGACGCCCGGCTGATGTTCGAGGTCTTCCCGGTGATGCGGCAACTGCACGAGCTGCTGTGGTACGTGACCGAGGCGCTCACCCTGGGCGCCGCGAGTCCGGTGCACGGCGAGCTGCGCCGGGCGCTGGAGCGGACCGAACAACTCACCCTTCTGCCGCCCGGCGAGCTCGTCGCGCTGGACGTCGGCGCGCACCGCCAGGAGGTCAACGTCCTGCTGCTGCGCACCAGTGAGCTGGTGCGCGCCGAGGCGCGGCGCGGGAAGGGGAAGCCGAAGGACCGGCGGGGAGCCGACCTGATCGGGGCCCGGCTGAAGGGCGCGGACCTGCGCGGCGCCAGTCTGCGCGGTGCCTGCCTGATCGCCGCCGACCTCACCGGAGCCGATCTGCGGGACGCGGATCTCATAGGCGCCGACCTGCGGAACGCGAATCTGACGGACGCCGATCTGACCGGCGCGTTCTTCCTGACCCAGCCGCAGCTCGAAGCGGCCCGGGGCAGCGCCGCCACCCGGCTGCCCGGATCTCTCTCACGCCCCGCGCACTGGACGGCGGAGAGCTGACTCGGCGCCGCCGCCCGGTGGCGGCCCGCACCTTCGACACCACACTGCCTGGTTGGCACACTCCCGGATCTTCGATAGGTTAGGCAAGCCTTACCTAATGAGGAGGTTGAGGGATGGACGAAAGCCAGACCTGGACGGCGGAGCCCGGAGCGGCACAACGGGCGCGGTCCGTGCTCGCCGCCGCCTGGTCCTGCGCGGTGACCGCGGAGGGCGGACGGGAGGAGTACGTCGGCGTTCACACCGTGGGCGAGGACGGCCGCGTCCTGCTGCACGTGCCGGAGGACAGCACCCTGCACGCCGCCGCCCTCCTCGCGCCGCGCGGCGAGCCGTCCGCCGTCCTGGAGTTCGCCGACGTCGCCCCCGTCCCCGTGCGCAACCGCATCCGCGCCCGGCTCCGGCTCGCCGGCCGGCTCGTCCCCGAGCCGGAGCACCTGGTGTTCCACCCCACGCGTGTCGTGCTGCGGCAGCCGTCCGGAGCGGTCGTCGTCGGCGCCGAGGAGTTCACCGCCGCCGCGCCCGACCCGCTCGCCCTGGCGGAGGCCGGCCTGCTCACCCACCTCGCCGACGCCCACCCCGAGACGGTGGAGCGGCTGACCAGGCTGGTCGAACCCGACAGCCTGCACGGCGCGGTGCGCGTCCGGCCGCTCGCCGTCGACCGGCACGGACTGACCCTGCGCATCGAGCGCGCCCGCACCCACGGCGATGTTCGCCTGCCGTTCCACGCGCCCGCAGACGACCTCACCGCGCTCACCGAACGCATGCACGTCCTGCTGCTCCAGGCGGGCGCCGCCTCCTGCCCGCGCGCCCTACAGCGGCAGCGCGCAGACGGCGACCGGTGAGGGGAACGGCGTACCCGCCAGGCGCAGCGCGCCGTTCGCGCGGTCGACGTGGAAGACGCTGACCGTGTTCGACTTCTGGTTCGCGGCGAACAGCAGCGCGCCGTTCGGAGAGAACGCGATCTGACGCGGGAAGTCGCCCGCGACCGGCGTCGTGCCCAGCAGCTTGAGCAGGGCCCCGCCCGCCGCCACGGCGTAGCGCGCCAAGGTGTTGTGGCCCCGGTTGGCCAGGTAGGCGAACCGGCCGTCGGCCGTGACCAGGACCTGCGAGGGGTAGTTCTTGCCCGCGCCCCCGCCCGTGGACTGCGCCGGGCCGATGGTCAGCCGGCCCGTGGGCCGGTCGTACGCGCATATGGCGAGGGTGTCGTCGACCTCGTTGGCGAGATAGGCGTACCGGCCGTTCGGGTGAAAGGTCAGCTGACGCGGTCCGGCGCCCGGCCGGGTGTGCGCCTGGGAGACCTCGGTGAGGCGGCCCGTGCCGGTGTTCAGACGGTACGTGTAGACGGTGTCGGTGCCGAGGTCCACGGCGAGGACATGGCCGCCGTCGGGGCTGGTGATGACCTGGTGGGCGTGCGGGCCCTGCTGTCCGGGGCCGGGCCTGGGGCTCGTGTGGGTGACCAGGTCGGCGCGCTCGCCGAGCGCGCCCGAGGCGGCTATCGGGTGCACGGCCACGCTGCCGGAGCCGTAGTTGGCGCTGAGCAGCCAGCGCCCGCTCGGGTGCACGGACAGATGGCAGGGCCCCGAACCGCCGGTGCTCCGGGTGCCGAGGACCCGCCGGTCGGCGAGCCGCACCGCGGTCACTCCGCCGTCCTGCCGCTCGTCGACCGCGTACAGCGTGCGGCCGTCGGGATGCACGGCGAGGTACGACGGGTCGGCGACCCCGGCGAGGGTGCCCCGGCCGGCGACGGCGCCCGACACCGGGTCGTACACGGCCAGGCCGATGCCCTTGCCGCCGCCCGGAGCGGAGGTGTAGGTGCCCAGGTACAGGGGGCGGCGCGCGGGCGGCCTCGCCGCCGGCTGCCGATCGCTCGCGGCGGGCTCCGGCGCGCTCACGGGCGTGGTCCCGGACCGGGGTGTCGCGGGCGCCGGGACCGTCAGCACGGCGGCGGCTCCCGTCAGCGCCCCGACGAACTGCCGCCTGCTCCAGCCCTTCCCGGCCCTCCGGCGCCGCCCGAGCGGGGAAGCCCCGCTTGCACCACTGTCCATGCCCGCACCTCGAGGTCGTCGGCTTGTCCGGTCGTGAACTGCCACCTTGACCCCCACCACCACTCCCACGCAAACGGACCCCGCCCCCCGAACACCCACCGCCGCTCGCAGACCCGACGGCAACGCCACCGTCGCCACGACGGCGGCACACAAGGGCGACCCGGCCGGACCGGAGAACGGGGCCTGGCGGCAGCGGTGCGTCGGGTGGGCCGGGCGCGTCCGGAGACCGCCGGGGCCCCGGCCCAGGGTGGTGGCGGCACGGCTGCGCGGCGGTGGCTCTTCGCGGCTGCCGCCGCGCGGGGTGGGCCTGGCCCGCCCGACGACCGTCGGGCGCGCCGGGGCTGCCGGGGCCCCGGTCCGGGGTCGTGGCGGCACGGCTGCGCGGCAGTCCTGTGTGCTTACCAGTCGCCGTCCTCCACCGGCCTGCCCTGTGCGTCCTTGAGGGGGTGTACCTGGTTCGGGGATGGCTCCTGCCAAGGGTCGTGGTCGTCGCCGAGCCAGTCGCCGGACGGGCGTATCGACGACAGCGTGTCGGTGGGGGAGAGGTCCTCGGCGTCCTGGTCGTAGTAGTCGAACCAGGGCAGGCCGGCGCCCGTGTACGCGGCGCGGTCCACGGGCGACGGCGGGGGAGCCTCGCCGGTGATACGGCGCCACTGCGGAGGCGTCACCAGGTGCACGAACACCCGCCCCGCGGGCCGTCCGGACCAGGCGCCCGGCGGCCGGTCGTCCCGGTACACCTCCTGGCGCATGGAGCCGCCGACACCGAGCCCCAAGGCGGGCGCGGCCCGGCGCGGGGCGGCCGGCGCGGCGCCGGGCGCGGGCGCCGCCGCTGCCGCCATGGGAGCGGCACCGCAGATCAGGGTCGACAGCTCGGCCTCCCGCCGCAGCCGCTCCCGCTCCTCCTCCCGCCACCGGGCCAGCTCGGCGTCGTTCAGCGGGAACGACTGCAACTGCACGCCGCCCCACACCTCCTCGCCCGTGACCTGGCCCTCGACGCTCGCCCCCAGACCCAGCGGCACGGCGACGAACTGGCGCACGGTGCCCTTGCCGGAGTTGATGCCGTCCAGCCAGGGCTGGCGGGGCAGCACCACGTAGTTCTGCGGATCGCGGGACAGCCGGTCGCTCCACGGCCGCCCCGACACCGCGCACACCTTGCCCACGCCGACCTGAAGAGCGGCCGGCTCCGTCGTGCCCGCGAAGCTCAGCCACATCGCCTCGCGCAGGTACACCGGCAGCATCACGCCGCCGCGCGCCCGCCACTGCTCCGGCACCGAGTCCGCGTAGTCGGCCACCCGCCGGACCGGGAACTCACCCAGACCCGGCGGCAGCGGATGCGTACCCTTCTCCGGCAGCCGCAGGGTCCGTATGAACCGCACCGCCACTCCGCCCGGCAGCCGCAGCGTGTTCCCGTCGATCCGCACCGTCGATCCGGTCATGCCTGCTCCCCTCCCTCACAGGACCGCGCAGTCGTACGACCGCGCCCCTGACGCAGAGAACGTCCCGCGGCGCCCGCGCGGTTCCGCCGCTGCCGGACCGGCGCGCCCAGCCGGTCCCCGAGCCGGGTCAGCCGCGGGGCGCGCTCGCGCTGGGCGCGGGTGTAACGGTCCAGCTCCTCCAGGAGCCGCCGTGAACGGTGCTCGGTGTCCATCTCGTCGATGATCCTGTCGACCTCGGTGATCACCGCGCCGTACAGCTGCCACTGGCTCGCGTCCCGCTGCACCTCCTCCAGCAGCAGCCGCGCCACCTTGTCGCGCGCGGCGGAGGTCTGCCGAAGCTGCGCGGCCAGCCGGGACTCGGCCTCCTCCGCGCTCACACTGACGTCCGTGGTGACCAGCACCGCGAAGCTGACCACCGCGTCGGCGATCTCGCACAGCAGCTCCTGCACCAGGGCGCCGGTCTGCGGCGAGAACATCGGCTCGGGGGCCCGCTGCTTGGCCAGGTCGGTGAAGGAGCGCGCCAGCACGCGCAGCACGACCGTGCAGATCTCCAGGGTGTCAAGACCGGTGCGCAGCACCACCCGGTGCAGCAGGCCCTCGCGCACCCGCGGATTGAGCCGCAGGCTGTCCTCGGCCTGCCTGAGGGCGGCGTCCACCTCGGAGATGTCGTGGTCCAGACGGCGGGCCTCGTGCAGCTGCTCCGCGGCACGCTCCACGGGCGGATGCCCGGCCGCCTCCTCGCCCATCCTCAGCATCAGCTGCCGTACGCGCCGGGCCAGGCCCTCGATCGACTCTCCGGCCTGTTCGGTCCACAGCGGGGGAGCGAGCAGCAGATTGCAGCCGAGTCCGACTACCGCCCCGATCAGCGTCTCCTCGACCCGCGCCGAGGCGGTACTGCCCACGGCGGTGACGCCGAGGACCAGCATCGCGCTGATCGCCACCTCGGGCACGAACTCGTCCACCCGCACCAGGTGCCCGACCGCCAGCGCCGCCAGGATCACCAGGGCGAGGCTCCACCAGGTCAGCCCCACCAGCAGGGAGAAGGCGATGGCCACGAGCACTCCGGCCACCACCGAGTTCACCCGGCGGATTCCGGTGGTCAGCGTGGAGTAGAGGGTCACCTGGACGACGAGCAGAGCCGTCAGCGGCGCGGTCAGCGGCGCGGGCTCCGGACTCAGCCGCAACGCGATCACATACGCGATCGTCGCCGCGGTCGTGGAACGCAGCGCCTGCACGACCACGGGGTCCCGGTGCCGCTTCATCAGCCGACCCAGGGACGACTTCCAGTCACGTACCTTGCGCATCCCTTGCGCAGTTCCCCGATCGCGCGGGGGTCGAACGTGACCGGGCGGTGCGGTCAGGCTTACAGCTGGTCGAGGAAGGCCGCCAGGTTGGCCGTGGTGCGAGCGATCTGCTGCTCCAGCGTGAGGCTCTCCTCGAAGCGCGCGCCGGAGTCCGGGACCTTCTTTCCGCGCACATACAGCGAGCAGGCGAGGTCGGTGCACATGTACAGACCGACCGAGTTGCCCTCGCGCCCCGCCGCCCCGGCCTTGCGGGCGGTCATCAACGAGACCCCGCCCCCGCGGTGCGTGGTCAGGCACAGCGAACACATGCTGCGGTGCAGAAACCCGCGCTGTGAGGAGGGGAAGCGCAGGGTGACGCCCGTGAGCCGGCCCTCCCGCTCGGTGACCAGATAGCTGCGGTCGGGCGCTCCCGGATCGCGCCAGCCCAGGAAGTCCAGGTCGTCCCAGGGGCGGTCACCGAGGTCACGGGGGACGGACAGGCGCTTGGCCTCGCCCTTGGAGCAGTTCACGAACGAGTCGCGCACATCCTGCTCGGTCAGTGATCTCATGGGGGGCCTCCGGGGGTGACGGCACACGTTGCCTAAGGGGATTAGTTTTGCGGCTAGGGTAAGCAGGAACCGAAAGGGGGGTCCAATGGATTTCGGTGACCCGGACGCGCTGCCGGCGCGGTCCTGGGAGCGGGCCCGGCGCGCGCTGCGGGCCGCGGGCGTCCCGCCGGACCGACTCGCCCGGCTTCGCACGCTCGGCGGCGGCACGTACAACAGCGTCGAGGAACTGTGCCTGGCCGACGGCACCCGGTACGTGCTGAAGATCCCGCCCGCCCCGACCGCGCCCGGCCTGCGCTACGAGAGGGACCTCCTCGTCGGCGAGGCCGAGTTCTGCAACGCGGCGGCACGGGCCCACGTGCCCGCGCCGCGCGTGGTCGCGGAGGGCGAGGACGCGGGCCGGCGCCACCTGCTGATGACCGCTTGCCCGGGCGAGCCCTGGGACGCGTCGGTGACGGACGACGAAGCGGCCGGCCTGCGCGCCGACCTCGGCGGCCACGTGGCCCGGCTCCACCAAGTCACCGGCCCCGGCTTCGGCTACCCCTCCGGCGCGCTCGGCCCGCTCGCCCCCGACTGGCGCACGGCCTTCACCGCCATGTACGCCGCCGTCCTCGACGACGCCCGCCGGCACCGCGCCCCGCTGCCCCGGCCCGCCGACGAGATCGCCCGCACGGCCGAGGCCGCGTACGACGCCCTGGACGAGGTCGCCGTGCCCTGCCTGGTCCACTTCGACCTGTGGCCGGGCAACATCCTGCTCGACCGCTCGGACGCAGGCGTCCGCATCGGCGGCCTGATCGACGGCGAGCGCATGTTCTGGGGCGATCCGGCGGCCGACTTCGTCTCGCTCGCCCTGCTCGGGGACATCCGCGAGGACGAGGCGTTCCTCGCCGGGTACCGCGCGGCCGCCGGCCGGGCCGGGTTCGGCCGGACCGCCCGCCTGCGGCTCGCCCTGTACCGCAGCTACCTCTACCTGATCATGCTCACGGAGACGATTCCGCGCGCCCTGGGGCCGGATCACGAACGCTGGGTGCGTGACCAGGTCGCCCCCGAACTGTCCGCCGCCGTCGACGAGATCGGCCGGCTTACCGTCAACTCTTAATTTATTGCGTGGACTAAGGACCGCCAGAAGTCGCGCCCGGACGGTCCGCGGCGGTATGTTGCAGCTCGGGCACGGTTCGGGAGGGAGCCACATGGCGGGGCGGAACGGGCGCACGGTGCGCGATCTCAGAAGGGGCAACCGTTCGGCCGTACTGCAACGGCTCTACTTCGACGGCCCGCTCAGCCGCTTCGAGCTCGGCCCCGCGACCGGCCTCAGCTCCGGCTCGGTCAGCAACGTCGTCGCCGACCTGGTCGCCGACGGCCTCGTCGAGGAGGCCGGCAGCGTCGACTCCGACGGCGGCCGCCCCCGCACCCTGCTGCGCGTCGCGCCGGGCAGCGGCCACATGATCGGCGTGGACGTCGGCGAGACCCGGGTCCGCGTCGAGCTGTTCGACCTCACCCTCACCGAACTGGCGCGCACCGAACGGCCCCTGGAGTCCCAGGGCTACGACGTCGAGGTGATCACCGGGCACATCCGGGACGGGATCGCCGAGGTCCTGGCTACGGCCGGACTGCCCCCGGAGCGCCTGCTCGGGGTCGGGATCGGCGTCCCGGGCATCGTCGAACCGACCGCCGACCGCGGTGCCGTCGTGCACGGGCAGACCATCGGCTGGGACGCGGTGCCCCTGGAGTCCCTGCTGCGCGCCGGGTCCCGGCTCCCGGACGGCGTGCCGTACTTCATCGACAACGGCGCCAAGACGCTGGGCCAGGCCGAGATGTGGTTCGGCGCCGGTCGTGGCGCCCGCAACGCGGTCGTGGTGCTCTTCGGCTCCGGCGTCGGCGCCTGCCTGGTCACGCCCGAGGTGGAACGCGGCCGGGCCGTGGAGTGGGGACATCTGACGGTACGGGTGCGAGGACGCCGCTGCCGCTGCGGCGCCCTGGGCTGCCTGGAGGCCTACGCCGGCGCGGAGTCCCTGCTCGCCCGCTGGCGCGAGGAGGGCGGGCGGCCGCCGCGCGGCACCGACGAGGAGACCGCGCTCACCGCCCTGCTGGCCGCCGCCTACCCGCCCGAGGGCACCGCGGCCGACCCCGTGGCGCTCGCCGTGCTGGAGGAGACCGCCGAATACCTGGGCGCCGGCTTGTCCGACCTGATCAATCTGTTCCAGCCCGAGCGCATCCTCATCGGTGGCTGGGCCGGCCTCCAGCTCGGCCCCCGCTTCCTGCCCGCCGTACGCCGCCACGCGACCGCCTACGCCCTGCGCCACCCCGCCGAGCGGGTCACCGTCGACCTGGGCAGACTGGGCCCGGACGCGGTCACCGTCGGCGCCGCGATCCTGCCCCTCGCCGACTTCTTCACCCGCGGTGGCCGCCGCGCCGAACCGGCCCCCAAGGACCCGGTCCCGGCCTGGCAGACCGCCCTGGAGGAACGCAGGACGTAGGGGGCTGTCCCTGGGGCGCGGTGCGATGGATCATGGGGGCGCATCCCGCACCAGGAGTGTTCGAAGGAGTCGTCCGTGACGCATGACATCGCCGGTGTCCGCGCGCAGTTTCCCGCCCTGAAGGCCGGGTGGGCTCATTTCGACGGGCCGGGCGGCAGTCAGACACCGCAGCCGGTCATCGACGCCGTCGCCGAGGCGCTGGCCGGTCCGCTGTCCAACCGGGGGCTGACGACGGCGGGCGAGCGCAACGCCGAGGACTGCGTCGCCACCGCCCGGCAGGCCATGGCGGACCTCCTGGGCGCCGAGCCGTCCGGGGTCGTCTTCGGGCGCAGCGCCACCCAGCTGACGTACGACTTCTCGCGCGCCCTGGCCAGGACGTGGGCGCCGGGCGACGAGGTCGTCGTCACCCGGCTCGACCACGACGCCAACATCCGCCCCTGGGTCCAGGCCGCCGAGGCCGTGGGAGCCGTCGTGCGCTGGGCCGACTTCGATCCGGCGACCGGCGAACTGACTGCCCGCCACATCGCCGACCAGCTCTCCGACCGTACCCGGCTGGTCGCGGTCACCGCCGCCTCCAACCTGATCGGCACCCGCCCGGACCTGCCCGCGATCGCCTCCCTGGTCCACGAGCGCGGCGCCCTGCTCTATGTCGACGGCGTGCACTTCACCGCCCATGTCCCGGTCGACCTCGCGGCCCTGGGCGCGGACTTCTTCGCCTGCTCGCCGTACAAGTTCCTCGGCCCGCACCTCGGCGTCGTGGCGAGCCGCCCCGACCTGCTGGAGACCTTGCGCCCGGACAAGCTGCTGCCCTCGTCCGACGCGGTGCCCGAGCGCTTCGAACTCGGCACCCTGCCCTACGAACTGCTGGCCGGCACCCGGGCCGCCGTGGACTTCCTCGCCGGGATGGATCCGTCGGCGCGCGGCACCCGGCGGGAGCGGCTCCTCGCCTCCTTCGCCTCGCTCGAAAGGCACGAGGACGTCCTGCGCCGCCGGATCGAGGAGGAGCTGTCCCGCCTCCCTGGGATCAGCGTGCACTCGCGCGCGGCCGAGCGCACCCCGACCCTGCTGCTGACGATCGAGGGCCGCGGCACCGTCGACGCCTACCGCCACCTGGCGGCACGCTCCGTCGCGGCGCCGTCGGGCGCGTTCTACGCCCTGGAGGCCTCCCGCCGCCTCGGCCTGGGCGACACCGGCGGGCTGCGGATCGGACTGGCCCCGTACAACGACGAGGAGGACGTGGACCGGCTCCTGGAGGAGCTCGCCGACTTCCTGCGCACGGCGCCGTAGGCCAGGGCGCGGCCCGCGAGTTCGGCCTCCCCGGGGTCAGGGCTTGCGGGCCACGCCGCCGTGGATGTCCGTGGGCTCGGGCCGGGTGCCGGGCTCGGGCCGCCACAGCGGGCAGGAGACGATGCCGGGCTCGACCAGCTCGAGTCCCTCGTAGTAGGCGACCAGTTGCTCCGGGCTGCGCAGCACGTACGGGACGGCGCCGGTGTCGTCGTAGCCCTGCTGGGCCTCCTTGAGCGCCTGGTCGGTGTCGGTGCTGTCGTAGTGCACGAAGCAGCTGCCGGAGGGCAGGGCGGCCTGGAGGCGGCGGACGATCGACTTGGCCTCCTCGTAGTCCTGGACGTGGCCGAGGATGCCCATCAGCATGAGGGCGACCGGCTGGTCGAGGTCGAGGATCTTGCCCGCCCGCTCGATGATCGTCTCGGGGTCGTGCAGGTCCGCGTCGATGTACTCGGTCAGGCCCTCGGGGGTGCTGGTGAGCAGGGCCTGGGCGTGGCGCAGCACCAGCGGGTCGTTGTCGACGTAGACGATGCGCGACTCGGGGGCGATGCGCTGGGCGACCTGGTGGGTGTTGTCGTAGGTCGGCAGCCCGGTGCCGATGTCGAGGAACTGGCGGATGCCGAGGTCGCCGGCCACGTAGGTCACGGCGCGGATCAGGTACTGGCGGGAGGCGCGGGCCATGGTCTCGATGGTCGGCGCGTGCTCGCGGTAGGCGTCGCCCGCGATCCGGTCGACCTCGTAGTTGTCCTTGCCGCCCATCCAGTAGTTCCAGATGCGGGCCGAGTGCGGCACCGTGGTGTCGATCTTGGACAGCGCGTCCTGGTCCGGGGTGAGCTCGCCGTCTGCCATGGGGGGTCTCCTGCCGTGCGTGCCGCGATCGGTGTCCGACTTCAACTTAGCGTCAACGTCCGTGTGCGTGGCCCGAGTTCAGCAGGCTGGCGAGGGTGGAAAGGGGGCGGGCGTGGGGGCCGCCACCGCTCCGGACCGGGACCTTTCGGTCCCGGCCCGGGTTCGCTCATCGGGTCCGGTTCCGGTTCGGGTCCGCTCGTCGGGTCCGGTTCCGGTTCGGGTCCCGGCTCAGTCCACCAGGAAGTCCGCCTGGCCCGCCTTGACCCCCCGGAGGAACGCGATCATCTCGTCCCGGCTGTAGAGCAGCGCGGGCCCCTCGGGGTCGGTGGACTGGCGCAGGGCCACCGTGCCGTCGGGCAGGCGCTTGGCCTCGACGCAGGAGCCGCCGTTGGTGCCGCTCCAGGGCTTGTGCCAGCCCGCGGCGCCCAGGTCGCCGGCCGGCATGCCGCTGTGGAGGGGAGTGTCGGATGCCATGTGTCACAACTCCTCAAGCAGTTCGCCCAGGATGTCCCTGGTGCGTGTGACCGGTTCCGCGTGCACGGACATCCGGTCCAGGACTTCGAGATAGGTCACGACGTCCTCCGGCCGGTCGTAGTAGACCGAGCCCGCGAGGTTCTCGGTGTAGACGACGTCGGGCAGTTCGGAGAAGCCGAAGCGGAAGTGGTGGAAGGGGCCGAAGGCGCCCGGGTGGGCCCCCACCGAGTAGGGCATGACCTGGACGCTGACCTTCGGCATCCGGAGCACCTCGACCATGCGGTCGAGCTGGGCCCGCATCACCTCGGAACCGCCGACGGGCCGGCGCAGCACGGTCTCGTCGAGGATGGCCCACACGGCCGGGCCGTCCGGCTTGGCGAGCAGGTCCTGACGTCTCAGGCGCAGGTCGACACGGCGGGCGATCTCCTCCTTCGACTCGTTGGGGAAGCCGACCCGCATAAGCGCGGTGGCGTACTCGCGGGTCTGCAACAGGCCCGGCACGTAATGGGGTTCGTAGAGGCGGATGACGCTGGCCTCGCTCTCCAGGCTCACGTACGCCTTGAACCACTCCGGCAGCACGTCGCGGTACTTGTACCACCAGCCGGGCCGGTTGGCCTCGCGGGCCAGGGTGACGAAGTCGTCGATCTCCCGTGCGGGGACGCCGTAGGTGCGCAGCAGCTCCCTGACGTACGGGATGCGCAGGCCGACCTCGGCCTTCTCTATCCGGCGGACCGTCAAGGGCGTGACTTCGATGGCCCGTGCCGCGTCCTCGAAGGAGACCCCGGCCTGATCCCGCAGGTGCCGCAGACGCTTGCCGAGGACCATCCGCAGGACGGTGGGCGCGCTTCCGCCTGAGCGGTTCTCCCTCACGTCCTACCTCCCGAACCGCCTTCGTCGCGTGCAGTGTGGCATGTCGTCGACGACGCAGACAGGGGGTTGGCGAACGTTCTGAAATTATCAGAACGCAGGTTGCGGGCCGTGTGTGTCCGACACCATAGTGACAGGGAGAGCTGTGGTGCAGCGGGCCTTCGAGGCGCCCAACTGTGCTGATTCTCAACAGAATTGACATTCCGACAGCTGCGGATGCCCGGCCCCGCACGGGCATGCGACGCGAGACCTGGATGGCCACCGTGACCGACGGACAGTCGAGGAGCCCGGACACCCCCGGACCGGCCCGGGGTGCCCGGACGAACGCGGCCGTCCACACGCAGGACGCCACCTCCGCATCGACGACGCCCTCCGACACCCGCAGCCCCACCCCAACGAACACCACACACCGCCCGCCGGTTTCGGCGGACACCGCACACCGCCCGGCTGCCCCCGCGTCGCCGGAGGCCGGACACCGCCTGGCCGCTTCCGCGTCGGCGGATGCCGGCCACCGGTCGGCTGCTTCTGCATCGGCGGACGCCCAGCACCGTCCGGCTGCTTCCGCGTCGGCGGACTCCCAGCACTGCCTGGCCACTTCCGCGTCGGCGGATGCCGCGCACCACCTGGCCGCTCCGGCGTCGGCAGACGCCAGCCGCCGGTCGGTCGCTCCCGCGTCAGCGGACGTTCGGCACCGTCCGGCTGCTTCTGCGTCGGCAGACGTCGGGCACCGCCTGGTTGCTTCCGCGTCGGCGGATCCTCGGCACCGTCCGGGTGCTCCTGCGTCGGCGGATGCCGCGCACCGTTCGGCCGCTCCGGCACCGGCGGATGTCGTGCACCGGCCGGTCGCCCCTGCCGGGGGCGGCTCGGACGACTCCTTTCGTATTCGCTCCACCGTGCCCGCCGACCCCTCCTGGGCGGCGGCCGTACGGCGCCTGGTCGCCGGGCAACTCGCCCGGCTGCCGCTGACGGCCGATCAGCGCGACGGGGCGGTGCTCGCCACGGACGAACTGTTCGCCAACGCGGTCAAGCACGCGCGCACCGAACCGGACGACACGGTCACCGTGACCGTCGAGGGCAGCGCCCACGCCCTGCGCGTGACCGTGGCGGACTCCTCGCCGGTGCTGCCCCGCCCACGACCGGCCGACGCGACCGCGGAGTCGGGGCGCGGACTCGCCATCGTGGCCGCCCTGGCCGACGACTGGGGCATGTCCCCGCCCGAACCGGGCCGCCCCGGCAAGAGAGTCTGGTTCACCCTCCGCCACCGAGGAAGCCCGTCCCCATGACGGCCACCCCGGACCACTCCGTGGGCACGCCCACGACACCCCGCGAACCGACCGGGAGCCCCGCGACCCCGGCAGCCCCCGCGATCCCGGGCGGCCGCACATCAGAACGGGCTGAGGTAACGCCGCCGCTCCAGCAGGACGCAATACCGCCGGGCAGGCGAGGTGCGCCGACGTCGGGTGCGCAGGACACGGTGCCGTCAGTGGGGCGAGGCGCGGCGGGCTCGGGATTGACCAGCGTCCAGGAAGCGGTGCCGCTGGTTGGGCGAGGCACGGTGCCGTCGGACGGGCACGGTGTGCTGCCGCCGGGCGGGCCGGGTGCGGGGCCCTCGGTCGGGCTCGACGCGATGCCGCCGGCCGGGCGAACGGCAGTGCCCGTGGGCGGGCGGGGTGCGGTGCCGTCGGGCAGGCAGGCCCCGGTGCCGTTGGGTGGGCAGGACGGGCAGCCGGGCGGTGGTCAAGATGCTTGGCCGGCGGGCGGGGAGGTCGGCTCTCTTGTCGCGGACGAGCTTGTGTGCAGGGCCGAGGCCGATCGCGAGGTGACGCGGGAGGCGGGGGCCGTGCCCACCGCCGAGCGGCGGCGGAAGGTGGCGGCGTGCCGGCGGGACAACGCCGGGGCACTCGCGGTGATCGTGCGGCGGCATGGCTGGCCCACCGTGGAGGCCGTGGGCGCGGCCGCCTCGACGGCCGCCCTGATGATCCTGCTGCACGCCCCCGACCTGGACTTCCGGCTGCGCTGCCGGGACCTGATCGCGCAGGCCACCGCCGACGGCCGCTGCCCCGCCGTGCACCTGGCCTACATCGCCGACGACTGCGCCGTGGAACTGGGCGAGCCGCAGTTCTACGGCACGCGGATCAACCCCGCCACCCTCCGCCCGTACCCCGTGCGCCGCCCGCAGACCCTCGACGAGCGCCGCCGGGACGTCGGACTCGGCCCGCTGGAGGAGCAGATGCGGGCCCTGCGGGCGCACGGCTGACACCCCCGGGGCCGGCCCGCCCGCGGCTCACCCCACCTTGCGGCCCCGCAGCGGCTCCGTGTCCTCGCCCTCGCCCCGCTGCAATCCCTGGAGGAATTCCTGGAGGACCTCGGTCGCCGTACGCTCCGGCCGCCAGCCGAGCTCGACGTGCGCCCGGGTGCAGTCCATCAGGGGCAGGTGGAGGACTGCGTCGAACAACTGGGGCGAGGCGGGCAGCAGCCGCAGCCCCCACGCGGCGGCGATCGCCGACCGGGCTGCGGTACGCGGCAGCCGTACGGGCCGGGAGCCGAGCAGCTCACCCAGCACCCGCGCGTCCAGTGGCGGCTCGGCGGCCAGATTGAACGCTCCCCGCACCTCTTGCGTGAGCGCCAGCCGGTAGGCCCGGGCGGCGTCGTCCGTGTGCAGCGCCTGCACCCGCAGGCCCGGCACGTCCGGCAGGAACGGCATCAGCTCGGGCCGGGCCAGCTGCCCCGGCAGGAACCGCCCTGCGAAGATCCGCCGCTGCTCGCTCGCCGACTCCCGCTTGAACAGGAAGGCCGGCCGCATCCGGACCACCCGCACATCCGGATGGTCCCGCTCGAAGGTGTCCAGGGCCCGTTCCAGATACGCCTTCTCCCGACAGTACGCGGCGTCCGGCCACCCGTGGGTCGGCCACGACTCGTCCACCGCGTGGTCCTTCGGCCCCGGCGAGTACGCGCCGACCGACGAGGCGTGCACCAGGACCGGCACCCGCGCGGCCGCCACCGCCTCGAAGACCCGCATGCTGCCCAGCACGTTGGTGCGCCAGGTGGCCGCCGGATCGTGCGTGGGCTGGAAGGCCCAGGCCAGATGGATCACCGCGTCGGCGCCCGCGAACTCCCCGGCCAGCCCGGACTGCTCGAAGGACACGTCCACCGCCGACCACTGCGTCTTCGGCGGCGACCACTGCGGGATCCGGCGCGCCAGTCCGCGAATGGACCCGATCTGCGGATCCTCGGACAGGACGCGTACGACACTCGTGCCGACATTGCCGGTGGCGCCCGTGACGACGACCCGGCTGCCCGAAGCGCTGCTCACCTTCGGCTCCTCTCGGCGGCGGCTGACACTGCGGACCACCGGGTACCCGGTCCCGCCCGGCCGACGCGGACCGCCAGGACCCGGACCGTCCGGACCCCGGACCGCCCGGCACGCCTCACGGTGTCCGGCGCTCGCGGGCCCAGTCCAGCAGCCGCTCCCCGGTCCACGTGGTCACCACGCGCTCCGGCGGCACCCCGCACTCCTCGGCCCGCGCGCACCCGTGGATCTGCCAGTCCAGCTGGCCGGGCGCGTGGGCGTCGGTGTCGATGGAGAACAGCACACCGGCCTCGACGGCCCGGCGCAGCAGCCGCCGCGGCGGATCGAGCCGCTCCGGGCGGCAGTTGATCTCCACGGCCGTGCCGGTCTCGGCGCACGCGGCGAACACCGCGTCCGCGTCGAACTCCGACTCCGGACGCCCCCGCCCGGTCAGCAACCGCCCGGTGCAGTGGCCGAGGACGTCGGAGTTCGGATCGCGTACGGCGGCCACCATGCGGCGGGTCATCGACCGGGCATCCATCCGCAGTCTGGAGTGCACCGACACCACCACGACGTCCAGCCGTTCCAGCAGCCCGGGGTCCTGGTCGAGCGAGCCGTCGTCGAGGATGTCGCACTCGATGCCGGTCAGCAGCCGGAACGGCGCCCAGGTCCGGTTCAGCTCCGCGACCACGTCCAGCTGCTCGCGGAGCCGCTCGGCGGACAGCCCGCGGGCCACCGTCAGCCGTGGCGAGTGGTCCGTCAGCACCGCCCACTCGTGCCCGAGGCGCGCGGCGGTCCGGCCCATCTCCTCGATCGGGCTGCCGCCGTCGGACCAGTCGGAATGCAGATGGCAGTCACCGCGCAGCAACGCCCGCAGCCGTTCGCCGCCCCGAGTGAGCGGTTCGCCGGCCTCGTCCTCCAGTGTGCGCAGATAACCGGGCACCTGCCCGCTCAGCGCCTCCCGCACCACCTGGGCGGTCTTCGGGCCGACGCCCTTGAGCGACTCGAGCGTCCCGGCCGCGGCCCGCTCGGCCACCTCCTGCCCGGGCAGCCCGGACAGCACCCGGGAGGCGGTGCGGAAGGCGCGCACACGGTAGGTCGGCGCCAGGGACCGCTCCAGCAGGAAGGCGATCCGGTCCAGTGCCTCGACAGGGTCCATCGCCACCTCCCACTCCCAGGGTTCCCCGGTGCCGCCGGGACCGCATCACGCGGTGGCCCGACGGCACCGGAAAGCCCGCCCCGCGGTCGGCGTTCTAGGCTGGATGACATGACCGAAGTCGCTACGCCCTACATATCGCGGCCGCGGATCCTCGTGCTCGGCGTGCAGCCGGGCAGTCCGCCCTTCCGGATCGTGGAGATCGACGGTGAGGTGGTCGGCGAGGCGAAGACCGTCATCGACGTGCTGACTGCCGCCGCCGCCTTCGGTATCAACATCCACGACCTCGACGATCCGGACGTGATCCGCTGGGTCGGCGGCGACAAGTTCACCTGGACCGTGCACTAGACGCGCGCGTCGGCCGCCGGTGCCGGTCCTCGGGGCTCAGCCCACCGTCCACTTCTGGTTGGCGCCGCCCGTGCAGGTCCAGATCTGCAGCCGGGTGCCGTTGGCGGAATTGTTCCCGGTGACATCCAGACACTTGTTCGCCTGCGGGTTGACGATGTCGTGCGCCGAGGAGACGACCCACTTCTGGTTCGCGCCGCCGCCGCAGTCCCAGAGCTGGACCGTGGAGCCGTCCGCGGTGCCGCGGTCCGTGACGTCCAGGCACTTGCCGAGCGCGCGCAGGGTGCCGTCCGAGCCGAGCGTCCACTGCTGGGCGGGGGTGCCGTTGCAGTCGTAGAGCTGTACGGGCGTGCCGTTGGCGGAGTTCGCCGCGGCCACGTCCACGCACTTGCCGGCCAGCCCCCGGATCGCGACGCCGCCAGCCGTGTCACTGGTGGTCACCGAGACCGAGTCGACCACGAGCTGCTGTGGGAAGGAGGTGGAGCCGTCCGGGTCGCCCGGCCAGTAGCCGCCCACGGCCAGGTTCAGGATCAGGAAGAAGGGCTTGTTGAACACCCACGTCCTGCCGCCCAGGTCGGCGGGCGTGCGCCGCTGGTAGACGTTGCCGTCCACGGACCAGGTGATCGAGTCCGGCGCCCAGTCGACGGCGAAGGTGTGGAAGGCGTCCGCGAAGGACTGTCCGTTCGGCAGGGTGTAGCCCGCGCCGATGCCGCCGGAGCCGGAGTAGCCGGGGCCGTGGATCGTGCCGTGGACGGTGGACGGCTCGAAACCGACGTTCTCCATGATGTCGATCTCGCCGGAGTCCGGCCAGTTGACCGGCGTCCCGAGCATCCAGAACGCGGGCCACATGCCCTGACCCCGCGGGATCTTCATCCGGGCCTCCACGTGCCCGTACTGCGCGGAGAACTTCCCGGAGGTGTTCAGCCGGGCGGAGGTGTACTGGCACGTGCCGTACCAGCACTGGTAGTTGGAGGGGTTCTCCCGGCGCGCGGTGATGACCAGGTGGCCCTGGCCGTCGAGGGCCGCGTTCTTGTTGCCCGACGTGTAGTACTGGCGCTCGTGGTTGTTGACGTTGTCGCCGGTCTCGATCTGCCACTTGGAGGAGTCGACGGCCGCGCCGGCGGGACCGTCGAAGTTGTCGGAGAACGTGACGGCCGCGGCCGCCTTCGGGGTGGCCGCCGTGGGGGTGGCGGCCTTCGGGGAGTCGGCCTGTGCCGGGCCGATGGCGGCGGAACCGGCCAGGACGGCGGACAGGGCGGCGAAGAGACATCTGCGGAGCAGGCGTGGACGGGCCACGGCTCTCCCTTCCGTGCGGCAGCCCGGGCCCGGGCCGCCGACCGTTGTGGGGGGTGAATGTGTCGCCCTTGATTCAAGGAGTGAGATAAGGGAGCGTCAATACATGGTACGGACCAATTCCGGCCATCACTCACGCGGCTTGCGCGCGTGCACGGCCCGGCCCATGCGCCGGCCCAGGAGCAACCAACCCAGCAGTGCGCCCGAGGTGTTGAGGATGACGTCGTCGATGTCGAAGGCCCGCCCGGTGATCAGCGCGCCCTGCGCGAACTCCACGAGCAGCATCACCGTCGCGGTGAGCAGCAGCACCGGCAGGACTTTGCGCGCCCCCGGTGCCACGACCGGTACGAGCACGCCGAACGGCACGCCGAGCAGCACGTTCCCGCCGAGCTGCTTGACCGCCTCCCGGGTCTGCGCGCTCTCCAGATAGGCCCGGAGCGAGCTTCCCGGACGCAGATTGCTGTGCGCGATGGACGCCGACGCGGGCGACGGCTCCAGCGTCAGCTTCGCCAGGACGACCGCGAAGGCCACCATGAAGGCGAAGGCGCACAGCATCGCCAGCAACCGCAGCGGCCAGGGCGCGGGCCGCGGGCCGCCGCCGCCCGGCGGCCCGTCGGTCTTGGCCCGGCCCCTGGTCCCGCGCGAGCGAAAAACGGAACGCGGACTGATCGCCACCCGGCCCATGCCACTCCTCCCGAACGACAACTCCCCTACGAGAAAACCCTGTTACCCGCGAACCAACGGAGGATGCCCCGCCCTGCCCGGGGCCTACGCCACGGGACCGGTCTCGGCCGGCCGACGACGTCGTCCAACCGGACTTCGCGCAGAACCGCTCCCGCGAACTGCCTGCCAGTCGCTCCGGTCGGGAGCCCGTGGATTTCGCTTGCGCCGCCGTGGCCGTGGATGATCGGGTGTGCGCCGATGCCGGCGACGACCGACCCTCTACGAGAAGCCGAGGCCATGGGCAACCACTGCTGTGAGGCGATGAGCAGTCACGTGAACATGCGCTGCGGCGTGCACGACGACCCCTTCGACTGCCCGGATGTTCTGATCGACTACAGCGCCGAGTCCCAGGGGTACGGGCTGATCATCCACGATGGCGGCACATCGAGTATCACCATCGACTTCTGTCCCTGGTGCGGACGACGTCTCGCGGAGTCGCTGCGGGAGTGACGGAACGTCCGGCCCCGACGGCCCGGGGGCCGTTCAGGGGCCGTACGTGACGTGGACCTCCTTGAAGCCGAGGGACTTGAGGAGGCCTTCGAGCATGCCGGTGGTGTTGGTCTCGGCACGGGCCGTCAGGCCGCTGTCCTTGGCCGCGTCGGCGATGTGCTCGACGGCGAGCCGCTGCACGGCGTGTTCGCTGTTCGGGTTGTCGGAGAACAGGTCGCCCAGGCGGTCGAGCAGACCGCGCTGCTTGGACACGGCGTAGGAGTGGTCCGCGTCCAGGGCCGGGCGGCCGAGCCGCGCGTGCGGCAGCCGCAGGGTGGCGGTGGTGCGGTCGCCGTCGACCGTCACGTCCTGGTCGCCGAGCCCGCCGAGGTCCACGTAGGCGTCCACGGTGCCGGCCCCGACGTACAGAGTGCGGGTGCCGCGGATCGCGTCGGGCAGGTACTTGCTGTCCTTCTCCAGGTCCACGACGACCTGGAAGTTGCCGGAGGCGGCGTCGTAACGGCTCAGGTCCTGGATCGACTTCAGCAGCGCGGGGCCCGAGCGGTCGTGCGTCTCGGTGCCGAACAGGTCCTTGATGCCGGGCAGCACGGCCAGCGCGACACCGGCGAACAGCAGCGCCGGCACCACCACGACGGCACTCACCGCCTTCGCCCATCCGGGCATGCGCCGGGTGACTCGCTCGGGGGCAGTCGTCATCCCACGGTTCTCCTTCCTCCCCCCTGAGAATGCCCGCCAAATCCATTGCCAGACAGGTGAGTTGACCGGGCGGTGGGCGGTCGCGGCCCGCGGGTGCCCGTCCTGCCCCGGCAGCGGGCGTGCCGCGGCCGGTCACCGCGCGATCAGTAGCATGAGCCGGGAGTGCCGGAAATGATCAGCGAGGAGCGGATCGTGCGAGGCATCGCGGTGTTCAGCGGCAGCGCCCACCCCGACCCGGCGGCGGAGGTCTGCGCGCACCTGGGCGTGCCCCTCAGCCCGGCGCGGGTCAGCGGGTTCGCCAACGACTGCCTGGAGGTGCAGCTGCGCGCGAACTGCCGTGAACGGGACGTCTTCCTCATCCAGCCGCTGGTCAAGCCGGTGCAGGAGCACCTCGTCGAACTGCTGCTGATGTGCGACGCGGCCCGCGGCGCGTCCGCCGGGCGGATCACCGTCGTGATGCCGCACTACTCCTACGCCCGCTCCGACAAGAAGGACGCCCCGCGCATCTCGCCCGGCGGCCGGCTGGTGGCCGACCTGCTGGTCGCGGCGGGCGCGAGCCGGGTCCTGGCGATGACGCTGCACGCCCCGCATGTGCACGGCTTCTTCCCGGTGCCCGTCGACCACCTGCACGCGCTGCGCGAACTCGCCGAGCACTTCCGGCAGTACGACCTGTCCCGCACCACCGTGGTCTCCCCGGACCTGGGCAACGCCAAGGAGGCGGCCGCGTTCGCCCGGATGATCGGGGCCCGGGTGGCCGCCGGGGCCAAGCAGCGCTACGCCGACGACCGGGTGACCATCAGCTCCGTCATCGGCGACGTGGCAGGCCGGGACGTCATCGTGCTGGACGACGAGATCGCCAAGGGCAGCACGGTGCTCGAACTGCTCAACCGGCTGCGCGAGTTGGGTCCCCGCTCGATCCGCGTCGCCTGCACCCACGGCCTGTTCGCGGCCTGGCGCCCTCAAACGGCTGACCGAGCGGAGCGACGTCCTGGAGATCGTGTGCACCAACACCGTGCCGGTGCCGGCGGAGGGCGAGGAGTACCGGGATCACAAGGACAAGCTGCGGATCCTGTCCATCGCCCCGGCCCTCGCCGAGGCCGTGCGCCGCATCCACAACGGCGAGTCGGTGAGCGCCCTGTTCGACGCGCCGCCCGGCGAGTAGCCACAGTCGGCCGGAATTCGGAGACATATGTCAACCGAACATGCTGGAATTCACTCTTACGAGGGTAACTTGCTGAGCGGGTAGGGGTGTTGGGCCCCGAACACCGGGGGATGCTGTGATCTCCGAGCCCGTCGTACGAGGAGCCGGCTGGAGGGGAAGGTCGTCGTGCAGCAGGAACCTGCGCCGTCGTTCACCCGGCATCTGCGTGTCCACCGGGACCGAGGGCACACGGTGCTCGAGTTCCGGGGCGAGATCGACATCGCCGCCGAGGCGCAGATCGCCCCCCACATCGACCGGGCCACCGCGCCGCCCGGGGCCCGGGTCGTGATCGACCTGAGCCGGGTGGATTTCTTCGACTGCTCAGGGCTGCGCCTGCTCTACCGGGCACGCGGCCGGGTCCTCGACCACGGCGGAGAGCTGCACCTCGTGTGCACGCACCCGCTGACCCTGCGCATCCTGAAGGTGACCGGCCTGTCCCGGCTGCTGCCTCCGCAACCGACACTGGCGGCGGCCCTGGAACAGCACGGGGCCGCGTCCGGCTCGGTGTGACGGGCGCGCGCTCGGTGTGACCGGGCAAGCCGCCGGCTCAGCCTGACCGGGCACGCCGCCGGACGGCGTGCCCGGTCGCCGGGCGTCAGTCCATCAGCAGGACCAGCTTGCCCGTGGTCCGGCCGGTCTCGCCGGCCTCGTGCGCCCTGGCGGCCTCGGCCAGCGGGAAAGTCCCGGCGATCGTGGCGCGCAGCCCGCCCTTCTCGACGAGCCGCGCGATCTCCCGCATGTCGTGGCGGTCGGCGTCGACGAGCATCCGGACCGCCCGCACGCCGAGCCGCTCGGCCTCGCGGTAGAGGTCGTCGGAGCCGACCGGCACGATCGACACCACGATCCCGCCGGGCCGCAGGACCCGCAGCGAACGGAGCGAGGTCTCCCCGCCGATGGGGTCCAGTACGACATCGACGTCGCGTACCGCCTCGGTGAAGTCGGTGGAGCGGTAGTCGACCGGCTCGTCCACGCCGATGCCGCGCAGGAAGTCGTGCTTGCCCGCGCCTGCGGTGCCGAAGACGTACGCGCCGCGCGCCTTGGCGATCTGCACGGCCACATGGCCGACCCCGCCGGCCGCCGCGTGGATCAGCACCCGCTGCCCCGCCCGGAGATCCGCCCGCTCCACCAGCGCCTGCCACGCGGTCAGCGACACCAGCGGCAGCGCGCCCGCCTGGACATGGTCGATCCCGGTCGGCTTCGGCACGAGGAACCGGGCCGGCGCGGTCACGTACTCGGCGTGCGAGCCGTGCCCGAACGGGTACGACAGCATGCCGAAGACCTCGTCCCCGGGCCGGTGGAGGGAGGCGCCGACACCCGTCGCCTCGACCACCCCGGAGACGTCCCAGCCCAGTACGAACGGCGGCTGCCCCAGGAAGAGGCCGCCGGCCCGGTGTTTCCAGTCGGTGGGGTTCAGCCCGGCGGCCCGCACCCGTACCAGCACCTCGTTGGGCCTGGGCACGGGCCGCTCCAGCTCGACCTCCCGCAGCACCTCGGGACCGCCGAGGACGTCCTGACTGATCGCGCGCATCGTCTCCATGCCGTTCGTCTCCATGCCGTTCATGGTGAACGAGTCCGCCCGTCCCGCGGCCCCGACTCTCCTGCCGCCGCTCGGACCTGGCGGGCGGTCAAGTTGCCCCCGAGTTCCCCCGCGGCGCGTGCCTGAATCCGCGGGGCCGGGATATCCGGGAAGGAGGGCGGCCGGACACCCACGTCCCGCCGCCGGACCCTACGGAGGAGACATGCCACTGGTGAACGCGGGCGTCGTGGTGCTCGACTGCGCCGAGCCCGAGAAACTCGCCGTGTTCTACAAGGAGTTGCTCCAGGCGCGGGACACGGACGTGACCGCGAACCTGGTGGAGATCAGGGCCGCCGACGGACTGCGGCTCGCCTTCCGCCGCGACGCGAACGCCACACCGCCGAGCTGGCCGCGCCCGGAGAACTCGCTCCAGATCCACCTGGACTTCCTGGTGGACGACCTGGACGCGGCCGAACGCCGGGTCGTCGAACTCGGTGGCCGCCCGCTCGAAGCCAAGGACGCCCCCGGCCCGTACGAGGAGCGCGGCTGCTCCGACCCGGCCGGCCACACCTTCACCCTCCGCCGCGTCCTCGAGATGGGCCCCAAGCAGGGCTGACCCCACCCGGCGCCGTGCCGGTCGCGCGGCGCCGGTCGCGGTCCGCGGCGGGCGCGTCGGCCGTGGTTCCACGGAGGCGCCGGGTCAGTCGCGGTCGTCCCTGACCTTGGCGGGCCAGACGCCGATCGAGCGTTCGACGGCGGTGGCACCGGCCCGGTCGACGGCGCCGCGCACGACGGCGAAGATGGCGCCCTGCACGGCCGCCGCGAGCAGGATCTCCCCCCAGCGGCGGTTCTCGTCGAGCGGCTCGGGCGCCTCGTCCTCGTGGCGGATGGCCTTCCACGTCGCGCGGAACGCCAGGCCCGCCAGCGCGCCGCCGGCCCAGCCCAGCAAGAAGCCGACGGGCTGGTAGGCGAGCGGGAGCTTGAGCTTCTTCTTGGCCATCGGTGTCTCCTTTGCCGGTACGGGCGCGAGGCTCTCGGAGCGGGCCGTCGTCAGGGCCGGCCCTGCGGCGGGACCTCCTCACCGGGCGGTACGGGACCCGGAGGCGTCCCGTCGCCGAAGGGGCGCCCGCCGAGCTCCTCGCGGTGGTGCGGGCTCAGCCAGCCGGACAGGTCGGGGCCGAGGGGCACGATCCGGGTCGGGTTGATGCCGGTGTGCACCTGGTAGTAGTGCCGCTTGATGTGGTCGAAGTCGACCGTGTCCCCGAAGCCGGGCGTCTGGTACAGGTCCCGGGCGTACGCCCACAGCACCGGGCTCTCGGCGAGCTTCCAGCGGTTGCACTTGAAGTGGCCGTGGTAGACGGCGTCGAACCGGACCAGCGTGGTGAACAGCCGGATGTCCGCCTCGGTGATCGTGTCGCCCACGAGGTAGCGCTGTCCGGCCAGACGGGGCTCCAGCAGCTCAAGCCGCCGGAACACGCCCGCGCAGGCCGCCTCGTACTCCTCCTGGTTCGTGGCGAAGCCCGCCCGGTACACGCCGTTGTTGACGTCCTCGTAGACCTCCGCCATCACCGTGTCGATCTCGTCGCGCCGCGCCCGCGGGTACAGATCGGGAGCGCCGGGCCGGTGCAGCGCGCTCCACTCGGTGGCGAGGTCGAGCGTGATCTGCTGGTAGTCGTTGGTGACCAGCTCGCCGCTGGGCACGTCGACGACCGCGGGCACGCTCACCCCGCCGGGGTAGCCGGTCTCCCGCCGGTCGTAGGCCTCGCTGAGGAAGCGGATCCCGAGCACGGGATCCCGGCCGTCGGGGTCGAGTGTGAAACGCCAGCTCCGGTCGTCCTGGATCGGATCCACGACGGCGAGGGACAGGACGTGCTCCAGCCCCAGCAGCCGCCGTGAGACCAGGGCCCTGCTCGCCCACGGGCAGGCACGGCTGACCACCAGCCGGTACCGTCCGGCCTCCACCGGCCGGCCGTCCCGCCCGTCGGCGGTGATCCGGTCCGCGAAGTGGCTCCTGGACCGTTTGAAGGCCTTGTGGCCGTAGGCGCTGTTGCCCTCGCCCCCGCCGCTCATGTGTCCTCCCTGCTCGGCCTGGCGCACGGATGTCCTGGTGAACACGTTCCCCGAAATCCGCCCGCGGCACGGAGTGAGCCGCCGCGGACCCGGTGCGGCGGACCGGTCGCGGGCACGAAGGGGCCCCGCCGCGACGGGGGAGCGCGGCGGGGCCTGACAGACGCATGCCCGGACGGGACGGGCTCATGCCTCCCGGCCGGAATTTCCCTCGCGGCTCAGCTCGCGGCGGCCGGTTCCAGCACGAAGACCGGGATCTCCCGTGAGGTCTTCTCCTGGTACTCCGCGTACGGCGGGAACGCGGCCACCGCCCGCTCCCACCACTGCGCCTTCTCCGCGCCGGTGACCTCACGGGCCGCCATGTCCCGCTTGACCGGGCCGTCCTGGAGCTCGACGCGGGGGTCGGCCTTGAGGTTGAAGTACCAGAACGGGTGCTTGGGCGCACCGCCCTGGGAGGCCACCACGGCGTACCGCCCGTCGTGCTCCACGCGCATCAGCGGTGTCTTGCGGATCCGGCCGCTGCGCGCACCCACGGTGGTCAGCAGGATCACGGGCAGCCCCGTGTCCCGCAGCGTGGTCCCCTCGGTACCGCCCGAACTCTCGTACAGCTCCACCTGCTCCCGCACCCACTGCGTCGGGCTGGGCTCGTACACACCCTCAAGAGCCATGCCGGCCGTCCTCTCGTCGCGTCCGTGACCGATGGTGCACGCCATTCAACATCGACGCCGCCCCGATCCATCCCGGCCCCGTCCCCGCCGCGCCGCCACGGGCCGCGGCTGCGACCGGGACGCTCACCCCGGCGCTGCCGCCGTCCGTGCCGCCAGCAGCGTGATCACAGCCTGGACACCAGGGCCGTCGCCAGTTGTCCCCGGGGGCCCGTCAGGGTGCGGCCGAGCAGCGTGCCGCCGCCCGCGAGCAGCAGTTGCCGGCTTGCGGAGGCGGTGAAGGCCGCCAGGACGAACACCGCCCGATCGGACGGTGGCGTGGCGCGCGTGCCGAGGACCAGTGCCGCGAAGAAGAGCAGCGTGGTCGGGTTGAGCAGGGTGAGGCCGAGCAGGCTCAGGTACGCGCGGGCCGGGCCCGGTGGCGGTGGGGGCGCCCGGGTGGCCGTCCGGCGCCCTCGGTACCGGCGCAGCGCGCCGACCGCGCCCCGGACGGCCAGGGCGGCGAGGAGCAGGGCCGAGGCCCAGCGCAGCGGCACCGTCACCGGTCGCAGCGCGGCGGCCAGGACCGAGCCGCCGAGGAGGGCGAGCAGGGCGTAGAGCCCGTCGGCCGTCGCCACGCCGAGCGCGGCGCACACACCGGTCCGCAGGGACGAGCGGGCGGTCAGGGTGACGAGGTAGGACCGCGACGGCGCCGACGGGCACGGCGATGCCGTAGCCCGCGAGGAGGCCCGCGACGAGCGCGGCGCTCACGACCGCGGCGGACCGGGCCTCCGGGGACGCCCGGGCTGGCCCCGGCCCCGTGCCGAAAGGACGGCAGCGGCGGGAACACACGGGTCGTGGGCATGGCCGGATCCTGTACGCCGTGCCGTTTCGGCGACAACCGAATTACGATGCGGAGTGGACGGTTCCCAGCCAGGTCGCGCAGGTAGCCGATCTGGCCGAACTTCATGTCGTGCGTTGGATGCCTTGGGCATCTAATGAAGATCGGCACGACGCATCCTCCGTCTGCGAGGTCTTCCATGACAGACACGACAGACCCGACCGAGCTGACAGATCCCGTCTCCTTCCCCCAGGACCGGAGCTGTCCCTACCACCCGCCCACCGGGTACGACCCGCTGCGCACCGAACGGCCGCTCGCCCGCATCCGGCTCTACGACGGCCGCCCCGCCTGGCTCGTCACCGGCCACGCCGTCGCCCGTGACCTGCTGGTCGACCCCCGCCTGTCCACGGACCGCAACCGCTCGGGCTTCCCGGCCACCACCCCCCGCTTCGCCGCGGTCCGCGACCGCAAGCCGGCGCTCCTCGGCGTCGACGACCCCAAGCACCGCACCCAGCGGCGGATGATGATCCCGAGCTTCACCCTCAGGCGCGCCACCGAGCTCAGGCCGCGCATGCAGGAGATCGTCGACGAGCTGCTGGACGCGATGATCGCCCAGGGACCCCCCGCCGACCTGGTGCGTTCCTTCGCGCTGCCGGTGCCGTCCATGGTGATCTGCGCCCTGCTCGGCGTTCCCTACGCCGACCACGAGTTCTTCGAGGAGCAGTCCAGGCGGCTGCTGCGCGGACCGGCGGCAGAGGACACGCGGGACGCCCGCGACCGGCTGGCCGCGTATCTGGAGGACCTGATCGACCAGAAGCGGCGCCGGCCCGGCGACGGCCTGCTGGACGAACTCATCCAGCAGCGCCTGAACGAGGGCGAGCTCGACCGCGACGAGCTGACCGCCCTGGCAATGATCCTGCTGGTCGCGGGCCACGAGACCACCGCCAACATGATCTCCCTCGGCACCTACACGCTCCTGCTGCACCCCGAACGGCTGACCGAGCTGCGCGCCGACCCCGGGCTGCTGCCGGACGCCATCGAGGAACTGATGCGGATGCTGTCCATCGCGGACGGACTGCTGCGGCAGGCCACCGAGGACATCGAGATCGCCGGGACCACGATCAGGGCCGGGGACGGCGTGGTCTTCTCCACCTCCGTCATCAACCGCGACGAGGACGTCTACCCGGCTCCCGACACCCTCGACTTCCACCGCTCGACCCGCCACCACGTCGCCTTCGGTTTCGGCATCCACCAGTGCCTCGGCCAGAACCTCGCCCGCACCGAACTGGAGATCGCCCTGAGCACGCTCCTCGAACGGCTGCCCACGCTCCGGCTCGCCGCCCCACCGGAGGAAATCCCCTTCAAACCCGGCGACACCATCCAGGGGATGCTGGAACTCCCCGTCAGCTGGTAAGAGGCTGCCGCCATGCACATCGAGATCGACAAGGACCGCTGCATCGGCGCCGGACAGTGCGCCCTGACCGCTCCGGGGGTGTTCACCCAGGACGACGACGGCTTCAGTGACCTGCTGCCCGGCCGGGAGGACGGCGCCGGCGACCCGATGGTCCGGGAGGCCGCCAGGGCCTGCCCCGTGAGCGCCATCACGCTGTCCGAGGACGGGTAGTGGGCCGGTCCGTGCCGCCCGCCGGACCGCCGCAGGGGCCACGTGCCGACGCGGCGGCCGGCCGGCCCGCCCGGTGCCCGTCGCGTCGCCCCATGGCCCCGGCGGCGGCCGATTGACTAGGGTTCCCGGGTGAGCGAACAGGCCCAGCAGCCCTCCGGGGCGCCGCCCGCGAAGAACGCCGGGACAGCGCCCGGGAAACCCTTCCTCTACGTCGTCGTCTGCGCCGCCGGCATCGCCGAGGGCGTCAGCAAGCTGATCACCGCCGCGCAGGAGCGGGGCTGGGAGGTCGGTGTCATCGCGACCCCGGTCGCCATGGGCGGCTTCTTCGACACCGCCGCCGTCGAGGCGCAGACCCGCCGCCCCATCCGGTCGGCCTGGCGCACACCGGGCGACCCGCGCCCGTTCCCGCCGCCGGACGCCGTGGTCGTGGCACCCGCCACCTTCAACACGCTCAACAAGTGGGCCGCCGGGACCGCCGACACCCTCGCCCTGGCCACCCTGTGCGAGACCTACGGCCTGGGCGTCCCGGTCGCGGTCCTGCCGTGCGTCTCCGACACCCTCGCCGCCCACCCCGCCTACCAGGACAGCCTCGTCCGCCTGCGCGCGATGGGGGTCCGCTTCGGCGAGCCGTTCTCCGGCGAGCCGGCACCGGACGGCGGCCGGCCCGAGTTCGGCTGGGAACGGGTACTGGACCTGCTGGACACGTCCGTGGCGCCGACGCCCGCGGACCGTCCCGGCCCGTGACCGGCGATCACCAAGGAACCAAGGACGGGAGCAGCAACGATGCAGTACGTGAAGCTCGGTTCGACGGGCCTCGAGGTGTCGCGGATCTGTCTGGGCTGCATGACCTACGGCGTGCCCGGCCGCGGCTCGCACGAGTGGACCCTCGACGAGGAGGCCTCGCGCCCGCTGATCCGGCAGGCGCTGGAGGCGGGGATCACCTTCTTCGACACGGCCAACGTCTACTCCGACGGCACGAGCGAGGAGATCGTCGGCCGCGCGCTGCGCGACTTCGCCCGCCGCGACGACGTCGTCCTCGCCACCAAGGTGCACGGCCGGATGCGGCCGGGACCCAATGGCGGCGGGCTGTCCCGCAAGGCGATCATGACGGAGATCGACCACAGCCTGCGCCGGCTGGGCACCGACCACGTCGACCTGTACCAGATCCACCGCTGGGACCCGCACACGCCGGTCGAGGAGACCATGGAGGCGCTGCACGACCTGGTGAAGGCGGGCAAGGTCCGCTACATCGGGGCGAGTTCGATGTACGCGTGGCAGTTCTCCAAGGCCCAGTACACGGCCCTGCTGCACGGCTGGACCCGGTTCGTCTCCATGCAGAACCACTACAACCTGCTCTACCGCGAGGAGGAGCGGGAGATGCTTCCGCTCTGCGCGGACCAGGGCGTCGGCGTACTGCCGTGGAGCCCGCTGGCACGCGGCCGCCTCACCCGGGACTGGGGCACCACCACCGAGCGCAGCGCCACCGACGCCTTCGGCGGCCGGCTCTACCCGGAGGGCGACCGCGGCATCGTCGAGGCCGTCACCCGCGTCGCCGGTGACCGCGGGGTGCCGCGCGCCCAGGTCGCCCTCGCCTGGCTGCTGCGCCAGGACACGGTCACGGCGCCGATCGTGGGCGCGTCCAGGCCGGAGCACCTGCGGGACGCGGTGGCCGCGGTCGGACTGGAGCTGAGCGACAAGGAGGCCGAGGAGCTGGAGGGGCCCTACACGCCGCACGCCGTCAGCGGTCACTGAGGACGGAAATTGCCGTGTGCGCCGGGTGGTAATCGCATTCCATCCGCGGGAATTGACAATAGGTCAACGCGGGGCGCCGAGAGCGTTATGCGCAAAACCGTGTGATCCCTTGTTGCTCGCCGCTGGCCTGTGCAAAGGTGTGGCCAGTCGGCGAGCAGACCATGGTCCTCCCTCTGCGCGGGGGACGTTCGAGATGCCGGCACGCCCTCTTCGGCAGGGACTTTTGGTATGGACCAAATCCGTGGTGTGTACGGAGGAATGCAGCCGTGAAAGACCCGGGAATGTCCAATTCCCCCACGTCACCCGATCCGTTCGGTACCACGGACGAGCAGTTGAGCGCCGAACTCCGGAAGTGGACGGGCACCTCGCCCGCTCTGCTGCCCGTGGGTGAACTCCTCGACCGGCACTGGGAGGCGGCCTTCGCCTACGCGCGGCTGTGCACCGACGGGTCCCATCCCGCGGGCATGCTGACCACGGCTGCCTTCACCCGGCTGTTCGGCCAGTCCCTGCGGCAGTCCGGGCCGACGGCCGCCTGGCGGCCCCAACTGCTCGTCACCGTACGGCGGATCGCGGGGGAGTGGAGCACGGACCACCGCCGGGAGATGCTGCACCCCGAGTTGAGGGCCGCGGGCGCCGAGGGCGACCGGATCGCCGCGCGGCTGCTGCCGCCGGGCGACCGGCGGCTGCTGTCCCGGGCGTTCCAGCGGCTGCCGCAGACGGCGCGTGCCCTGCTGTGGCACGCCGAGGTCGAGGCCGAACCGCTTGCCGCGCCGGCCCGGCTGCTCGGCCTCGACGAGGAGGACGCGTGCCTCGAACTCGAGCGTGCCCGGGAGCGGTTGCGCGAGGAGTGCCTCCAGGTGCACCGCGAGATCGCGCCCCAGCAGGAGTGCCTGCTCTACCTGCGGCTGCTCGACGTGACCTACCGGCGCGGCGGCGCCCACGTCGACCCGGACCTGCGTACGCACCTGGCCGGCTGCACGCACTGCCGGCACACCGCCGACCAACTGGCCCAGTTCAACGGAGACCTGGGCGCGGCCCTGGCCGAGGGCGTCCTCGGCTGGGGCGCGTCCACCTACCGCGCCCACCGCCTGACCGTCCCCCCGGCCCCGACGGAACCGGCCCCCGAGCCCCCGCGGCCCGCCCCCACCGGAGGCGAGCCCTTCACACCCTCTGCCGCCCCGAACCCACCCGGCCCACGGGCGGCCGGCGGGGCGGGCCGGAGCGGTGGCCTTCCGACCACCCCGCCCGTCCCGGAGTCCGCGTCGGCGGGGGGCGCGTTCTCGGCGTCGGGTCCGTCCGGTCCGGTGGCGGGCGGCGACGAGTACGAGGGGCGGCGGTCCGGCGGGGCGGGCCAGGGCGGCGGCTTGGCGTCGGGTCCGTCCGGTCCGGCGGCGGGCGGCGATGAGCATCCGGGGCGGCGGTCCGGCGGGGCGGGTCGGGACGGTGGCCTGCGTGCGACCTCGGCCGCCCCTGGCGGGGCCCGCGTCCCCGAGGCCGGGGCGGGGGTACCGGCTGAGGGCGAGCTGTTCGCGCCGGAGGAGCCGTTCGGTCGGTCGGAGGCCGGTCAGGCCCAACCGCCGACGCACGGCGCCCCCCGCGCGGCGCCGCCCCACCTCGTCCCCGAGGCGTCCGACGCCGTGCCCTTCGTGGCTCCCTTCTCCGCCGAGCCCTGGGGCTCCGGCCCGCCGACCGTCACCCCAGGGGGCGGGCCGGGTGGGGAACCAGCCCCGGCGGAGCACGGCGGCACGGCAGCGGGGCCGAGGGGCGGGACGGCCGGACGCGGACGGGTGGCGCGCAAGGCGGCGCGGCGGGTCGCGCGGCAGCGGAACGTGGCCATCGCCGTGGCCACGGTGAGCGGGCTGGTCGTGCTGCCGTTCGCGCTGTGGGCGGTGCTCGGTTCCGGGAACGGGGCCCCTGAGCACGCCGCAGGACAGAAGCCCACCGAGCCGCCCGGCACCGGCGCCTCCGCCTCCGGGCCGACCTGGACCGGAGCCGGGACGGCGGCCAGGGGCACCCTGCGCGGACGGCTGCACAACGCCGCGTCCGGACTGTGCGTGGGCGCCGTCGGCGGGAAGGCCGTCGAAGGCGCCGAGACCGAGCTGACGGCCTGCTCCTCGGCACCCGGTCAGCAATGGGTCTACGAGACCGACGGACTGCTGCGCAGCGGCGCCGCGCCCGCCCTGTGCCTGGACTCCCACCTCGGCTACTCGGTACGGCTCGTCCCCTGCGTGGACGTGTCCCGGCCCGGCGGCAGGAACATCCGCTACGACTTCACCCTTCAGGGCACCCTCGTACCCCGCTTCGACCAGGACCTGGCCCTGACGCCCGCCGCCACCGACGGCGGCGGCGCCCTCGTGCTCAAGACCCGCGTGAAGAACGACACCCAGCGCTGGGCGATGGACACCACCATGCCGGAACTCCAGATGGAGGTGGTCAACTGGGACCTGGCCGGCGGCTCGTCGGCCGGGCCCTCGGCCCCGGAACCCGGCCCGTCGGACTCGGCGGGACAGGGCACACCGGCCGGCGGCGCATCCCGGACCGCCCCGCCGCCCCCGGCCGCCGTCACCGACCCGCCCGCCGTGGACGACTGCTCCTCCCACGGCCACGCCTGCTCCTGGAACGGCAGGGACGGACACCACCGCCACGGCGGCGGCCGCTGAACGACGTCAGTGGTGGTGCGGCGGCGGGGGAGGGGGCATCGTCGTGAGGTCCGGGGCCTCCTCGGGCCACACCAGGAGCACCGCGCAGGGCGCGTGGTCGACGACGAACCGCGCGGCCGGACCCAGACTGTGCGGGCCGAGCCGCGCACGGTCGCCGTCGCGGGCCAGCACCAGCAGGTCGGCGTCCTCCGCTGCCGCCACCACCTCGCGCTCCACCCGCCCGCGCCGCTCCATCACGGTGCACGGCCGCCCGAGCCGGGCCGCCGCCGCATCGAGGAGTTCGGCCGCCGACGTACCGCCGAGGTCCGTCAGCAGGTCGCCGGGGTCGCGTTCGGCACGGCCGCGGCCGAGCAGCCCGGCGAACGCCCCGTGCGCCACGGCGGGCACGTCCGGCCCGCTGACATGCAGCAGGACGACGTCGGACGCGTGCGGAGCATGGGCGCGTACGGCGTCCACGCAGGCGGGCCAGGTGCCCTCCACCAGCCAGGTGATCACACGCATCCGGTCGGCCTCCTCCGTCGTCACAGAATCTGGAGTGCTCCCCACAGTGCCACCACCGCGGGCACCAGCGCGGCCGGCACGGCCAGCAGACCCAGCCGGGTGAACTCCCCCAGGTTCACACCGTGTTCGTGCTGGTGCACGATCCGCCGCCACAGCAGGGTCGCCAGCGACCCGGCGTAGGTGAGGTTCGGGCCGATGTTGACGCCGAGCAGCACGGCGAGGACCGCCCCCGGTCCGGCCGGCGCGGTCAGCGGCAGCAGGACCAGCACCGCGGGCAGGTTGTTGATCAGGTTGGCGAGCACGGCCGCCACCGCGGCGACGGCGAGCAGCGCGGGCAGCCCCGTACCGTCGGGCAGGACGCGTCCGAGCGCCCCGGCGAGCCCGTTGTCGACGACCGCCCGGACCACGATGCCGAGGGCCAGGACGAAGGCGAGGAAGGCCGGCGCCGCGGCCCGCACCACGCTCAGCGCGGTCGCCCTGCGCCGCAGCAGCGCCCGCCCGGCCAGTACCAGCGCCCCGGCCAGCGCGGCCCACACCGGTGCCACCCCGAACGCGGAGGCCACGACGAATCCGGCGAGCGTGCAGGCCACGGTGACCAGGGCGAACAACGGCAGTCCGGGCGGCTCGCCGGTGGGCGGTGAGGGCACCGCGGCGGCCAGGTCGCGGGCGAAGAAGCGCCGGAACACCACGTACTCGGCGCCGATCGCGACCAGCCACGGCAGCGCCATCAGCGCCGCGAACCGGGTGAAGCTCAGCCCGCTCGCCGCGAACGCCAGCAGATTGGTGAGGTTGGAGACCGGCAGCAGCAGCGACGCCGTGTTGGACAGGTGGGTGCAGGCATAGACGTGCGGTTTGGGCCGTACGCCGGTGCGGGCGGCGGTGGCGAACACGACCGGCGTCAGCAGCACGACCGTGGCGTCCAGGCTCAGCACGGCGGTGATGGCGGACGCCAGCGCGAACACGGCGGTCAGCAGCCGCACCGGGCGGCCGCGCGACCTGCGGGCCATCCACGCCCCGCAGGCCTGGAACAGCCCCTCCACGTCGCAGAAGTGGGCGAGCACCAGCACCGCGGCGAGGAACCCGACCACGGGTCCCAGCCGCTCCGCCTCCGCCCGCGCGTGGTCCAGCGGGATCGCGCCGGTGGCGACGGCGATCCCGGCGGCGGGCACGGCCATGACCGCCTCGGGCCAGCCGAAGGGACGGACGACGGCCCAGGCGAGCACGGCGACGAGCAGGACGACCGAGAGGGCCTCGGCCAGCGGGGTGTTC
Organism: Streptomyces sp. NPDC088817; assembly: GCF_044750345.1. Taxonomy (NCBI): domain Bacteria; kingdom Bacillati; phylum Actinomycetota; class Actinomycetes; order Kitasatosporales; family Streptomycetaceae; genus Streptomyces; species Streptomyces sp. NPDC088817. The sequence goes on from NZ_JBIVJN010000008.1 coordinate 202,936, forward strand.
AGGGCGGTGTTCCTCAGGACGTGACCGATGGTGCACGCCCATCAAAGCAAAGGACCGTGCCGCACCGTCGCGCGAGAGCGCCGTGGACGGGTCGGGTCAGGGCTCGGTGCCGGGGCTGAGGACCGTCAGGAACACCGAGGAGGCGTTGCCGCCCACGGGCACCTGGCCGGCCGTCCACCTCACCGTGAGGTGGTCGCGTTCGTCCGGCGGTGTGACGATCAGCGACGCGGGCGTCGCCGTCCTCGCCCCGCTCACTCCGGGGTTGGAGAAGGTCAGTCCCGCCCAGGCGCTCCGGCCGGGCTTCAGTGTCACCGTGGTGGGCGTGCCCGAGGACCGCTTCGGGTCCGGGCCGAGTTGCCTGCCGGAGGCGTCCACGAAGGCGGCGCCGGGATAGCCGCGCACGGTGCAGGTGCGGCCGGAGGTGTTCGTCAGGACGACCGGGAAGTTCTCCTGCCCGGCGCCCGGGTTCTCGGGGCCCACCGACGCCCCGAGTTCGGAGGTGTGGCAGCGGGTGCTCGCGGCGGGGACGCCGGTGCCGCCCGTGCGCCGGGCGGTGCCCGGGGCGGAGGCGGTGGCCGAACCGCTCGGGGGCGCGGCACCGACGCCGGGAGCGGAGCTCGTACCGGGTGCCGTGCCGGGTTCCGTGGCGGGTGCGGTCCCGGCGGTGGTGTCGCCGGTCGCGGGCGCGGCGGTGCCGGACACCCTCTGCGGAGCGCCGCTCGTGCCGCTGCCGTGGCCGCAGGCGGTCAGTGGCAGGCCCAGTACGGCGACCGCGCCGACGAGCAGGGCCGCCCGGTGGGCTGACAGGGACTTGTGCGCCATGTTCCACACTCCTGGGTCGCTCGCACGCGGTGACCGCGTGCCTCCGGCGCCGGGTGCGCCGTCATGAGTGTCCGATGCACGGACCCGGCGAAAAGTTCGCGGCCGTTCGCACCTTTTTCCGGGACTTCTTCCCGCGCCCTTCTACGGTGACCGCTGCCCGAGCTTCTGTCCCGGTGACGTCTCCCGCGCGGCCCTAGGCCGTACGACTCAAGCCGCCCTCGCCCGTACGACGTCCCACGGGTTCATGTGACCCGCAGGGAGCGCAGTACACCGTCGGTCGCGTCGCCGCCGCCGTGCTGGCGGATCTGCACGTACACCTGCGGCTGCCCGCCGCCCGCCGGGACGAGCGCGGTCTCCGTGAGCCGGCCGCCGCGGGGGCAGCCGCTCCACGTCCGGATCCGGCCGTGCCACCGCCCGCCGGTGTAGGCGCGGGCGCCGTCGTAGTGGCAGCCCGGATGGCCGAGCGTGTCGACGCGGGCGGTGACGTCGCCGTGCTCGCTCAGGCCGGCGAACACCCCGCTCACCCCGGCCCCGAGGTCCTGCCAGCGGGTCAGGTCACCGGCGACGGCGAGCCCCGGCTCGTGCCCGGCGGGCAGCCCCAGCGCCGCCGGGTCCCAGCCGGAGTCGCGCAGTTGCCGCCCCCAGCCGTCCGGCACCCGCACCGCGATCCGGCCCGTGGCGTCCTCGACGTCGACCCCGGACCCCGAGGACGGCAGGTTCACCAGGGCGAGGACAGCCCCGGCGACGGCGACGGCGGTCACGGCGGCGACCAGCACCGCGGTCCTGGAACGCCCGCGCGGGCGGACGGCGGCCGCGGGGGCCGAGGCCAGCCGGTCCAGTTCGTCCGCGAACGCCTCGGCGGTGGGCCAGCGCCGCTCGCGGTCCGGTTCCAGGGCCCGAGTCAACGCCCGGGCGACGCCGGGGTCGAGGCCCGGCCGCAGCCGCTCGGGCCGTACCACCTCGCCGGGTTCGGCGGGCACGATGCCGGTGACGAGCCGGTAGCCGACCGCGCCCAGACCGTAGACGTCCGCCCGCGCGTCGATGCCCGCGCCGGGCTCGGCCTGCTCCGGCGGCCGGTACCCGGCCGAACCCGCCGCCAGGGTCAGCCCCGAGGCCTGCGCCAGGCTCTTGGCGAGGCCGAGGTCGGCGAGCAGCACCCGGCGGGTGCCGTCCGGCGCGGTACGCAGCAGCACATTGCTCGGCTTGACGTCCCGGTGCACGATGCCCGCCTCGTGCAGGGCGTGCGCGGAGCGGGCGGCCAGCGCGGTCAGCCGCAGGGCCTCGGACACCGGCAGCGGACCGGCGTCGAGCAGGTCGTCGAGGGTGCCGGCGTCGGCGTACTCCATCACGAAGTACGGTCTGCCGTCCGGGAGTTCGCCGATGTCGTAGACCTGAACCACCCGGGACGAGCCGGCCCTGCGCAGCAGCCGTGCCTCGGCCAGGAACCTTTCACGGACGTCGAGGCGGTGGGACCAGTTCTCGGCGAGCACCTTGACGGCCACGGGGGCCTCGAGCTCGTCGTCGTGGGCGAGCCACACCGTGCCGAAGCCGCCCGTGCCCAGGCGCCGTTCGAGCCGGTAGCGGCCGATCCGCTCGAGGGAGTGCATGCGACTATCATGCCTGCCGCGGGATCGACGCAAAGGGGGCCTTGTCGTGCAGAACGCCGCGCCGGTCGAAGAGCTCGCCCGCCGTGCCGCCGCCGGTGACGGCGCCGCGCTGGAAGCCCTGCTCCAGCAGGTCCGGCCCGAGGTGGTCGGGCGCTGCGGGCGTTTCCTGCCCTGCCGCGAGGACGCCGAGGAGGCCGCGCAGGACGTACTGCTCCAGATCGCGCGGAGGATCACCTCCTTCGAGGGACGCAGCCGCTTCACCACCTGGCTCTACACGGTCGTCGCCAACTGCTGCCGTCAGAAGTACCGGGAGCTCAAGCGCCGCGCCGCCGAGCAGCCCGCGCGGATCGAGCCCGCGACGTACGCCGACCCGCGGACCACGAGCGTCATCGCGGGCTCCCGGGTGGATCTGCTGGAGGCGCTGGACCGGCTGGAGCGGGAGCACCCCCATCTGGTGGCGCCGCTGGTGTACCGGGACGTCTGCCGGCTGGAGTACGCCGAGGCCGCCGAGCGGACGGGCGTTCCGCTGGGCACGTTCAAGTCGCGACTGCACGAGGCGCGCCGGCGGGTGCGGCCCTGGCTGGCCGACGGGTCCTGAGACCCGGCCGGGCTCACTCGTCGTCGAGCAGGTCCAGCTCCGCCCAGATCGTCTTGCCCTCGGCGGTGTGCCTGCTGCCCCACCGCCGGGTGAGCTGGGCGACAAGGAGCAGGCCCCGGCCGCCCTCGTCCCAGGTCTTGGCCCGGCGCAGATGCGGAGCGGTGTGGGTGGTGTCGGACACCTCGCAGGTCAGGTGCGCCTCGTCGTGGATGAGGCGGAGGTGTATGGGCGGGGTGCCGTACCGGATCGCGTTGGTGACCAGCTCGCTGACGACCAGTTCGGTGGTGAACGCCGCCTCGCTCAGACCCCAGTCGTCGAGCCGGTCGACGACCTGCTTGCGGACCGGGGCGACCAGCGACGGGTCGGCGGGGATGTCCCACGTCGCCACCTGGGAGGGCGGCAGGGCGCGGGTGCGGGCCAGCAGCAGCGCGGCGTCGTCGGAGGAGCCGCCCGCGGGCAGCAGGGTGCGCAGGACCCGGTCGCAGGTCTCCTCCAGGGAGCCGCCGCGGGCCGCCAGCGCCTCGCACAGCAGCCGGTGGCCGGCGTCGGTGTCCCGTTCGCGGCTCTCGACCAGCCCGTCGGTGTAGAAGCAGAGCACACTGCCCTCGGGGAGCTGGAGTTCGACGCTCTCGAACGGCAGGCCGCCCAGGCCGAGGGGTGGTCCGGAGGGCAGCTCGACCCGGCGGGGCAGGCCGTCCGGCGGGATCAGCACCGGCGGCGGGTGCCCGGCGCGGGCGAGCGTGCAGCGCCGGGAGACCGGGTCGTACACCGCGTACAGGCAGGTCGCGCCGACCTCGCCGGGCCGTCCCTCGGCCCCGGCCTCGGCGGACATCCGGGCCACCACGTCGTCCAGATGGGTGAGCAGCTCGTCGGGGGCGAGGTCGATGTCGGCGAGGGTGCCTACGGCGGTGCGCAGCCGGCCCATGCTGGCCGAGGCCTGCACACCGTGCCCGAGGACGTCCCCGACGACCATGGCGACCCGGGTCCCGGACAGCGGGATCACGTCGAACCAGTCGCCGCCCACCCCGGCCCGGGCCGCCGGGAGGTAGCGGGAGGCCGCCTGCACCGCGGCGGTGCGCGGCAGGATGCGGGGCAGCAGGCTGCGCTGGAGGGCGAGCGCGGTCTCCCGCTCGCGGGAGTAGCGGCGGGCGTTGTCGATGCAGACGGCGGCGCGGGCCGTGACCTCCTCGGCCAGCAGCACGTCGTCGGGCGTGAAGGGCCCGGGCTGCCGGAACCGGCTGAACACGGCGACCCCGAGGGTCACGCCCCTGGCCCGGATCGGCACGGACATCGCGGTGTGCACGCCGAGTTCCCGGAAGTGCAGGCGGCGCGCGGGGTCCCAGGACAGCCACTTGTCGAGGTCGCCGGCCTCCTTGGAGATCACCACGGAGTGGCCGGTGACCAGGGAGGCGCCCTGGGGGGAGGTGGCCGGGTACAGCTCGGTCCGCCCGATGACGGAGAGCGCCTCGGGACTGCCCGCGTTGATGGAGCCGTGGGCGGCCCGGCGCAGCACGACCGGTGTCGTCACCGGCCCGGTGAGGGGTTCCCCGCCGTGCTCGGGCGGGTCGAGCAGGTCGACGCTGACGAAGTCCGCGAGGGCGGGGACGCAGACGTCGGCGAGTTCCTGCGCGGTCCGCGCGACGTCGAGCGTGGTGCCGATGCGCACGCTCGCCTCGTTGACCAGCTGCAGCCGTTCGCGCGCCCGGTACTGCTCGGTGAAGTCGTGGGCGGCGACGCACACCCCGCGCACCCGCCCCTGCCGGTCGGTGATCGGGGACATCCGGGCCAGCCAGGCGCTCACCTGGCCGTCGCCGCCTATCGGCACATACGTCCGCACGTCGTTCCCCTGGCCGGTGGCGATCACCCGGTGCATGTGCCACTCGAAGTCCTCGCTCTGGCGGCGGCCGCCGATCTCGGAGAGGCGCAGCCCCCTCAGCCGGTCGGCCGGTATCCCGACCACGTCCGCCATGGCGGCGTTCATCCCGTGCAGCCGCAGCCGCTCGTCGTAGATCGCCACGGCGCAGGGCGACTGGATGAGCTCGGCCCGGGCCAGCGGGTCGTCGGGGTCCGGGGGGCCGCCGCCCTCCAGCGGGGTGACCAGGAGCCAGTTGCCGCCGTCCTCCGGGCGCCGGTGGTGCGCCAGGACCCAGACGGGCAGCGCGCGTCCGTCGCGGTGCCGCACGGTGAGCGTGCCGTTCCAGCGGGGCTCGTCGGGAAGGTGGCCCAACGGGCCGTCGGCCAGCAGGTTCGCCGCCCGCTCACCCAGCACCTCCTCGGGCGCCCAGCCGAGCAGCCGGCGCGCGCCCTCGTTCCACTCGACGAGGACGCCGTGCTCGTCGACGACAGCCCGGGCCGTGGCCGCGTCGTCGAACGGATACACGGGGCTCATCGTCGCCACTCCATCGCGCACACTCACAGTGAACAGTGCGTCACTTCCGTTCCAGCCTAGTGCGTACCGGCGCCGTACGGACGGTGACCCCCTGCAGGAGGCAATACATCCCGTCAGGACCGTTGACGGATGTCATGGCTGCAACAACCATGGTGCGTCTGCCCTTGGGAGCGCTCCCATGGGTGGTCCGTACCCTCCTCCGAGGAGCCCAGACGTGAAACGACGCAGAACCACCCTGCTGTCCGTGGCAGCCCTGCTCGCGGCGGCCCTCACCACCCTGCCGTCCGCCAGGCAGGCCCTGGCCGACGAGGTCGAGCAGATCAGGAACGGCACCTTCGACACCACCACCGAGCCGTGGTGGGCGACCAGCAACGTCACCGCGGGCCTCTCCGACGGCCGGCTGTGCGCCGACGTGCCCGGCGGCACCGCCAACCGCTGGGACGCCGCCGTCGGGCAGAACGACATCACGCTGGTGAAGGGCGAGACCTACCGCCTGTCGTTCTCGGCGACCGGCACCCCCGACGCGCACGTGGTCCGGGCGATCGCGGGGCTCTCGGTGGAGCCGTACGACACCTGGTTCGAGGTGAGCCCGCAGCTGAGCGTCTCGGGGAACGCCTACTCCTACACCTTCACGTCCCCCGTCGACACCACCCGGGGCCAGGTCGCCTTCCAGCTCGGCGGCACCGCGGACCCCTGGCGCTTCTGCATGGACGACGTGTCGTTGCTCGGCGGGGTGCCGCCGGAGGTCTACGAGCCCGACACCGGGCCGCGGGTACGGGTCAACCAGGTCGGCTATCTGCCCGGCGGCCCGAAGAACGCCACGCTGGTCACCGACGCCGGCGCCAAGCTGCCCTGGCGGCTGCGCGACGCCCGCGGGAAGGACGTGGCCCACGGCTGGAGCGCCCCGCGCGGCACGGACGTCTCCTCCGGGCAGCAGGTGCACTCGATCGACTTCGGCGCCTACCGGGGGAGCGGCAAGGGCTTCACCCTGGTCGCCGACGGCGAGACGAGCCATCCGTTCGACATCGGCGACGGCGTCTACGACCAGCTCCGCCTGGACTCGCTGAAGTACTACTACACCCAGCGCAGCGGCATCCCGATCCGCGAGGACCTGCGCCCCGGCTACGCCCGCCCGGCCGGCCACCTGAACGCCGCGCCCAACCGGGGCGACTCCAAGGTGCCCTGCCAACCGGGCCTGTGCGACTACACGCTCGACGTCCCCGGCGGCTGGTACGACGCCGGCGACCACGGCAAGTACGTCGTCAACGGCGGCATTACCACCTGGGGGCTGCTGAGCACCTACGAGCGCACCCTGCACGCGCGCACCGCCCGGCCCGCGAGCCTCGGCGACCGGACGCTCGCCGTCCCGGAGAGCGGAAACAAGGTGCCCGACATCCTGGACGAGGCCCGCTGGGAGCTGGAGTTCCTGCTGAGGATGCAGGTGCCGGCCGGGCAGCCGCTGGCCGGCATGGCGCACAGCAAGGTCCACGACGAGCAGTGGACGGGGCTGCCGCTGCTGCCCAGCCAGGACCCGCAGAAGCGCGAACTGCACCGGCCGACCACCCAGGCGACCCTGAACCTGGCGGCGACCGCGGCGCAGGCCGCCCGCCTCTACGAGCCCTACGACCGCGCCTTCGCGGCGAAGGCCCTGCGGGCCGCGCGCACGGCCTGGTCCGCCGCGCTCGCCCACCCCGCCGTGTACCCCGACCCGGACGACGGCATCGGTGGCGGCGCGTACCCCGACGACAACGCCACCGACGAGTTCTACTGGGCGGCCGCCGAGCTGTACCTCACCACCGGTGAGCGGCAGTTCGCCGACTACGTGACCAAGTCCCCGCTGAACACGGCCGACATCTTCGGGAACGTCAGCTTCGACTGGGCCTCCACCGCCGTGCCCGCCCGCCTCGACCTCGCCACCGTCCCGAGCCTGCTGCCCGGCCGGGAGAAGGTGCGCCAGTCGGTGATCAAGGGCGCCGACAAGTACCTGGCCACGCTGAAGGCGCAGCCCTACGGCATGCCCTACGCGCCCGCCGGCAACATGTACGACTGGGGCTCCAACAGCCAGATCCTCAACAACGCCCGTGTCCTCGCCGCCGCCTACGACCTCGACGGCGCCACGAAGTTCCGCGACGGCGCGGTGCAGAGCATGGACTACGTCCTGGGCCGCAACGCCCTCAACATTTCCTACGTCACCGGCTACGGCACGGTCAGCTCCCACAACCAGCACAGCCGCTGGTACGCCCACGAGCTCGAGCCGAGCCTGCCGAACCCGCCGAAGGGCACCGTCGCCGGCGGCGCCAACTCCAGCATCCAGGACCCGTACGCGCAGGGCAAACTCCAGGGCTGCGTGGGGCAGTTCTGCTACATCGACGACATCGAGTCCTGGTCGACGAACGAGACGGCCATCAACTGGAACGCGGCGCTGGCCTGGATGGCCTCCTTCGCGGCGGACCAGGGCCGGCCGGCCGGAGGGGCCGCTCACCCCGGACGCGGGTGAGCGGGCCCGACCGCCAGGAGGAACGCCGCCGCGCCCCCCAGTGGCGCGGCGGCGCTGCCCCCACGACTGCGGGCCCGCCCTCGGTACCATCTCCTCATCGCTGTGACCAGCGGGTATTTACGGGAAAGTACCCGGGCGGTACCGTGTGGACCATGCCAGCTCTCAATGTGGAGTTCAGCGACCGCGAGCTCGAGGACCTGCGCCAGATCGCCAAGGAACGCGGCACGTCGATGAAGGCACTCGTACGCGAGGCCGCCGCCGCGGACATAGCCAGGCACCGGGCCCTCCAGGAGGGTGCCGAGGCCTTCCGGCGGTTCTTCACCGCCCACGCGGACGAGTTCGCGACGGCCTTTCCCGAGGACGAGGCAGCCGCGAAGGGCGAGGGGCGGGCAGCCTGACCGATGACTCCCGTCATCCACATCGACGTGCCCTGGCTGCTCCAGCGGCACGAGGAGGTCCTGCCGGACCAGCCCGCGGTGGACGACTTCTCGGCCCTGGTGGCCGCCGTCGCCCGCCACCGCGTCGACCCGCCGCGACTCGGCGTCGACTCCGACCCCGCCTGGCGGGCCGCCGCCCTGCTGCACACCCTCGCCCTGCTCAAGCCCCTGCCGTCGGCCAACGCCCGCTTCGCCTGCGCGACGGCCGTGGCCTACATGTACGTCAGCGGCGTCGGCATCGACCCGCCCTACGGCGCCCTCGTCGACCTCACCCGCGACCTGATGTCCGGCAAGACCGACGTCTACGGCGCCGCCGACCGTCTGCGCACCTGGGAGATCTGACACCCCTTGCCGCATGCCCCCGTGACGTCCCGCTTCCTGAATTTCCGTCAATGATGCCCGTGTTGTCCGCGTGTCTTGTTGCGCGTCAAGGAGCTGTGCAAGGCTGAGCGGCCCGTGCGTGGGCAAGGGCCGGTTCCGAAGCAACAGTTGGGGAGTCGAGCCGATTCGTCCGCCGGCCGTGTGCCAGACCCGCGGGCCCGCTCCACACCGGTACGTACCAAAGGAAGCCTTTCGTGCCCACCCCCCACCCCTCTCGTCCCCCCAGCCCGCCGCCCGGCTGGATCCCCGGGGAGCCCGACGAATCCATCGCCGCCCGGCTCTCCGGCAGCACCGACGACGAAGTCGCCCACTGCGTCGCCCTGCTGATCGCACGCCACTGGCAGCCCGTCCACGACTACGCGGTGATCTGCCTCGCCTCGTCGGCGCCCCTCGCGGCCATGGTGACCTCGGCCGCCTTCCACCAGGTCTTCGACCGACTGACCGTGGGCGAGCCGGGCGTCGCGCTGCGCCCGCGGCTGCTGCTGACCGTGCGGGACACGGTCCGGCTCTGGGCCGCCGAGGACCGTATATCCGCCGCGCTGCCCGAGCTGAACAAGCCCGCCGGCGGCCGGGGCATGAAGGCCGCCGCGACCCTGGTCCCGGACAACCGCCGGCTCGCCCAGCGGTCCTACGAGGCCCTCGTCCCGGCCGCCCGGTGCCTGCTGTGGCACACCGAGGTCGAGGCCGAACCGCTCGATGTCCCGGCCGGGTTGCTGGGCATGGACCAGGAGACCGCCCTCCGCACCCTGGAGGAGGCCCGGGACAAGTTCCGCGAGGGCTGCGTGCGCGCCCACCGCGAACTCGCGCCTAGCGACGACTGCCGCTACTACAACCGGCTGCTGGAGGCGCCGATCCGCCGCGGCGGCGGCCTGCTGCCGGACGTCAAACGGCACATGGACGAGTGCCGCTACTGCCGGGACGCCGCCGCGCAGCTCGGTCAGGTGGAGAACGCGCCGGGCGCGCTGCTCGCCGAGGCGGTGCTCGGCTGGGGCGCCCGCCGCTATGTCGACTCCCGTCCGGGCCGCGCCGGGCAGACCACGCGCACGAAGGGCTCCGGCCGGCACGGTGGAAGACGGTCGGGCGCCGGCGGGCCGCTGTCCCGGCTCGCCGCGCCGGGCCGCCGCGCCTCCGACGGCCCGCGGTCGTCCCGGGCGCTGCGCACCGGCCTCGGCCTGGTCTCCGCCTCAGTGCTCGCGACCGTGCTCGGCGTCAGCCTGTGGTCGCACGGCGACGGCACCGCCCCGGCCGCGTCCACCGGCGCGACCGGCACGCGGGACACGGCGCACGGCACGGACTCCCGCACCCCGCCCGACGGTTTTGCGACGCCCCGCTCCACCACGCCGTCCCCGTCGTCCGACGAGACCCGGCTGCGCAACATCGCGGCCGGGCTGTGCCTGGCCGTCCGCGGCGAGCCGAAGGCCGGGGCCGCCACCGAACTGGCCGAGTGCTCCTCGGCCTGGAACCAGCGGTGGACGCTGGAGGGCGACGGACTGCTGCGCAGCGTCGCCGCCCCCGGCCTGTGCCTGGACTCGCACGCGGACGCGGGCGTGGTCGTCCTCGGCACGTGCGCCGAGGCCGGTGACGGGCGGGGCCCCGACGTGCGCTACGACATCGGCGCGCAGGGGGAGTTGCTGCCCCGCTGGGGCGAGGGACTCGCCCTCACCGCCGCGGCGCAGGCGGAGGCGGACATCGTCGTCAAGGTCGACGACGGCACCGCCACGCAGCGCTGGTCGGCCGACCCCGTGACGGTGACCCCGGGCCCCCTCTCGGTAGCCGGAACAAGCACCCCACCCACCCACCACTCCACACAGCCGAACGTCACGCTGTAAACCGACACATCGCCCTCACGGCAGGCTTCCAGCACCGCCCTTCCCGGCGCGCCGGAAGCCGTCCGTGAGCGGGGCCGGGAGCGGAGTGCGTGGTCGTCAGGTTCGGGGCGCGGACTCGGCCAGGAGCGTGGCCAGTTCGTGGGGGCGGGAGAGCATCGGCCAGTGGCCGGTGTTCATCTCCACCAGGTTCCAGCGCTCGCTTCTGAGCGCCTCGGCCACGGTGGGCATCGGCTCGGGACCGTCCAGGAGGCACTTGACGTACGTCGCCGGCAGCTCGCCCACCGGGCGCCGCAGCACGGCCGGCTCGGTGAGCGTGGCGCCGGGGTGCGGTGTGCCCTCGGTGACGATGCGCTGGATCTGCTCGTCGGTCAGCTCCTGGCCGGCGTAGGCGTCCGGGGGCAGCGGCGGCCAGAAACCGCCGTGCGCTTCGAGCGCCCGGCGGACGTCGTCGCTGTCGAACCCCGAGAGGAACGGCCGGCCGTCGACCGGCACGTTGGAGTCCACGAACACCACGCGCCGCAGCCGGCCGCCGATCCGCTCGGCCGCCTGGCCGACCGGGATGCCCGAGTAGCTGTGCCCGACCAGGACGACGTCCCGCAGGCCGTGGCGCTCCACGTGGCCGACGATGTCCTGGACGTGGGTCCGCTGCCCGGCCGGCAGGTCCTTCTTCTCGGCGAGACCGCTGAGGGTGAGGGCGTGGACGTCGTGCCCGGCCTCGCGCAGGCCGGGCAGCACCTCGTCCCACGCCCAGGCGCCCAGCCACGCCCCCGCCACCAGTACGAAGTGAGTCATGCCCACCAACGTATCCCCGGGGTGTGACAACGCCCCGCGCACCGGGCGCCGCAGGCCCGGGAGGGCGGCGCCCCGCCCTCCCCGACCGGTCAGCCGGTCGTCGCGGGCACCGCCGCCGCGTCGCCGTCCCGCGCGCCCGGTCCGGTGACCGGCGGCACCGGGACGTCGACGGCACGGACCAGCCGCGGACCCTCGGGACCGTAGACGGCCCGGGGCTCGGGGAACAGCCACAGCAGCGCGAGGTACAGCACCGCGGCCGACGCCAGCGACAGCGGCAGGCTGATGTCGACACCGTTCGCCACGTCGCCCAGGGGACCGACGAACTGCCCGGGGATGTTGGTGAACAGCACCCCGATCAGCGCCGACACCCACCAGGCGGTGAGACCGCGCCAGTTCCAGCCGTGGGCGAACCAGTAACGGCCGCCGCGCTGACGGCGGTTGAAGACCTGGAGCGCGTCCGGGTCGTACCAGCCGCGGCGCGTGCAGAAGCCGAGCATCATCACGACCATCCACGGCGTGGTGCAGGTGACGATCATCGTGGCGAACGTCGAGATCGACTGCACCAGGTTCAGCGCGAACCGCCCGATGAAGATGAACGCGAAGGCCAGCAGGCCGACCAGCACCGTCGCCCGCACCCGGGACAGCCACGGAACCACCGAGGCGAAGTCGAGGCCGGTGCCGTACAGGGAGGTCGTGCCGGTCGACATGCCGCCGATCAGCGCGAGCAGGCACACCGGCAGGAAGAACCAGCTCGGCGAGATCGCGAGCAACCCGCCCACGAAGTCCGGAGCGTCCGGGTCGACGTACGAGGGGGCCTTGGTGGCGATGATGCTCGCCGTCGCCAGACCGAAGACGAACGGCAGCAGGGTGGCGATCTGCGCCAGGAACGCGGCGCCGACCACGCGACGGCGTGGGGCGTCCGCCGGGATGTAGCGCGACCAGTCGCCGAGGAACGCGCCGAACGACACCGGGTTGGACAGCACGATCAGGGCCGCGCCGATGAACGACGGCCAGAACATGGACCGCGTGGCCGCGTCCGCCGAGGCGGTGAACACCCCGGCGTAGCCCGGGTCGAAGTCGCCGGCGAACGCGATCGCGCCGAGCAGGAACAGCACGCTCGCGGAGGTCACCGCGATCTTGTTGACGAACAGCATGAAGCGGAAGCCGTAGACGCAGACCACGAGGACCAGCGCGGCGAACAGCGCGTAGGCGACGGCGTACGACGCGGTGCCGCGCGGCAGGCCGAAGAGCCGGTGCGCGCCGCCGACCAGGGCGTCGCCCGAGCTCCACACCGAGATGGAGAAGAACGCGGTGGCGGTCAGCAGCGACAGGAACGAGCCGACCACCCGGCCGTGGACACCGAGGTGCGCCGAGGAGGAGACCGCGTTGTTGGTGCCGTTGACGGGGCCGAACACCGCCATCGGGCACAGGATCAGCGCGCCCGCGACGACCCCGAGGACGGTGGCGGCCAGGCCCTGCCAGAAGGAGAGGCCGAACAGGATCGGGAAGGCGCCGAGAACGCAGGTGGAGAAGGTGTTCGCGCCGCCGAAGGCGATGCGGAACAGGTCCAGGGGCCGGGCGGAGCGGTCGTCGTCGGGGATGCGCTCGATGCCGTGGGTCTCGACCTCGGTGAGGGACGGCGCGGCGGAGGAGGAGGCAGGCGCCTGGGCCTGCGGTGACTGCTGCGGGGACATGGGGGCTCCATCGGAGGACGGCGGTGGAGCGCCTGGTGGCGCGGCGGGCGGACGGGCGCTCGCCGACGCGGGGTGTGCGCCGGAAAGATCACCGTCCTCGGGGGTCCGCTGACGCTAAGACGCCGCACCCGAACCACACCAGAGGACGGTTCATCCATCTTTTCCGCCCCCGCTGGACGAATCCTCCACCCTCCGCTCACTCCTGCGCGCCGTGAGCGTCCTCGTCGTGGGTGCCCTCGGGCCGGGCATCGGGCCCCTGCGCCCGGACCCGCTGCACGTGTTCCAGCGACGCGCGCAGTTCGCCGAGCCACTCGTCGGTGTGCCGCTGGACCAGGCGGACGCACCAGGCGAGGGCGTCACTGCGGCTCCGGGCGACGCCGCCCGCGATCAGGGTGTCGAGGACCTGACGCTCGGGCTGGCGCAGCCGCGTCATGACGGGCGCGGCGACATGCGTGAACAGGGCGCGCCGCCCGGCGCACTCCACGCCCCAGGACACCTTCCGGCCGAACCGGTGCTCGCCCTCGCGGGCCACCGCCATCCGGTCCTCACGGGTGCGCTCCCGGAACTCCCGCACCCGGCCCTCGACGGCCGCCTCCCGCTCCGCGGACCCGGCGTCCTCGGATACCCGCGGTGCGGGTATCCGGCCGATGACGGTGATCTCCTCGCGGTCCACCGCCACCTCGACCAGTTCCTCGAACAGATCGTCCGGCAGACGGCCTGCGAACCAGCCGCGCACTTTTTCCAGCTGCTCTGTCGTAATCATGTAATGACGATTACGCGACACCATCATGAACACAAGGGGTCACGGACAAGTCCGCCGAGAGCGGAAAGGGAAAGTTTCAGGACGATTGACGGACGCCGGGAAACAGGCCATCCGGCCGGATCCCGTGATCGTCGGGCCCGTGGGCAAAGGGCTGCCGTGGCGCCGTTCCGTGACTTCGCGCCACTGATTCAATACGCAAGGTTACCGAAACCCGCGGGTTCGACGTGAGTTTCCGTCGCGGACTCGGCAGACTCCGGCACGCCGCCCCGGCACCGACCGAGCCCGGACCGGCACCCGACGACTTCCGGCGGAAGGAAACGCACGATGCGGAACACCGCACGCTGGGCAGCGACTCTCGGCCTGACGGCCACCGCCGTCTGCGGACCCCTCGCCGGACCGGCCGCCGCCGCGGTCCACGCCCCCTCGACCCTGGTGCTCACCGTGGGCCACGGCGTCGCCGCGGCGGTCGCCGCACCCGAGCGCGCCGTCACCCTGAGCTGCGCCCCCACGCCCTCCGGCACCCACCCGGCGGCGAGCGAGGCGTGCGCGGAACTGCGCGGCACGGACGGCGACTTCGCGACGCTCAGGCCGGGCGACCACGTGGTGTGCACCAAGGAGTACAACCCCGTGGTGGTCACGGCCGAGGGCGTGTGGCAGGGCAGGCGCGTCTCCTACGAGCGCACCTACGCCAACGAGTGCGTGAAGAACGCTTCGGTGACGAGCGTCTTCGCGTTCTGAGAGCCGGAATCGCGCGTCCCGAGCGCGCCTGGAGGTCCCGTGGCTGGGGAGCGCGGGGCCCACGGCGGGGACGGGGCGATTCCGCACCAGGGGCCGGCGGGCGGAGTGGGGCCGCCCGCCGGCCCCTGGCACAGGCCGCGGCACCGCCGAGGCGGGGCGTCCGCTACGCCCGGTCGCGGTGGCTGGTGTCGCACCAGGGGTAGCGGCGGCTGCGGCGGCAGGTGCACAGGGCGACGCGGAAGCGGTCCGAGAAGACGGTGCTGCCGTCCTCCAGTTCCACCTCGACCGGCCCGTCGACCAGGATCGGACCGCGGCGCCGCATCGTGACCCGGCGGGGCGGGCCGGGCCGCGGTCCGTCCGCGGAGGTGTTCGGGGCGTCACCCTTGTCGGGGCGGGCGTTCGGCACGGATCACCACCAGCTCTTCCCTCTCGTCGGCCGCTTCCGCCGCGGACAGCAGACCGCGCTCACGCAGCCAGCCGCTCCGCGACCGCAGGACGGGGCCGAAGGCGATGAGGCGGCGGCGCACCACCGCTGCCTCCAGGCCGGCCGCACGCAGCCGGCGCAGGCTCAGGCCGGGATCGCTCAGCGCGGAGTGCACGACCAGCAGCACGCCACCGGGCCGCAGCAGCCGGGGCGCGTCCCGGCAGATCCGGTCCAGGACGAGCCGCCCGTCGCGGCCCGCGTCCCAGGCCCGGCGCCTGCCGCGCGGCCCGCGCCGGGTGTCGGGGGCCGGGACGTACGGCGGGTTGGCGAGGACCAGGTCGAAGGACCGTCCGCGCACCGGACCGAAGAGGTTCCCGCGGTGGATGCGGACCGGAAGCCGGCTGCGCCGGGCGTTGAGCCGGGCCGTCCACACCGCGCGCCAGGACACGTCCACCGCCGTCACCCGGGCTCCCCGCCGGGCGGCCACCAGCGCCAGCGCGCCGCTCCCGGTGCCCACGTCGAGGACCCGCGCGCCCGGCTCCCACGGTTCGTCGGACAGGGCCTCGGCCAGCAGCGCGGTGTCGTCCTGCGGGGCGTAGACACCCGGCAGCAGCAGTGCGTTCACATCCGGCGGGTACCCCGGGCATTCAGGAGATACCGGTCGTTTCCGCCGCGAGGGGTGTCCGCAGCGACGACCGCCCTGCCCGCCAGTCGGCGAGCAGCCGTCCGGCCAAGCGGTCCTCCAGGTACCCGGTCGCGTCGACGCCGAAGGCCACGTCGGACGCCAGCTCCGGCTCCTCGGCCAGCAGCCCGCCGATGACGTCGTGGCGTACGACCTGCTCGTGCACCGCGTCCGCCTCCACGTGCTCGTCGTAGAAGAAGCGCGCGGCCGGCCCCGCGCCCGTCCGGCGCATGGCCTCGGCCAGTCGGCGGGAGCCGGGGGAGGAGGTGATCTCGACCGCGGCGAAATGCCCCACCAGGGCGCCCCGCAGCTCGCGGTGCAGGCCGAACAGGGACATCAGGTTCACCGTCGCCAGCGCTTCCGCAGTGGCCGCGTCCAGGTGGCGGCCGTACGCCGTGTCCAGGCCCAGGTCCGCCATCAGGTCCGCGAACAGCCGGGCGTGGACGCGCTCGGCGCGGCCGCCGCCCCACTCGTCGAACTCGACCGCCGCCATCGCCGCCTTGGCCCGGCCCCACAGGCGCGGCAGCACCCAGGCATGCGGGTCGGCCTCCTTGAGGTGGTACAGGGAGCGCTGTGCCGCGTACTCGCGCAGCTGCCACAGCGTGCCCTCGTCCCGCAGGTAGTGGCTGACGCCGGTGCCGTCGACCGGCTCGACGAGCAGCTCCGCGAGTGCCTCGTCGAGGCTGTCGTGCACGGGCGTGTCGGCGCGCAGGGCGGTCAGGAAGCGGTGCTCCAGAGCCGAGCGGACCGCCAGCAGGGCCGGGTCCCACTCGTACCGGGCCTCGACCTCCGCGAAACCGCGGTAGTGCAGCTCGTAGCAGAGGTACAGGGCGAGCTGGAGATCGTCGCCGTACGCCGCCGCGCCGCCGGCGTCCTCGGCGCGGGGCAGCGGACCGGTGCCCCGCAGATACGCCGTCACGGCCGCGGAGACCGGCCCACGGGCGGGAGGCAGCTCGGGTCCTCGCCGATCGTCGGCCATGGGCCCCGGGTACCCGTGACGCCCGGCGGGCCACATCCGTCCTTCCCGGCCGGACAGGCGCGCCGGGGCCGCCCGGGTCAATCGCCCTCGGACTCCTCCTCGGCCCGGGTGTTCGGCGTGGTGGCATCGCCCGCCTCGCCCCGGTGGCGCCGCCCGGCGGCGCCGGTGACATCCCTCTCGGCGTCCTCGAACTCGCGCAGCGCCTCGCCCGCCGCCGTCTCCGGCCGGTCGGCGCGCCGCTCGCCGCCGCCGGTGTTCCCGCGCTTCCCGGGCTTCTCGGCCATGACCGCCTCCTGTCCTCGTCCGGTTCGCTTCGGGCGGAACCACGCGGCCACTGGGGCGGCCGGTGGTTGATCTCGTGCCCCACGCGTACCCGGACCGGCGGTTCCATGCGTCCCGCACGGGCCCGGCCCGGTACATTCCGTCGACGCCGACCCCTCTCCCGAGGCAGACCCCGAAGGACTGATCCCCATGCTCGCGGACCTCACCGGCACGTTTCTGCGGCTCGGCGACGACCGCCCCGCCCTTCGCTTCACCCGCATCCACGGCCACCCCGTGGACCGCGTCTGGCACTTCGTGACCGACCCCGGCGAACTCGCGCAGTGGTTCCCCTTCCGCGCCGAGATGGACCTGCGGCCCGGCGGCGCCATCGCCTTCCGCGGGGAGACGGGGGCGGAGGAGTTCACCGGCACCGTGCTCGCCGTCGACCCGCCCCGCCATCTGTCCTTCGAGTGGGGCGACGGCGAACTCCACTTCGACCTCGAAGAGATCGACGACCGGCACACCCGCTTCACCCTCACCGACGTCCTCGCCACCGAGGACACCGCCGCCCGCAACGGCGCCGGCTGGGAGGTCTGCCTGGCCGCCCTGGACGCCAGGGCGCGCGGCGAGCGCTTCGAGGGACCGCATGCCGGAGTGCACGCCCCGTGGAAGGGCTTCTACGAGGCGTACGTCGCCGCCGGAGTCCCCTCCGGTGCCCCGATCCCGGGCCGGGACTGACACGGTCCGGGCCACCGCGCGACGGCCCGGACCGGCGCTCACGCCAGCTGCCGCCGCACCAGTTCGTGCAGCCGCCCGCCCGTGTCCGCGAGCAGTTCGGCGGGCGGCCCCTGCTGGACGACCCTGCCGTCCTCCAGCACGACGACCCGGTCCGCGTCCAGCACCGTCGACAGCCGGTGGGCGATGACGACGCGGGTGGCATTGAGCTTGCGGGTGCTCTCGATCACCGTGCGCTGCGTCTCGTTGTCCAGCGCGCTGGTCGCCTCGTCGAAGAAGAGGATCCGCGGCCGGCGCGCCAGCGCCTGGGCGATCATCAGCCGCTGCCGCTGGCCGCCGGAGACCGCGCCGCCTCCCGAGACGATCGTGTGCAGGCCCATCGGCATCCGCTCGATGTCCCGCGCGAGGCCCGCCAGCTCGGCCGCCGCCATCGCGTCCTCGGCCGTGCACGGCTCCGTGCCGCGGATGACGTCCAGGATCGAACCGGTGAACGGCTGCGCGTGCTGGAGCACGACCCCGCACTGCCGGCGCACGGCCGACTGGTCCAGGGCCGCCAGGTCCTGGCCGTCGTACAGCACGCTGCCGGACAGCGGCCGGTCGAACCCGATCAGCAGCCTCAGCAGCGTCGACTTGCCGCAGCCGCTGGGCCCGACGATCGCCACGAACTCGCCCGGCCGCACCCCGAAGGACACGTCGTCCAGGACCAGCGGCCCGTCGTCGGTGTAGCGGAACGACAGCCGGCGCGCCTCGATCGCCCCGGACAGCGGCCCCGGCCGGGTACTGGCCGGGCGCACCTCGGGTGTGGCGTCCAGCACGGGCCTGATCTCCTCCAGCAGCGGCAGCGCGGCCACCGCCGAGACGAAGGCGCCGGTCAGCTGGGTGACCGAGGTCAGCAGCATCGTCACCGAGGTGTTGAAGGCCAGGAACGCCGCCGCCGACATGGAACCGCGCGCCGGGCCCGCCAGCAGCACGAACATCAGCAGCGTGCACACCGGCAGGTACACCGCGCCCAGCACCGTGGTGAGGTTCTTGATCCGGCCCACCTTCTGCTGAAGCTCACGGCCGCGCGCGAACTGTGACGCCCAGGCGGCGTACGCGTAGTTCTCGGCCGCCGCCACCCGCAGCTTCGGCAGCCCGCGCAGTGTCTGGAAGGCCTGGTTGTTCAGCTTGTTGGTGAGCACGACAAGATGCCGCTGCCACCGCGCCTGCCACAGCCCGAGCCCGAGGAACACGGCGCCGATCACCACCAGCATGCCGAGCGCCGCCAGCGCCATGGACGCGCTGTACCAGAACAGCAGCCCCAGGTTCACCGCGCCCACGGTCACCGACTGGACGACCACCGGGCCCACCCCCGCGAGCAGCCGCCGGATCGCACCGACCCCCATGGCCGCGCTCGCCAGCTCACCGGTGGAGCGCTCGGTGAAGAACTTCGTCGGCAGCCGCAGCAGCCGGTCCCACACGGCCGACTGGAGGGTGGCCTCGATACGGCCCTCGAGGCGCAGGACGGTCAGGTTCTGAAGGAGCATGAAGGCCGCCGCCACCACACTGCTGATGATCACGGCCAGGCACATCCGCGAGATGAGACCCTGCTCGGCTCTCGGCACGTACTCGCCGAGCACCTTGCCGGTCGCGATGGGCACCAGCGCTCCGAGCGCGACCGTCACCAGCCCGGCGGACAGCAGGTTCAGCAGATCGCCGCGGGTGCCGCGCAGGCTGAACCGCAGCAGCCCGGACGGGCCGAGCGGGCGGTCGGGCAGCGGCCGGTAGAACATCACCGCGCGCGGCTCGAACTCCTCCGCGTTCGCCTTCTCCACCGGGTTCTCCCGCCCGGTGGCCGGATGTACGGCGACGTATCCGCCGCGCCGCCACAGCAGCGCGACCGGCGCCCCGGACAGTGCCCGGCGGCCCACCAGCGGACCGATGTCCTCCCGCCACCAGCGGCCCTGAAGGCGTACGGTCCTGGTGCGCACCCGGGAGGCCAGGGCGACCCGCTCCACCGGGTCGAGCCGGTCGCTCCCGGTGCCGGCCCGGGGCGGTGCGGCCAGTGTGATCCCGGCGGCCCGGGCGACCAGCTCGCAGGCCGCGTACCCGGCGTCGGCGTCGGCGGCCGTGGGCCGTCCCGCCGAGAACCGGCCGATGGACGCCAGCAGCGTCCGGTCGGCCTGGGCGCGCACCGCCTCACCGGCCCTGATGCCTGCGGCCGTCCGCGTCTCGTGGGTGCGCTCCAGCTCCTCGATCCAGCGGTCCAGGGCGGTCAGCAGCCGGTACTGCTGGTCGACCATGCTCTGCCACAGGGCGGGGTCCATCAGCAGGTCGGCCGCGGCCCGGTCGCCGTACAGCGCCCCGTACCGCACGCTGCCCGGCGGTACCCGCATCCAGAACACGTCGTCGTCCGTGGGCGCCGCCGCCCGCTCCTCGGCCATCGGCGCCTGGAACAGCACGGACAGGCCGCGGCCCACGCCCAGCGCTAGGGCGTACTCCAGCGGGCTGGTCTGCGGCGGCACGTACCGGGGATTGCCGTACTCGTCGTACGACCAGGTCTCGGTGCCCGCCGGCCGGTACAGCTCGCGCAGCCCGATGCGGCGCACCACGCAGTCGCGCAGCGGGCGCGCGACCAGGGTGTGCCGCGGGCCCGTGACGGGACCGAGCAGCAGCGAGCCCGCCTCCAGCCGGCCCAGGTGGTGCCAGTGGCCCTGCTGTACCGCGTCGACCGCGAACAGGTCCACCGCGCCGGCCGTGACCAGCCACAGCTCCTGGGGGCCCGCCAGGTCGAGCCGGCTGAAGCCCGAGCAGTCGATCGGCGTGCCCAGGGAGCCGAGCGCCCCGACCACGAGATCCGGCTCGCCCGCTGTCGTCATCTCACCGCTCCCTGACCAGCGCCGCGTACGCGCCGCCGCGCGCCACCAGTTCCCCGTGCCGCCCGCGCTCGACGACCGTGCCGTGCTGGAGCACGACGATCTCGTCGCTGTCGCGCACGGTGGACAGCCGGTGCGCGATCACCACGCAGGCGCAGCCGCGCCGCCGCAGGTTGTCCATCACGGTCTGCTCGGTCTCGGCGTCCAGCGCGCTGGTCACCTCGTCGAGCACGAGGATGCTGGGCCTGCGCACCAACGCGCGGGCGATCTCCAGGCGTTGGCGCTGCCCACCGGAGAAGTTGCGGCCGTCCTGCTCGACCCTGCTGTGGATGCCGCCGGGGCGGCGCGTCACGACCTCGTAGAGGGCCGCGTCGCGCAGCGCCTCCACCACGGCGTCGTCCGGGATCGACGGGTCCCACAGGGCCACGTTGTCGCGGACCGTGCCCTCGAAGAGGAACACGTCCTGGTCGACGAACGACACGGAGGCCGCCAGCGCCCCGCGCGGGATGTCCTCCAGGCGCAGCCCGTCGATGCGGATCACCCCGTCCCAGGGCGTGTAGAGGCCCGAGATCAGACGGGAGACGGTCGACTTGCCGCTGCCGGAGCCGCCGACGAGCGCCACCTGCCGGCCCGGTCCGACGGTCAGGTCGAAGCCGGTCAGCAGCGGCTTGTCCAGCGGGCTGTAGCCGAAGGTGATGTTCTCCAGCTCCACGTGCCCGTGCAGCCGCCGGGCGGAGTCCGAGCCGCGGGGGCGGGTGTACAGGGGGTCGGCCTGGAAGTTCTCGACGTCCTTCAGCCGGGCCACGTCCGCCGCGAAGTCCTGGATGCGGCCCGCGACGCCGTTGAGCCGGGTCAGCGGCGCGGTGAACCGGGTCACCAGCGCCTGGAACGCGACCAGCAGTCCGATCGAGATGTGCCCCTCGACGGCCCGTGTTCCGCCGATCCACAGGATCAGCGCGCTGTTGAGGGTGGCGAGCGCCGGGGCGACCACACCCAGCCAGGCGGTCGGCACCCCGAGCCGCTGCTGCTCCTCCAGGGTGGCGGCGTGCTGCCCGGCCCACTTGCGGAAGTAGCCGTCCTCGCCGCCGGTCGCCTTCATCGTCTCGATCAACTGAAGCCCGGTGTAGGCGGTGTTGGTCAGCCGGGCGTTGTCCGCGCGCAGCTTCGCCGTGCGGGTGGCGCGCAGCCGTACGACGACCCGCATCGCCACGACGTTCAGCAGGGCCACGCCGATGCCGACGAACGTCAGCTGCGGGTCGTAGGTGTAGAGCAGCAACGCGTACAGCACCACGACCACCGCGTCGACGCCCGCCGCCGCCAGATCGCGGGCGAGGGTCTCGGCCACCTGGTCGTTGGAGGCCAGCCGCTGCACCAGGTCGGCCGGGGCGCGCTGGGCGAAGAAGGTGACCGGCAGCCGCAGCAGGTGCCGCAGGAAGCGGGCGGCGGCGAGCGTGGAGGAGACGAGGCGCCCGTGCAGCAGGTTGGCCTGCTGCAACCAGGTCAGTACGACGGTGAGCAGGACGCACGCGCCCATCGACGCGAACAGCACGCCCAGCAGCGAGGTCCGGCCGCCGATCAGGTAGGTGTCGATGTAGGTCCGGCTGAGCGCGGGCACCGCCGCGCCGACCGCGACCAGCAGCAGACTGGCCAGCACCGCCGCCGGCATCGTGCCCGCGGTGCCGCGCATCCGGGCCGGCAGGGCGCCCAGGACTCCGGGCCTGCGGCCGCCCTTCTGGAAGTCCTCGCCGGGCTCCATCACGAGCACGACACCGGTGTAGCTGGTGTCGAAGTCGTCCATGGGCACGAAACGGCGGCCCTTGCCGGGGTCGTTGACGTACACCCCGCGCCGGCCGAGGCGGCGGCCCATGCCGTCGTAGACGACGTAGTGGTTGAACTCCCAGAAGAGGACGGCCGGTGCCTCCACCCCGGCGAGGGCGGCGGTGTCCATCTGCATGCCCTTGGCCGTCAGACCGTAACCGCGGGCCGCCTTCAGCAGGTTGCTCGCCCGTGAGCCGTCCCGGGAGACGCCGCAGGCGATCCGCAGTTCCTCCAGCGGGACATGGCGTCCGTAGTGGCCGAGGACCATGGCGAGCGAGGCGGCGCCGCACTCCACGGCCTCCATCTGGAGCACGGTCGGCGTGCGGACCGTCCTGCCCCGCGCCTTGGGGACGGGCCGTGCGGGCCGGGCGGCGCGTCGGCGGCCGCGGGTCTCCTGGGTGGTGGTCACGGCAGCAGCCAATCGAGGGGACGCTGGTCGGCCAGCCGGATCGAGGCGGTGGCCGCGGTCATGGAGTCGAGCCGGTACGGCGGGCCCCCGGCGGAGGACCAGGTGAGGCCGCTCTCCGTCGTGGACGAGGTGTCGAGGCCCACGAGTACGGCGACGGGCCGGCCGTTCCGGGTGAACTGCTCGCCGAGCCGGCTGTCCCCGAGGAAGGCGGCGATCCGCTGCGCCGACTGGGCCGACCGGTCCACCGCCTTCACATGGCCGCGCAGCACGCCGTAGCGCTGGGCGGGCACCGAGGACACGGTCAGGTCGACCGGGGCGCCGGCGGGGATGGCGGCGGCGTTCTCGGCGGGCACGTACACGGTCGCGTACAGCGGGTCGGAGGCGTGGGCGACCTTCTCCACGGCGGCGACGTCCGCGCCGGTGGAGATGATCCGGCCGATGGTGGCGGCGAGCGCGGTGATCCGCCCGGCGGCCACCGTGCGCACGGTCTGCTCGCCCCGGCCGGTGCGCACCGTGAGCACGGGCGAGTTCGCGGGCAGCCGCTGACCCTCCTCGGCGAGGACCGCGGTGACCTGTCCGGCGACCGGACTCTGCAGGACGTAACTGCCCTGCCCGTGCGTGAGGATGGCGGGCGCGCCGACCGTGGAGGCGACCGATCCCGTCACGGCCCATAGCGACGCGGCCGCCATGGCGACGAGGGTGACGGACAGGACGAGCCATCCCTGGGGACGGGCGAGCCGCACCGGGAGGTCGAGTTCCTCCGGAGACTGGAGCTTGGCGAGGGCCTGTTGTCGGAACTGCACGTTACGGCTTTCTGCGGCAACCGCGAGTCCCGGAACCGGCGTTCGGCGGTCCCGGGACTCGGCGGTGACGAGGTGCGATCAGAGACCGGCGACCAGGTTGGCGACCGGGGCGGTGCTCAGACCGGTGGCGCCCTCGACGGTGCCGACGGCCGTGTTCACCACGCCGGAGACCGGGACAACGCCGTCCACCAGGCCGGTGGCGGTGCCCAGGGCGTTCACGGACAGGCCGCCGGAGACGTTGTCGAGGTCGGCGTCGGAGATCTCGGCGGTCTCAACCTGGGGGGTCGTGTTCATGATTGGAACGTCCCTTCATATGGATGTCTCACAAGGGGGGAGCGGCCCTCTCCGTGGAAGAACGGCCGCGAACGCGGGTGCCGGGTCCCGCTTCCCGAGCGCCCGGCCGGGGTCCCGCGCTGCGATGGATGTAAGCACGCTGCCGCCCGCCGATTCCACTCAACCAAGCCCCTCACCAGCGCACTTGCCAACGAGGCCGGAGAACCGTGCAGGCCCGGAAACGGTATGGCGGCGACTTCTTCACACGCCGCACCGCATCGGCGCACCGCCTCCCTTGCCGACGCGCCGGTCGACCGGGAGCCGGGCGCCGAAGACCGCGCGGGGGGCGCACGGTTGTGCAGATCCTCCGAACACGGTGACCCCGCTGGGCATTCGATGTGCAGATTCACCGAAGCCCGGATTCCGCTTCCTGTTCGCAACCGAACGTCGCCTTGCGGTAGCGGAACGTGCCATACGGCCCTGCCGGGCGCCGAGTTGGCCGATTCGGCGCGATCGCGGGGGAGTTGGCGAACGGGATTGAACACGGCGGCCGCCCCCTGCGTACCAACGGCTGTCCAGGCGTCCCCCCAACCGCCCCGGACGGCGGCACGGACCCCGTCCCCAGGAGGTCGAGAAGTTTGAGTCACAAGCGAATTCCGAAGCGCAGGGCCGCGATAGCGGCGGGCGGCGTGGTGGCGCTCGGAGCGGCGGCGATACTGCTTCCGAACGCCAACGCCTCCCAGGACGGCGCTGCGGACGACGCCACCCCCAGGACCCTCAAGGCCGCGGACGCCTCGGGTCTCTCCACCCGGCTCGCCGCGGCGCTCGGCGACTCCTTCGCCGGCTCCTACTACGACAGCGCCGGACAGCGGCTCGTCGTCAACATCGCGGGCTCGGACGCCGACGCCGTCCTCCGCGCGAGGAAGGCGGGCGCGGCCGTCCGCCAGGTCGGCAACAGCACCGTCGCCCTGAAGTCCGCCGCCCGGACCCTGAAGACCGAGGCCACCATCCCCGGCACCTCCTGGGCCGTCGACCCGCGCACCAACAAGGTCGTGGTCACCGCCGACAGCACGGTCACCGGCGCACAGTGGAGCAGACTCCAGGCCACCGTCCGCGGTCTCGGCTCCGGCATGGCGACCCTGAAGAAGTCCGCCGGCACCTTCAAGACCTTCGCCGCCGGCGGCGACGCCATCTTCGCCCGGACGCAGGGCGGCACCGTCCGCTGCTCCCTCGGCTTCAACGTCACCGCGAGCGACGGCAGCCCCGCCTTCCTGACCGCCGGGCACTGCGGCGTCTCGGCCGCGCAGTGGTCCGACTCCCAGAACGGCGGGCCGGTGGCCACCGTGGACCAGGCCACCTTCCCCGGCAGCGACCTCGCCCTCGTCACGTACGACGACCCGGCGACCCAGGCGCCGAGCACGGTCGACGTCGGCAACGGGCAGAGCGTCCGGATCAACAGGGCGGCCGAGGCCACCGTCGGCGCGACGGTGTTCCGCATGGGCAGCACCACCGGACTGCACAACGGCACGGTCACCGGCCTCGACGCCACCGTCAACTTCCAGAGCGACAACGGCGGCGTCGACACCGTCACCGGTCTCATCCAGACCAACGTCTGCGCCGAGCCCGGCGACAGCGGCGGCCCCCTGTTCACCCAGGACGGCGGCGCCGTCGGCCTCACCTCCGGCGGCAGCGGCGACTGCACCCGGGGCGGCGAGACCTTCTTCCAGCCGGTCACCACCGCCCTCGAGGCCACGGGCGCGTCCTTCGGCGCGGGCACCGACGCGGCCGGCGCGACGGAGCAGCAGTCGGACACCGGCCAGTCCGGTGCGCAGCAGTCCGGTGCCGGAGGCCACCACTCCGGCCCGGCCTACGGATCCGGGCGCGGCCGGACCCACTGATCGGCCCCCCGAGCGGCTACCCCCTGAGCCGTTCGCCCCGGGCCGCTGACCGGCTCCCCCCACGCCACCGGTCTGCCGGCCGGTGGCAGCCGGTCAGTGCGTCGGTCCGGCCCTCCCGGCGGAGGGCCGGACCGACCAGACTTCCGACGGCCCCACGCTCCGTCACCCGTCCCGTGCGGGCGAGCCGGTGCCGTGCCGCCGCCCGCGCGCCCGCGACCCGCCACATGGGTGTGCCATGTCCCCGCCCGGCAGGTCGGGACCGCAGCGCGCGCAGGTCGTGCTTAGGGTCCGGGCTGTGTCACACACCTTCGAAGAGCTCGTGGCCAAGCAGCGGGCGGCCGACGAGGCACACGCCCGGGTCGAGCAGCTGCGCCGGAACTACGGACCGCCCGCGCAGGCGCGGTGGACCGGCGCGCAGAGCGAGACGTACGAGACGGCGTGGCGGGCCTGGCGCGACCTTGCCCGTGATCTCCAGGCCGCCCTGGGCGAGTACGCGAGCGACGAGGGCAGGCCGCGCACCGAGATCGAGGCCGATGTGGAGCGGGCCGCCCGATCGGCCCAGGAGGCGGGCGAGGGCGGCCGGGACGAGGGCGGCGGAGCGCAGGAGCCGTGAGCCCGGCACGGCGCGGGCGCACCGCGCGCGGCGGCGCGGGCGAGCGGCTCGCCGGCTTCCTCGACGCCCGGCTTCCGCTGTCCGAGGGCGGCGGGCTGATGCGCAAGGCGTTCCCCGAGCACTGGTCGTTCCTGCTCGGCGAACTCGCCCTGTACAGCCTGCTCGTGCTGGTCCTGACCGGTGTGTGGCTGACGCTGTTCTTCCACCCGGGGATGCGCGAGGTCGTCTACGCCGGGTCCTACACGCCGCTGCGCGGGGTGCGGATGTCGGAGGCGTTCGACTCCACGCTGCGCATCAGCTTCGACATCCGTGGCGGGCTGCTGCTGCGCCAGGCCCACCACTGGGCGGCGCTCGTCTTCGTCGCCGCGATCGGCGCGCATCTGCTGCGGATCTTCTTCACGGGCGCCTTCCGCAGACCCAGGGAGATCAACTGGGTCATCGGGGTGACCCTGTTCGCCCTCGCCATCGCCGAGGGCTTCGCGGGCTACTCCCTGCCCGACGACCTGCTCTCCGGCACCGGGCTGCGCATCGCCCAGGCGATCATGCTGTCCCTGCCGGTGATCGGCACCTACGTCAGCTTCTTCGTGTTCGGCGGCGAGTACCCCGGGCACGAGGTCATCGGCCGCCTGTACAGCCTGCACATCCTGCTGCTGCCGGGCGCCCTGGTCGCGCTGGTCGTCGTGCACCTGATCCTCGTCTTCTATCTGAAGCACACCCAGTGGCGCGGCCCGGGCCGCGCCGATCGCAACGTGCGCGGCAAACCGCTCTTCCCCGAGTTCACCGCCTCCTCGCTGGGCCTTCAGTTCACCGTCTTCGGCGTGCTGGTGCTGCTCGCCGGGATCGCCCAGATCAACCCGGTGTGGACGTACGGCCCCTATCGGCCGGACCTGGCGTCCACGGGCTCCCAGCCGGACTGGTACGTCGGGTTCCTGGAGGGCTCGCTGCGGCTGATGCCCGCCTGGGAGACGAACGTGGCCGGGCACACCCTCATGTGGAACGCCTTCCTGCCGGCGGTCGTCCTGCCGGCGCTGCTGTTCGCCGTGCTGTACGCGTACCCGTTCGCCGAGCAGTGGCTGACGGGGGAGTGGCACCAGGAGCAGCACCTGTGCGACCGGCCGCGGGAGCGCCCCGTGCGCACCGGCCTCGGCGTCGCCGGGATCGTCCTCTACGGAGTGCTGCTGCTGGAGGGCGGCAACGACGTCATCGCGGCCACCTTCCGGGTCTCCGTGAACACGATCACCTGGGTGCTGCGGATCGCGTTCGTGCTGGCCCCCGTCGTCGCCTTCCTGGGCACCCGGGCCCTGTGCCGCGCCCTGCTGGCCAAGGAGCAGGAGGTCCTCGCCGAGGGCGAGGAGACCGGCCAGGTCCGCCAGTCCGTCACCGGCGGCTACGAGAGCGCCCACCGCCCCGTCGAGTCACGCCGCCCCGGAGCGCCGGCGCCGGTCGTCACTCGCCCCGGTGCACGTACTGGAATGCCATCCCCGCCACCCCCCGCGCCAGCACCCCGAGACCGATGAGGAACAGCCACACCCCGTAGACCACGCCCAGCGCGCTGACCGAGAAGCCCAGCGCGGTGATGATCGGCCAGGTGCTCTCGGGCGGGAAGAACTCCAGCGGCCCTGCGGCGTCGGCGACCTCGGCCTCACGGCGGTCCTGCGGCCGCGTCCCCCTGCGCCGGTACTGGATCAGGCAGAAGAAGGAGACCAGCGCCGCCATTCCGCAGGCGACGACCAGCGCCGCCGTGCCGGCCGGCTCGCCCGACCAGACGCCGTACAGGGCGGCGCTGCCGCCGAAGAACAGCGCGACGCCGCCGAAGAGCAGGGCTTCCACCTTCATCGGCGTCCCTCCAGTTCCGCCTGCCGCACGATGTCGGGGTGGTGCAGGTCGAAGGCGGGGGCCTCCGAGCGGATCCGGGGCAGCGCGTCGAAGTTGTGCCGCGGCGGCGGGCAGGAGGTCGCCCACTCAAGGGCGCGCCCGTACCCCCAGGGGTCGTCCACGGTGACCTTCCGTCCATGGCGCGCGGTGTGCCAGACGTTGTAGAGGAACGGCAGGGTGGACGCGCCGAGCAGGAACGCCCCCGCCGAGGAAAGTGTGTTCAGGAGGGTGAAGCCGTCGGCGGGCAGGTAGTCGGCGTACCGGCGGGGCATCCCCTCCGCGCCGAGCCAGTGCTGCACCAGGAAGGTGAGCTGGAAGCCGGGGAACAGCAGCCAGAAATGGATCTTGCCGAGCCGCTCGTCCAGCATCCGCCCGGTGAGCTTGGGCCACCAGAAGTAGAAGCCGCCGAACATCGCGAACACCACGGTGCCGAACAGCACGTAGTGAAGGTGCGCCACGATGAAGTACGAGTCGGTCACGTGGAAGTCCAGCGGCGGCGAGGCGATCAACACGCCGCTGAGCCCGCCCAGCAGGAACGACACCATGAATCCGAACGACCACAGCATCGGCGTCTCGAACGACAGCGAGCCGCCCCGCATCGTCCCGATCCAGGCGAAGAACTTGATCCCGGTGGGCACCGCGATCAGGAACGACATGATCGAGAAGAACGGCAGCAGCACCGCGCCCGTGGCGAACATGTGGTGCGCCCACACCACCGCCGACAGCATGGTGATCGCGATGGTGGCCCCGATCATCGGCAGGTACCCGAACTGCGGCTTGCGGGAGAAGACCGGGACGATCTCGCTGACGATCCCGAAGAACGGCAGCGCGACGATGTAGACCTCCGGGTGGCCGAAGAACCAGAACAGGTGCTGCCACAGCAGCGCCCCGCCGTTGGCCGCGTCGAAGACGTGCGCCCCGAACTTCCGGTCCGCCTCCAGGGCGAGCAGCGCGGCGGTCAGCACCGGGAAGGCGGGCAGCACCAGGATCGAGGTGAACAGCACGTTCCAGGTGAAGATCGGCATCCGGAACATCGTCATCCCCGGCGCCCGCAGCGTGGTGATCGTGGCGATGAAGTTGACCGCGCCGAGCGTCGTCGACACACCCGTCACCACCAGCCCCATCACCCACAGGTCACCGCCCGCGCCGGGGGAGTAGTAGGCGCTGTTGAGCGGCGCGTAGGCGAACCAGCCGAAGGCCGCCGAACCGCCGGGCACGAGGAACCCCGACACGACCATGAGCCCGCCGAATAGGTACATCCAGTACGACAGGGCGTTCAGACGGGGGAAGGCCACGTCCGGGGCGCCGATCTGCAACGGCATCACCGCGTTCGTGAAGCCCGCGAACATGGGCGTGGCGAACAGCAGCATCATGATCGTGCCGTGGATCGTGAAGAGCTGGTTGTAGGTCTGCTCGTTCATGAACTGCAGGCCCGGCTGCGCGAGTTCGGCCCGCATCGCCATCGCCAGCAGACCGGCCAGCAGGAAGAAGCCGAACGCCGTGACCATGTAGAGCCTGCCGATCACCTTGTGATCGGTCGTCGAGGCCCACTCCAGCAGCTTCCGGCCGAACGGGCGGGAGGCGTCGGCGGGCCGCTCGGCGGTGGACATGGGTGTTTCGGACATGTCGGTCATCGGCGGCGAGGCTACCGCCCTGCCCCGCGACCGGGCCCGCGCCACGCCCTCGCCGGTCCGGCAGGCATCGGCCGGGCGGGGCCGGGTACCCGGCGAGCATGGACACCACCTGGTACGAAGCAGCCGGTGCCGGCTCGGCCGCCGGTATCGCCGTCATCGTCGTCGGCGGTCTGGTCGTCGCGGCAGTCCTGGTGTGGGCCGTCCGGCTCGGCATCAGGGTCAAGCAGGACGGGCCGAGGACGCCCCGGGGCGGCGAGCATCCGACGCTGCCGGACTCCGGGGCGGTCCACGAGGAACGTCATCGGCGCGAGCCCGTCGAGGTACCCCGGGCCGAGGAGACCGGCCGGCGCCTCACCCCGCACGAACTCGGGTCGTCGGGCAGCAGGCGCAGTGCGGACCAGAGCCGTCCGCGCTGGGACGAGGGATCCAGCGGCTCGTTCGGCAGCGGGGGCTCCGGTGGCAGGTGACCCGGGGCGTTCCTGAGGAAGCACCGCTCCACAGCACAGCATGTGACGCAGAAGGTGGATGAGGCGTCGTGATCGCGCACACCAGTGAGAAACACGTTGCAAGGCCCCCCGAGACGGGCTGGGCGCAGGCCCGCCGCCGGCGGGAGGAGGGCGTGCGCACCTGCCTCCCCGCGCTCGAGGACCGCGGCGACGGACCTCCGCAGGACCGCACGGGCAACGAGTCGAACATAGTCCGGGGCGAGGACTGAACCGCGGGTCCGGCGGGCGGCGGGGCTGATGCCGGGCCTCCCGGCGCGGGGAGACAGGTGAAGGGCCGGGTGGGCGGCGCGGGGCGCGCCCGCCGGGTCAGCCGTGCGTCTTGGCCAGCAGTTCGAGGATCTCGGCGGTGGTGCCGGTCTCGCCCAGGCGCGGGAAGATCCGCTCCACGCTGCCCCGGTGGGCCTCGGCGTCCATGTCGCTCATGGCGTCGGTGGCCAGGGTGACGTGGTAGCCGTGCTCGTGGGCGGCGCGGGCGGTGGACTCCACGCCGATGCTGGTGGCGATGCCGGTCAGCACGATCTGCGTCACCCCGCGGCGGCGCAGCTGCACATCGAGGTCGGTGCCGTGGAAGGCGCCCCAGTTGTGCTTGGTGACGGTGATGTCGCGGGCGTGCCCCGCCAGCTCGGGGACGATCGTGTCCCAGCCCTCGGGCCGGGCGCCGCCGCCGGGACGCGTCGCCTCGGTGCGGCCGGGGGGCACGTCGGCGAGATCGGGGGCGAAGGAGACCCGGACCAGGACGACGGGCAGGTTCCTGGCGCGGAACGCGTCGGCGAGTTCGGCCGAACGCGAGACGACCTCGGGGCCGGAGTACGGCTGGGTGGGGGCGGCGGCGATGCCGGCCTGGAGGTCGATCACGACAAGTGCGGTGCGCGGGTCGAGCGCGGTGAGTGCCATGGTGGGGTCAGGCCTTTCGTGGATGAGCGTGGCGGGTGCCGGTGGGTGCTGCTCGTCAGGGCCGGGTCAGCCGTTCCAGCAGGGTGAGCGCTTCGAGGAGCGTTTCCCGCTCGGTCTCGGTGTAACGGTCCTCCAGCGCCCGGGTCAGCCATTCCCCGCGGCTCTGCCGGTCGCCCGCGATGCGCTCGCGGCCGGCCTCGGTCAGGGTGACGAGCTGACGCCGCCCGTCCTCGGGGTCGGGGCTGCGCCGGATCAGCCCGTGCCGCTCCAGGGCGGCGAGCGTGGCGGCCATGGACTGCGGCCGGACCCCCTCGGTGGCGGCCAGGGCGCTGGCCGTGGCGGCGCCGTGCTTGCCGACCAGGGTGAGGGCCGACACCTGGGGCGGAGTCAGGTCCTCGTCCCGCGCGACCTCGCGGATCCGGCGCCGCAGCCGGCTGAACACCACCCGCAGATCGCGGGCGGCCTGCGCGGAGGAGGCGGAGATGCCCGGCGGTACCTCACCGGCCTTGTGATCCATGACGGCACCGTAGAACCGTCCGGGCGGAACTGTCCAGTCTGAACTGGACAGTCTCGACTGAAGATCTGTTCGCGCGGTCGCCGTCGCGGCCTCGCAGTAGGCTGACGTCGTGCGTCTGCTGCTGATGTCCGACACCCATCTGCCCAAGCGCGCCAAGGAACTGCCCCCGCGGCTGCTCGCCGAACTCCCGCACGCCGACGTCGTCCTCCACGCCGGGGACTGGGTCGACGCCGCCACGCTCGACCTGCTGGAGAGCCGCAGCCGCCGCCTGATCGGCGTCTTCGGCAACAACGACGGCCCCGAACTGCGCGCCCGACTGCCGGAGGTGGCCCGCGCCGACCTCGACGGGCTGCGCCTCGGCGTCATCCACGAGACCGGACCCGCCCAGGACCGAGAGGGCCGCTGCTCCGCCCGCTTCCCCGACCTCGACGTCCTGGTCTTCGGGCACAGCCACATCCCCTGGGACACCACCGCGCCCTCCGGTCTGCGCCTGCTCAACCCGGGCTCGCCCACGGACCGGCGCCGCCAGCCCCACTGCACCTACATGACCGCCACCGTCACCGGCGGCCGTCTGACCGACGTGGACCTGCACCGGCTGCCGCGCCGGACCCCGTGAACGTGTCCGGCTGCCGGGCGGTGCACGAGGGCGTGACCACGCAGGAGGGCAGCCCCTGAAGTCAGGGGCTGCCCCGGGGTCACTCTTCCCTTTCTCGATTCCGACTTCTCGGCGAGATCCGGGCCGCTCGATGCGTGGCGGCGGCCCGGTCGCTGCGAGTGTGCGCTTTCACGGACCTCCTTCTCCACTGGACGCTGCGGCACATGTGCTGCGGAGGCCATGCATGCCTCATCCGTTGAAGGCGCGCGTACCCTTCCCGCGCAGCCTCACACCAACGAATCCGCAAAACCCGGACGAAAGCCGGAACAGCAGGTCACAGGGGCAACGAGCGACTGATCGAGGCTCATGGGCACCCTTCGTACCAGGGAGGGGCCCGAGCGGCCGTGCCCGGTCAGGGGCGCCGGAGCCGGCGCACGGCGACGATCAGCAGCGCCACCGCCAGGGCCGCGCCGGCCGCCGCGGCGGCGCGCTTGGCGATCGGCACACCAGCGGTGCGCAGCAGATCGAGCGGCTCGGGCTCCGGCTCCGCGTACCGGGGTGCGGGCTCTCCACGCGCCTCTGTCGCCGCGCTCCCGGCGGCGCCTCCGGCCGCCACGGGCGGCGTCTCGGCGAGGCGCCGCGAAAGACAGTCGGCGAACTGCCCCACCAGCCGGTCGCCCACCTCCGCCAGCACCCCGCGCCCGAACTGCGCCGGGCGGCCGGTCACCGTCAGATCGGTCCGCACCGACACCGCCGTACCGCCGTCACGCTCTTGAAGCGTGCCCGTGACGGTGGCACGCGCCGTGCCCTGCCCGCGCGTCTCCCGGCCGCTGGCGGCGAGGACCATGCGGTGCGCCGCCTCGTCCTGCTCCTCGAAGACCGCCGTCCCCTTGTAGTTGACCGTGATCGGTCCCAGCTTGACCTTGACCGAACCGGTCACGGTCGTGCCGTCGTACTCCTGCACGGTGGCCCCCGGCAGACACGGGGCCACGCGCTCGATGTCCAGGAGCGCCCGCCAGGCGTCGTCGACCGGCACGGGCACGGTGAACTCGTGGTTCAGTTCCATGACTTCTCCTCGCAGTCAGGCGGAGCCGGTCGCGTGGATGGCTCCGGCGGTCACGGCCAGGGGCGCACCGGTGCCGCCCCAGCGCAGCGCGACGATCTCGGCCGCGACGGACACGGCCACCTCCTCCGGGGTACGGGCGCCGAGGTCGAGCCCCACGGGGGAGCGCAGCCGGGCGAGCTCGTCCTCCGTCAGACCGGCCTCGACCAGCCGCTCCAGCCGGTCGTGATGGGTACGGCGGCTGCCCATCGCGCCGATGTACGCGGCGGGCCTGCGCAGCGCCTCCTCCAGCAGCGGCACGTCGAACTTCGGGTCGTGCGTCAGGACGCAGATCACCGTGCGCTCGTCGGTCTCCGTGCCGTGCAGATAACGGTGCGGCCAGTCCACGACCACCTCCACGCCCTCGGGGAAGCGTTGCGGCGTGGCGAACACCGGGCGGGCGTCGCACACCGTGACGCGGTAGCCGAGGAAGACGCCGATACGGGCCACCGCGGCCGCGTAGTCGATCGCGCCGAACACCAGCATCCGCGGCGGCGGCGCGAAGGAGTGCAGGAACACCGTGACGGCGTCCTCGCGGCGCTCGCCCCGCGCCCCGTAGTGCCTCAGTCCGGTGGCGCCCTGGGCGAGCTCGCCGCGGGCGTCGGCGGTCACCGCCGCGTCCAGCCCGGTGGCGCCCAGCGTGCCCGCCACCGTGCCGGGCCACACCGCGAGCGTCGCCCCGCGCGGGGCCGGTCCGTCGACCACGGTCGCCACGGTCACGGGATCGCCCGCGGCCACGGACGCGGCGACCGCGCCGAAGGCCGGGTCCGACTCCTGGGTCACCGCCCTGACCAGCACGGAGATCTCACCACCGCAGGTGAGTCCCACCGCGAAGGCGTCCTCGTCGCTGTAGCCGAACGTCTCCAGCCGTGCCTCGCCGTCGGCCACGACCTCCTGGGCCAGCTCGAACACCGCCCCCTCCACGCACCCGCCGGACACGCTCCCCACCACCTCGTCGTCCGGGCCCACGGCCATCGAGGCGCCCGGTTCGCGCGGCGCGCTGCGGCTGACCGTGACGACGGTGGCGAGGCCGAACGGCACCCGCGCCGCGTACCACCGCTCCAGTACCGGAAGAATCTCGCGCACGTTCAGCTCCTCTCCGACAACCCCGGCAGCTCGCCGGCCGTGTCCGTGCCGGCGCCCTGCATCACCGCCGCCAGACGCTCCAGGGCGGCCAGGCTGTGCCCCTCGACGAAGTCGTCCACGCTGGGCAGCGCCGCCGCCATGCCGGCGGCCAGTGGCGCGTAACCGGGGCGCGCCTTGCGGGGGTTGGACCAGATCACCCGGTGCGCGAGCCGGTGCAGGCGGCGCATCTGGGCGGCGAGCAGGCGCGGGTCGCCACGCTCCCAGCCGTCGGACAGCAGTACCACGACGGCGCCGCGCGCCATGCCCCGCTGGCCCCAGCGGTCCAGGAACTCCCGCAGCAGCTCACCCAGGCGGGTGCCCCCGCGCCAGTCGGGCACGGCCTCGGCGACCGCGGCCATGGCCAGATCCGGGTCGCGGTGGGACAGCTCCCGGGTGACCCGGGTGAGCCGGGTGCCGATGGTGAACACCTCCGTACGGCGGCCCCGGGCGGCGGCGTGCGCGAAACGCAGCAGGGCGTCGGCGTAGGGCCCCATGGATCCGCTGACGTCGACCAGCAGCACCACCCGCCGCGGCCTTTCCGCGCGCGCGTGCCGCCGCAGCAGCGCGGGCTCGCCGCCCAGCCGGAGCAGTTCCCGCACGGTGCGGTGCGGGTCGACGGGCCCGCGCCGGGCCGGCCGGCGCCGCGCGGTGCGCCGGGGCTGCCCGCGCAGCGCGAACGCGGCGAGCAGCCGGCGCACCTGCGCGCGTTCGGCGGGGTCCAGCTCCGCCACGTCGCGGTGGCGCAGCACCTCGGCGGAGCTGGCGAGCGAGGCGGTGGGCGGCCCCTGCTGCTCCTCTCCCGGCGGCCCGGCCCGCGACCCCGCGGGCGCCTCCCGCAGGACCAGCCGCGGCCGGGGCGGGGCAGCGGGCCGGGGCGGCCGGGCCGGCGTCCCGTCGGTGCCGAAGTACGCGGCGAACACCCGCTCGTAGCGCTCCAGATCGTCCCGGTCCCCGCACAGCGTCACCCGCCCCGCCCAGTACACGTCCGTCCGCAACCCGGGACGCAGGGCGTCCACCGCACGCAGGAACGCGTACACCCGCTCGGCACTCGCCGCGACCCCGGCGGCCCGCAACGCCCGCGCAAACCCCAGCAGAGCGGCATCACCACCGGGCCCACCGACCCCGCGGTCTTCGCCGCGCCCGTCGGCGGCGGTGCACGCGGCGCCGCTGTCGGACGGCTGTTCCCGGGGGCCCGGTGCGTTGCTGTGCTCGGCGGGCGTGGCCGGCCCGCCGCCGGGAGCGAGCGTCCCGGCGTCCGCGTCGTGTCGGACGCTCGGCGTGATGGGGGGTTCGCCGGTCATGGTGATTACGTTCCCCGGCCCGCGAGGACCGTTGCGAAGTCCAGGCCGCGGGCTCGGTCCGTGTCCTCGCGGTACTTCAGAACCGAGCCCAGGGTGGCCACCGCCAGTTCCGCGTCGACCTCGTTCGCGCCGAGGGCGTCCAGGGCGCGGGCCCAGTCCAGGGTCTCTGCGACGCCCGGCGGCTTGAGCAGGTCCTCGGCGCGCAGGGCCTGCACCAGCGCGGTCACCTGTTCCGCGAGCCGCGCCGACACCTGCGGCAGCCTGCGCCGGACGATCGCTAGTTCGCGGCCGAAACCGGGATGGTCGAACCAGTGGTACAGACACCTCCGCTTCAGCGCGTCGTGCACCTCGCGGGTGCGGTTGGAGGTCAGCACGACCACCGGCGGCACCTCCGCCCGCAACGTGCCCAGCTCGGGAATCGTCACCTGGAACTCCGACAGCACCTCCAGCAGAAAAGCCTCGAACTCGTCGTCGGCCCGGTCGATCTCGTCGACCAGCAGCACCGACGGCTGCGTCTGCAGAGCCCGCAACAGCGGCCGGGCGACCAGGAACCGCCGGTCGTACAGCTCGTGCTCCAGCCGCTCCGCGTCCCTGACCCCGGCTGCCTCGGCCGCCCGCAGGTGCAGCAGCTGACGCGGGAAGTCCCAGTCGTACAGCGCCTGGGAGGCGTCGATGCCCTCATGGCACTGGAGCCGGATCAGCGGCGCGTCGAGCATCTCGGCGAGGGCGGAGGCGAGCGCCGTCTTGCCGACGCCCGCGTCGCCCTCGCAGAAGACCGGCCGGTGCAGCCGCAGTGCCAGGAAGCAGGCGATGGCGAGCCCGTCGTCGACGAGGTAGCCGGTCCGCTCAAGACAGGAACGCACCTGCCCGGGGCTGTCCAGGGAAGTGATCGGCGCTCACCCCATCCCGGCGGCGGCCAGGACCGCCCGCTTGGTCAGCACCCGCGCGAGGTGCGCCCGGTACTCGGGTGAGGCCGACGCGTCCCGCGAGGGCCGGGTGCCCTCCGCCGCCGACCGGGCCGCCCGCGCCACCGCGTCGGCGTCCCCGGCACCGGCCAGCGCCTCCTCCGCCGCCGCGGCCCGCAACGGGGTCGCGCCCATGTTGGTCAGCCCGATCCGCGTCTCCGCGATGCGTCCGTCGTCGCGCCGCACCAGCGCGGCCACGCCGACCATCGCCCAGGACTGCGCCACCCGGTGGAACTTCTCGTACCGGTAGCCCCAGCCCTCCCGCTTGGGCACCCGCACCTCCACCAGCAGTTCGTCGGGGGCCAGCGCCGTCTGCAGATAGTCGGCGAAGAACTCGCGCGCCGGGATCGTGCGCCGCCCGCCGGGCCCCTCGGCGACCAGTTCGGCGTCCAGCGCCAGCGCCACCGCGGGCAGGTCCCCGGCCGGGTCGGCGTGCGCGAGCGAACCGCCGAGGGTGCCCCGGTGCCGTACGGCGGGGTCGGCGACCGTCTCGGTGGCCTGGGCCAGCAGGCCCGCGTGCCGTCGTACCAGCGGGTCGTGCACGACGTCGTGGTGCGTGGTCAGCGCGCCGATGGCGAGCATGCCGCCGTCCTCGCGGACCCCGCGCAGTCCGGGGATCCGCCCGATGTCGACGACGAGCTCGGGGAAGGCCAGCCGCAGCCGCAGCAACGGCAGCAGGCTCTGTCCGCCGGCCAGCACCTTCGCCTCGTCGCCCGCCTCGGCGAGCGTGCGCACGGCCTCGCCGATACTGGTCGGGCGGGCGTAGTCGAATGCGGGGGGAATCATGCCGAGGCCTCCTTCCGCGCCGACTGCCCCTGCGCGGACCGCACGGCCTCCCACACCCGTTCGGGGGTGCACGGCATCCGCACGTCGTGCACGCCCAGCGGGCGCAGCGCGTCGACGATCGCGTTGACGACGGCGGGCGTCGAGGCGATGGTGCCCGCCTCGCCGACCCCCTTGGCGCCGAGCGGATTGGAGACCGCGGGCGTCTCCGTCCGGTCGGTCACGAAGTCGGGCAGGTCCGCCGCCGACGGCACCAGGTAGTCGGCCATCGTGCCGGAGACCAAGTTGCCCTCCGCGTCGTACACGGCCTCCTCGTACAGTGCCTGGGCGATGCCCTGGGCCAGTCCGCCGTGCACCTGGCCCTCGACGATCACCGGGTTGATGACCCGGCCCACGTCGTCCACGCAGACGTAGGAGCGGATACGGGTCTGCCCGGTCTCGGTGTCGACCTCGACCGCGCACAGGTGGGTGCCGTGCGGGTAGGAGAAGTTCTCCGGGTCGAGCAGGTACTCGGAGTTGAGGGTGGGCTCCATGCCGTCGGGCACGTCGTGCGAGGTGAACGTCGCGAAGGCGACCTCCTGGATGGTCCTGCGCGCCTCCGGCGAGCCCTTCACCGAGAACACGCCGCCCTTGAACTCCAGGTCGTCCTCGCTGGCCTCCAGCAGATGCGCGGCGACCCTCCGCGCCTTGGCCACCACCTTCTCCGCGGCGCGGTGCACCGCCGACCCGCCCACGACCAGCGAGCGCGAACCGTAGGTGTCCATGCCCTGCGGGGCCGCCAGGGTGTCGCCGTGCAGCACCTCGACGTCCTCGAACGGCACACCCAGCACGTCCGCGGCGATCTGGCTCCAGCAGGTCACGTGCCCCTGCCCGTGCGGGCTGGTGCCGGTCACCACCTCGACCTTGCCGGTGGGCAGCATACGGATGCTCGCCGCCTCCCAGCCGCCGGCCGAGTACCTGAGATCCCGCAGCACCCGGCTGGGCGCCAGCCCGCACATCTCCGTGTACGTCGACACGCCGATGCCCAGGCGCACGGCGTCCCCGCGCTCGTTGCGCTCGCGCTGCTCGGCGCGCAGGTCGTCGTAGCCGAACAGGGCGAGCGCCTTGTCCGTCGCCGCCTCGTAGTTCCCGCTGTCGTAGGTCAGCCCCGCGACCGAGGTGTACGGGAACTCCTCGTGCCGGATCCAGTTCCGCCGCCGCACCTCCACCGGGTCGAGACCGACCTCGGCGGCGAGTTCGTCCATGGTCCGCTCGATGGCGTACGTGGCCTCCGGGCGCCCGGCGCCGCGATAGGCGTCGGTCGGGGTGCGGGTGGTGAACACGCCGGTGCAGTTGAACTCGTAGGCGTCCATCTTGTAGATCGCCGGGTACATGAAGGCGCCCAGGATCGGGATGCCGGGGGTGACCAGCATGAGGTAGGCGCCCATGTCGGCGAGCAGGTCGACCTTGAGTCCGAGCAGCCGGCCCTCGCGGGTGGCGGCGATCTCGACGTCCTGGATCATGCCGCGGCCGTGGTGGGTGGCCAGATAGCCCTCGGAGCGGGACTCGGTCCACTTCACCGGCCGTCCCAGCCGGCGCGCGACCTCGACCGCGATGGCCTCCTCGCCGTACACCTGGAGCTTGGAGCCGAAGCCGCCGCCGACGTCGGGCGCGACCACCCGCAGTTTGTGCTCCGGCACACCGGTGACCACCGAGAGCATGATCCGCAGGATGTGGGGGATCTGCGTCGCCGAGTACACCGTGAACTCCCCGGAGGCGGCGAGCGGGGTGACGACGACCGCGCGGGGCTCCATGGCGTTGGGGATGAGGCGCTGCTGCCGGTAACGGCGTTCGAGCACGACGTCGGCGCGCTGCCTGACGGCCTCGAAGTCCTCGCCGCTCCTGAACGGCCACAGGTAGGCGCGGTTGGTGCCCTTGTCGGCGTGGACCAGCGGGGCGTCCTCGGCGAGTGCCTCCTCCAGGTCCAGGACCGGCGGCAGAGGCTCGTAGTCGACCTCGATCGCCTCCAGCGCGTCGGCCGCCGCGTACCGGTCGCGGGCCACCACGACCGCGACCGGGTCGCCGGCGTGGCGCACCTCGTCGACCGCGACCGGCGGGTGGTCGGGCAGCACCATGTCCTCGGTGACCGGCCAGGCGCAGGGCAGCGAACCCAGTGCCCCGGCGAGCTCGCGGCCGCTGAACGCGGCGACGACGCCGGGGCGTTCCAGGGCGGGGGAGACGTCGATCCGTTCGATGCGGGCGTGCGCCATGGGGCTGCGCAGGATGGCCAGGTGCAGCAGTCCGGTGACGGAGATGTTGTCGGTCCAGTTGGTCTGCCCGGTGATCAGCCGGGCGTCCTCCTTGCGGAGCCGGGCCCTGCCGACCTCGCGTTCGACGGCCTGGTCGGTCATGCCGTCACCTCCTGGGCGGAACCGGTCCGCTCGCCGGAGGCCGTCTCCCCCTCGGCGACGGCGAGCACCGCGCGGACGATGTTCTGATAGCCGGTGCACCGGCAGAGGTTGCCCTCCAGCGCCTTGCGCACCTCGGCGGAGTCCGGGTGGGGGTTCTCGCGCAGCAGATCGCGCGCGGCCATGATCATCCCGGGCGTGCAGTAGCCGCACTGCAGCGCGTGCCGCTCGTGGAACGCGCGCTGCAGCTCCGTCCACTCGCCGTCCCTGGCCAGGCCCTGGACCGTGGTCACCTCGCCGCCGTCCGCCTGGACGGCCAGCACCGTGCAGCTCTTGACGCTCGCGCCGTCCAGCTCGACCGTGCAAGTCCCGCAGTTCGAGGTGTCGCAGCCGATCGGGGTGCCGGTCAGCCCGAGACGGTCGCGCAGATAGTGGACCAGCAGAAGACGCGGCTCCACCTCGTCCTCGTAGAGCGTGCCGTCCACCGTGACCGAGATATGGGTCATGTTCCCTCCAGTGACCGAATGGGCGTGGGTGGGGGAAATGTGGTCAATCGTGTGGTGTACGTCACTCTATGTCCACGCTTGGGCGGCGGCGAGTGCGGCGGCGGAGTGCGGCGCCGGGATGGTGGTCCTCGCCGTGGCGGGGCCTAGTGGGACAGGTGTTCGACTGCTGCCAGTACGGGGGCCAGGCCGTTCTCGTCGCGGATCCGGGCGCCCAGGGTTCGTGCCCGGTCCCGGTGGCCGTCGTCCCGGGTGGCGCGGACCAGCGCGCCGGCGAGGCTGTCCGTGGTGAGGGCGCGCAGCGGGAGCGAGCAGGGGGCCACGCCGAGCCCGACGAGACGGTCCGCCCAGAAGCCCTCGTCGAACTGGACCGGCACCGGCACCGCGGGAACGCCGGCCCGCAACCCGGCCGCGGTCGTGCCCGCCCCGGCGTGGTGCACCACGCCCGCCAGCCGCGGGAACAGGGCCGAGTGCGGCACCTCGCCGATGGTCAGCATGTCGTCGCCCGACGCCTCCAGGCCGGCCCAGCCGCGCTGGACCACACCGCGCAGTCCGGCCCGGCGCAGCGCGCGCACGATGGTGTCGCTGAGCCGCCCCGGGTCGGGCACGGTGGCGCTGCCCAGGCCCACGTAGACCGGCGGTGGGCCCGCGTCGAGGAAGTCCCACAGGCCGTCGGGGAGTTGGGTGTAACGGTCGTACGGCCACCAGTACCCGCACACGTGCAGCGTGCCGCGCCAGTCGTGGGGCCTCGGCACCACGAGCGGGCTGAAGCCGTGGTAGACGGGCCGGCGCT
This sequence comes from Streptomyces sp. NPDC088817, assembly GCF_044750345.1. Lineage (NCBI taxonomy): Bacteria > Bacillati > Actinomycetota > Actinomycetes > Kitasatosporales > Streptomycetaceae > Streptomyces > Streptomyces sp. NPDC088817. The sequence continues at coordinate 244,213 of NZ_JBIVJN010000008.1, forward strand.
GCCCCCGGCGGATGCGGCGCCCGGTACCGGCGCGGGCGGGCGGCAGCCCCAGCCGGGTCCGTACGGCGGGTACGGCGGCCGAGAAGACCCGCTCCACGGCCAGGTTCACCCCGTGCCCGGCGAGCCGGTTCGCGGCCGCGCCCCAGTGTCCGCCGCCCAGTAGGGGAGGGGCGAACTCCGTTGTGGGGGAGAGGGGTTGCAGATGGGCGCCCAGACTGGGCAGTTTCAACGCCTCGGCGATGGCGTGCCCGACCGGCCCGAGCGAGCCGGCGAGCAGCAGTACGTCGCTCTTCTCGGCCGCCGCGATCAGGTCGTCCGTCATCCGGTCGATGGCCGCCCGCACCAGGCTCACGGCCCGCAGCATCTTGCCCGCGCCGGTCGCGCTGCGGTGCAGGCCCCGGCCGCGCGAGGACTCCAACTCCGCCCGCGGGTCCACCGGCAGCGGATGGAAGCCGAGGCCCGCGCCTGCGACCAGCGGTTCGAAGCATCCGTGCGTGACCAGGGTGACCTCATGACCCGCGAGAGCCAGGCCGTGCCCCAGTCCGGTGAAGGGGGCGACATCGCCCCGGGATCCCGCCGTCATGATCGCTACACGCACGTCGGCCAGTATGGCCGCGCCCCCGCCCCCCACCCGTGAACGACCCGAACGGTGTCGGCGCCGTCACCCTGCCCCGGCCTGCGCCTGTCCCCGGCCTCACCCCTGCTCCGGCCTTCCGGCCTTCCGGCCTGCGGCCTGGCGGTCTGGCGGCCTGGCGGCCTGCGGTCTGGCGGCCTGCGGCCTTCCGACGCCCGTGTTGTGGCTGGCCCCATGTCGCCGCTTCACCTACCGGTGGCCGCCGCCTCATCGGTCCCGGTGCGGTCCGGCGACACGCGGAGAGGGCGCCGCCGCTCCCCAGTGGTGCCCCCTCAGCGCCGCCAGTCGCGGCCTCGCCGCATCCTGACCGGTACGGCTCGCCGTGGGCGGAGGCCGCGCGGTGGCACAGGGCTGCGGCCCGGACGGGCGCGTGTCGCTCGCAGCAGCGAGCGGATCAGGGTGGTGGACGCCAGCCGGGAGCGGGGTCGGCCCAGGCCGGCGCGGGCCGAGAAGGTCCAGGTCAGCCGTGAGCTGACCTGGAACCGCGCGGCCCTCCTGCCTATTCGTCCCATGCCTGGATCAGGATCTGTTCGACGATCCTGCCGTCGCGCAGCGACACCATGGACTCCGCGAGGACACGGACGCCGTCCGCGTACTGGCAGGACTCGACGTACGCGGCATGGTCGCCCTGCACGACGCACCGCTCCAGCCGGTGCGTCATGTCGCGGCCGTAGACGTTCTCGAGCATCGTGCCGATCTCTTCCCGGCCGTGCAGGACCTTGGGACTGCTGGGCTGGGTGTTGCGGTCCACGATGCGGATCTCCGCGTCGTCCGTGTAGAGCGACAGCAGCGTGTCCGCCGTGTCTCCTTCGATGCCGCGCCGGAGCGTACCCGTGTCGAAGGCGGGGCTTTCCGAGGTGGACATGATGACCTCCTACGAGGGCCCGCGGCCCCGGGGGAGGACGGGCCGCGGCGGACCTCACAGTTCGAGGCTCCTCCGCCCCGGCGGGCACGGCAAACGCGGTCCGGGCGCTGCGCCTGACGGGTGAGCGCGCCCGCGGTCCCGTGTCCGGGCGGGCCCGGACGGTGTTCCTGAGGACATGATCCACACTCAGCGCGTCCAGCACTGATCCACCGCCCCGCGGGCCCGGCCTCCCTGCCCCGCCCACCCGCCCGTCCCCGCAGATCAGAGGCCCCCCTCAGTGCCCCTTACCGATCAGTCGGACGTAGGGTCGGGGGACGTACACCGCTCGACGGAAGGGACCACCACCATGGCGCAGGAAGTGCGCGGCGTGATCGCACCCGGCAAGAACGAACCGGTGCGGGTCGAGACGATCGTGGTGCCGGACCCGGGGCCGGGAGAGGCCGTCGTACGGATCCAGGCCTGCGGCGTCTGCCACACCGACCTGCACTACAAGCAGGGCGGAATCAACGACGAGTTCCCGTTCCTGCTCGGCCACGAGGCCGCGGGCGTCGTGGAGTCGGTCGGCGACGACGTCACCGATGTCGCGCCCGGCGACTTCGTCATCCTCAACTGGCGGGCCGTCTGCGGCAAGTGCCGCGCCTGTCTGCGCGGACGGCCCTGGTACTGCTTCGACACCCACAACGCGCGCCAGCGCATGACCCTGACCGACGGCACCGAACTCTCCCCGGCACTCGGGATCGGCGCGTTCGCCGAGAAGACCCTGGTGGCGGCCGGTCAGTGCACCAAGGTCGACCCGGCGGTCTCCCCGGCGGTGGCCGGACTGCTGGGCTGCGGCGTGATGGCCGGCATCGGCGCGGCGATCAACACCGGCGGCGTCGGCCGCGGCGACTCGGTCGCCGTCATCGGCTGCGGCGGCGTCGGCGACGCGGCGATCGCCGGCGCGTACCTGGCGGGCGCGGCGAAGGTCATCGCCGTCGACATCGACGACCGCAAGCTGGAGACCGCCCGCACCATGGGCGCCACGCACACGGTCAACTCCAAGGACAACGACCCCGTCGAGGCCATCCGCGAGCTGACCGGCGGCTTCGGCGCCGACGTCGTCATCGAGGCGGTCGGCCGCCCCGAGACGTACCAGCAGGCGTTCTACGCCCGCGACCTGGCCGGCACGGTCGTCCTGGTCGGCGTGCCGACCCCGGAGATGAAGCTGGAACTGCCGCTGCTCGACGTCTTCGGACGCGGCGGTGCGCTGAAGTCGAGCTGGTACGGCGACTGCCTGCCCTCCCGGGACTTCCCCATGCTCATCGACCTGCACCTGCAAGGGCGCCTGCCGCTGGACAAGTTCGTCACCGAGACCATCCAACTGGACGAGGTGGAGAAGGCGTTCGAGCGAATGCACCACGGCGACGTGCTGCGCTCGGTGGTGGTGCTCTGATGGCCACCCGTATCGAACGCCTCGTCACCTCCGGGCAGTTCACGCTCGACGGCGGCACCTGGGACGTCGACAACAACGTGTGGATCGTCGGCGACGACCATGAGGCCGTCGTCATCGACGCCGCCCACGACGCCGAGGCCATCGCCGCGGCGGTCGGCGACCGCCGGCTCACCGCCATCGTGTGCACCCACGCCCACAACGACCACATCGACGCGGCCCCGGCGCTCGCCGACCTCACCGGCGCGACGATCTGGCTGCACGCCGACGACCTGCCGCTGTGGAAGATGACCCACCCGAACCGGGACCCCGACGAGCACCTCGTCGACGGCCAGGTCATCGAGGCGGCCGGTGCCGACCTGAAGGTCCTGCACACGCCCGGCCACGCACCCGGCGCGATCTGCCTGTACGACCCGGGACTCGGCGCGGTCTTCACCGGCGACACGCTGTTCCAGGGCGGTCCCGGCGCGACCGGGCGTTCCTACTCCCACTTCCCGACGATCATCGACTCGATCCGCGACCGCCTGCTGACGCTGCCGCCCGAGACGAAGGTCCTCACCGGCCACGGCGACCCGACCACCATCGGCGCCGAGGCCCCGCACCTCCAGGAGTGGATCGCCCGCGGGCACTGACGGGGCAGGAGGGGCCCGGAGCCCCTGAGTCCGGAGTGTGAGCCCGGAGAACGGGCCGTGCGAGACCGAGAGGCGCTCGTACGGCCCGTTCCGCGTCTCCGGCTCGCCCGCGCCCGGACCGGCGTGCGGAACGCGCGGCGGAAAGGCGACAGAGGATGTCCGGTTTCCCCGGCACCCTGGATCACGGCATCGACGCGGAACACATCGGGAGGTCGGACATGCCGGGCCCACTGGAAGGCAAGGTCGCACTGGTCGCGGGGGCGACGCGGGGAGCGGGCCGGGGAATCGCGGTGGAGCTCGGCGCGGCCGGCGCCACCGTCTACGTCACCGGACGCACCACCCGGGCCCGCCGCTCGGAGTACGACCGCCCCGAGACCATCGAGGACACCGCCGACCTGGTCACCGGGGCCGGCGGCCGCGGCATCGCCGTACCGGCCGACCACCTGGAGCCCGACCAGGTCCGCGCGCTCGTGGACCGGATCGCTCGTGAGCGGGGCCGGCTCGACGTCCTCGTCAACGACATCTGGGGCGCGGAGCACCTCTTCGCCTGGGACACCCCGGTGTGGGAGCACGATCTCGACAAGGGACTGCGGCTGCTCCGGCTCGCGGTGGAGACGCACGCGATCACCAGCCACCACGCGCTGCCGCTGATGCTCCGTCACCCCGGCGGTCTGGTCGTGGAGATGACGGACGGCACGGCCGAGTACAACCGGGACGCCTACCGCGTGAACTTCTTCTACGACCTTGCCAAGGCGTCCGTCCTGCGCATGGCCTTCGCGCTCGGTCACGAACTCGGCCCGCGCGGCGCCACCGCGGTGGCCCTCACCCCCGGCTGGCTGCGCTCGGAGCTGATGCTCGACCACTTCGGGGTGCGGGAGGACAACTGGCGTGACGCCCTGGACCGCGTCCCGCACTTCGCCATCTCCGAGACCCCGCGCTTCGTGGGCCGCGCCGTGGCCGCCCTGGCCGCGGACCCGGACGTGGCCCGCTGGAACGGCCGTTCCCTGTCCAGCGGCGGCCTCGCCCGGGTCTACGGCTTCACCGACCTCGACGGCAGCCGGCCCGACGCCTGGCGCTACCTCGTCGAGGTCCAGGACGCGGGCCGGCCGGCCGACCCGACCGGCTACCGCTGACGGGAGCCGCCGAACACGCCTCGCCCAAAGGCGCCTTGACGGCCCGTAAGGGGGTGGAGGGGCAGTAGGTTCGGCGTCATGACCGACAGCGGGCGATTCGACGGGTACGGGGTTCTCATCACCGGCGCGGGCCGGGGCATCGGCGCGGCCACCGCGCGCAGGCTGGCCGAGGAGGGGGCCGGGGTCCTGGTCACCGACGTCGACGGGGACGTGGCGGAGCGGACGGCGGCGGGGCTGCGTGAACGCGGACTCAGTGCGCGGGCACACGAGTTGGACGTCGCGGACCGGGACGCGGTCCCGGCGGCGGTGGAACTGGCCGTCCGCACCTTCGGATCCCTCGACGTCCTGGTCAACTGCGCGGCGCACTGCACGCCCGACACCCCGCTGTTCGAGGACGACCCGGAAGCGGTGTGGGCCCGCGACCTCGACGTCACCCTGACTGGCGCCTACCGCTGCTGCCGCGCCGCCCTGCCCCACCTGGCGGCGGCCGGCAGGGGAGCGATCGTCAGCATCGGCTCGGTCAACGGCGTCCAGGACTTCGGCAACCACGGCTACAGCGCGGCCAAGGCGGGGCTGGCCTCGCTCACCCGCACCCTCGCCGGACACGCCGCCGCCCGCGGGGTCCGCGTCAACCTGGTGGTGCCGGGCACGGTCCGCACCTCGGCCTGGGAGGGACGGGAGGCCGAACTCGACCGGGTCCGCGACCTGTACCCGCTGGGCCGGGTCGGGGAACCGGAGGACATCGCCGCCGCGGTGGCCTTCCTCGCCTCGCGTGACGCGGCCTGGATCACCGGCACCACCCTGACCGTCGACGGCGGCCTCACCGCGGTCAACACCGCATTCCGCGCCGCCGTCCAGGAGGAGCGGGAGGAGGCCGACACCTGAACACGCCCTGCTCCGACCCGAACTGACGGCTTGTTGTCACCGTTTCGTCTCGGTGCGCCCGGCTCCGCAACCGTTGTACCCCGCCGCGGGTCTAGGTGTCGGGAAGTGCCGGAACGCACCGAGGGGGCAGGGCGTCATGAGGGACATCGGCAGGCGGGGAACGGTCGTACTGGGCGTGACGGGACTGGTGGCGCCGCTCGCGCTCGCGCTCGGTACCGCACCCGCGCAGGCGGCGAGTTGCACGACGCAGGCGGGGCCGTACCAGAAGAAGGTGGAGAAGTTCCTCGGACGGCCGGTGGACGGACGGCAGTCGGCCGCCGACTGCAAGGCCGTACAGGCCTTCCAGAACAAGCACGGCATCACGCCGAACATCGGCTACGCGGGTCCCGTCACCTGGGGCGTGATGGACCTCATGAACAAGCAGAAGGCCGTGGGCAAGAAGCCGAACAAGAGCGGCAAGTGCCCGGTCAACAAGGGCCGGATCGCCTGCGTCGACCTCACCCTCCAGCTCAGCTGGATCCAGGACGGCAGTCGGCTCGTCTACGGGCCGGTTCCGGTGCGCACCGGACGCAAGGGCTACACGACCCGCACCGGCCTGAAGAAGATCTACTGGCGGGACGTCGACCACTTCTCGACCCTCTACAACGTGCGTATGCCCTACAGCCAGTTCTTCGACGGCGGCCAGGCCTTCCACTCCGTCGGCCTGAGCATGTGGAACCCGCCGGGCTCGCACGGCTGCGTGAACATGACGACGAAGGACGCCAAGAAGTACTGGTCGCTGCTGAAGAAGGGCGACGACGTCTTCGTCTACGGCCGCAAGCCCGGTACCTGACCTGCGGAATTGACGTGATGAGCAACACGGTCCGATATGTCCGCATCGCTCGTACTTATTCACAGCGCCTTCACGCCGGGCGGCATATGCTTCACGGCATGTCCACCAGTGTTGAACCCGTTTCCGAGCGATCGGCCGCGGAGGTCAACGAGGAGATCCGGGCGCTGTGGCTCAGGTCGGGCGGGATACTGACCACCGAGCAGCGCGAGGAGTACCAGCGCCTGGTGATGGAGTGGGCCGCGGCCGCTCCGCACTCCGCGAAGGCGGCCTGAGCCGGCCCTGACCTCCGTCCTCCGACCTCCGCTTTCGGCCGGACGGCGGCCACCCGCCGTCCACCCCCTTCATCAGCTCCACGTCGCCGAGTAGTACCTCTGGTAGGCCTTCCGGTCCCGTTCCGCGCGGATCCAGCGGGTGGCCACCAGGACGATCAGGCTGCCACCCATGACCAGCAGGCCGGGCCCGACGTTCCGCGGGTCGGAGAGCCGGGACAGCAGCGCGGTCCCGTCCGTGATGCCGGTCACCGGTGCCGAGGAGCCGGGGGAGGCCGCGCCCGGCGCGATGGCACTGTGGGTTGCCGCGGCGGACGGCTGCGCGCTCGGCCCGCCGTCCTGCCGCGTCCCGGACACGATCAGCCGCACATCGAGCGCGGACAGCGCCTTGGTGACCGGCTGGAAGAACGTCGTGCCGCCCGTCGTGCAGTCGCCACTGCCGCCCGAGGTCACCCCCAGGGCGATGCCCTCGGAGAACAGCGGACCGCCGCTGTCGCCCGGCTCCGCGCACACCGTGGTCCGGATGAGGCCGGTGACGGTGCCCTCCGGGTAGTTCACGGTCGCGCCCAGGCCGGTCACCTCGCCGTCGCGCAGCCCGCTCGTGCTGCCGCTGCGGAACACCCGCTGCCCCACGGCCGGGTCGCCCGCTCCCGTGATCCGTACGCCGTTGCCGCCGCCGATCGCCACCACGTCGGCGCCCGGACCCGCGCTGCCGGAGTCGTACCGCACCAGCGAGAAGTCGCCGCCGGGGAAGGAACCGGCGACCGTCCTGCCGAGCTGCTGATCACTCTGGCCGTCGGCGAACCAGATGGAACCGTTGGGCCCGCAGTGGCCCGCGGTGAGGATGTAGTCACTCCGCCCGTCGGTCACGTTGAAACCCGCCGAGCAGCGCCCGCCGGTCGACAGGATGGGCTGCGCCCCGTTGAGACGGGTGGTGAAGGTGCCTTTGGTGCGCTCCATGCGCACAAAGCCGCCGATCCTGCTCGTGACCTCGGTCATCCGGGCCCAGTCGGCTGCGGAGACCGTGCTGTCGCCCTCGACCGTCACCTGGTTGGCGCGGTAGTCCATCACCCAGGCCGTACCCGTCACCCGGGGCGCCGCGCGCAGCGTCGCGGTGGCCGCCTCCAGCTCGTTCATGCTGTGCCGGACCATCTTCGCCTCGGCGCCCGCCCGCCGTACCTCCGCCGCCGCCCGCTCGTCGGTCACGGCGACCACCGGACGCCCGTCGGGGCCGATCCAGCTTCCCGCCGTGCGGGAGGCGCCCAGCCGGCCCACCAGGGCGGCGCCGGACGTGCCGGGCGTGTCGGCCGGCCCCGTGGTGCCACGCGCCGCGGCGGGAGGCTCGCTCGCCATCGCCGCCTGCGCGACCATCGCTCCTCCCAGGAGGAGTCCCGCGACGGCCGTCAGCCGTGTCACCCGCCGGACGACCCGTCGTCGTGCGTGCCCCATGCATGGCTCCCGAACCCGAACGCGCGGCCTCAACACCGCGGAGCGCTACGGTCGTTGAGCGCCCTTCCTTCATACGCGGCGCGGCGCGGCCGTGTTCAGCGCCCGGGTGATCTTCCTCGGGCGGGCCCGCTCAACAGGGCAGCCGCGCCCACGAGCCGGCCCTCGCTTCCCGGCCGGGGCCGTCCGGGAGCGGGCCGAGGGGGACCCAGCTCGGGGCGTCCCCCCAGACGGAGGCCGCACCGACGTAGGGGCGCAGCAGCGCGGTGAGCACCGGGTCGCCGTACCCGTTCAGCTCGTCGGAGGCGATCTTGCGGGCGACGCCGGCGAGGAAGTCGGCGAGCTGCACCCGAGGATCGAGCCGTGAGTGGACGAGTTCCACGCCGTCCAGGGCCACCCCCTGCTGCCGGGCCGTCCGCAGGAGCCAGTCGATACGGTCGGGGGTGAGCATGTTCTGCCGGTCGTGCACGAGCCGCACGGCCATGCCCGGCGCGCTCCACAGCGCGGCCGTCCTTACGATCGCGGGCAGCAGCGGGTTGACCGCGGGGATCAGGGGCGGTCCCGCGGCGACCCGGGCCCGGTAGGCCTCGGCGCGCTCACGGCTGCCCGCCAGCCGCTCCAGGACCACCGCGGCCGGTTCGGAAGCCTCCCACGCCGCCGCCCGCCGCAGCCCCTCGACGGCGGCGTAGAAGCCGTCCACCGGGTCCGCGGGATCCGCGTCGCTCCTGGCCCGCAGCAGCCGGTTGGCCGCCCGCAGGAACCGCCGCCAGCCGTCCTCGCCGAGGGCCTCCCGCCCCGCCCCGTACAGGGCGTTCGCCCCGGCCGTGTCCCCGAGCAGCAGGTCCAGTGCCCGGTCCACCACGAAGAACGCCTTCTCGGTGAGGTCGACGCGGGCGTGTCCGTGGAGCGGTCCCGCGGGGGAGAGCACCCACTCCAGCACCGCGCGGTGCTTCTCCCGCAGCAGGTGGTTGGCCTTGTACTCCTCCGCGGGCGAACGGATCCGGTGCCGTATCTCCTGCACGCACCCGGCGGCGGACTCCACCGGGAGCAGCACACTGGCGTGCGCGAAGACGTCGGTGTTGCCGTCGGTCAGGTTCTCGCCGTCCGACCCCGACTCGTCGCAGGCGATCTCCCGTACCCCGCCCCGCGCCATCCGCCCGCCCCCGTCCTCGTCGTCCCGGAACACAGCCCGAGTCTCCCACCGCCACGCCCGCCCGAACGAGGGGTTTTAGACTGCGGCGCATGGACGACACCCTGGCGGAGCGGCTCGGAGCGGGGAAGTACCTGCTTGTCACCAGCTACCGAGGGAACGGCACCCCGGTCGCCACACCCGTCTGGGTGGTGCGCGACGGCGACGCGCTCGGCGTATGGACGGCCGCCGACTCCTGGAAGGTCAAGCGGATCCGCAACCGCGCCGAGGTCCTCGTCGGCCCCTGCGACCTGCGCGGGCACCCGACCGGGGACCAGGTGGAGGCGCGGGCGGAGATCTGCGACGCGGCCACCACCGCCCGCTACCGGGGCCTGATCGCACGCAAGTACGGGCTGCTCGGCCGCCTCACCCTGCTGGGCAGCAGACTGCGCCGCGGCCTCGGGGGAACCGTCGGAATCCGCGTCACCCTCTGACCGCGTGGCAGCCGCCGTACGCGGTACCCGCTGCACTAACGTCTGCCGTTCGGGTCATGCCGGGTCGAACCGGACGAACGGCCCGGGTGTGCGGGGCGCAGCGAGACGACGGGGCTGGTGCGGTGAAGGGGATCTGGGCCAGGAGCCAAGGGGTCCGGGTCAGGGGCCGGGGGATCGGCCAGTGGCTCACCCGCCATGCCGGCTGGTGCCTGGCCGTCTCCGTCGCGGTGCACGTCGCCGCCGTCGTCACCCACCCGACGCATCCGCTGGACCTGCGCGTCTACCGCGAGGCCGCCCCGCACGTGCTCTCCGGCGGCCTGTACGACTACGCGCTGCACACCACGCCGCCCATCCCGCGGTTGCCGTTCACCTACCCGCCCTTCGCCGCACTGGTGTTCCTGCCGCTGTCGCGGCTTCCCTGGGCGGCGCTGGTCGCGCTCTGGCAGGCGCTGTCGGTGGCGGCCCTGGTCGTGCTCGCCGTGTGCGCGGTGCGGCTGCTGGGCCCGCGTCCGGGCGTCCGGAGCCGGCGGCAGGCCCTGCTCTGGGCCGCCGCCGGGCTGTGGCTGGAACCCGTGCGCCACACCCTCGATCAGGGGCAGGTCAACCTGCTGCTCGGTGCCGTGGTCCTGTGGGGTCTCGCCGTGCCGCGCGCCGCGCCGGGCAGGGGGGCGGGCGTGGGCCTGGCGGCGGCGGTGAAGTTGACCCCGGCCGTCGGTGGTCTGTACCTGCTGGCGACCCGGCAGTGGCGGGCCGCCGCGTGGGCGGTGGCGACCGCGGCCCTGGCGACCGCGCTCGCCTGGGCCATCGCCCCGCGCGAGTCCGCCCGCTACTGGTCCACGCTCGTCACGGACACCGGAAGGATCGGCCCGGTCTGGTCGGTGCGCAACCAGTCACTGCGCGGGGCCGTCGCCAGGCTGCTCGGTCAGGACGCCACCGCAACCCTGGTGCTCTGGGCCGTCCTCGCCCTGGTGACCGTGGCGCTGGTCGGTGCCCTGCGCGCGGCCCTGCGGCGGCGCGATCCGCTCGGCGTGCTGGTCGCCGTGGAGTTCTACGGGCTGCTGGTGAGCCCCGTCTCCTGGAGCCACCACTGGATCTGGTGCCTGCCCGCCATGATCTGGCTGGCCCACGGCCCCCTTCGCGGCCGCCCGCTCAGCCGGGTCGCGCTCGGGCTGTGGGCCGTGGTCACCGTCGCCCGCGTGGTGCCCTTCCTGATCGGCGCCGAGGACCACGAGGTCCACCCCGGCGCCTATCCGGCGCTGCTCGCCTGGCCCGGCTGCGTCTACGCCGGCTGCGCCGTGCTGACGCTCGCCGCCGTGGCGCTCGGACCCGCGGGACACGACCGGCCGGTCCTCGCCGCCGACGGTGCGCGGGAGCGGGATCGCTCGGAGGCCGCGAGCGGCTGACCGCGGGTCACTTTCAGATACCGTCCGTCAGCGCCGGATGCCGCCGGTCACTTCCGGACGCCGTCCGTCACTTCCAGGTGCCGTAGGGCTCGTCGACCAGTTGGAACACCGGCTCGCCGCGCACCGGGTCCTTCGCCATGGACAGGCGTACCCGGTCCCCGCCGTGGATGCCGATGGGCGGCCCCATGACCCGGCCCCGCACGACGAAGCCCTCGCTCATCTCGACCAGTGAGACATTGCGCGCGGCGGGGGAGTTGCGGTTCACCACCGTGGAGTGGCGGACCGTGCCCTCCCCCGCGCTGCGCTCGGTGCGCAGATCGCTGCCCCGGCAGACCGGGCACAGCAGCCGGTGGTACACGGCCGTGCCGCACCACGCGCAGCGCTGGAAGTACAGGGCCTGCGTGTCGCGGGCCGCGGGCGCGAGAAGGCCGGTCGTGGTGCCGGCCGCCCGGGGAACGGTGTTTCCTGAGAGGTAGTACACGCTGGTCAACTCCCTGCGCTGGGCCGGAATCCCGCGTGCGCGGCGCACCCGGGCACGCACGTGCGCGGTGGGTCGCGCCACCGTGCACGGCCACAGCGTATGGCACTGGGTGTCACTCGTAAATGCACTGCGTACCCTCGATTGCCCTCAACTCCCGGGCGGACGGCCCTCCGCGAGCGCCGTCTCGACCTCCCGCACCACCTGCCACAGGGGCGCTCCGCGCCGTGCGACCACGACGACCACGTCGTCCCGCGCCGCCGCGGGCCGCCGTCCGGCGCGGGGGGCGGCCGGGTCGCGGAAGGCGGCCTGCACATGGTTGAGGGCGTGGTCCACCGCGGCGCCCGCGTCGCCGAGGCCGTCCGAACGCAGCCATGAGCGCAGGGCGTTGTTGTGCGCCGCCACCACGGCCGCAGCGATCACGTCCGCCCGCAGGGTCCCGTCCCGCCGCCCCGCGAACCGGGCCCGCAGATAACCGGCGAGGGCGCGCTCGTAGCGCCACACCACCGACAACTCGTAGGCGCGCAGCCCCGGTACGCGCTTGGTGATCCGGTAGCGCTGGACGGAGAACACCGGGTCCTCCGCGTACATCCGCAGGACCAGCCGGGCCGCGTCGCAGGCCCGCCGCACGGGCTCGTCCTCCTCGCCGCCGGCGGCCAGGAAGGCCGTCATGTCGGCCAGATACCGCTCGTGGTCGGGGAAGACCACGTCCTCCTTGGAGGGGAAGTAGCGGAAGAAGGACCGCCGTCCGACCCCGGCGAGCGCCACGATGTCGTCGACGGTGGTCTGTTCGTAGCCGCGCTCCAGGAACAGCCGGAACGCCGCCGCCACGAGGGCGTCCCGCATGGGCGTCCGCCCGGCCGCCCGTCGCGCTTTCTCACCGCGGCGGGACGCGGCAGTGCTGGAGCTCATGAACGGGAACGTAGCACCCGGACGGGCACAGATGGCACTCGGTGCAGCCTGACGAGGGAACCGAGTGCAACAGGAGGCAACGGGCGGTCCGCGCAGTAACCTTTCCCCACCCTCGCCCGCTCCTCGTCCGTCCCACCGGACACCTCGTACCAGGAGACGCCCATGCCGCCCGCCCGCTCCCGTCTGCTCTACGTCACCGACCTGGCGTACCCGGCCCGCGGACGCCGCTACTGCGACGAGGACATCCGGCTCACCTCCCGCCTGCGCGAAGACTTCGACCTCGCCCTGTGCAACCCCCGGGACGCCGCCGCTCTGATGGACGCCTTCGATGCCGTCGTCGTCCGCAACAGCGGACCCGTCCTGGAGTACCGGGCGGCCTACGACGACTTCCGGACCCGGGCACTGGACCGGAAGACACCCGTCTACAACCCGCTCACCGGCCGCGCGGACATGGCCGGCAAGCAGTACCTCCTCGACCTCAGCGCCGCCGGACGCCCGGTCATCCCCACCGTCGACCGCCCCGAGGACCTGCACCGGCTCCCCGCCGCCGACCACTACGTGGTCAAGCCCAAGCTGGGCGCCGACTCCATAGGCCTGCGCACCGTCACCGCCGGGGAACTGCCCGGCCTCGCCGACGGCAGCCTCCTCGTCCAGCCGCGCGTCGAGTTCGCCTACGAGGTCTCGTTCTACTTCGTCGACCACGACTTCCAGTACGCCCTGTACGCCCCGGACCCGGAGCGCCGCTGGGAACTGCGTCCCTACGAACCCTCCCGCGAGGACCTGGAGTTCGCCCAGGACTTCGTCGAATGGAACCCCCTCGCCCACGGCATCCAGCGGGTCGACGCCTGCCGCGCCCCGAGCGGCGAACTGCTCCTGGTCGAACTGGAGGACCTCAACCCCTACTTGTCCCTGGACGCCGTCGACGACACACGCCGCGAGGCCTTCGTCGCCGCGATGAAGTCGTCCCTGCACCGCTTCCTCGCCGCCACCGGATGAGCCGCCGCGCGCCCCGCCGCGAGCGGCGCTGAACCGGCCGGGCGGCGGCCGCGTATCACTCCTCGGGATGGGCCCGGACGCAGAGCGTGAGGAGTGCAGTGTGTCGACACCGCCCGGACACGGACAGCCGCACGGCGGGGAGCCCCTGGAGCCGGTACGCGTCATCCGGCCCAGACGGACCGACGCCCTCGCCGACCTCATGCGGGAGTTCAGGGAGTACCAGCGGGACACCGCCGACGGACCCGCTGAGGACCCGGCGACCGAGGAACTCCCGGCCGCACCCGCCGGGATCCCCGCGCCCCGCCGCCTGCCGGACCGGGAGCCGGCCGGAGCGGGGCGCTCACTGCGCTGGGCCGCCGTCGCGGTCGCCGTCGTCGCGGCCGCGCTGCTCGGTTTCGGCTCCGCCCTCCTGCTGCCCGCCCGGGGCGAGGCCGCCGGCCCGGCGGCGGTCCCGCCGCAGCCGTCCGTGAGCGCCGCGGACCCGCCCGCACAGGCCACGACCCCCACCGCGGGCTCGTCGGCCGATCCGGACGGCCCCGGCACCCTGCGCGAGGGCGACAGCGGCCCGGACGTCACCGAACTGCAGGAACGCCTCCGGCGTATCCCGGACGTCTACCGTGACGGCTCCACCGGCGGCCGCTACGACGGCGAACTGAGGGAGGCCGTCGCCCGCTTCCAGCTCTGGTACGGCATCAGCGGCGACGAGACCGGCGTCTACGGCGACGACACCCGCCGCGCCCTGGAATCCCGTACGACGCCCGACGACGGATGAACCCGACGGCGGCACAGCGGACGCGGCCTACGCCGGCTGCGCGGGCACCCGCAGGTCGAGGACGCAGACGTCGTCGCGGCGTTCGCTCTCCAGCATCGAGGCCAGCAGCGACCCCAGCGCACCGGCCGGGTCCCCCCGCCCCGCCGCGGCCGCCCCGGCGAGCCGCTCCAGTCCCTCCTGGATGCCCTCGCCGGGCCGCTCGACCAGGCCGTCGGTGTACAGCAGCAACCGGTCGCCCGGCTCCAGCCGGCACTCCGCCTCCTCGAACGCCGGGGTTCCGGTCGCGCCGAGCAGGACACCGTGCGGACGGTCCAGGAAGCGCGGCTCGCCCCGGCGCAGCAGCAGCGGCGGCGGGTGGCCCGCCTGGGCCCACAGCAGACGGCGCTCGGCCGGCTTGTAGCGGGCCAGCACCATGGTCGCCGTGCGACGCGTGTCGCGGGAGTGGAGCAGCAGGGTGTTCAGCCCGAGGAGCGCGTCCGTCAGCGCCGAACCGGTGAGGATCATGCCCTTGGCCGTGAAACGGAGCTGTGCCATGGTGGCCACCGCGTCGATGCCGTGCCCGGCGACGTCGCCGATCACGAACAGCGCGTCGCCGCCTGGCAGTTCGATCGCACTGAACCAGTCACCGCCGACATGGATCCCCGACTGCGCCGGCAGATAGGCCACGTCGACCCGGAGTCCGGCCAGCCGCACGGGCCGCCGCGGCAGCGGCAGCAGCGCGTGCTGGAGCCGGCCCGCCAGCGTCCGCTCGGCCTGGAGGATCCCGTGCTGCGCCAGGATCGCCCGCTCGCTCTCCACCAGGGCGAGTTCGGCGCTGCGCTGCGCGGTGAGGTCCTGCACGAAGCCGTGCACCTGGACCGGGGTGCCCTCCGCGTCCGGTACGGCCTCGGCGACGAGCCGCAGATGCCGTACCCCGGCCGCCGTCCTGACCCGGAACGGCACGTCGAACGGCTTGCCCTCGCCGAGCAGTTCGCGCACCACCCGGGCGAGCGCGGGTTCGTCCTCGGGCAGGGCCAGCTCCGGCAGTTCGGCCAGGCGGACCGGGCCGTCCCCGGGGGCGCGGCCGCACAACTCGTAGACCTGGTACGACCAGACCGCCTCCCGGGTGACCAGGTTCCAGGTGGCCCAGCCGAGGCGGCCCAGCCGCTGGATGTCCGCGAGGCGCTGCTCCTGGCGGTCGGAGGACTCGTGGCGCAGCCAGGTGACCACGAGGCCCTCGCCCAGCCGGGCGGCCCGCACCGAGTACATGGACAGCTCCTGGCCGCCCGGGCCCAGTTCCTGCCGCGCGAACGGCTCCCCCTCGAAGGGCTCCCCGCCGTTCAGCGCCTCCAGCCACCCCTGCCACAGCGGCTCGCGGGCGACGGCCGGCCAGCACTCCAGGACCCGGCGGCCGACCAGTTCGCGTCCGCCCCGGCCGACCACGTCGACGGTCTGCGCCGTCGCGGCGTCTATGCGGTAGTCCTCGACCTCACCCGACGGCGACCGCAGCGGGGTGAGCAGCAGCGTGGCGCCGGGCAGCGCGTCGAACAGTGCACGGACCACGGCCTCAGCACCGTCCCCGGGGACCGCCACGGCGGGCTCCGGGGAGGTGGCGAAGGCACGCAACCGGCTCGCGCACAGCCGGGTCACCCCGCGCAGCAGCTCCCGGACCTCCGGGGAGAAGGGGCCCTCGCGGTCGCGGAGCACACCGATGACGGCGTCCGCCGTGTCTCCCGTGACCACGGGCAGCCAGGCGCGGGTGGGCCACGGGCCGGCCGGACCCACGATCGGCAGGTACCGCTTGCTGTCCTCGGCGAGGTCCTCCAGCCACAGTTCCTCGCGGGTGTCGAGGGCGTGCCGGGCGGCCACGCCGCTGACCGGCGGCACGTGCCGCCACAGGTCGGCGAACGCGTCGTCGACGCCGGCGTGGCCGGTCAGCTCCAGCCCTCCGGAGGGCAGCCTCCGGTAGATCACCACCGCGACGGCGCCCACGGGCACGGCGAGATGCTCCAGCAGACACCGGGCGAGATCCCGCGAGGTACCGACACGCACCAGAGCCCTGCCGAACACGGCAAGAACACCCGCGCCACCGTCCCCGTACGGAACCTCCGCCCCGGCCTCACCGCGCCCGGACCGAGCGGAAGGGGCCTCAGCGCCCGTGGGCGGGGGAGAGCCTGCGGCGGGTGCGGGTGCGGGTGCGGGTGCGGGTGCGGGTGCGGGTGCGGGGGATGGGGAGGAGGGTGCGTCCGCCGGGGTCCCGGCCGGCCCCGGTCGGGCGGAGGCGGGTGTGGTCGGGTCCGTGTCGGCGAGCCCCTGCCGGGCGGGGGAGGTTGCAGTGCCCTCGGGTGCGGAGGAGGAGGGTGCGTCCGCGCCGGTCTCGGCCGTCCCCGGTCGGGCGGAGGCGGGTGCGGGTGGGGCCGAGTCCGTGTCGGACGGCCCCGGCGGGGCGGGGGAGGTCGCAGAGCCTCCGGGCGAGGGAGAGCCTACGGCGGGCGAGGGTCCGGCCGGATCGGCGTCGGCGGTCCTCGGCCGGGCAGGTGCGGCGCCATCCGGACCGGGCGCTGGTGGCTCGGCGGCGGGCGGGGTCGGGCGGGAGTTCAGGGTGCCGAGGGTGATCCAGCACTCTTCCATGAGGGTGCGGTCCGCGGTCTTGGAGCGGGTCAGCAGTTCCTCGTACGCGGCCTCCGCCGCGCAGCCGGTCAGTGCCATCAGCGCGCCCTTGGCCCGCTCCAGCACGGCCGAGGTCGCCGCCTGGTCCTGGAGCCGGTCGAGTTCGGCCCGCTGCCTGGCCACCACCTTGGCCAGCGCCGCCATGTCAGGGGCGGTACCGGACTCCGCGGGAACGGCGGGTTCGCTGGTCACGCGTCGAGCATCGCACATACCGGCCGGTCCGATCACCGGATTGCCGGCCCGGATTCACCGGGGACCCCGGCCCCGCGCGAGCGCGGCCGGGACGGCTCACCGGTGTCCCGCGCGCTCCGCCAGCGCCTCCGTCACCACGCGGACGCCGCGCGCGATGTGCTGGAGTTGCAGCAGCTCGGCGGCGTACAGCTTGATCGTGTGCTCGATGACCGCCTCGGGCACACCGAGCCGGGGCAGCTCGGCGCGCGCCGTCTGCAGGGCGGTGCGGGCCACCCGGACCTCCAGCTGGACCTGTATCTGCGCGTGCCGGGCGAGCAGGACGGGGTGCCGGATCAGCGCGGGGTAGCTGCCGTAGCGCGCCGGGACCAGTTCGCGCAGCCACTTGGCCGCGGAGCGTTCCCAGTCGTGGCTGCCGGGGGTCTTGACCTGGCGGGGCCAGTCCGGGCCGAGGCGCGTGGTCGTCTGGGTCATGGCATCGCTTCCGGTGTGCGGCGTCGTGGAGGGGTGGGACGACGACGGAGTGGGACGACGAGGTGAGCGGCCCCGGCCTAGGGGAGGGCCGGGGCCGCCGCGGGCGCTCGCGCAGGCGATGCCCGACCCGGCACCCCATGTGCCGACGCCGGTGGGAGGCGGCGGCTCGGGGCCCGTGCAGGGTGGCGCACGTACCGGGGGTGGGCCGGGCCGTGATCCGTGAGCAGTATTTATATATGCCGTCCGCTTGGCAAGGAGTATGTAAACATTCATGCCCCACCGGTCAGTCCCGGAGGAAGAAATCGTGCTGGTCGGAGATCTGCTCGTACGCCTCCAGCCGGGCCTGGGTCCGTTCCGGATCGGCGTCGGTCATGGCCTGCAGCAGCGCCGCGCACATCACTCCGGGCGCGGCGTAGGAGTCGAAGACCAGACGGGGCCCGGTGCCGGTGGCGAAGGTGACGTCGGCCTCGTCGGCCACCGGCCCGAGCGCCAGGTCGGTGATCACGGCCACCTTGAGCCCGGCGTCGCGGGCCACCCGGACGGCGGCCAGGGTCTCGTGGGCGTGCCGGGGCATGGAGAAGGCCAGCACCCAGGTTCCGCCGGCCTCCCGGGCCTGCAGCAGCGTGTCGTAGGCGACGCTGCCGCCCCGGGTCACCAGCCGCACGTCCGGATGGATGCGCCGCGCCGCGTAGGCGAAGTACTCGGCGAGCGACGCCGAGATGCGCAGGCCGAGGACGGTCAGCGGGGTCGAGAGCGACAGCGCGCGGCCGGTGTCGATCACGAGACGGGGGTCGGCGAAGTCGCGGCGCAGGTTCTCCAGGTTCCCGATCTCCGCGTCGACGGCCGCCTGGAGCTCGTTGCTCCGGTCCTGCTCGGCCGCGCCCGGCCCGCCCGCCAGGGTCCGCAGCGCGATGGACTGGAGCCTCTCGCGCAGCGCGGGATAGCCGCTGAAGCCGACCGCCGCCGCGAACCGCGTCACCGACGGCTGGCTGACGCCGACCCGGTCCGCCAGCTCCGTGATCGACAGGAACGCGGCCTCGGTGATGTTCTCGATCAGGTACTGCGCGATGCGGCGCTGCCCCGGAGACAGATGAGGCCCGTCGAAGATCGTCCTGAGCTGGGACGCGGGGGCGGCCTCCGCCCGGGGCGCCGTCCTGCGCGAGGTGATCGCGGACGCCTGCGCGCGCGCCTGCTGCGGCGATGACACCGGCGTGCTTCCTTTGTCTCCCACAGAGCCCCAACATAGTCCAACACGGCGCGCCCGCCGCCCCGTCGGGCGACCGGAACCGGGACTCGCCGGACGGCCGGGACCGTCCGCGCTCAGGCCGCCCGCCTGCCCGGCGGCAGGGCCGACGGCGGCACGATCAGGTCCGCGCGGGACCGGGTCGCCGCGACCAGGTCGGCGTTGCGCTGGTCGGTGCCCAGCACCCAGGCCACCGCCTCCCGGTGCGGCTTGCCGAACTCCTCGTGCCGGGCGACCAGGCGGCGTACGCGCTCCGGCTCGTCGAGCTCGCAGAACCACACCTCGTCCAGGCGGGGCCGCACCCGCGCCCACAGACCGGTGTCCAGCAGCAGGTAGTTGCCCTCCGTCACCACCAGCCGGGCCGACGGCGGCACCGGGACGGTGCCCGCGACGGGCTGCTCCAGGACGCGGTCGAAGCCGGGCGCGTACACCGTCTCGTCCGTCTCCTCGCGCAACCGGCTCAGCAGCGCCGCGTACCCGGCCGCGTCGAAGGTGTCCGGCGCGCCCTTGCGGTCGCGGCGGCCGAGCCGGTCGAGTTCGGTGTCGGCGAGGTGGAAGCCGTCCATGGGCACGTGCGCCACCCAGGGGTCCCCGTCCGCGTTCAGCGCCCGCACCAGGTGCTCGGCCAGGGTCGACTTGCCCGCGCCGGGGCTGCCCGCGACCCCGAGGACCGCGCGGTGTCCGGCACGGGGCAGGGCCCGGGCGCGGGCCAGGAGGTCGTCAAAGGTCAGCGGCACACGGCACAGTGTGTCACCCGACCGGCGGGGACGGATGGGCAGAACATGGGCCGGATGTGGCACTCGACACCCTCTCAAAGCCGCAATGCGGGGAAAGGTGCCTGTATGACAGAGCTCGGTCTGCCCGAAGACATCACCGTCTGCCTCTTCGACCTCGACGGGGTGGTCACCAAGACGGCCGTGGTGCACGCGGCCGCCTGGAAGGAGACGTTCGACGCCTTCCTGCGCGAGCGGGACGGCGCCGGCTTCCGGCCCTTCGACCCGGTCGCCGACTACGACGAGTACGTCGACGGCCGCCCCCGCGCCGACGGGGTCCGCACCTTCCTCGCCTCACGCGGCATCGAACTGCCCGAGGGCGCCCCCGACGACCCGCCGGACGCTCAGACGGTCAACGGGATCGGCAACCGCAAGAACGAACTCGTACTGGAGAAGATCCGTACCGAGGGTGTGGAGGCGTACGAGGGCACCCTGCGCTACATCGGGGCCGTCCGGGCCAAGGGCCTGCGGACCGCGATCGTCTCCTCCAGCGCCAACACCCGGGACGTCCTGCGCTCCATCGACGCCGAACGCCTCTTCGACGTCCGTGTCGACGGAGTGGTCGCCCGCGAACGCGGTCTGCCCGGCAAGCCCCACCCCGACACCTTCCTGGCCGCCGCCCGCGACCTGGGCGTCGACGCCGGGCGGGCCGCCGTCTTCGAGGACGCGCTGGCCGGCATGGAGGCGGGCCGCTCGGGCCGCTTCGGATACGTCGTCGGCGTCGACCGCGTGGGCCAGCGCGACGCGCTGTACGCGCACGGCGCCGACGTGGTCGTCAAGGACCTCGCCGAACTTCTCGGCGTGGGAGGAGGAACCGCGTGATCACCCACCGTTCGTACGCCGTCGAGCCGTGGACCGTGCGCGAGACGGAACTCAGCCTCGACGTCCTCGCCCAGAGCGAGTCCGTCTTCGCGCTGTCCAACGGGCACATCGGCTGGCGCGGCAACCTCGACGAGGGCGAACCGCACGGACTGCCCGGCTCCTACCTCAACGGCGTGTACGAGGTGCACCCGCTGCCGTACGCGGAGGCCGGCTACGGCTACCCCGAGTCGGGCCAGACGCTCATCAACATCACCAACGGCAAGGTGCTGCGGCTGCTCGTCGACGACGAGCCGTTCGACCTGCGCTACGGGCGGCTGGTCTCGCACGAGCGCACCGTCGACCTGCGCCGCGGGGTGATGGAGCGGACCTGCGAGTGGATCTCCCCGGCCGGTACGACGATCCGGGTGCGCTCCACCCGGCTGGTCTCCCTCACCCAGCGGTCGATCGCCGCGGTCGCCTACGAGGTGGAGCCCGTCGACTCACAGGCCCGCGTGGTCATCCAGTCGGAGCTGGTGGCCAACGAGCAGATGCCGCAGTCCAACGGCGACCCGCGGGCGGCGATGGCCCTGGAGTCCCCGCTGGAGCCGGAGGACGACTTCGCCTCCGGCAAGCGGCTGCGGCTGGTCCACTGCACCCGGCACAGCGGCCTGCGGGTGGCCGTGGCCGCCGACCACACCGTCTCCGGACCCGAGCACACCACGGCCGACAGCGAGAGCCATCCCCATCTGGCCCGGCTGACCGTCACCTCCGTCCTCCAGCCGGGAGAGCGGCTGCGGGTGGAGAAGTTCGTCGCGCACGGCTGGTCCGGTGCCCGCTCCCTGCCGGCGATGAGCGACCAGGTCGACGCGGCCCTGGCGGCCGCCGCGCACGGCGGCTGGAAAGGCCTGGTCGAGGAACAGCGGGCGTACCTCGACGACTTCTGGTCCCGTGCCGACGTCGAGGTGGACGGCGACGAGGAGATCCAGCAGGCCGTCCGCTTCGCCCTCTTCCACGTCCTCCAGGCCGGCGCCCGCGCCGAGGAACGGGCGATCGCGGCCAAGGGACTGACCGGCTCCGGGTACGACGGTCACGCCTTCTGGGACACCGAGATGTTCGTGCTCCCCGTGCTGACCTACTCCTCGCCCGGCGCCGTGACCGAGGCGCTGCGCTGGCGGCAGAGCACCCTGCCCGCCGCCCGGGAGCGCGCCGCCCAACTGGGCCTGCGAGGCGCCGCGTTCCCCTGGCGGACCATCGAGGGTCAGGAGGGGTCGGCGTACTGGCCCGCCGGCACCGCGGCCTTCCACGTGAACGCCGCCATCGCGCACGCCGTGGTGCGCTACGTCGCGTCGACGGGCGACGAGGACTTCGAACGCGACACCGGAGTCGAACTGCTGGTGGAGACGGCCCGGCTGTGGCGCTCGCTGGGCCACCACGACCACCACGGCACCTTCCACATCGACGGCGTCACCGGCCCCGACGAGTACAGCGCGATCGCCGACGACAACACGTACACCAACCTGATGGCCCGGGCGAACCTGCTGGCCGCGGCCGACGTCGTCGAACGCCATCCGAAGGAGGCGGAACTGCTCGGCGCCGACGACGAGGAGAGCGCCACCTGGCGGGACGCGGCCGAGGCGATGAACCTTCCCTACAACGCCGAGCTGGGCGTGCACGAGCAGCACGCGGGCTTCACCCGCTACCAGCGCTGGGACTTCGCGGGCACCCGCGCCGACCAGTACCCGCTGCTGCTGCACTTCCCCTACTTCGACCTGTACCGCAAGCAGGTGATCAAGCAGGCCGACCTGGTCCTCGCGATGTACACCTGCGGCAGCGAGTTCGACGAGGAGCACCTCGCCCGCAACTTCGCCTACTACGAGCCGCTGACCGTCCGGGACTCCTCACTGTCGGCCTGTGTACAGGCCGTCATCGCCGCGCGTGCGGGCCATCTGCGCCTGGCCTACGACTACGCGGCCGAGGCCGCCCTCATGGACCTGGAGGACCTGGAGCACAACACCCGCGACGGGCTGCACATCGCCTCCCTGGCCGGCACCTGGCTGGCGCTGGTGGCCGGGTTCGGCGGCACCCGCAGGGAAGGTGAGGAACTGTGGTTCTCGCCGCGGCTGCCGGAGAAGTTCAGCCGCCTCGCCTTCTCCGTCCAGTTCCGCGGCCGCCGGCTGCGCGTGGAGGTCACCCAGCAGAGCGCCACGTACTCGCTGCTCGACGGGCCGACCATGACGATCCGTCACCACGGGTCCCCGGTCACGCTCCGGCCGGGCGCCGCCACGGCCCGCCCCGTGCCGCCGCCCAAGCACCTGCCGGCCCCGGAACAGCCCCTGCACCGCAGGCCGAACACGCCCAGCTGACGCCTGCGCCGCCCGCCGTACGGATGCTGCGGGCCCACGACCCCGCCGGTCCGTCGGAAACCGTTGGTCCGTGGAAACCGTCGGGCCGCGGATAGGGCCGGTCCACGGAAACAGTCGGCCCGGGGAGCGCCGCCGGCCCATCGAACGGCGTCGGGCTACGGCACGATGTGCGCCAGCAGGCGCAGCAGGTCGCCCGTGGCGTCGGCGGCGCCCAGGGCGGGCAGTGCGCCGAGGGCGAGGACGGCCGCCGCGACGGAACGCAGGTGCGGCGGCGGGGCGGACTGGAGGGCGGCGATACGCCGGGTGACGGCGCGGTCGGTGAAGCCCAGCCCGCACGAGGGCTGCGCCCGCCCGGCCGTGAGCGCCGCGCGGGCGAGCGCGCGGGCGGTGGTGGCGCGGTCGCCGACCGCCGCGGCGGCCCGCTCGTCCGCCCAGCGCTCGACGAGGAAGGCCACCTGGTCGCGCACCGGCCCGAGCAGCGGGTTGGCCGCGAAGGCCAGTGAGGCCGCGGTCACCAGGAACGCGTGCCGGTGCGCCAGATGGGCGCGTTCGTGGGCGAGCAGCACCCGGCGTTCGGCGGGTTCCAGCGCGCGGAGCATCCCCGCGGTGACCAGGATCCGGCCCGGTGAGCCGGGAACGGCGAACGCCCGCGGCACGGGTGAGGCGGCGACGACGAGTTCGGAGTCCCCGGGCTGCCCCGCGCACAGCCGCCGCAGTGCGCGGCGCGTGGTGTACTCGGCGCGGACGGCCCGCCACAGCCGGTGGGCGATCAGCGCGAGGGCCGGGCAGGCGGCGATCCCGATCACCTCGGGCACCGGCTCCGCGATCGGGTGGCCGGCCGCCCGGGCCTCGGCGACGACCGGCGGGGCATCGTCGAGGAGGGTGGCGGCCAGCAGGACGAGGGACCAGACGGTGGCGGCGGCCGACACCGCGGCGGCGGCCGTCAGCACGGGCGCCGCGAGAGCGGGAGCCACCCGTCGGCCGACAACCGGACTGATCGCGGCGAGCAGCACGGACAGCGCCAGCGGGGTGTAGACGTCGACCGTCACGCGGCTCCTCCGGTGAGCAACTCGCGCAGGGCCCGCTCCTCCTCGGGGCTCAGCCCGGTCACGAACTGCTGGAGGGCGGCGATCGGATCGGGGCCGCGGTCCAGGGCGTCGTGCATCGCCTGGGCGGTCAGTTCGGCCGCGTTCTTGGCCGGCCGGTAGGCGCCCCGCCGCCCGTCCACCTCGCGCCGCACGAGGCCCTTGTCGTACAGGCGCTTGAGGATGGTGTGCACGGTGTTGTAGGCCAGGCCTCCGCCGATCTCCAGCTGGATCTCGGCCGGGGTGAGCGGGTGGTCCGTGGACCACAGGGCCGCGAGGACCTCGCTCTCCAACTCGCCCGAACTGCGCCGTTCCACCCTGCCATGAGGCCCTCTTCCAGCCATGCCCTCAACCTTACAGCGCGTAGGGGGTTCAGGCGCCCGGCGGCGCCCCGCACGGCGCGTGGGCGCGGCGCGGGTTAGTTTGTCCCTGATTTCCCTGATGTCATGCCTGTTTCGCCGATGTCGTCCCCCGTTCTCCCGTTCTCCCGTTGTCCTACTTGTTTCTCCGACGTCCTACCTGGTTCCTGCTTACCTGGTTCCGCGCCGCGGCGCGGTACCGCGGGGAGTCCGAAACCCCGCGGTACGGGGATGAGGGATGGAGATGGCCGACAGTACGCACGCCATACCCGCCGGGATACGCCGAGCCGGGCCGAGACCCGGCCCGGTCCGCGTCCGCCGGGCCCGCGGCGACACGCTCGTGGCGGCCGTGGCCGCCGCCTTCACCCTCGCCCAACTCCTCCTGGTCCGCCCCGCCATGGGCCTCGGCTGGGACGAGTCCATCTACGTCAGCCAGGTCAGCGCCCACGCACCGGCCGCCTACTTCAGCGCCCCGCGCGCCCGCGGCGTCTCGCTGCTCGTCGCGCCGGTCGCCTCCTGGTCGTCCTCCACCGTGCTGCTGCGCGTCTACCTCGCCGTACTCTCCGGGCTCGCCCTGTACTTGGCGTTGCGCGTGTGGCGGCACATGTTCGGCTCCGGCGTCCTGGCCCTGGCCGGCGCCCTGTTCGCCTCCCTCTGGGTGACGCTGTTCTACGGTCCGCAGGCCATGCCGAACTACTGGGTCGCCATCGGCGCCCTCGCCTGCGCGGGCTGCTTCGTGCGCGCCAGGACCGACCCGCGGGACCGCGCCGCACTGTGGGGCCTGGCGGGCGGCGCCGCTCTCATGGCGCTGATGCGTCCCATGGACGCCGTCTGGGCGGTCCTGCCCCTGCTCGTGCTCGCCCTGCTGGAGCGGCACGGGAAGCCGCTCGCCGTACTGCTCGGCGGGCTGGCCGCCGGGTCCGCCGAATGGGTGATCGAGGCGTTCGTCAGCTACGGCGGCCTGTTCCGGCGGCTCTCCGACGGCTCCGCCATACAGGGCGGCCTGGACTGGCACTTCGCGGTGGCCGACCAACTGCGCAGCCTGGGCGGGCGCGCGCTGTGCCGGCCGTGCACCGGGGCCCAGCCGAACCCGGCCGTCACCGCCTGGTGGTACGTCCTGCCGCTGCTCGCCCTGCTGGGCCTCGTCCTCGCGATACGCGCCCGGCGGACCCCGCCCACGCTGATCGCGCTGGCCTGCGCCGCCACGGCCGCCTTCCCCTACCTGTTCCTGATCGGATACGCGGCCCCCCGCTTCCTGCTGCCCGCCTACGCCCTGCTCGCGCTCCCGGCCGCCGCCGCACTCGTCCACCTCGTCAGGGCGCCGGACGGCGGATGGCGGCGCCTGGCCGTGTCACTGGTCGCCCTCGGCCTCGCCGGCCACCTGGCCGTGCAGTTCGCCGTCCTCGCCCACACCGTCCACCGCACCACCGCCGACCGCCGCGTCTGGTCCGGCACCGCCGCCACGCTGCACGGCCTCGGCGTGCGACCGCCCTGTCTCCTCACCGGTGAGGAGGCCATTCCGATCGCCTTCTACACCGGCTGCGGCTCCGCCTCGACCTCGGGCCCCAACACCAACAGCACCCCGGCGGCCATCGAGCAGGCCGCCCGGCGCCTGCCGGTCGCCGTCCTCACCACCGCCGACGGCACCCCACCGGCGTACGCCCGCGCCTGGCCCTCCCATCGCCACGGCGACCTGCGCCTGTACGTCGCTCCTCGGGTGCGCGAGGACACCGGTCCCTGAGGCCGGGTGTCAGGCGGGGTGTGATCGTCCTTCATCCCCAGGGCCCCCGCCTGCGTGCTCGTCCGCCGGACCTTCGGCTCTCCTCGTCAGGCCGGACGTGAAACCGGCGGGCAGCCATCGGGCCGCCGCTCCCAGGCACAGTCCGAGCCAGCCCGCGGCGAGCAGCCAGCCGCCGATCACGTCGGTGAACCAGTGGACCCCGAGGTACACCCGGGTCAGCCCCACCAGCGCGCCCCAGCAGCCGACGACGAGGCAGCCCGCCGTACGGCCGCGCGGAGCGCGCAATGTCACCGCCAGGATCACCAGCCCGGCGGTCAGCGCCGAGGTGGTGGTGTGCCCGGACGGGAACGACCAGCCCGAGGCGTGGGCCGCCCAGTCCTGCCGCGGTGGACGCGGCCGGGCCACCAGCTCCATCACGCCGTACCGCACGGCCTGCCCCGCCACCAGGCAGCCGAGTCCGAGAGCGGCCGCCGTCGCACGCTGCCGGACCGTGCGGCCGACGGCGAGCCCGGCCAGCACGACGAGCACGTACGGGACGACACCCGTCCCCGTGGCGGTGAGCCCACGGGCCACCGCCACCGCCGGGCGGTGCCCCAGGGACCAGGAGAGCAGCGTGCCGTCCACGGACAGGGGACTGCCGTGGCCGACGACGACCAGGCCGAGCACGGCGAACGCGGCCCAGGCGCCGAGCCCCACGCCGTCCGCGAGGCCGGCGGCGCCCCGGCGACTCATGACACCAGCAACGGCCGCAGCCTGGTCGCGGCCAGGCGCCGGGCGAGTATCCCCGGCCTTCGCAGCAGCGCCTTCATCACCACGTAGGCCACCAGGGCGCCGGTCAGGAGCCCGGCCGCCACGTCGTGCGGGTAGTGGGCGCCGACCCAGACCCGGGAGGCGGCCATCGCGACGGCGGCCACGCAGGCGACCGCGCCGAGCCGGCGCGAGACCAGGAACAGCGCCACCGCGGCCGCGGCGGCGATCGCCGCGTGGTTGCTGGGGAAGGACCAGTCGGTGCGGGCCGGACATGCCTCCAGGGTGACCACGTGCAGCGTGCGGCACGGGCGTATCTCGTGCACGAGCAGCTTCACCAGCGAGTTGACGGCGTAGGCGAGGACCACGACGAGCGGCACCGCCAGGGCCGCGACCGCCGCCCGGGCGCCCACCCGGCGCGAGCGCCACCAGGCCGCCGCCATCAGCACGGCGAACACGGCCAGGCCGTAGGCCGACCACGCCGTCACCATGTCGTCCCACCACGCGGGGGAGCGGCGGGCCAGGTCCACCACGTCCAGGTACAGGGAGCCGTCGATGGACGAGCCCGACAGGGCGAGGATCATCCGCGCGCCTCCTTGTTCTTCGTTCTCGTTGTTCTGTGTTCTCGTTGTTCTGCGTTCGCGTTCTTCAGGTGACTACAAATCTGTAGACCGTCTACGTCACTGTAGACGATAAAGGCTCCCGGAGGGTTCCTGTGATCGCTCGAACGGGTGAGGTGTGGGCCGCTGTGACCGAGGACTCCCGTGCGCATGTCGATCTTTACCGCTCTATTGCCACCTCATGACCAGTCGACCACACGCCTGTCGTCATGATGGATCACGAAGTTAGGCATGCCTTCGCTAACCCGGCCCCGGAGCGGCCGGGGCGGTGTGCCAGATAGGACCGTACGGCATGTGGGACGACGCGTTTCCGAGTTTCCTGATCGGACTGCGAGAGGGACTCGAAGGCGGACTGATCGTCTCCATCCTGGTCGCCACCCTGGTGAGGGCCGGAGCCAGGTCCAGGCTGCCGCAGGTGTGGACCGGCGTCCTCGCGGCCATCGCGCTCGCGATGAGCTTCGGCGCGGTGCTCACCTTCACGGCCGCCTCGCTGTCCGCGACCGCGCAGGAGGCGTTCGGCGGCGCCCTCAGCGTCGTGGCCGTCGCGTTCGTCACCGCCATGGTGTTCTGGATGCGCCGCTCGGCCCGCGGCCTCTCCGGTGAGATCAAGGAGAAGGTGACCGGCGCGCTCGGCATGGGCGCGGGCGTACTGATCCTCACCTCGTTCCTCGCGGTGGGCCGCGAGGGCCTGGAGACGGCCCTGTTCCTGTGGACCACCGCCCGTGCGGCCGGCGAGTCCGTGGGACCGCTGACGGGCGCCGGGATCGGCCTGGTCCTGGCGGCCGGCCTGTGCTGGGGCCTGTACCGGCGGGTGCTGAAGATCAACCTCACCAAGTTCTTCACCGCCACCGGCGTCGTACTGATCGTGATCGCGGCCGGCGTCCTCGGCTACGGCCTGCGCGACCTCCAGGAGGGCGGAGTCCTCCCGGGCAGGGCGGCGTACGCCGTCGACCTCGGCGGCTCCGTCGACGCGGGCGCCTGGTACAGCACCCTCGTCCAGGGCGTCCTCAACCTCACCCCGACGATGACCTGGCTCCAGGTCATCGGCTACGCCGGCTACCTCGCCGTGGTGATGACCCTGTTCGTCCGCGGCGTACGCACCACGAAGCCGGCACCCGCCACCGCACCGCCCGGCGCGACGACGTCCGAAGCCGGCACGCCCGCCGCCTCCCGGAGCGGGGCGTCCGGCCGGACGCGTCCCGCCTGGGTCGTGCCCGTCGCCGTCGTCGCGGTGCCCGCGGTCGTCGCCGGGCTCGTGGTCGCCCTCGGACGGCCCAAGCCCGCCGGGGCCCAGACCGTCGCCGTCTCGGAGACCGAGTGCGGCAAGGGCTTCACCGCGCCCAGGCCGGGACGGCAGACGTTCCGGATGCGGAACACCGGGTCCAAGACGTCCGAGGTGTACCTGATCGACCCGGCCACCAACGCGGTCTACGGCGAGATCGAGGGCCTGGCCCCCGGTACCACCCGCGACCTGGTCGCCACCGTCGCGGGCGGCGGCTACGCCTGGCGCTGCGTGCCCACTGGCGGCACGGCCGTCACCTCCAGGACCGTCCGGGTCGGCGGCGGGGCGGGTGCCACGGCGGTCGTCCCGGTGTCCGAGCAGGACCTCGCCACCCCGCTCAAGGAGTACCAGCAATACGTCGAACGCGGCCTGACCACGCTCGTCGCCCAGACCGGCCGGCTCGACGCCGACATCCAGGGCGGTGACCTCGCCGCGGCCCGCACCGACTGGCTGACCGCCCACCGCACCTATTCCTCGCTCGGCGCCGCCTACGGCACCTTCGAGGACTTCGACAAGAGGATCAACGGACGGCCCGACGGGCTGCCCGGCGGAGTGGACGACAAGGACTTCACCGGTTTCCACCGCATCGAGTACGGCCTGTGGCACGGCCAGAGCGCGGACCGGCTGAAGGCCCCCGTCCGGCAGCTCGCCGACGACGCCGCCGGCCTGCGCAAGGCCTTCCCCACGCAGGCGTTCGACCCGGGCGACCTGCCGCTGCGCGCCCACGAGATCCTGGAGAACACCCTCCAGTTCGAGCTCACCGGCCAGGCCGACCAGGGCAGCGGCACCGAGCTGGCCACCGCCGACGCCAACCTCGCCGGCACCCAGGAACTGCTCACCGTGCTCGCCCCGCTGCTCACCTCCCGCGCCCCGCACCTGCTGCCCACCGTCGACGCGGACACCGCCCGGCTGCGGGGGCTGCTCGACGCCGCCCACCACGGGAACGCCTGGACCCCCGTGAACCGGCTCGACGCGCTCACCCGGGCCCGTCTCGACGGGGCCACCGGACAGCTCCTGGAGGACCTCGCCCCCGTACCGGACCTGCTGGAGATCCGGAAGTCCGCCTGATGACCGCACCGCACGCCGGAACGCCGGAGCCACCCGGGCCGCCGGAGACACCCGCGATGCCCGAGACCGCGCCCCAGGGCGCCATGCCAGGGACCGACACGCCCGGGATCGCGGCCCCCAAGACCAAGGCGCCCGGGACCGACACGCCGGCGACCGACATGTCCGCCACCGATACACCCGAGACCGTACGCACCGAAGGGACCCGCTCCATGCCGTCCGCCGAAACGTCCGCACCCCGGGACGGCTGCCCCGCCGGCCACGGGCGCCGCGCCTTCGTCAAGACGGCCCTGGGTGCCGGTGCCGCCGGAGCGGTCCTGGCCGGAGGCGGCCTCACCCTCGCCCGGAACGGCACCGGCCAGGCGCACGCCGCCGACGGCCCCGGCGGAACGGCGGTCCCCTTCCACGGCGTCCACCAGGCGGGCGTCCTCACGCCCGCCCCCGCGGCCGCCGCCTTCGTCTCCTTCGACGTCATCGCCGAGAACCGCGAGGAACTCGCCGGACTGCTCCGGACCATCACCGAGCGGGCCCGCTTCCTCACCGCCGGCGGCACCCCCGCCGACCTGGGCGTCGGCGCCCCGCCCTCCGACAGCGGCATCCTCGGCCCCGAGGTACCCGCCGACGCCCTCACCGTCACCGTCGGCGTCGGCGCCTCCCTCTTCGACGACCGCTACGGACTGGCCAAGGCGACACCGCGCCGGCTCACCGCCATGCGGACGTTCCCCAACGACCACCTGGACCCCGCCGAGTGCCACGGCGACCTGTCCCTGCAGATCTGCGCCGACCGTCAGGACACGGTGCTGCACGCACTGCGCGACATCGCCCGGCACACCCGGGGCGCCCTCCAGGTCAAGTGGCGCGTCGACGGCTTCCAGAGCGGACCGCGCCCCACCGGCACCGCGCGCAACCTGCTCGGCTTCAAGGACGGCATCGCCAACCCGGACGTCGGCTCCGCCCGCGACATGAACCGCCTGGTGTGGGTGGGTGACGGGCAGGGCGAGCCCGCCTGGGCGGCCGGCGGCAGCTACCAGGTGATCCGGATCATCCGCATGCTGGTGGAGTTCTGGGACCGGGTGTCGCTGACCGAGCAGGAGAAGATGTTCGGCCGCCGCAAGGACACCGGCGCCCCGCTGGACGGCGCCCAGGAGACCGACGTCCCCCAGTACGCCAAGGACCCGAAGGGCACCGCGATTCCGCTGGACTCCCACATCAGGTTGGCCAACCCGCGCACCGCCGCCACCGACGCCTCCCGCATCCTGCGCCGCGGCTACAACTACGACCGCGGCGTCGACAACGTCGGCAACCTCGACATGGGCCTGGTCTTCTGCTGCTACCAGCAGGACGTCGTCCGCCAGTTCGAGGCCACGCAGACGCGGCTGATCGACGAACCCCTCGTCGACTACATCTCCCCGACCGGCGGCGGCTACTTCTTCGTCCTGCCCGGCGTACGCGACCGCTCCGACTGGCTCGGCCGCGGGCTGCTGTCCGCCTGACGGCCGCGGGACCTCCCTGTCGCGGGCCCCGCCCGGCCCGCCGTCCGGAGTGATTGGGACCGGCCCTGCGGGAAACGCGGATCACGACACCCACAGAGTCCGCACGTACCGAGTCCGCCAGGGAGGAACCCGTGAACACCGATCCGATGGCAGACGACGCCTACCGGCCCACCGGGGACGACGAGGAACAACAGGACGCCGCGCCACCGGACATGGAGAACGCGGTGGGGGAGCGGACCTACGACGACGTCCTCGACGAGGGGTACTCCCCGCCGGAGAAGCCGCTGGGCGTCACCAAGTACGGCACGACGGCCGCCGAACAGCACGAGGGCGAGAGCCTCGACCAGCGGCTGGCCCAGGAGCAGCCCGAGGAGAGCGGCGCGGAGGGCGACGGCGTGGGCGACCTGCCCGGCGGCGAGGGCGAACCGGTCGACCCCGAGGCGGGCGGGGACCGCGCCGGACGCCTCGTCGCCCCGGACGAGGGCGCCCACGGCGACACCACGAAGGAGGAGGTCGCCGAGGACAAGGGCGTCGACGCGGGAGCCGCCGGCGCCGAGGAGGCCGCCATGCACATCGTCGACGACGACACGCTGCCGGACGACGGCACCGGGCCCTGACCCGGCCCCGGTGCCGATCGCCGAACCGGCCCGCGCTCGGTCAGTCCCCGATCCGGTCGATCTGCCGCAGCTTGTTCGTCGCGTCCAGGGCGGCCACCTTGTACGACTCCGCGAGCGTCGGGTAGTTGAACACCGCGTCCACCAGATAGTCCACGGTGCCGCCGCAGCCCATCACAGTCTGCCCGATGTGGATGAGCTCGGTCGCCCCCGCGCCGAAGCAGTGCACGCCGAGCAGCGTGCGGTCCTCCGGTGAGACCAGCAGCTTCAGCAAGCCGTGCGAGTCGCCGATGATCTGCCCGCGAGCCAGCTCGCGGTAGCGGGAGACGCCCACCTCGAACGGCACCCGGTCCTCGGTGAGCTGGTCCTCGGTCCGCCCGACGAAGCTGATCTCGGGGATGGTGTAGATGCCGATCGGCTGAAGGTCGAGCATCCTGCCGACCGGCTCACCGCAGGCGTGGTACGCCGCCGCCCGTCCCTGTTCCATCGAGGTCGCCGCGAGCGCGGGAAAGCCGATCACGTCGCCGACCGCGTAGATGTGCGGCACCTGCGTACGGTAGTGCTCGTCGACCGCGATCCGGCCCCGCGCGTCGGCGCTCAACCCGGCCTTCTCCAGGTCGAGTCCGTCGGTGAGGCCCTGCCGGCCCGCCGAGTACATCACCGCGTCGGCCGGTATCTTCTTGCCGCTCTCCAGCACGGTGAGCGTGCCGTGCTCGTGCCGTTCCACCGCGGCCACCGTCTCCCCGAAGCGGAAGGTGACGGCGAGGTCCCGCAGGTGGTAGCGGAGCGACTCCACGATCTCGACGTCGCACATGTCGAGCATGCCCGGACGCCGTTCGACGACGGTCACCCTGCTGCCGAGCGCGGCGAACATGGAGGCGTACTCCATCCCGATCAAAGTCTAATATTCACTAGTACCCTTCGCCTCTTGCTCAGGAGCAGAGATGAGCGATCGTCAGTACCCCTCTCAACAGACCCACCTCAACGAAATCCTGCGGCTGCACGCCCAGAACCAGGCGGAACGAGCGGCGGCCGGGATGTGCCCGACCACGCTGGAAGAGGACCTCGGATCCAGCCCGACCACACGCCTCCTCGACGAGATCGTGGGACTGGACGCCGCGCGCCAGTCGGCGCAGGCCGCGGCCGTCATCACCCGGTACCGGCCCTTGTCGGAAGAGCAGTTCGGAGCCGACCGCACCGCAAGCGCCCTGGACCACGTGGACGCCGGCCCCGGGGCCGCGATCGCCGCGGTGATGGACCGGGCACGGCAGGAGCCGCAGCCGTGAGGATCCCGGAACGGTGGTGCCTCTACGCGCGGCTTTCCTACGCTCCGGACGGCTCAGTCGAGAAGGTCGAACGGCAGGAGAAGGACGGCAGGGATCGAGGGCGGGCGCTCCGCTGGGGGGAGCCTTGCTGCGTATACGTGGACAACTCCCGTTCCGCGTGGCAGCGCAACCGCAAGCGGCCGGACTGGGACCGGATGCTCCGCACGATGGACGCCTCGGGCGCGAGCCTGGTCCAGGGGGATCCGAAGGCGGACCACGTCCACGACGGGATCATGACCTACCACGGCGACAGACTGATCCGTCAGCCGTTCGACCTTGAGCTGCTGCTCAATCTGGCCTACGCACGGGATCTGCCGCTGGCATCGGTCACAGGAGTCAGGAACCTCAACAACGCCGACGACCGGTTCATCCTGCGGATCGAGGCCGCGCAGGCCTGCCGGGCGTCCGACGACACCAGCCGCCGTGTGAAGCGCGGCCGGCTGGCCACCGCGGTCAAGGGGCGCCAGCGTCCCGGCGGCCGGCGGACGTTCGGCTGGGGCCTGCCGACGGGCGAGGTCCGCAAGGTCATCGACCCCGAGACCGACGAGGTCCGAACCGTACCGGTGCTCGACCACGACGCGGTCGTGCCCGGCGAGGTCAAGTACCTCAAGGAGTGCGGCGAACTCGTGCTCGCCGGACTGTCCGGCAAAAGCGCCCTGCACTGGCTCAACAGCCGCACGCTCACCTCGGGCGGCCGCCCGTGGACCGAACGCGGAATGAAGCAGGCCCTGAT
Source organism: Streptomyces sp. NPDC088817 (assembly GCF_044750345.1). NCBI lineage: Bacteria > Bacillati > Actinomycetota > Actinomycetes > Kitasatosporales > Streptomycetaceae > Streptomyces > Streptomyces sp. NPDC088817. The sequence goes on from NZ_JBIVJN010000008.1 coordinate 278,078, forward strand.
GGCCTACCGCATGGCAGGCTACGTGGAGAAGAACGGCGAGCTGTACGAGGCCGTCTGGGATCCCGTCTACGCGGGCACGCGGGCTGCTGCGCTGGAGATGGTGGAAGCCATCCGTGCCATCTTCGCCGCGAAGGCCGACAGGTTCGGCTACCACGGCAGGGCGCGCAAGCACCTGCTGACAGGGATAGCTGAGTGCTCGGACTGCCACGCTCCCAGCGCCGAGGAGCCCACCGGCGGTACGTGCCCGACAGACCCGGTCACCTGCGAGGTCCCCCATCGGGGCTTCTCCCGGAAGCCGATCAACGGCACGCACTACTACTACTGCCCGCAGTGCAACCGGGGCCGCACGCAGGCCAACTTCGACGCCTACATGGACGGCCGGTTGCTGAGGATCCTCAACTCGCAGCGCTTCATGCAAGAGCTGGAGCAGATGGGGCAGGCAGAGGAAGAGTCACGACCGAGCTACGCGGCGGAGATCGCAGTGCTCAAGGCCCGGAAGGCTGAGGTGACCGAGCAGCTGAAGCAGCTGGCGGACCACCCGAACCTGAACCCTCTCCTGCTTGCTCAGTCCCTCGCGAGCTTCGACGAGAAGATCGAACAGCTCCAGGCGAAGGCGGCTGCGGTGACGCGGAACGGCCTCCTCGGGCGGCTTTCCGGGATCTCCCTCGAGGCGTGGCACCAGGAGGACATCACCGTGCGGGCGGACGCGCTGAGGATGCTGTACCGGGTCCTCGTGTACCGGACCGAGAAGCGCGGCCCTGGCTTCGACACGTCGACGGTGAAGCTGATCCGGAAGAAGCTGAAGAGCGACGAGGCCGCGACCCAGCGTCCCGCAGAGGCCAGCCTCAGCCTCGTGACGGCCGACTGACGCGAGGGCGGCCCCGCCGGGAAGCCCGGCGGGACCGCCCCCGTCCATCAGAGGTTGACGCACACTCGCAGCTCGCGCAGGGCCCGATGGTCGACGCATAGCGTGTACGGCAGGGCTGAGGCGGCGGGCGCCGGTGCCGGCAGGCTGTGCGAGGGAGTCGGCGACGCCCTCGTGGTCGGGCTGCTGGCACTCTCGGATGTGCTGCCGCGCGGTGGATGGCCGGTCGCTCCGGGCGGCCCGATGGGCCGGCTGGAAGGCATATCCGTCAACGAGATGACCTGACTGCTGTCGTCGTCCTCGCCGTGGCCCGCGGGGCCGGATGAAGCACCCGGTGTGGCGGGATCCGGCCGGGGTGCTCCCGGCTCCGGAGGCGCCGACGACACGGCGTCGGACGGGACCGACTGCTCGTCGTCTGGCTGAATCTCTTTGCTTCCCACGACCAGGAGAAGCCCTATTGCGCCAAGGGCTGCCATCGCGGCTGCTCCGCTCGCCAGCAGCGCCTGGCGTTTCTGCCGGGAGAGGTCGCGTAGTTCCGCCAGGGCGGCTGTTAGGTTTCCGCCGACGTAGAGGGCGAGGTGGCGTTTCCGGCGTACCGGCCCGGCTCTCTGATCGGCGTCGTGGTCTGGCGGCTGGGTCCGTAGACCGATGTCATGCAGAATCCTTTCGCTGTCGCGTTCGACGCGTAGCTGTGTGAGCTGCCAACTGATCTTTTTCAGCTGCCGGAAGAGCAGGTACACGAACAGAGCAACGGCGCCGAATGCGCCCGCGAGAATGATCAACATCATCCCCATCCCCTACGAGCTGCACACGGGTTGGCTCGATTGCGTAGTACAGGTGTCTGAGGATGGTCGATTTTGAGCGCGGTCAGGCGCACAGGTACCTATCGTGACTGACCCGTTACAAAGGCTTGGGTAGAGCCTGACTAGGCGCTATTCCCCGGCTGTTGCGGCGCCGGCGCCTCAGGTGCCTGTTCCCCATCGACCGCCTGGGCCTCGATTTTGGCCGCCAGGGTCCTCAGCAGCAGAGCCTTCTCCCGAGCGCTGCGCGGCCTCTCATCCAGCGCGTTCAGGATGATCTGCTGCTGCCACTCCTCCAGATCCGCCAAGGGGCTCGGCTCCGGTTCTTCGGAGGCCGGCGCCTTGGCGCGCTCCAGTTCGCGCAGGATCTCCACGGCCTTGTTGCGGCCTGTCTCTGCGAGCCGCTCGGAGGGGATGCCGAGGGTGAAGCACATGTGGGCGAGGGTCACGTCCGGGGCGATCACCTCCGTGTCGGAGTCCTTGCGCCACCCGCGCTCGATCTGCCGCCAGCGGCTGCCGCTGAACTTGATGTCCATGCGCGCGGCAGCGCTCTCCGGGCTGAGTCCGGCCGCTTCTCTCACGAGTCGGACGAGCGTTGCCTCTGGCGGTGGGGGTGTCGCCGGGGCTCCCATGACCGTGTCTCCCCTGCCCTCTCCCTATTGGACTTTGTTGGACTGTATCGGACGCCGGAGGGCGCCCGCATAGGGCTCCACACACAACCCTCACAGTCGGAACTACGTCAGTCCAACTCGAACGACTCATGTCAAAGAAAGTAAGAACTACTGACCGGTTCAGGCTTGAACTGTGCGAGCAAGTCTCATACAGTCCTTGACATGAGAACCCCAGTGGATCCCCAGCGACTCGCACGCCGCCGGGTAGAGCGGGGGCTGAGCCAGAACGCCCTTGCCCGAGAGATCGGGGCCAGCAAGCAGCTCGTCAGCGCGGTGTCCCGCGGCCGAGCGAGCTTCTCCCCGGAGATGCTGGGCAAGGTCGCCGAGGTCCTGGACTGCGAAATCGCCGACCTGCTCCCCGTCGACGAAGCACCCGCCCGGCTCAAGCAGCTCGCGGAACTCGTCGCGGCCGGCACCGTGAGCTTCAGCCCCGAGGACCTCGGCAAGGTCGCCGAGGCACTCGGCTGCGATGTCGCGGACCTGCCCCCCGAGGACCTGGCCACCGTCGCCGAACTCCTGGGGTGCAAGACCGCCGACCTGCTCCCCGACGAGACCGAGCTCGTGACGCTCAGCCAGGGGCCCGCCTGATGTCCGCGCGCATCTGCCGCACCGCCGCCGACGCCTTTCAGGCCGGCTGGGACGCACCGTGCGAACACAAGGTCCCCGACCCCGGCGACTGCCCCGACTGCGCCCTGACCGATACCGAGATCGCACAGCTAGCAGTCCTGCTGCGCGGTCTCGGCATCCCGAGCTCGGCAACCACCGGGCAGGCGGCCTGATGCGCACACCGATCAACGCCGACTGCGGCTGGGTCTGCGGGGCCTGCAAGCACCACAACCCGGCATGGCGGATGGCCTGCCGCCGCTGCCGGACTCCCCGCCCGCTCGGCTCCTGAACGCGATGAGGGCCCGCCGGACGCCCCCGGCGAGCCCTCGGCCCACCAGCCATCGATCACGAGAAGACGAAGAAGGTGGACCCGATGGGAACCAGTATTCCCGATCCACTCGCCCCTGACCCCATGGCCGCCATCGACGCGATGGAACTCACCGCGTTCCGCGTCGCTCAGACGGCCCGCCAGCTGCGCCGCGACCACCCCGACCTGGGCGTCTACGAGATGCTGCCCAGCTCCATCTCGATCGGTCGCGCCGAACTCGACATCCACGCTTCCGACGTCGACGCCGCGCTCGCCTGGGCGACCGCGCTCGGAGGCAAGGCGAAGCACGAACTGGGCGACTACGCGCCCGAGACGGTCTTCGAGCGCGTCACGGCGACCGTGGACGTCTCCGGCGTCAAGGTCGTCGTGTACGCGCAGCGGATCCTCACCGCCGCCGAAGTCGCTCACTTCCGTGCCCAGCAGGCCGGCCAGGACCAGGCGGTGCGCCATGCCGCCTGAGCCGCTCACCGCCGCGTACCTGAAGGAGATCCAGGACCGCGTCACCGACGCGCCCAAGGGCCCCTGGGACGTTGAGCCGAACGAGTTCGGCGCGCCGGACCAGGTCGGCCCCATCGCCTACCTCCAGACCTGGGCGGACGTCGACCTGGCGCCGACCGTCACCTTCATCAGCCACGCCCGCAGGGACGTTCCCGCCCTGCTGGGCGAGGTATCCCGCCAGCAGGACGCCATCCGCGCACAGGAGCTCCGCATCCGGCAGCTGGAGCAGGCCAGAGACGGCGGCCCCCGTGACCGGTGAACCGCTCAACCCCCGCCTGCTCGCGCAACTCCGCGCCAGCGTCGAGCGCAACCCCACCGCCGGAGGCGCACGCGCCGTTCGGATGCTGCTGGCCGAGGTCGACCGGCTCACCACGAGCCTGTCGGCCACCGTGCCGGAGCCGAAGGACGCCTGCCCGCTGACCAAGACCCAGATGGCGATCATCGCGGCCACCGCCAACGGCAAGCACTGCAAGGCGATCGGCCGGGACCTGTGCCTGTCCGGTGCCACGGTCAGCCGCTACCGGCAGGAGGCCATGCGCCGCCTCGGTGCCGACACGCCCGCGCAGGCCGTCGCCGTCTGCCTCATCAACGAGTGGCTCCCGAAGCCGGCCGTGACGCGGCCGCAGCCGTTCAACCTGGCCCCGGTCAGCGGTCTCATCGCCTACCGAGACCGTGCCGAGGAACTGCGGCAGCACCCTGGCCGGTGGGGCACCGTCGCCACCTACGCCACCGCCAAGTCGGCTGCCCAGAGCGCGTACCGCCTGCGCTCCGGGGCTTTCACCGCCTTCCGCCCCAAGGGCGCCTGGCAGGCCAAGTCCTACCGCGAGGACGGCGTCCACGGCGTCCGCGCCCGCTACATCGGCACCCCCGCCACGACCGCGAACGAGGGATCATGACCGCCCGCACACCCGAATTCCGGGGCCGGATCGTCGAAGACGGCTGGCTGGCGAAGAACACCCGCCAGGAGTTGCGCGACCTGGCCGACCAGTTCCCCGTCGGATCCCGCGTCGTCCACGAATGCGGTCGTCAGGGCACCGTCGCCCTGGACCAACCCGTCCACGTGCCCGGAGTCTTCGACGGCGGTCCTACGGCGGTCTGCCTGAGCCGGGGACGCCTGGAGCCGATGGTGTTCGTCAGCTGGGACAACGACGAGGGCCTGACGTGGCGCGTGTGGGCGCCCGTCGCGAAGATCCGCCGCAGCGCGGCCCCCGCGGTGAACCGGCCCGGCAACAAGGCCCGCGTCGCCCGGATCGGCGGCCGTCGATGAGGTACGCGGTCATCACCGTCGACGGCGAACTCACCCAGCACGACGGCGAGCTCGACTGGCCTGCCGTCATCGGCGTCGAACGCAAGGCGCGCGTGCCGCTGAGGTTGGGGATCGCCGCGAGCGGCTGGGTCAACAGCGTCGGCCTGCTCTACCCGGCGAAGTACCCGCGGAATGTGATCGGGTCCTGCGTGCTCATCGCGCTCGGTGCGCGCGTGCAGCCGTACGCCGGACCGGTCGTGCTCACCGGGTGGAACCCGCGAAGCCTGCCCGAGATCTGCTCGTTGCCCAAGCCGGTCGACTTCCTGGACACGGTGCACGGCGACGTCGTCAAGGCCCTAGCCGGGCAGACGCCGCGTGAGCTGTCCCCGTCGTGGGCCGAGCAGATGCGGGAGATCGCCGACCACGTGCGCACCGCGCCTACGCCCGGCTTCACCGTGCGGACGGTGAAGCTGCCGTGAAGACCACCCGCCCGGCGTCAAAGCCATCCACTGCGGCCGCTGCGTGTCTGGCCGCTACGGAAGCCAAGGCAGAAGAGGCGCAACTCCGTTCCGCGCTGATGACGCTGCCTGCGCCGGGCGGGCTCCAGACCACCCGTTCCGCGTCAAGGTCACCCGCCGGCATCCACAGTGCCGCTGCGGGAGCTAAGGCCAGTGAGGAGCCCTACGTGAAGCAGGCTCCGACGACCCGGCCTGCGCGGAACGGGCCCTACGTGGCCGGGCCGGAGGACACCATCCCCGCCTCTGGCCCGGCCACCACCCGAGCACCCCGCCTTGGAGCCCTGATGACCAGCATCGACCGCGACCAGCTCGTGCAGAGCTTGGTGGCGCACGGCAACCGCGCCATCCTCGAAGAGGACTGGACGCCGCAACTCGCCCTGGACGTCCTCCGCGAGAACCGGCGCCGCCACGCCAGCGAGCCGCGCACCCAGGTCCTGGAGCAGTTGAGCGCGCAGCTCGCCGACGACCTGGCCGCCAAGACCGGTGTCGCCCCGGCCGACATCGCACTCGTCCTGCTCGTCGCGTCCTCCACCCTCGCGGGCCCCGCGCTCATCCACCGCTTCCCCGGTGTGCTGCTCACCGACCTGCTCGGCTACACCGCCGACAACCTCGACCAGCGCGCGAGCGGCGGTGAGAGCTGATGACCGCCGCGGTCTTCCACATCACGGTGCACGGCACCCCTGGCCCGCAGGGCTCCAAGCGGCACGTCGGCGGCGGCCGCATGGTCGAGTCGTCCGCCAAGGTCAAGCCGTGGCGGGAGGCCGTGAAGTCTGTCGCGCTGGACGCGCTGGCGTACGACGACGCCTGGATGCCGCTCGCCGAAGCCGTCCGCGTGGACATCGTGTTCACGCTGGCCCGTCCCAAGAGCCACTACGGCACTGGGAAGAACGCCGGCCGTGTCAAGCCCTCGGCACCTGAGTACCCCACCGGCAAGCCCGACTTGGACAAGACCGTCCGGTCCACGCTCGACGCCCTCACGGACGCCGGCGTGTGGCGCGACGACAGCTTCGTCAACGCCGTGTCCGCCACGAAGGCCTTCCCCCTCACGGGCTCCGATGCCCTCGCCCACCCCGGCGCCGTCATCCGCGTCTGGCGCCTGAACACCCGCAAGGAATCCGAATCGTGCCCGTCCTGAAGTTCGACCCCAAGGTGTCCGCGTCCGCGCAGGAAGCGCTGGAGCCGCACATCCGCCCTCTGTACGACCAGCCCGGCGCCCGGCGCATGGCCATCATCGAGTTCGCGCACATGGAGCGGACCGAGCCCGCCCCCAACACTGACGGCAAGCCCTCGGTCAAGGTCCGCATCATGGGCCTGGAGCTGCCCAACAAGGAGCAGGAACATGCTGTCCGTGAGGCGCAGCGCTTCCTTAACCTCCAGCGCACCGCGCGCGGCACGTTCGATGACGACGGCCAGTTGGAGCTGTCCGAGTCCACGCTGCGGCTGACCGCCGGCCTGCTCTCGAACATCGAGGTCGCCCGGCTGCGCGCCGGCTTGGCCCACTGGCGGGAATACGCGCAGCGCCTGGTCCACGGCCCTGACCTGACGATCAGCGAAATGCGGCACGAGATGCAGGCCCTGGCCGAAGGTCTCACCGCGGTGCTCGACACCGCCTCCGACCACAGCAGCGAGGACTGAGTCGTGGGCGCGTTCCTCGCCGGCCTGACCCTTGGCGGCATCTCCGGCGGCGTCACCTACGGGCTCACCACCGACGGCCACCTGGCCGCGATCGTCGGCGTCCTCGCCGCCGTCGCGACCTGGTTCGGCATCGCCACGCTCCTGATCTTCGACGACTGACTCCCCCTCACGCGCCCACGAGGCGCCCGTGATCCACCCCGTCCGCCCCTGAAGGGAGGTGACCCCCATGCCTCAGCGAGTCCGAGTCCCGCTGCGCGTGATCGTCGGCTACTACAGCGACTGCGCGCTGCCCGTCTACGTGAAGGTCGCCGCCCTGGAGCGGCGAGAGACCGGCTGCGAGGCGGGGGTCGCCTACCTCGCGGGGCTGCTCGGTCTGTCCCGGTCCACGGTGGAGCGGGCGCTGACCGAGCTGATGCGCCCGGCGCCGGACGACGACATAGCCGAGGTGACGTCGTACCGGCGCACCCACCGCGGCGGCCGCGGCATGACGGCCGTACGCCGCGTCAGGGTCGTCGGCCGCGCCGAGCACGGCGCCTGGGTCCCGACGCGGGCGGCCGAGGCCCTGAGTCCTCGGCAGCTGCGCGCGTATGCGGCCATCGCGTACGCCACGGCGACCGGGCACCACCTCACCCTCGCCGACCTCGGCCGGATCCTGCGGCACCGGTCCGGCAAGAAGGCCGGCGAGCCCCTCAACGCTCGCTCGGTCCGCCGGCTCCTCCAGGACCTCGAGGACCTGGGCTGGATCAGCGTGGACCGGCGGGCCGGATACCGCGGCCGCCACCTGTACGAGGTTCACGACGAACCGCGCCAGATACCGCTGACTGCGGACACTGACGAGGGATCGGGTGGCGATCTTGATGAGGGTTCCCTCGCGTCTAAGGAACACCCCCCGACTGACTCACCGGAGGAACCGCCGGACGGTGGTTCTATCCGCCGTAGGCGATCTACCGGTAGTAGTGCCCGCGAGGACCTCGTCTCGCTGCCGCCGTCGTTGCGCCGTCCGTACGCCGGGCCGCAGCTGACGATCGCTCCGCGGATCTGGCAGGTCCTCGAACCGGTGAAGGCGCTGCTGCCGGGCCTGTCGCCCTACGTGGTCCGCGCGCTGGCCCGGGAGATCGGCCAGCAGCTCGACCAGGGCCAGGAGCCCGAGCGTCTCCGGGCGCGGCTGGAGTTCCGCTTCGCCAGCACCCAGGACATCCGCGACCCGGGCCGCTGGCTGCTCGGGGCCGCGATCGTCCGCCACGGCTGCGGCCTCGTCGCCTGCGAGTCCGGCCAGATCTGGCACACCGGCGCCCGCTGCGACGTCTGCAACGAACTGCGCGCCACCGACGGCCAACGCCCTCCGGGCGGCCCGCACGGCCCCCGCCGCCCCGCCTACCCGCGTCCGCCCGGCCGCTGGCACGAGTGCGAGGCCTGCGCCCGCCCGTCCCGCACCCCCCTTCCGGAAGGCGTCTGCCGCGCCTGCCGACCCCCCGACCCGCTGACCCTGCTGAGGAGGTGGCAGCCATGACCGACACCGACGTGCCCCGGCCCGCCACCGGCCCCCTGCTCGCCCTCGCCGCGGCCTGCCGCCCCGACTGGTCCATCGACCAACTCCGGGACGTCCTCGCCCAGATCCGCTGCCAGAACGACATGCCCTTCGGCCGCCTGGTCGTCGCCGTCGCCCAGCTGATCGCCGACCCCGCCGCCGAACCCCCCGACCTGCTCGCCGGGACACCGGAGCCATGGCGCCACCGCCGGCGCCCGCCCGCACCCGACACCGCACACCGCGGAGCCGCCGCCGCCCGCGCAGCCCTGCACCACCACACCGACACCACCACCGAGGGGACGTGATCGCGATGACCCGCCTGGCCTTCATCGACTCCGAGACCACCGGCCTCAACCCTGAAGTTCACGTGCCGTGGGAGGTCGCCTACGTCCTCCGTGAGCCCGGCCGACCCGACCGTGAAACCGTCCTGAACTTCGAGCCGACCACGTACGACATGGCCCGCGCCGACGCCAAGGGCCTCGACATCTGCCGCTTCCACGAGCGCACCAACGCGCCCGGATTCACCTGGACCGAGTGGAGCGCCGGAGTGGCCCGCCTGGAGCACGACCTGCGGGGGGCCCACCTGGTGGGCAACGTCGTCTCATTCGACGCCGAGATGATCGCCCGCGGCCTGCTGATGGACAGCTGGCCGCGCCCCTGGCACTACCACCTCATCGACGTGGAAGCCCTCGCCATCGGCGCGCTCGCGGCCCGCGGCGAACCGGCCGGACTGCCGTGGAACTCGGAGGAGATCTCCGCCCGGCTCGGAGTCACCCCGCCGTCCGGCGACGCCCGGCACACAGCGCTCGCCGACGCACGCTGGGCCCGCGACCTGTACGACGCGGTGACGGGCGGCACGTCATGACCGCCTCCCCGCAGAGCCTCGACGACAGCGCCCGCGACCAGGTCCGCGCGCAACTGCTCGCCATCACCGGCCGGGCCCTCACCGAGGTCCGCATCACCCGAGTCCACTGGCCGGACGGTCCCCGCTGGGTCGCGCTAGCCCTCGTCAACTACCGGCCCTACCCGTCGGCCCCGACGCGGCGTCACGAAGTTCCGCTCGCTGAAGGCGGCCAGCACTACGACATCGCGCTCCTCCTGAGCCAGACGTTCCCGGACGCCGACTGGTCCCTCGCCCAGGACTACGACGTCACCGCCGGAGTCCTGCGCCCCCACACGGTGCGGCTTCCCGCATGCCTGCGAGGTGAGCAGCCGTGAGCCGCGTAACCGTGCGAACCCTGATCTGCAACGAGTGCGAAGCCGAGTTCGGCAAAGACACCGAATTCCTGCCCGCACACATCCTGCGCCGGCGCGCCCGCGTCGCCGGGTGGCGGTGGGCCGGCCGGAACCGCGACCTGTGCCCCGCCCACGCGAAGGAGCGTGCCTCGTGAGCCGCCTCAAGCACCGGCCGCGCGCCGACCACCAGCACGCCGCCCAGCAGGCCCGCCAGATGCCCGGCGAGTGGGTCCTCGCGGCCACATACGGCAGCCGCGCCAGCGCCGTGTCCGCGTCCCTCCAGGTCCGCACCGGCGAGAAGATCCCCGCCTACCGGCCCGCCGGCAACTTCAAAGCGCGGACCGAGCTCACGCAGGACGGCGCCGACCTGTACGTCCGCTACGTGGCCCGGCAGGAAGGCGCCCCCGAATGACGACCACCAAGATCGAATGGGCCGACCGAGTCTGGAACCCCGTCACAGGCTGCACGAAGGTCTCCTCGGGCTGCGACAACTGCTACGCCGAGAACATCGCCCGCCGCTTCGCTGGATCGAAGGCCTTCCCCGAAGGCTTCACCGTGACACTGCACGAGGACCGTCTCAACCAGCCGTTCCGCTGGAAGAAGAGCGCCCGCGTCTTCGTGAACAGCATGTCCGACCTGTTCCACGACAGCGTGCCGGACCTCTTCATCACCCAGGTCTTCGACGTCATGGAGGCTCAGCTCAACGCCCGGCACACGTTCCTGATCCTCACCAAGCGGCACGCCCGCATGCGGTCCTTCATGAAGGCCCGGCAGAAGGCGAAGCAGGAGTACGCCGCCAAGTTCGACGACTGCCCGACCGAAGCCATGCGGAACAGCCCCGCCGCGCTGGACGCCCGGGCGCGCGCGACCAGGCCGCCAGCGAACATCTGGCTCGGGGTGTCGGTGGAGAACCAGAACTGGGCCGACGTGCGTGTCCCGGCGCTGCTGGAGACCCCGGCCGCCGTGCGGTTCCTCTCATGCGAGCCGCTGCTGGGCCCCGTCAACCTGGCCGACCACTGGATCGGCTCCGACCCGCACCGGCGGGATGAGCCCTCCATCGACTGGGTCATCGTCGGCGGAGAGTCCGGCCCCCGAGCCCGGCCCCCGAGCCCGGCCGATGCACCCCCAGTGGGCGCGAGACATCCGCGATCAGTGCGACCAAGCGCAGGTGCCGTTCTTCTTCAAGCAGCACGGCGAGTACGTAAGCGCCGTCGTCGAGGACGATCCGACGTACGCCGGGGGCCGCGCGTACGACAGCCCGCTGGGCGGGCGGAGCTCCGCAACCCTGCGGGAGCGCGGCCCGAGCGGGACCTTCCGCGGAGGCCGAATCCGGCTCATGCAGCCCGGAGACCGCACGCGCGGGGCCGTGTTGCTCGACGCCGACACCATCGCCGTCCGAGTCGGCAAGCGCGCCGCGGGCCGCGAGCTGGACGGCCGCACCCACGACGCGTACCCCCGCGACGACTTCCGCGAGTCGATCGCCTCCGGCCTGACCGAGAGCTTCGAGGACTTCTCCCGCCGCCTGGACGCGGCCGACACCACCCGGAGGACCCGATGAGGACGTCCACCCTCATACGCCGCTGCCGGCAGTGGCTTCGCAGCCCGCAGGAGAAGCGACTGCGCGCTCAGCTCGCGGCCGAGCGGGACCGCAACCGGGCGTTGGAGCAGCGCCTGGCCGAGCTCCAGACCGCGAACGTGGGCGCCTACCACGAGCTGTCCATCGCGCGCGGCGCCGTCTGCATCACGGCCAACTGCCCCCTGTGCCCGCCCGCAACGAAGGACGGTGCCGCGTGATCGCGTACGCATTCCTGACCATCAGCGTGGCCGGTGTCGGTGCGGTCGCCTACTACGTGGCCCCGGCCGGCCGCGGTGCGCACCGCTACGTCGTGCCGCGCTCCATGCTGCGCGCCGAAGCCGCCCGCCACGCGGCGGCCGCCGAAGAGGCCACCTGCAAGCTGGTCGGCTTGGCTGTCGAGTTCGACGCCGTCAGCGTCGAACGTGACGACCTGGAGGCCGCCCTCGACAAGGCCGGTCGGCGGATCGACGAGCTCGAGGAGCAGGTCCGCGACCGGGACCAGCTGAGGGAGGCGAACACCGCGCTGCAGGCGGCGCTCGCCAACGCCCGCAAGGTGTCGCAGCTGCCGCCGCACGGCGACACCCAGCCGCCCAGCGCGAGCGCCCTGCCCGACCACGCGCAGGAGTTCGTCAACGCCACCCCGACGGCCTGGCGCGCGAGCGCCTGACATCCCAGCCCCCGCCCCGCCACCCAGATGAACCGAGGTCCGGCGGCTGGTGGGCACCACCACCGAGGAGAAACTCCGTGTTCAAGGAAGGTAGCCGCGTCGTCGGCTACACGATCGCCGCGATCGTTGGCCTCGCCGTCTGCTCGCTCGTCGCGGTCTTCGCGTTCGGCGGCGTCAGCCAGCTCACCTCGAGCTTCCGCGGGGAGACCGACAAGAAGAACCGCACCGTGGGCAGCGGCAGTTTCCGCCTCAGCGCCTACGAGGAGTTCTTCGACCTCTGCGCCTCCGTGCAGACGAGCGAGGCCCAGATGAAGGCCCTCCAGGACGAGCTCGACGACAAGCCCAGCCCGGACCGTGCCGAGCGGATCCGCACGAGCATCACGGCCGTCAAGGCGTCCCGCGCTGAGTCGATCAACACCTACAACTCCAAGGCCTCCCAGGAGCACCGCCGGTCGTTCCTGGACGCCGACCTTCCCTACCGCCTCGACATGACCGCCCAGGAGACGAAGTGCGCCGCCTGACCACCACCGCCCTCACCGGCCTGACCGTCCTCGGTCTGGCCTTCGGCGCCACCGCCTGCGACGACGACAAGCCGACCTCCCGCTCCCGCGAGAGCACGGCCCGCAACAGCAACTACGACGAGCTCGTCGCCCGCCAGCCGGCGCACACCGGCTCGTACTCGCCGACCCGGGAGACGAAGAACTTCTGGGTCGACACGTGGATGAAGCAGCCGGGCAAACTGTCGTACGTCTACATCCAGAACGCCAACGGCAGCTTCGGCTACTTCGTCCTCAAGGGCCTGCCCGTCACGTACTGCGTGAGCCTCCTGCCGCCCGAGGTGAAGACCCGCGCAGACCTCGGCGAGTACGACGGCGACCTGATCGTTCAGGGCCCGTCTATGGACGGCACGTACAGCAGCAACTCGAACTGCAACTCGTACTACGGCAAGGACGCCACGACCGGCGCCTACGTCGAGTTCTCCGTCGGCCAGAACCAGAGCTATTTCCTGTACGACCAGCCGCTGGACCTGCCGCAGTACAAGAACGCCCAGCCGCTCGGCCCGTCACGCATCCAAGACGTCAAGCGCTGACCGCCGCGAGCTGACCCCCTGAGCACCGCCCGCCGCCCGAATGCCACCGGCCTGGCGGCGGGCGGGCACAACCCCGAACCAGCACACCCCAAGGAACACCCCATGTCCGGCTGCCCCTTCTGCGGAGCCCCATTCCCCTGCCTGAAGCACGGCAGCTCCCACCACCCCACCAGCCACTGAACCCCTGGAGCACGAGTTGAAGATCAGGCGCCCCGCCCCGATCACCGAGCGGCTGACCACGACGAAGCTGATCGACGTCGTAGCCGCCGACCTGGACATCCCGCCCGCGGAGGCCCGCAAGGCCGTGATGGCCACCTTCGGTGCCATTGCCCGCGCCGCCGCATCCGGCCACGACGTCGCCATCACCAACTTCGGCACGTGGCGCTCGTACCGCACCCCGCGGCGGAAGTCCCGCAACCCGCAGACCGGCGAGCCGGTGATCGTGGCCGCTCACCAGAAGGTCAGCTTCCGCGTCGGGCCCGCGCTCGCCGACGCCGTACGCCGCCGCGACCGCAAGGCCTCCATCGACAAGGCCCCCAAGGGCAGCAAGACCAGCGGCGCCGGGCAGTGAGCCATGGCCTACACCGGATCCATCCCCGACACCGCGGCCCACCGCTTCGACTGGATGGCACGCATGGCCTGCCGCGACGAGAAACCCGCGATGTTCTCCACGTCCCGGCACGAGCACCAGGCGCGCATCATCTGCGCCGTCCGCTGCCCGGTCCGCGCCCAGTGCCTCGCCAACGTCAAGCGCCTCGAGCACGGCGCCGCCGCAGACCGCCGGGACGGCGTCGTCGCCGGGCTCACCGCGCACGAACGGTGGCGCCTGGACGCCGACGCCCCCGGCCACGACAAGGCCTCGCCGGCGCTCGTCTTCACCGGCGATCCGCCGCGCTGCGGAACCTACGGCGCGTTGCTGCGGCACCTCTGGCTCGGCGAGCGCATCGACCCCGACTGCTGGAGCGCCGAGGTACGCCGCGACCGCCTCGGCCGCGTCACCCGCGCTGCCGCGCAGAAGCCAGCCCGCGGCAAGACCGCCACTCACGAACTCGTACAGGGAAGTTGACCGTGCCTCTTCTGATCGTCATCGGTGGCGGTCTCCTGGCCTGCGCCGTCGCAGGCTGCCTCACCGGTCGCATCGCCCGTCACACCGCCGCCGGTCTGACTGGCCCGGCTAACGGCCTGATCAGCCTCCAGAGCATCCGCGAAGGCCTCTGGCTGTCGGGCCTGTTCAACGGTGCCGTCTGTGCTGTGGGCCTCTACGTGTGGTGGCACGGCGGTGGTGGCGACGACACCCGGCGCCGCCTGCGCCAACTGCGCCGCTCCTTCAAGGCCGTCCGCCGCACCGCACCCACCTCCGCCTGAAAGGCACCACCTCGTGTCCACGCCCACCCTCATCGCGATCGGTCTCGCCCTGGCCGCCGTCATCGGCCTGTGCTTCCACCTGCCCGACCGCTGGTTCTTCACCCTGCTCGCCCTGGCCTGTCTCCTCGGCAGCGCCGACGCCGCCTACCGCGACCGCAAGCTCGACACGGTCCTCCTGCTGATCGGCGGCGCCGTGTGCACGGGCGCGGCCGCCTACGCCGCCCACACGGCCAGCCGCGAACGGAACCCGCGGTGACCCGGACGGACGCCTACGTCGTGGCGGTCATCGGCGGCCTCACCGTCGTCATCGCCCTGCTCGCCGCGGCGGCCCTCGCCGCCGGCGTCTACCTCGGCTACGCGCGCCTCTACGAGTGGCGCGAAGCCCGCCGCGAACGCCGCCGCGCCCTCGCCACCTGCCGGGCCATCGACGCGCTCGGCACCCGCACCCCCGACCACCCCACCCACTGAAAGACGATCATGTCTGACCACGCACAGCTCGCCCGCACAGGCACCGCCGCCGGCGCCCTCGTCATCGGCACCACCGTCATCACCGGCTGGTGGCTCCTCGCCGCCGCGCTCGCGGTCGTCGCCGTAGGCGCCATCTGCATCCGCCTGGGCTTCCGCCACGGCCGAGGGGCGGGCGAGCAGTGAACCGGCCCCTGACCGCGCACAGACACCGCTCCAGCGTCCTCCTCACCGGCGCGATATGCCTCATCCTCGCCGCCGCATGGGCCGTACAGCATGGCGTCCAGGCCGCAGGCTACGGCGGCCCCAACGGGGCCCGGCTCGCCGCCGTATGGGCCGTGACGTTCCTGCTGCTCGCCGCCCAGACCGTCATGTACCACTGCGAGCGGCCCCGCCGCGTCACCCCACGTGCCCGCCGCCAGCTCGACGCCCTGCACGTCGCCGTGCTGCTGCCCGTCTACAACGAGGACGAGGGCTACCTGCGGCTCGCACTGGAGTCGATGCTCGCCCAGACCCGCCGCCCGGACTCGGTCCACGTCGTCGACGACGGCTCCGGCGTCCGCGACCAGGACGGCAACATCATCCAGGTCATCGACTACGCCGACGTCCGCGCCTGGTGGACGCAGGCCGCCCGCGTCGCCGGCATCACCACGACGTGGCAGCGCACCCCCAACTCGGGGAAGCGGCACGCACAGGCCGCCGGCGTCCGCATGTCCCCGGACGCGGACGTGTACGTGACCGTCGACTCCGATTCGTGCCTGGCACCCACCGCGCTCGAGGAAATCCTGCTGCCCTTCGCGAAGGCCCGCGTGCAGTCGGTGGCCGGGATCGTCCTCGCGACCAACGCCCGCACGAACCTCCTTACCCGCGTCACCGACCTGTGGTTCACCACCGGCCAGCTGACTGACCGGTCCGCGCTGTCCGCCATGGGCGCCGTCCTCGTCAACTCCGGCCCGCTGGCCGCCTACCGGGCCGACGTCGTCCGCGACAACCTCGACTCCTACCTCAACGAGCGGTTCATGGGCCGCCCGGTCATGTTCTCCGACGACTCCCTGCTCACCCTGTACGCGCTGCTCCGCGGCCGCGCCGTCCAGCAGCCGACCGCGGTCGCGTTCACCGCCCTGCCCGAACGCCCGCGGCACTTTCTCAGGATGTACTGCCGCTGGATGCGCGGCTCCACGATCCGCTCCGTGTGGCGGTTCCGCTACCTGCCCCTCACCAGCTGGGCCTACTGGGCGCACCTGCTCCGCTGGTTCCAAGTCGCCCTGTCCACCGTCGTGATCGGCTGGCTCCTCATCGTCGAACCCGCCGTCTACGGCCACACCCCGCCCACGAGCTTCCTCGTCGTCCCGTTCCTGATCGGCTGGGCGCAGGCCCTGCGCTACCTGTCCGTGGCCCGCAGCGACGACACCCTCCCCGGCCGGCTCGCCACCTGGCTGCTCATGCCCCTCGCCGTCATCGGCTCCTGGACGGTGCTGCGCTTCATGCGCTGGTACGGGGTGGCCACCTGCGCCCGCACCGGCTGGGGGACCCGCCAGAACGGCGCCGAAGTTGCCCTCGCCCAGGCCCCGGCCGCCGCCGCGGCCGGCCCGGTGACGCTGCCGGACGACGACACCATCCGCACGCGCATCCCCCTGGCGAAACTCCTCGACCCCGACACCGAGCGGACGCTCACCCTGCCCATCCCGCGGCAACGCACCGCCGCCCACCTGCATGAAGGAACCCCGCGATGATCGAGAACACCTCCGAGAGCATGAAGGACCCGGGCCGCGCGCTCGCCTTTCTCGCCGCGTCCATGGGGCCCGGCGGCAGCGACCAGGCCGTCGCCGAGCAGGAGCGCGCCGGGCAAGCGCAGCTCGTCAACTCCGACCGGCTCCCCACCGAGATGCAAGGCCCTGACCAGGCTGCATACGAGGCAGTCGGCTTCACCTTCGGCGCCTCCGACCCGCGGGACCCGCTGCTCCGGCCCGTCACCCTTCCCGACGGCTGGAAGCGCGAGGCCTCCGACCACGACATGTGGTCCTACGTCGTCGACCAGCTCGGCCGCCGCCGCGTCGAAGTCTTCTACAAGGCCGCCTTCTACGACCGCCGCGCCTTCATGCGACTCGTCACCGTGGACGGCTACGTCTCCCACTGCCACATCCACGGCACCGACCTCGTCACCGACGACACCTGGGCCACCCCGGCCGCTATCGCCGAAGCCGCCCGCAGCTGGGCCAAGGCCGGTCAGCAGAACGCCGACAGCTGGGCACACAGTGACCACCCGTCCGCCAGCCGCTGGATCGCTGAAGCCGAGGCCGACCGCGACGCCTACCAGGCCATCGCCGACCGCTTCGAGGCGGTGACCGAGGCATGAGCGCCCCGACACCCCGCCTGTTCGTCCTTCGCAGGGACCGCGACGTAACGGGCGTGTCCGGCCCTGGCGACGTGGCTGACGGAGTCCAGTGGGCTGACGGCACTGTCACCCTCCGCTGGCGTGACCGTCCGTCCACGGCCGTGTGGGACAGCCTGGAGATGATGCTGTCCGTACACGGCCACGACGGCGCTACCAAGGCCGTGTTCAGCGACACTGACGACCGGGCGCGCGCTGCTGCCGGGCGGGCCTACCTGCTCGCCGACCGGTGGGAAGCCGCCCACGGGCAGTCGGCGTTCCTCGTGCGGGCCGCCGGCGCCGAACTCCGTGAAGAGCTGGACGGCGCAGACGAGTGCGACCACCGGTTGCTGCCCATGCCGTCGGGCCTTGTCCCGGGCGGCCCGTGTGTTGTACGGGGGCCGCACGACGAGCACGAGACCGCTGACGGCACCAAGTTCAGCATGGTCGCCGCCACCGGGCCGGAGCCGACCGGTATCCGCGGCCTGCTGGAGCATGTCGGCCTCGACACCCGCGGCAGGGACATCACCGTCGACGGGCGCATGGTCCATGCGGCCAACCTGCGGGAGCCCGCTGCCGAGTGCGCCGCGCAGCACCACGGGTTCGACGACGGCCGACTCTGTATCCGCGCCGCGCAGCACCGCGGCGACCACATCGACGAGCGCGGCTACCACTGGTCCGACACCGTGGCGGTGTACCCGCTCGCCGACGGCACGCTGCGCGAGAGCCCGGCCGCTGCCGTACGGCGGGGGCAGGAGTACGTCAGCGCTCGCTACAGGAGCGAGCCGGAGCCGCAGCACGACCGCCCGGCGAGCAGCTGCTCCAACCCCGACCACGCCTGCACGAAGTGCGGGGAATGCGCGTACGAGCATCCGGGCGAAGACGGGTGCAGCGTGGGGCAACTTCCGCCCGCCGAAGGGCGCTCCGTTCGTACGGCGTGCACCGGCCAGGCCGAGAAGCGGTCCGAGGAACTGCGGGCCGAGTCCCTGTGCCGCGGCAAGGAGGACCTGCCGAAGGCCGAGCGTATCCGCGCGCTGGAGACCGCCGTCGCCGAGCTCGCCCGGGCGCTGCGCCTCACCCGCGAGTACGTCGGCGAGGACGTACTGCCCGCGGTCGAAGGATGGTCGTGGTACGACGCGCTGCGCCGCCACGCCCCGCACGAACTCGCGGCCGCGGACGAGGCGTACGCCGGCACATTCGCCGGCCAGCTCGCCAGCCTCAAGAAGAAGATCGCCGACGCCCTCGCGGAAGGCCTCGCAGAAACCGTGCAGCGCGCCGCGCAGGCCGAGGCCACCATCAAGCGCGTGCGCGCCATGGCCGAAGCATGGGAGCGCATGCCGCAAGGACGCTACGTGTACATCCACGAGGCCGCCCGCGGTGTCCGCATCGCCCTCGCCGGTGCGGAGCAGCCCGCCACGGCGCCGATCTGCCGCGACTGCCCGCACTGCCCGGATGGGCACCAGCCCCCGACCAGCGGCAGCCAGCCGTGGGGTGTCTGGGTAGGCCCTGCCCGGGACGGCGACGGACAGCCCACCACCATCCACGTCGCCCGCTCTGCCGGCGCCCACGTCGCTGAAACCGACGCGGAATGGATGCGTCACGTCCTCAACCACCAGCCCGACCCGGAGACGCTCTGCCGCCTCCCGCACGAGACGGAGGGCTGACCGTGATCTGCACCCGCTGCGCTCACGCCGCCGACAACCAGCTGGGCAAGGAAGAACACTGCGACGCCCAGGGCGGCCCCGACGCGGCCTGCCTCTGCCAGCACCGCACCGATCGCTACCGGAGGACCGCTCCGGCGGCCCCGGAGCAGATGAACGTCGTCATCCACGTCCAGCAGGACCGCGTGGAGACCCTCGACGCCGTCCACACCGCCCGCCGCTCGAAGGAGGTCTGACCCATGACCGTCGCTGTGGACTTTGACGGCGTGATCCACGCCTACACGAAGGGCTGGCAGAACGGAGAGATCTACGACCCGCCGATGCCCGGCGCGTTCGAGGCTCTCGACCAGCTCATGGCCACCCATCCGGTGTTCATCCACACCAGCCGCACCCCCGAGCAAGTCGCCCAGTGGCTGATCGACAACGCACCCGACGACATGGCCTTGTCCGTCACTTACGAGGCAGCGGCTGACCGGGAGTTCTGGAACGAGCGAGGCATCCTCCTGGTCACCAGCCGGAAACTGCCCGCCCAGGTCTACATCGACGACCGCGGGCTGCACTTCCGCAACTGGGAGCAGACCCTGCTCGAACTCGGGCGAAGGGGCATCTGACGTGCCCAAGAACCAGCCCACTCCCGAGGACCTGGAGCAGGTCCGCGACCAGCTGCGCGCCGAGATCCGCGAGGCCCGCGAGACTCTCAAGGACCTGCGCGCCGCGGTCAAGGACGCTCGCGCGGTGGCCCCGCAGATCGTCACCGAGCTCCTCACCGCAGAGGTCGCCAAGCAGCTGGAGACGCTGGGGGAGCACACCAAGAAGGCCATGGACGACAGCGCGGCCCGCGTGATCGAGCAGTTCGACGAGCTGTTCAAGGTGATCACCGGGCAGGACCACGCGTCACGCCGCGCAGGGAAGCCGTCGATCCCCGACCTCATCCAGAACTACGAGGGAAGGGGCTGACGTGGCGCAGCGCATCAAGGCCGCGGCGGTCGAAGGCTTCCTGCGCGACCAGGGCCACGAGTTCTCCGAGTTCGAGGGCGGCGACTGGGACCCCGGCGTCCGCGTCGCGCAGTCAGGCCGCCGCCAGGTGAACGTCTTCTGGGACGGGCCCGGCGAAGCCGACCAGCTGAACACCATCACGAACGAGCTGCGGGCGGCCGGCTACCACGTCGCTGGCACGCAGCAGGACCGCGGCGGACGCCGCCGCCTGGAGGTGACCCGCCCGTGAGCACCACCGGCCTGGAACAAGAACTGCGAACCGCAGCGGCCCGGCTGCGCGACGACCGGAACCTGGACGGGTACCGAGTCGACTCCGGCAGCCGTGAACTGCTGGAGATGATCCGGATCCTGCTGCGGCTGCGCGAGCCGATCGCCAGGTGGCTGGAAGAGCAGGCGCAGTACGTCGCTTCCCGCGGCATGTACGACGTCCTCGCTCTGGACGTCGCCCGCGCCATCAACAACGCCGGTGAGCCCGGCCGCGGGCAGGACGGACACATTGAGGACCGGCTCAGCGGCCGCTCCCTGTACGAGCAGGTGATGCGTGGGGCGGGTGAGGCGCGATGACCACGCTCGCCCCCGAGGCGACGACCACCGGGCACGACAGCGGGGACGACCTCACCCACGCGATCTGCGGCTGCAACGAGGACCTGGCGCTGTGCGGCGCCGACGTCTCCGGCGAGCCCTGGGCGGGCGAGGCCGAAGAGGTCAACTGCATCGTCTGCCAGGACCTCATGTGGTCGCCCTGCGAGAGGTGCGGCCGGTGATCAGCCCGAACCAAGGACCCCTGATGAAACCTTCCTTCACCCGCGGCTTCCGCCTGCACCACAACGGCCGCGTCCTCGATGGCGCCGAGTTCCCCTCCGACCGCGTGCTCGTCCTGGACGACCCCGAGTACGGGATCGCCACCATCGCCACGTCCTTGGAGGAGCTGCTGAAGGGCTACCACCGAGCCCGCGTCGAATGGCCCGGCGACCAGCCCGTACCCACCGAACTGCTGCTGGACCTGGTGAACATCGCCAGGCACGTGGCCTCCGGAAAGCCGCCCGTCCACCGCCCCGGCGTGCCCTACCCCGAACCCCACGCCCGCGCCATCCTCGCCCAGCTCACCAATCACCTGGGCTACGACGTCACCGAACGCGCCGCAGAACAGGAAGCGGCGCGCGCCGCCAACGGGGGACAGGAGCAGTGACCGCGGACCCGGCCGTCATCGAGATGGCGCTCGCCATCGCAGAAGCCGACCTGCGTGACCGGCACGGCCCCGAAAACGCCGTCGAACCCTGGTACCTCGCCCCCGGCGGCCCCAGTGACCACCTCTACCCGACCTGCCCCCACCTGCGCCGCTCCCTCCGCGAGGGCGAGCAGCCCGTGAAGGGATCGGGCGCCCTCTACCCCAACGCCGGAGACGTGTGCGGCTGGTGCTGCCGCGTCTGGCGAGCACGACGAAGCAAGGAGAACACCGATGCCTGAGATCCGGCACACGCCCACCGCCTCGGAGGTCGACGCGCTCGCCGACGCGCACCTCGCCGTCGCCCAGGCCGCCGCCGCGCTCGCGGAAGCCGAGGCCGTCGTCGCTCAGCGTCGCTACGAACACGGGCTCGCCGTCAACGAGCTGTCCAAGCGCATCAACGACGTCGTGTACGGCCCGTACGAGGACACGGCGGAGGCGACCGAGAAGGAGAACACCGATGGCTGACGACAGCCGGCTCTTCCCCCTGGCCGACGTCCTGACCGTGACGACCGGGCGGCTCCTCTCGCACCGGCACATGGACGGTGTCTACGACATCCTCAACTACATGACGGGCGAGAGCCTGTTCACCCATCAGCTTCCGCGTGCGGCCGATGTCTGCGGCCCTGCGCTGCTTGCCCAGCACGCGCAGCTCCAGGGCGTAAAACCGCCGGAGGACATCGATGTTGCGGACCTGAAGAAGTGGCTCGCGAACGCTGAACGCGAGTACGGCGAGGAACTGCCTGTCGCACCTCTGACGGCGGGGACGTGGGAGACCCGGAACCCGATCGAAGAACTGTGCGACATGGTCGGCCCGGAGAAGGTCTACGTCGCGCCCCTGCCGGGTGAGGCCGGCGATGCCTGAACCGCACAGGCACTATTGGAGCCCGCTCCCCGACGACCCGCGGTTCGAGCGCTGCGAGCATGCCGACTGCGGGAAGGAGCGGCACCGGCCGCTCCGTCACGGTGAAGCCGCGGTCTGCCCCGGCACGCCTGACGGCGAGCACCAGTGGCAGCCCGTGTCCTTCGTGTTCGAGAGCCAGCTCCTGGGCGCGGAAGGCCGCGTGATCGTGCGGCAGCCCAGCATCGACGAGGGCCGCGTCTACGCCGTGTGCATGCCGTGCCGCTCGCACACGTACATCGTCACGGCCTGGGTCGGCTACTACCTCGGTCACCCCTTCTACGAGGAAGAGGAGGCCCGCCGTGCAGAGTCTTGACGACCTGGTCGCCGACCTCGTCGACCGGTACCGCGGCGACAAGGAACACCCCGGCGACGGCGGCCCCGGCCTCATCCACCGCCTCGACACGCTCGGTCTACGCACGCGGCAGCCGGCCGACGGCGGGCACGCCCCGCCCGGCTCCCGGCCGCCGACATCGCTCGAGGCCGTGTCCTGGGCGCAGCGCATCAAACGCGAGGCGATAAGCCTGGACATGCGGCTGCGGCAGTCGTCACGCACACAGCGCTGGGACCGTGCGCTGAAAGCGATCCCGCCAGGAGCGGAGAACGCCGGCCGCGAGCGGGAAGTGCGCAGCACCGTGGCCCGCTGGCACGGCACCGTCCTGACCGTCCTCGGACTACGCGGCCCGTCCGTCCACTTCCGGGCCGCACTGTGCCTGGCATGCGGGCAGCGGACCGTGTACGGGCGCGCCGACGACGACCGGCCGCGCGCCTGGTGCGTCAACGACGCCTGCGTGGACGGGGACACCGGGGCCCCGGCCCGGTACGAGGGGCCCCGGCTGTACCTGCTCACGGAGAACAAGGCGTCATGACCGCAGACACGCCGGTCGCGCATGGCTACACCGTGCGCGACCTCGACGCACTCGCCCGAGCTGTCGTCAACAACAACCGGACCTGGTGGCCCGCCGGCGACCGCGACGACCTCTACGCCTCCGCTTGGCACGGCATCGTCGAACACCTCTGCACAACCGACGAACCACCCAGTCGCAGGGACCTCTTGGAAGCCGGCCGTCGCGCATTGGCCGAAGACGTCAAGGCCACCATGCGCCACCACGGCGCACGCCGCGACACCAGCAACAACGGCGCCCGATACGCCATGTATTGGGATTGGGCAGGTCGTGCAGCACCCAGCCCGGAACGGGGGATCATCGAGCGCATCGCCCTGGCACAGATCCTGGCCGCGCTTACGCCACGGCAACGGGAGGCGTTCGCGGCCCTCGCCGCGACTGGCGACTACTTGGACGCGGCGCGCCTCCTCGACATCGAAGACCAGACGTTCAGATCTCTGATCGGCCGGGCACGTACGGCGTTCCGGGGCCTCTGGCATGAGGGGGAACAGCCCTCCCGGCATTGGGGCTGCGATCGGCGAGCCGGGGCTGTGCGAGGGACGGTCGGCAAGGGCGAGTCAGCCGTCTCCAACCTGCGCCGGCGGCAGCGTGCCGCCAGGTCGGCTGCCACCGACAGGAACGCTTCATAACTGTCGACACCCAGCTCGAACACCTCACCCGACTTGCGCTGCGCCTGAACCGCTGCTGCCGGGTGAACTGAGGCCGGGTCCGCGTGCGACCAAGCCGGGCCCGTGATCAAGAGGTGCCGCAGTGAGGGCAGTTGTCAAAGAAAGTACGACCCGTACATTGTGATGACTCGTACTTTCTTGTACTCTGTTTGACGTGGGGGCGGCGCACCGCCACCCCCACCACCCCATGTGAGGAGGACCCCGCCATGGACGCGCTCTTCAACTCCCTCAACCTCATCGGGCCCGGCGACCTGGTCCTCTACCACGGCACCCTCACCGACGCCCACGGCCTGTGGCTCGCCATGCCGTGCCCCTGCAACATCTGCCACGCCATGGACGCCCTCGGCCTCCCCGACGTCGCTTCGCCCTCATCGACCCCTGGGACGAGCAGCCCGGCCCCTTCCACGCCCGCCGCGCGTCCATCACCCGCTCCGCCGCCTGCGGCTGAGCACCACTAGGGAGAAATCGTGACCGTGCTCACCACGCCGCGCACCCACACCGTCCGCCGCCGAGACCGGCGCACCGGCCGGTTCGTGAAGACCTTCACGCTCACCTATAGCGACAAGGACGGCACGCACACCCGCCGCCTGCCCGCGCGCGGCATCGAGACCGTCGGCCGCATCATCAGCCGGCACGCGGAGCGCGGCGAGGCGTGGGACATCGCCGTCCACGACTCCAGCGGCGACGTCACCTTCGACTTCGCCTGTTTCACCTGACCCACTGACCGGCGGCCGGGCAACCCCCCGGCCCGGCCGCCCTCCCAGGGCCGCGCCCCCGTTCCCCTCCCCCTGAAGCGGGGGCGCGGCCCGCACAACTCAACACCGACACGCTGTAGCTCAGTTGGCAGAGCGCGGATCTTATAAGTCCTGGGTCGTGGGTTCGAGTCCCACCAGCGTGACTTCAACAGCACGTCACACGACTGGAGTTGTCATGGCCGACACCAAGGCCACCCCGTTTCTCGACACGCCCGCCGCCGTGGCGGCCGCCGTCCTGGACGCCATCAAGAACGAGTCGAACGCTTTCGACATGAACAGCTGGTTCTGGAACCCCGGGGGCGGCACTCTCGCCCCCGGAGCTCGCCCTGACTGCGGCACCACGATGTGCGCGGCAGGGTGGGCCGCGCACCTCACCGGCTGGACTCTGGTCTGCCTGGCCGAGGACGAGCAGCACGAGGTCACCGGCCGGGATGACGACGGCAACGACGCCCCCACCAGGGCACAGGTCTACGCGAGGAAGGGCAACGAGAGCCGCCTCATCTGCGACGTCGCCCAAGACGCGCTCGGCCTGAAGGCCAGCGAAACCTTCTGGTACGCGAATCAGCAGATCGCCCTCAAGCAGTTGAGCGAGATCGCCGGGCGCTGAGCCCTTCGAGACCGCCCGGCGGCCGGACACGCGATCCGCGCCACGGCGCAACGACTCGCTTCCGCGCCGCCGGGCCCCAACACCGCAGGAAGAGGTCCCGTCATGACCATCGAGATACCTGCTAGCCCGGTCGAGGACCGGCCCGCCGGCTTCTGCGAATTCGGCGAGCAAGCTGCCGTCCTCCGCGGCGCCCTCACCGCGGCCGGCATCGAACTCGGCACCTACGAGCGCAGCACCATCGAGTGGCTGTCCCGCTGGGAGTGGGCGACCGTCGCCACCATCGCCTCGTGGGTGGCACGCGCCGCCACGGCCCGCGAGCCGGCTCCGTCGATCGCCCTGCCTGACCGGTTCAACGCCGCCCCGGACGAGATCGACCAGCACCTGCGCCGGATCCTCGCCGACGACGTCTACCTGCGCTACCAGCAGGCCATCGTCGGCCTGGCCGTCACCGTCGACCCCGACGAGCATGCGTCCGACCCGCTGCCCGAGGGTGACCCGTTGGCCTACGGACCGACCGGCATCCGCTGCGGCTGCGGCAAGGACGCCCACTCCAACCTCGTCCCGTGCGCGCCCGCTGCCGAGGACAACCCCCAGGCCACCGCCCACGCCGTCGGCGACGACGAGCCGCAGTGCGTGCGCTGCGGCTGCACCGACAGCCAGGCCTGCCCGGGCGGCTGCCACTGGGTCGCCAACCGTCGCGACGTCCCCCTGTGCTCGGCCTGCGCCACCCCCGCCGAACTCGCCGTGTCCGGGAGCGCCCTGTGACCTCCGTGATCGAGACCTACCTGGGCTGGCAGGAGCCGCGGCACTTCGCGGACTGCCGGCGACCGCACTGGTCGGTCGACTTCCGCACGGACGACGAGTTCCGTGACCGGCGCGGCGGCGGCAAGCATGCCTGCTCGAACGAGGACTGCGGCCACGGCGACCGCTACCCGCGCACCACGGTGCGGATCGTGTGCCCGTCCTGCCAGGCCGCCGTCGTCATCCGTGGCGAGGCACACAGCATCAACGAGGACACGACGTCGACCACGACGCACGGGTACGGGCTGCCGCCGCGCAAGCTGGCCGGCCTGCTGCTGTGGCCCGGCGAGCCCTGGCTGAATGTGGGCCGGCTCGGCAGCGCCGACCCGTACGACTTCGTCGTCACCGCGCTGGGCGTGAAGCGCGTCACGGAGGCCGACGTCGTAGGCGCGATCACCCAGTCCCGTGGCAAGCGCCGCGCGGTCACCTGGTCGGCCGGCGCCCTGCCCACCCCGGGGCGGTACTGCCGCTTCAACTGGGGCCGCACGAATGAGGACACGCTGCGCTCCGTCGCCGCGGCCGCCAAGTGGATCGCCGCCCAGCTCGCCGACCGCGCGGCCCCGGCCGGTGGCACGCCCGGCGCCTGACGCTGGCCACGCCTGACCCCTGATCTCCGGGCGGGCGGGACATCGACTCGCTCTGTCCCGCTCGCCCGGCCACCACACCGCGAAGGACCACCACCCATGCGCCGCGACGTCCGATTGCAGATCATTACCGAGACCATCGAGGGGCTCATCCCCGGCTCGATACCGGCGTTCCTGTCGGTGAAGGTCACCGAGGCCTTCCCGCTGGACACCAGGCCGCGCGAGAACTCCTGGAACGGCACTGTCGCCGTCCTGGCCGAACGCATCTTCACCGCCCTGTACGGCCGCCCGCGCTACACGCCGGAGGTGAGCCCGCTCGCCCAGGCCGAAGACGCCAAGCGCGCCCGGGACCTCGTCGGCGAGGTCGGCATCCTCTTGTCGGCCGGCGCCGAACTGGAGTCCGCGCCCTGGTACCCGGTGCGCCCCGGCGACCTGGTCCACGTCCACTACGAGGCCGCGGGTGAGATGGCCGCGTTCGGTGAGACGTACATCGTCGGCCCCGAGGACGGCGGCCTGATGGGCATGCAGCTCCTCGCGCACACCCTTCCCGCCGCCACCGACGGCATCGAGGGCATGGCCGGCTGCTTCGCCGTCGACGCCGCTGACGACCCGCTCTTCGAGTTGTGGTTCGAGGCCGGCCCGCACCGGCTCACGATCGTCCGCGACGGCCAGGTCGTCCACGACGGCGGCCGACGCGGCCAGGGCCAGGCTGCTGCGCGCGTGCTGTTCGAGACAGAGCGCCACGCCGCGACGATGCGCGACGTGCAGCGGTACCTCGAGCGGGGCGAGCCGGAACTCGCACTGGCCCGGCTGCAGTCGAGCCAGCCGCTGCCGCCCTGCGGAGCGCCCGGCGTCACCCCCGAGCAGCCGGACTGCCCGCGGCCGCGCGGCCACCGTCCCCCGTGCAGCGACAGCGCCGACTACGTCTCCCCGCCGCACGAGTGCCCGGCCCTGCCCGAGCAGCTGTACGCGGTGCTATCCGTCGGCCCGAAGCGCACGACGATCAGCTTCGAGGGCCTGTACGCGCACAGGGACGCGGCCCTCGACATCGCCTCCGGCTGGGACCAGCGTGCTGAGGCGGAGAGGCGCGGCGGCCGGGGCGTGCCGGACTACGTGTTCGTCGACCTGCCTGCGCCTGGTGGCCCGTCGCTCGCTGTCGTCGCGCCGATGCCGGTCATGCCCGACCCGCGTGCGGAGGAGGCGTGGGCGGCCGAGGGCATGGCCACCGCTCTCGGCCCAGACGACTACGCCGACGACTACCGGGACGTGGACGAGTGATCACCGCTCTGCGCAAGCACATGCTGCGCGCCGCCGACGAGCTCGGCCTTCCGCTGAGCGTCAAGCAGGTCCACCGGTTCGCCAACCGAGTCGCCGACCACGCGGCCCGCGGCCCGGCACCGGACCTGCTCATCACCCCTCACCGCTACGCCGTCCTCGTCGGCCTGGCCGCGGGCGAGTCATCCGGAGAGACGGGCGCTCGCCTCGGGATGAGCGCGCACACCGTCAAGAGCCACCGGCAGTACGTCTACCAGAGGCTCGGGGCCACGAACGCAGCTCACGCCGTGGCGATCGCCAAGGACCTCGGCATCCTGCGGACCACCACGGTCGAGGAGCGGGAGAAGGACACCAGCGCCGGCACCCAGCCGGCCGCGGGCGAGTCCACTGCCGACTTCTTCCAGCCCGACCACACCTACCAGCACAGCGCATGGCAGTTCCGCTGCGCCGCCGTCACCACGGACCCGGAGACCGGCGAGCGGACCGCGATCGGCTGGTTCCGGTTCCGGCGAGGCACGTGGCGCCTGTTCTCCGCCGACAACGCCATGTGGAACGACGTCTGGACCGCTACCGCCGACGGAGGCTCCTGATGATCGGGTACGCGCACACCCTGTTCTGCGACCGGCGCGGCTGCCGCGCCAAGGTCACCGTCACCGACACCCGCGACGCGGCGCACGCCCGCCGGATGGCGCGCCAGCAGCACGGCTGGCGCAGCGACAGCGACGGCGACTGGTGCCCCACCGACAAGACGGCGCGCGCCACGGCGCACGCCAACACGACAGCAGGGGCCAGCCAGTGAACATGCCCGCGCCACTGACGATCGCCGCCCGGCGCGCCATGGTCGAGGAACTCCGCCGCCAGGAGCCGACCATCAGCGCCAGGAAAATCGCTGCTCGGCTCGGGGTCGGCAAGGACGCGATCCGCCGGGACCTCGACGCGATCGAGACGGAGCAGCGCCAGCAAGCCACCATCGCGGCCACGGCCGCGCCGGTGAGCACGCCGCCCGCGCCAGCTCCCGCGCCGCCCAACGCGCCGAACCCTGCGCCGCCTGTGCCGGACCCCGCGCCGCCCGCGCCAGCCCCTGTGGCCCCCACCGCGCCGCCTACGCCAGTCCCCGCGCCGACCGAGCCGCAGCCCGCGCCACACGACACGCCACCTGACCGGCTCGTCCTCGTGCTCGACGAGCCACTGCGCCAGTCCCTCGCCGTGCTGCGCGCCGCCTGCGGCGGGGCGGACACCCCGAAGCAGAACGGGGCCGCCGCGCGCGCCGCGATCCACGCCGTGGCCGACACCATGCGCGAAGCCCAGCAGCGAAACCAGGAAGGCCCCACCCCGTGACCGACCGACCCGACCCCGCCGGCGAGCAGGTCGCCGCGGCGACCGCGCTGCTGATGGCGGCCATCACCTTCCGGGACCTGATGAGCTCCATGCACCCGACCGTCGCCGCCGCGATGCCCCCGGACCTCCGCAACCGAGTCACCTCCCACCGCTACCAGGACGCGTTCAACAGGCTGCCCGAGCACATCCGCGCCGCCGCCCACGAAGCCGTCCTCGCCGACCCGGACATCATCGCCGCCCGCCAGATACACGCTGAAGGCCAGTCATGAACCACCGCCCCTACCCGAACGCCGACCGCGCCCGCCACCAGGTGGAGCGCGGCCGCGCGCCCGAGCCGACGCGCTGCCCGGTCTGCGACCACCACGTCAGCCGCCACGCCCTCGAGGACGGGCAGCCCGTCTGCACACGAGGCAAGGGCCCGGTCTCCTGCCAGGACTGCGCGGAACTCTGGGCCCGCATGCCCGCCGTCGCTGCCATGGCGGAGTTCGGCCGCACCCTCAGGCACGGCACCGCCCGCCTGGTCCTCGTGGATCACCCGCGCCGGGCCGGGAAGTCCGCGGCCGCTGCGGCGGCCGTCGACCAGGCGGTGAAGGCCGGCCGGCACGTCCACGTCGCCGGCGGCGGCGGCGACGGCATACGGTGCGCCGGAGGAGACGAAGCTTGCTCCCTGCCCCGCAAGAACCCGATCGTCCTCGCCCGAGTTGTTCAGACCTGCATTACCAACCCCTCGCAGTGGAACGCCTGGACCGTCGACGGCAAGTACCTGTACCTGCGCTACCGGTTCGGCGTCGGCATCGTGTCCACGACCCCCCACTTCCGGACGCGGCCACTCGTCCGCTTCGAATATGGCGGCCAGTACGCCGGCGCCATGCGCCTCGCAGAGTTCTGCGAGCACGCCGGCCTCCGACTCGCCGGTGATGCGGAGGTGACCGGCCAGTGATCAAGGCAGTCCTGCGCGAACCCAACGGCGCCCCGGTCGTCGTCCTCGGCCTGTCCGGTGAGAACATGACCCGCCTCATGGCCGACGAACCGATCGTCGTCCAGCTCGCCGAGCTCGGCCTGCCGCCCCTGCGCATCCTGCTCATGGGCGGCCGCACCGAAGCCGACCTCACCGCCCAGCTCACCGAGAAGTACGGGCCGCCGCGGAAGACCATCAAGCAGGAGCCGGACCGGTGACCGCGCCGATACCCCGGCCGCCGGGCGCGTGGCGCGCGCTCGCCCGGGACGGCCACCTGAACCCGGAAGAACGCGCCATCCGGGACGCGGTCGTCGCCGCCCACACACCGGCCGACCCGCCCGCCGACACCCCGGCACAGCCCGCGGCTGTTCCTGACGGCGCCGCGCCACGAAAAAGGCTCGCCCCCTTCCAGTTGCTCATGGACCGTACCGGCTGGACGTCGAGCCTCACCCGGACCGCGGACCGGGCCCGCCTCGAGGCGGGCCAGCCCGACGGGGCCGCCGTCATACTCACCGCCGTACGCGGCCAAGACGTCAACGCGTACGTGCTGCCCGCCACTCAGAAGGCCGTGCCACGCTGGCGCGCCATCCACCCCGCAGACCTGGCCGCCTTCCTGACCCGCCGCCAGGTCATCGACCCGCACCTTCCGCCCAGCCTGTGCGCGTGCGGGAAACGCCGCTACCCGACCGCGGCCCGCGCGAAGGCCGCCATCGTCGACGTCACGATCCACCGCGTCGTCAGACAGCACGGCCTCCAGTACGAGCGGCGCGCCTACCGCTGCCCCGCCGACGACCTGGTCTGGCACCTCACCAGCCTCCCCGCGTGGTACGACGACAAGAAGCTCATGCACCGGAAGACCCGATGACCGCGTCCTCGCGCGCGAAGATCACCACCATGCCAGCCGCACTCATGTCACAGATCTGACATGAAATGTGCGCATCGCATTCATTAACTTCACACCAGCCTCACAATGGCAGCCGTCAGCACCAGAGTTGGGGGAACCATGCACGCCAGAACCGCACTTCTCATCGTTGCTGTCCTCGCGGGCACACTGACCGCATGCGGTGGAACCAGCACAGGTTCGCAGGCTGAGCGCCCGAAGAACGCGGCCCCCGCAGCGCCGGCAGAAGCAGCGCCGGAATCGAAGCCGGCTCCCAAGGCGGTCGGTAAGTACGAGCAGACGTGGAAGACGCCCTACTCGGACACCCCGTGCGGCGACTACCTCAACGAGATGAACGGCCACGAACGATGGGTGACCGCAGCCGACATGCTCGCCGGCGCACGTAAGACCGACGGTGGGAACAGCCTGCCAGCCGACTCGGAAGTCTCTCGCTTCCAGAAGGACGTCAGTACAGCCTGCCAGGGCAGCGCGGACATCACGATTACCGAAGTCGGGGCCGCCCTGTACCTCATGGATCCCAGCTACAAGCCGTAGCCCAGCACGGCCAACACCACAACGCCGCGCATGCGCTACTGGACGGTCTGGTGCCGCCCGCGTGGCCGGGACGCTGAAGCGCAACCCGGCCGCGGCGGTCGGCGCGCCGGTCAGCGAACCGCCGAGCTCGCGACTGTCCGCAAGGTCGACGACAGATCCCCCGTCGCGGTGGGGCTTCTTGTCCCAGACGGGGGAGTGCATGGCTGATGACCTTCGGCGGTTGGTACGGGTGGGGCGCTTCATGGCGCCGATGGCGATACGGGCGGCGAGGGAGGCCGTGTCGATGACCCACCGGCCGGCGACCTTGGCGGCGGTGATGGCTCCGCGGCGGCACCAGGTGCGGATGGTGGCGGCGGTGCTGGTGTTCATCGTGGGCTCCCTCCCCTTGCCGTGACTCGCCGCCCGGCGCGGCTACGGCAAGGCCGCAGGCGACTGACCGCCAATCGGCATGCGCTGCCCGGGAGCCCCGGACAGGGAGAGGCGTAGCTGGTGGCTCCTGCGTAAACATGCGCATCCACCCCCACTCGATGAGGTGGTGCTGCGCGCTTTCTGCCACTGGCAACCGCCGCGGGAACCTAGCGTGATTGCTCCCAACCTACCTAGGCAGAGGAGTAGAACCGTGATCATCCTTCTTCCCGACGGGCCCGGCTCGTGGCACCCCATCATCCTTGGATGACCCCTGCGCGCCCTGGGGGCTGGGCTCCCCGGGGGCACTTCGCAGACCAGACGGTGAGCGTCGGGGATCCCGCAACGTCCCCCTCATCACGTAGAGGGAATAGGTGAGACCGGGCCGGCCTACGGGCGACTGCACCGGCAGGCTGCCGCGAGCCTGAAGAGCGGCCCCTGTCATGCCGCCCGCCGAGACGAGGCCCCCGCCATCACGGCGGGGGCCTCGTCGTACGCGGACACCACCCCGCGCGCCGAGTCGGACCAGCCAAAGCACAACATCAGCACCTGCGACCCTACGGACCCAGGCCCGCGAACTCTCCCCAGGCGTCGGGAATCCGGCGAGAAAAGCCAAGCCGTCACGGCGTCCAGGCGTTGCTCTCCTTCAGCGCCGACCTGACCATGCCAGGCGTCACCACCAGCCGGCGCCCCAGCTCTGCCATCCGCATTTTCATGGCCCACAACAGCCCGATCTTCCGCTCCACCTTGCGGGTGTGCTCCTGCGCCACCAGATGCCACAGCAGATGCATCGCCCGGTCGGCAGCGGCCGCCACCACCTCGGCCGCAGCATCGGCGTCGACGTCCAGCTGCTTGCGCCAGGGGTCGCCGAGGTCGTCGCCGAGGCCGTACGCGAGTCGCCCGTCGACTAGTCGCCACGACAGCCACCATTCGGAGAACCGCATGGCGTAGCCGGTCTGCGGATCGGGGAAGACGATCTCCATCTCGGAGTCGGTCGCGTACTCCACCTGCCATCCCTTTGCTTCGAGCGCGTCAGAGATGGCCTGCACAGTGTCTGCCGGAAGGCGCACCCAGGTGTCCGTCATGACGCCCAGTATGCGACTCCGTCCGTCGCCGCCACGGACTGTGGACTCGCACCACTGCGGTGCGGAGACAGGCGGACGCGTGCATGGCGCGCCGGGCGTGCCGCTCGTAGGCTGATCCTGCTCGGGGCCTGTCGCGGAGGTCTGCCATGCCCCGAACTATCTGGAGCGGCGCGATCAGCTTCGGCCTGGTCACGGTGCCGATCCACCTCCAGTCCGCCACCGAAGACCACAGCGTCCGTTTCCACCAGTACCACCTGGAGGACATGGGCAGGGTGCGCGTGCGCAAGGTGTGTGAGCTGGAGAACCGCGAAGTCACACAGGACGAGATCGGCAAGGGCTACGAGTGGTCCCGGGACCAGGTCATCCCCATCAGCGATGCCGAACTCGACAACCTTCCGTTGCCCACCGCGAAGGCCGTGGAGATCGAGGCGTTCCTCCCGCTGGAATCCATCGACCCGATCCGGATCGGCGAGGGCTACTACCTGGCCCCGGACGGGCAGGTCGCCGCCAAGCCGTACAAGCTCCTGCGGGAGGCCCTCGGCCGCTCGTCCCGGGTAGCGGTCACCAAGTGGGCATGGCACGGCCGCGAGCGCCTCGGCATCCTCCGCGTCCGCGACGACGTCCTGGTCCTGCACCTGATGCGCTGGCCGGACGAGATCCGCGACTCTGCCGAAGTCGCCCCGCCCGCAGTCCAGGTCAGCGACGACGAGATCGACGGCGCCCTCGCCCTCATGGAGACGATGGCGCGCGACGACCTCTCCGGCGATGAGTTCCGCGACACGTACACCGAGGCCCTGGAGCAGATCATCGAGGCCAAGCGCGAGCACCGGGAGCCGCCCGCTGTGCCGGAGCCGGAAGCCGAGCCGGGGCAGGTGCTGGACCTGATGGCGGCGCTGAACGCGTCCGTGGAGAAGGCGCGCGCCTCGCGCGGCGAGGGCGAGGCCGACGTGCACGAGATGCCTGCGCCGAAGAAGACCGCCGCGAAGAAGCAGCCGGCCAAGAAGACGGCAGGGAAGAAGACCGCGGCGAAGAAGTCGGCCCGCAAACCGCGCAGCGCCTGAGATCTTTCCGCCCAGCATCAATCCATAGCTGGCCACTCTTCGGGCCCGCCGCCGTGCCACTCCACCAGGGGCGACATGGCCACGTCGAGGTCGTCCAGGCCGGCCCGCTCCATGAAGACCGACAGGTCATGCAGGCTGTACGCCGTGCCGAGGATGGTCCCGTCAGCACGCACCTGTCGGCCGCCACCTTTCCCGGGCGGTTCCACGATCACGCGAGCAGCCATGCCACCATCCTGCGGCCGGACCGTACAGGACGCATCGCGGCGTGGGTCAGTCGAGGATGCCGAGCGCGGTGTCCGGGTGGCAGTGCCCGCACGCCGGTACCCCCTCGGTGATCGCGCGCACCGCCATTTCCCGAGGCACGCCCTTCCACCGCTTGCCCGCCATGTGGCAACCGCCGACGTGCACGGTGATCGGCAGGGAGTCTCTGTTCAAGCCCTGCTCCAGGATCCACTCCGGCGCGGGCGGCCGAGCCGCGATCCCGCGCTGCTGCTCAGCCTCGCGCCGTTCGACGTCGGCGATCCGCTGCCGCACCCGCTCCAGGCTGTAGAGCAGCCACGTCTCCAGAGTGCGGAGACGAGGCAGATCCGGGGGCAGGTCGTTCACGCGTTCGATTCTATGATCGGGGGGTGAGATCGCAATCCACCGGGACCGCGCCCGAGCGCTACCACCTGACCCTCACCGCCGGCGGCCGCCCGGCCATGCATGGCTGGTGGGGGAGCGAGGCGACCGCCCGCCACAAGGTCGCGAGCTGGGTCGGCGAGTACGGCAGCCTGCCCGGCGCCCGCATCACCCTCACCGACGAGGCCACGGGCACCACGTTGACGACCTGGCCAGACGAGCCGTGACCCTCTGCCAAGATGCCGACCATGGCTCACCGCCCTTACCCAGCCCGCGGCCGCGCCCTTCGCCAGATCATGCGCCGCCACCGCAACCAGATCCCGCCCCACCTGCTCCCCGCCGCACTCCCCGCGGGCGCAGCCTCGGCCGGCACTTACCGCATGTCGCTACGCCGCGACGAGGGGAGCCGCGAATCACCAAGATTTGCCAATCGTGTTACATCTCCGCCACGAAGCGTTCATAGAGCATTCACTGACACCACAACTTCCCCACAATGACAGGCAGTCAGCACTGTCCTTGGGGGGACCATGCATACCAAAACCACTGCGCTCGCCAGCATCGCGATCCTTGCTGCCACCCTGACCGCATGCAGCAGACCCGCGCAGGGCACAGCCGAACGCGCCAGCACCGCCAGCACCGCGTCAGCCTCCGGTCCGGCCGACTGCGGGCCCGACTCCGACCTGTCCCAAGCCGAGTGGATGGAGCAGTGCGACACCGATAGCCCGGCCGCCACCGACGAACAGCCAGACACCGAGTTGACCGTCGGCGACACCTTCGCCTACACCGACGGCATCAAGGTCAAGGTCGGCAGCATCACCACCATCAAGCGGTACGAGGAGTACGACGATCGGCCGAAGGCTGACCAGGCGGCCTTCCGCATCACGTGGACCGTCACGAACAGCACGAAGAAGCCGTACGACCT
This sequence comes from Streptomyces sp. NPDC088817, assembly GCF_044750345.1. NCBI lineage: Bacteria > Bacillati > Actinomycetota > Actinomycetes > Kitasatosporales > Streptomycetaceae > Streptomyces > Streptomyces sp. NPDC088817. The sequence goes on from NZ_JBIVJN010000008.1 coordinate 313,746, forward strand.
GGACAACCTCAGCGTCGAGGCCCAGGGCGCCACCACCGGCGGGAAAGTCGACACCCTCTACATGGAAGCCGACTCCAAGGAGATGACCGGCCGCCTCGCCGTCGGTCGCAGCGGCACCTTCACGAAGGAGTACGCCATCGCCAAGGCCGACAGCGACCAAATCGTCTTCACCATGACCCGCATGGACGACGACTGGCTGAAGGACGGCAGCTTCCTCAGTGAAGACCCCCACTGGACCGGCAAGATCAAGTAGTCGCCGTGCACCGCGGGCCTGCCCGATACGCCGTCAGCCATGGCACACTGGCCTCACGGCATGACACGAACGCCGGCGCCGCATACGGCCAAGGTCTCTCGGGGCCCGTGTAGGAAGTCGCCGGCAACGGGGACGACTGAGGGCGCACGCGACGCTCGAGCCGCAAGGCCAAGGGTCACAGACTCCGCGTAACGGCAGGGCGCGCACGCCGACCCGCGAGGGGAAGGCCCACAGGGCCCGCGCCCCACAGAGTTCCCGGCAGGCGCTGCCGCTCTCCTGCAAGGCAGTGCACACGGCAGTAGCTCCGGGAAGCGGTAACCGCGAGGCCCGTGACGGCGTCCCGTCCTAGGCAACGGGGCGCCGTGAGGCCAGGAAGAGATGGGCCCTGGGCAGGAGGAGCCACGAGTCACGGCCCGGCTCATCATCCGTCACAGCTCCGCAACAGCCCTGCCAGTCCACCAGCCCCGGGACACGCTGACCCCGTGAACATCGATCTCAACGCCCTGGTCAGCCTCGTCGGCACCCTCGGTGCCGTAGCACTCGGCTCCTGGCTCACCGCCCGCGCGACAGCGCGCGCCAACGCAAAAGCAGAACGCGACACGCTCGGTGTCCAGTTCGACTCCATGGTGCTCGCGGTCGCGGAACTCCGCGCGGCTGTCGAAGCCGACCGCGTGCTGTGGAGCAACCGGTGGGAAAGGGCCCGCGCCGCCTTGCTGGCCGCCATGACCGGGCTCGGCCCGGCCGCATTCGTCAGAGGGTCCGACCAGCGCCAGATCGCGGCCATCCTCGGCGGAGCAGGCTGGTTCCTAGCGCAGGAGCGCACCCAGACGAAGGCGGCCACGGTCAGCCTCGTCCCGAAGCTGGCGGCGGTCGCCGCGGCCGCCGCCCCGCTCCTACGCCATTCCAATACGGGTGTCCGAGAAGCCACCGACCGCTTCATGGCGGCAATCTTCAGCTACCACGAATCCCGGGACACCGCAGAACTGGAGGCCCGAGCCGCAGACTTCGGCAGCGCTGTGCGCGCCGTCATCGACCCGCCGTCGGCTTCCTCTCCGCCGCCAGCAGTAACCCGCGGCTGTCACCTGACGAGCCATGCACACTGGACGCGTGACCCCCGCGCGCACCGGCAGAGACGGCCGGCCCCTCGTCACCACAGCCATGGCCGCCTACTCCCTCGGCATGAAGCCCGCCAGCTTCCGCAGTTGGGCACGCCGCCACAACATCACCGCCGCCACCTACCAACGGGAGCCCGGCACCACCGGCCAGGCCCCCGCACTGTGGGACCTCGCCGACCTCACCGATGTCATGCGAAACAAGAACGCCGCTTGACCAAAGATCACCTGACACGCATCATCAGTCATGGTGCGCGTACTGCCTCATGAGCCCGGCCACAGAGCCGGGCTCCAGCACGTCCGGGGCTCACTCCAACACCGGGGCTGAAGAACCACGGGGCCCACTTCAACACGGGGCCCGAACAACAAGGGGCCCACCAGCACGGGCCCCCGGACACCACACCCCACTCGCGCCGCACGCCGCAGCACACCACCACGCGCTGCTCACCGCGCCACGTCCGGGACACCCGGGCCCATCGACGCAGGGGGCCGCACTAACGGGGCCCCCAACCACCGGCACCCCACCCGGCGCACCCCCGGCAACGCCTCCACACCCGGGCCCACGACAGACACCCGCCCCCGGGGCGCCACACCAGCGGCCCCCACCCGCCCTGAGTGAGGTGACCATGGCCAGCAGCAACAGCAAGAACACCACCCAGGCCGGCTACGGCTACACCCACCAGTCCCTACGCCGCGCCCTCCTGCCCACTGCCTACGGCAAGCCGTGTCCGCACTGCCAGCAGCCGATGCTGCCTGGACAACCGCTCGACCTCGACCACACAGCCGACCGAACCTCGTATCGAGGCTTCGCTCACGCCACCTGCAACCGCAGCGAGGGCGCACGCCGCGGCAACGCCCAGCGCCGCGCCCGGCGCACCTGGCGGACCTCCCGCCAGTGGTAGCCGACCCGACCGGCCAGCCCCTGGCCCCCGGACTCCTCAACTCGCCCCGCCGCAGCGCCCGACCCGGCAGGCCACAGCGATCAAGCCTCTGACCTGCGCGAATGCTTGATCACTTCATCTCGGTGATCTTGCTGCGCCTCGTCGGAGGTGGTCGGGGCTGGGGGTAGGGGGGTGGGGTCGCCACGTGATCATGGCGCCCACTGACCCCGCCCCCCTTCAGGATTTCTCTCCCTGGGATTTTCGGCAACGTAACAAGGGCCCCTCCGGAATTAACCGGAGAGGCCCTGCGGTGGGGATCTTGAGTTCTTGGGGCTTCGAGCCTGACCCGGTCGGTGTTCCGTTCCCGGTGGCTCCGTTCTGCCTGTGGAACTAATAGTGACAGCACGGTAGTTGGGTGTCAACCCGAACAACTCCCTTCTTTCCAACATCTTTTGGGGCGCACCGGTAGGAAAGGGGGTCGGGCGTGAAGAAGTGTTGCGAGGCCTGCGGCGAGTCCTTCGAGGCGAAGCGGACGACGGCGCGGTTCTGCTCGGACCGGTGCCGGATGCGTGCCCACCGGCGGCCCGCCGAAGGCGAACAGCCGGCCCCCGTAACGTCACAGCCGCCGGTGCAACGCGAAGACGGCACTGAGTCGCTCGCGGCGGCCGCGCGCGGCGAGCTCGCCGCGGTGGGCCGGGACCGTACGGCGGCCGGCCAGGCGGTGCTGGTCCTGGCCCGGCGGATCGACGCGAACAGTGCGGAGACCGGCTCGTCGCTGGCGGCGATGGTCCGCGAGTTCCGGGCCGCGCTGGCCGGCGCCCTCGAGGGCGCGGGGGAGGCCGTGGACCCGGTCGACGAACTGCGGGCGCGGCGTGACCGCAAGCGTTCTGGTTGAGCCGGCCTACCGCAGCGAGCCGGAGTGGCACAGCACGCTGGGCCCGGAGGTCGCAGACCTGTCGCGGCTGGCCGGGTTCGCGCCGGATCCTGAGCAGCAGCTGATCCTTGATGCGACGTTCGCCATCGACAAGCGGGGTAAGTCGGCCTCGTTCGAGGTCGCCGCGGTGGTGGGCCGGCAGAACCTGAAGACCGGCACGATGAAGCAGATGGCGCTCGGCTGGCTTTTCGTCACCGAGGAGCGGCTGATCGTCTGGTCGGCGCACGAGTTCCGGACGGCGCAGGAGTCGTTCCGGGACATGGAGCAGCTGATCGAGTCGTCGTCGTATCTGTCGCGGCGGGTGAAGCACATCCACCGCGGCAACGGCGATGAGGCGATCGAGCTCCACGGCGACCGCAGGCTGATCTTCAAGGCGCGGACGAAGGGCGGCGGCCGCGGCCTGTCCGGCGACAAGGTCATGCTGGACGAGGCGTTCGCGTTGCAGCCGATGCACATGGGTGCGCTGCTGCCGACGCTCGGTGCCCGCCCGGACCCGCAGGTCGTGTACGGGTCGTCGGCGGGCCTGGCGGAGTCGGTGGTGCTGCGCGGGATCCGGGACCGCGGCCGGGCCGGGCAGGATGCGCGGCTGGCGTACTTCGAGTGGTGCGCGCCGCCGCCGGCGGAGGCCTGCCGGAACGGCGTGAAGTGCACGCACGCCCTGGACGCTGTCGGCTGCGGTTGCGACCGGCCGGAGTTCTGGGCGATGGCGAACCCCCAGCTGGGGCGCAGGATCAGCCCGGTCACGATGGCGTCGTTTCGGCGGGCGTTGCCGCCGGCAGAGTTCGCCCGCGAGCACATGGGCTGGTGGGACGAGCCGGTCGGCGGGCTGGTGCCTATCAGCGCGGACGCGTGGAAGGCGTGCGCGGACGCGGGGTCGATGGTGCAGGACCCGGTGGCCATGGCCGTGGACATCACTCCGGACCGTTCGATGTCCGCGATCGCGATGGGCGGTCGGCGCGCGGACGGCCTGGTCCACGGTGAGCTCGTCGACCACCGGCCCGGGACGGGATGGGTCGTCGACCGGCTGGTGGACCTGGCGAAGAAGTGGCGGCCGTGCGTGCTGGTGCTGGATCCCTCGAGCCCGGCTGGCTCGCTGGAGAAGGCTCTGAACGAGCGCGGCTTCAAGGTCGAGCCGGCCGGCGGGGAGTGGCGGCTCCAGCTGGTCGGCTCGCGCGAGTACGCGCAGGCCTGCGGGGCGTTCACCGATGACGTCACCAACGGCCGCTTCCGGCACCCCGACCAGGGCCCGCTGAACAAGGCCGTGGAAGGGGCGGCGACACGGCCGCTCGCGGAGGCGTGGGCGTGGTCGCGCCGCAACAGCCAGGACGACATCTCCCCGCTGGTGGCGGTCACGCTCGCCCGGCACGGACATGCCGCGTTCGGGGTGGCCGAGCCGGTGGAGCCCTTCTTCATCCGATGACGACAGGAGAGGTGGGCGGCGCCGGTGGCGGTGTGGGTTGACCCTGACGCGTTCGACGAGATCACCGAGCAGGCGCGGAAGGTCCGGTTCTGGCGGACGGTGCTGACCGCGGTGGCCGGGCTGCTGTTCGGGCTCGGCTGGCTGACGGCGAAGGCCTGCGGCCTGCTGTGGCTGGCGGTGGCGTGGGCCGGGACCGCGGTGAAGGTCGGATGGCAGGAGGCGCGCCGTGGGTCTGCTTGACCGCGTGTCCGCCGCCATGGGTTCCGGTGCGCGCCGGCGGGACAGTGCCCCGCTGGGGCTGGATGAGTGGGCGCAGTTCTTCACGTTCGGCGGTCTGAACTATCCGATGGTTCAGACGACGATGAACGCGATCAACGAGGAACAGATCGCGCTCACCTCGTCGGCGGCGTTCAAGAGCAACGGGCCCGTGTTCGCCCTGGTCGTCGCCAGGCTGCAGGTGTTCTCCCAGGTGCGGTTCCAGTGGACACGCTTCGAAGCCGGGCAGCCCACCCGCCTGTTCGGGTCGACCGAGCTGGGGGTGCTGGAGCGGCCGTGGCCGGGCGGCACCACCGGGGACCTGCTCGCCCGCATGGAGGTCGACGCCTCCCTCGCCGGGAACTCCTACATTCGCCGCACGAAGGCGGACCGGCTGAACCGGCTGCGCCCGGACTGGGTCATCGTCGTCCTCGGCTCGAAGGAGAACGCCAACCACCCGTCCGAGGCGGCGGACGTCGAAGTCGTCGGGCACGTCTACGACCCGCCGTCCGGGCCGATGAAGTTCTTCCCCATCGACGGCAGCGAGGGCCGGATCGCGCACTACGCGCCGCTGCCCGACCCCGACTTCCACTTCCTCGGACAGTCGTGGATCACCCCCGTCATCCGGGAGATGCAGGGCGACTCCCTCGCCACCGAGCACAAGGCCCGCTTTCTGACGAACGCGGCCACGCCGAACATGGCGATCAAGTTCGACCCGTCGGTGTCGCTGAAGCAGGTCCGCGACTTCAAGGAGCTCATGGAGGCCGAGCACAAGGGCGCCTGGAACGCGTACAAAACCCTGTACCTGGGCGGCGGCGCCGACGCGAAGGTCATCGGTAAGGACTTCCGCGAGCTCGACTTCGCTGCGACGCAGGGCAAGGGCGAGTCCCGGCTCGCCGCCGCAGCCGGCGTCCCGCCATCGTGGGTCGGGTTCTCCGAAGGCCTCCAGGGGTCAAGTCTGAACGCTGGCAACTTCAGTGCGGCGCGCCGCCGCTTCGCGGACGGCACCATGCAGCACCTGTGGAGCAACGCGGCCGCCAGCCTGGAACCCCTCCTGACACCGCCTGGCGATGGCGCGAGCCTCTGGTTCGACACCAAGGCCGTCGCGTTCATGCGGGAGGACGCCGGAGACCGAGCCGCGATCGCGCAGAAGGAAGCCTCCACGATCACCGCCCTCGTCAGGGACGGGTTCACCGCCAAGTCCGCGATCGACGCGGTCATGAACCAGGACTGGTCCAGGCTCCAGCACACGGGCCTGACCTCCGTGCAGCTGCAGCGCCCCTCGGACGGCGTCCAGCCCATGCCGAAAATGGAAGGAGCCGGCCCGTGACCGGACAGCTCTACTCGCGCGTGTTCGCGCTGGACGACATCGCCATCCGGGCGGGCGGGGACGGCCGCACCGTGACCGCGTACGCCGCCGTCTTCGACAGCCCCGCCGAGATCCGCGACCAGGACGGCCACTACCAGGAGCAGATCTCCCGCAGCGCGTTCGACAAGACGCTGAAGGAGCGCGCCGGCCGCTTCGGGGTGTTCTACAACCACGCCCGCACCCTGCACGGCACCCCGTCGGAGAAGGGCTCGGTGCCGATCGGTACGCCGCTGGAGGTCCGGCCCGACGGGCGCGGCCTGCTCACCGTCACCCGGTACAACAAGACGCAGCTGGCGGACGACGTCCTCGAGGCGATCCGCAACGGGGACATCACCGGGCAGTCCTTCACCGGACGGTTCATCAAGTCCGACCCGAAGGGCCCCTACCTGCCGGCGCGGGCCGGTGACCTGACGCTGGTCACGCGGCAGGAGATCGCGCTGATCGAGTACGGGCCCACCCCGATCCCCGCCTACCACGACGCCGAGATCGTCGGCGTGCGAGCGGACGGCGCCGCCGCCGACCGGGGCAACATCGACACCCCCAACGCCGCCGACCTGAACACCGAGGCCCGCGCCTACGCGGCCGCGGAGGGCTGGGCGATGGAAGACGGCTCGTATCCCGTCCGGCCGCTGGAGATGCACGGCCGCCAGGACCTCGAAGCCGCCATCCAAGCCGTCGGCCGCAGCTCGGGATCCCACGACCAGATCCGCGCGCACATCGTCAAGCGCGCCCACGCCCTCGGCCTCCAGGCGCTGATCCCCGCCGACTGGCCGACCAGCCCCACGACGACTTCCGGCGGCAGCACAACAAGCACCGCCGCCGGCAGCACCACGAGCAGTAGCACTTCGGGCCGGACCGAGCCCGCCACCGGCACTCCAGCCGCCCCCAGCACTGGAGCCGCCACCGGCAGGACCGAGACCACGCACGGAGCCGCGACCGAGCCGCGAACGCACTCGGTGACCACCCAGACCAGCACATCCCGGGAGGGAACCATGGACGACCGCATGACGGTCGAAGAGCGCGCTGCGCGCCAGAGCGAGATCCGGGCGCGGCTCCAGGAGATCGAGGGTGAATACTCGGGCGCGACGATGCCCGAGGAGATCCAGACCGAGTGGGACGGGCTCCTGGAGGAGAACACCGCTCACGCCCGCGCCATCGAGGAGTCCGAGCGGCGCAGCGCGCAGCTGCGTGCCGTGCTCGACAACCCGACCGCGACCGAGCGGGTCGCCGCCACGTCGGTCGGCTTCGGCGGCGGCCGCGGCCCGGCGGTCATCACCACCCGGGACATCTACGACCTGACCGAGGCCCGCTCGCAGGCGCGCAGCCTGGAGGACCTGCCGGGCATCTACCGGGACCGGGCGATGCGCGCGATCGAGCTGGCGCAGTTCCCGGGCATGGAGTCCCGGGAGGACGCGCAGACCCGCGCGGCCTACCTGGTGGAGACCATCGACGACGAGCACGGCACGCTCGCGCGGCGCATGCTCCAGACCGGCAGCCCCGTCTACAACCGCGCTTTCGGCAAGATGATCACCGCGCTGTCGCAGAACGGGCTCACCGCGGAGGAGTCCCGCGCGCTGCAGCTCGGTGTCGACGCGAACGGTGGCTTCGCGGTCCCGTTCCAGCTGGACCCCACCGTCATCCTGACGAGCGATGGCACGATCAACCCGCTGCGGGAGGTCGCGCGGATCGAGCAGATCGTCGGCAAGGAGTGGGACGGCGTCACCTCCGCCGGCGTCACCGTCACGCGTGGCGCGGAGAACGACGAGGCCCCCGACTCGTCGCCGACCCTCGCTCAGCCCAAGGTCGTCACGCAGCGTGTCCAGGGCTTCGTGCCGTTCAGCGTGGAGATCGAGCGGTCGTGGAACGCGATGCGCTCCGAGATCACCATGCTGCTCCAGGACGCCAAGGACACCGAGGAGGCGACTTCGTTCGTTCTCGGTGACGGCTCCGGTACGAACGCGGGCGGCATCATCGGCACCCTGCCGTCGAACCGCCGTGTCGCCTCCGCTGCGACCGGCACCCTCAGCGTCCCCGACGACGTATACGCCGTCGAGGAGTCGCTGGCGCCCCGCTTCCGGGCCCGCGCGTCGTGGCTCGGGAACAAGAGCATCTACAACCGGATCAAGTCCGTCGCAGCCACCATGGGCGGCCTGTCCAACGACCTGTGGGCGCGGCTCGGTGCGGGCATGCCGCCGGAGCTGGCCGGCTACGCCGCCCGTGAGCTGTCCTCGATGAAGGACTCGATCGCACCCAGCGGCGGCGGGAACAACCTGGTGCTGCTGTTCGGCGACTACAAGCGGGGCTTCCTCATCGTCGACCGCATCGGCATGAGCATCGAGCTCGTCCCGCACCTGTTCGGGCCGAACGGCCGCCCGACCGGCCAGCGCGGCATCTACGCCTACTGGGGCAACAACTCCAAGATCCTCGTCCCGCAGGCGCTGCGCGCCCTGAACGTCGTCAGCCCCGCCTGATCCGCGCCGGGCCCCGGCCACACGGCCGGGGCCCGCCCTCATGAAAGGAGCCTGCGATGGCAGGAGAGATCCTCGTCGCGAAGGTGAGCGCGTCCGTGATCCACGGCGGGCGCACCATCATCCTGACGGCCGGGAAGACGACCGTGCGGGCCGGGCACGCGCTGCTGACCGGCCGCGAGCACATGTTCATGCCGCTCCACGTCGACTACGACGTCGAGGACGCGGGGGAGCCGGGTGACGACTCGGGCGGGGAGCCGGAAGGGGCCATGGCCCAGACGATGCGCGCGAGCGTCGCTCCCGACGACACCGAGGCCGCCCCCGAGGACGCCGAGTCGGAGCCGGAGCAGGCCCCCGAACCGGAGCCGGAGCCGGCGCCGCGGCCGGACGCGAAGGCCGTACGGGCGTGGGCGGCCGAGAACGGCGTCGACGTGCCCGCCCGCGGCAAGATCCCCGACAGCGTGTACGAGCAGTACCAGGCCGCGCAGGACTGACGCATGGCCATCGTCACGCTCGCCGAGGTCAAGGCGCAGCTGAACAACGTGGACGACACGGACGATGACACCGAGCTGATGCTGTACGCGGACGCTGCCACCAGCGCCCTCGAGGAGCACAAGCACGAGGTCATCGAGCGCCGGGAGTTCACCGAACAGGTCACCGCCGGGGGATCGGTGCTTCGGCTGTCCCACACCCCCGTCGTCGACCTGGTCTCGGTGGTCGGCGTGGACAGCGGACAGGAGTGGGACACGTCCCGGCTGCGCGTCAGCCCGTCCGGGCTGGTGCGTAGCCTGTCCGGCCCGGCACTGGTGGGCGCCCTGGAGTTCACCTATACGGCCGGGCCCGCGGTGCCACGGCCGGGCGAGAAGCTGGCGGCGCTGATCGTCATCCAGCACCTGTGGGAGACGCAGCGCGGCCGCGCCGGCGCTGTCTACGCCGGCGACGTCGTGGTCCCGGCCGGATACGCCATCCCGAACCGCGCGGCCGAACTCCTGGGCGCGCCCACCCCGGTGGTGGCGTAGATGGGCTGGTGGTCGTGGGCCCTCACTGCCGTGGGCATCACCGGCCTCTACTTCGCCGGGCGTCGACGCGCTCTCGGATGGGCCATCGGCCTTGGCGCCCAAGCGCTGTGGCTCGTCTACGCCGTCACTACGCATCAGTGGGGCTTCCTGGTCTCCGCATTCGCCTACGGCGGGGTCTACGCCAAGAACTTTCTCTCCTGGCGATCCCAGCAAGAGCAGGAGGTCCCATCGTGACTGCCCCCTCCCGTGTACCTGAGTTGATTGACAACTACCTGGCCCGCCTCACTGCCGCGCCGGGCCTGGCCGGCGTGAAGATCGTGGACGGGCCCCTCGTCAGTAACTCCGCGGCCGCCGAGTGGCTGTTCGTCGGCTACGACGGCGACCCGGAGGGTGAGGCCAACGTCGCGTCGACCACGCAGACGTGGGCAGGCCTGGGCGCTCGCGCGAAGAACGAGGAGATCCAGCTGACCTGCGCAATCCTCGTGCGGAGGGGGTCCACCGCCGTCAAGCCGCTGCGGGACCGCGCGTTCGCCATCTTCGCCGAGGCCGAGGCCGTCGTGCGGGCTGATCCGTCCCTTGGCCTGCCCCCGCCAACGGTGTGCAGCATCACCGAGACCGCCTTCAGCGCGCCGCAGACCGACAAGGGCATCGAAGGCCGGCTGGCATTCACCCTCGCCACCCTCCCAACCCGTATCTGACCCCCAGCAAGGAGAACCCCATGGGCGCCGTACGCCTGCGCAACCTCGGGGAGGCCGTGCACCTGTACGCGCCCCCCGGGAGCCCCCAGAGCCTGCCCGTCGACGCCGGGCAGGTCATCACCGTCGCCGGACCCATGACGGAGACCGACGACGCCTACGTCTGCGGCGCGGACGGCCACGAGCGTGCCTTCCCCAAGTCGCAGTGGGCCGTCGAAGCACCGCCGGCCCGCGCCAAGAAGACCGCCACCCCGGCGGTTGCTGCTGAAGAGAAGGGCGGCGACAGCTGATGCCTACCGGATCCGGGCTGGATGCCCAGCTGGTCGTAGCGGAGGAATCCGTGTGGGGCACCAGCGTGACCCCCACGAAGGCCTACGAGTTCAACGACGAGTCCCTCAAGCTCGACCCCAGCTTCCTCGAGCCGACGGGGCTCGGCGCGGGCCGCAAGTACAAGCGGGCCAGCCGGGTCAGCATCTCCCGCCGCTCGGTGTCCGGCGACGTCACCATGGAGCACTCCACCCGCGGCATGGGCCTGTGGTGGAAGCACGCCCTCGCCTCCAACGCCACCCCGGTGCAGGTCGCTGACGGCGACGCCTACGAGCAGGTCCACGTCCCGGGCGACTTCCGCGGCAAGGGCCTCACGGTGCAGGTGGGCCGGCCGGAGCCGGCGACGGGCATCGTCCGCCCGTTCACGTACTCCGGCTGCAAGGTGAGCCAGTGGGAACTCACCGTCTCCGACAACGGCATCCCCACCCTCAAGCTCACGGTCGACGGCCGCGACGAGGACACCACGAAGCCGCTCGCCGCCGCCGCATACCCGGCCGGCGCGCACGTTTTCTCCTTCGCTGGGGCGTCCCTCAAGCTGGGCGGCACCGCCGCCACATCGTCCGGAAAGACCACGGTGACCGGCGCGCAGGCGATCGCCACCGTCGTCACCGAGGTGTCGGTGTCCGGTGAGGCGCCCATGGCCACGGAGCGGTTCGGCATCTCCAACGGCGGCCTCAAGGCCGAGCAGTTGGAGAACGACACCCCCACCATCACCGGCAGCCTCAACGCCGAGTTCTCGAAGACGGAGTTGTACGACCAGTTCGTCGCCAACGCGACCATGCCGCTCGTGCTGACGCTGGAGGGCGAGGCGATCGAGTCCGGGCAGCCGGAGCTCCTGGAGATCATTCTCCCCGCCACCAAGATCAAGACGGCGGCGCCGAACGTCGGCGGCCCCGACATCGTCGAGATGAGCACGGATTTCGAGGCCTACGACGACGAGGTCAACCCCCCTATTCAGGTCCGCATCATTTCGAAGGACAGCGCACTGTGATCATCAAGCTGACCGTTCAGGGCGCCGTCTACGACGTCGACGCCCAGCGACTGCTGCTCGCCGAAGCGCGAGAGCTGAAGACCTTCACCGGGTTCACACCCCCCAGGTGGTTCGCGGCGCTCGACGACGCCGACCCGGACGCGACCGCGTACCTCATCTACCTGGCCAAGAAGCGCGCCGGGGAGGCGCTGCGGTACAGCGACCTGGACACGGTGGACTACGCGGACATCGAAGTGGAAATCGTCGAACCCGGCGCTCCGGAGGGCGAGGCCCAGGCCGAGGCAGCGGCCGCGGGTGATGACGCGGTGGGGGCGGGGCCGGACCCTACGCCGGCCTCTGGCCACAGTGGGACGACCCCGAACGACGGTACTGGGAGTACCTCGGTGCCCTCGCCTACCGTTTCAAGTACACCCCAGCCGACGTCGGCGCCCTGACGCTGGACGAGTTCGACGTGCTCGCAGAACTCTGCGACCAGCTCGCGAAGGAGTACGACGTCGACGACTAGGAGGCGTCGGCGGTCTGCGGCTCACCGAGCCGCAGACCGCACTCGGGACAGCGCGCGTTCCGCTCAGCGGTCTCGTTCGCCTTCCCAGCCGCCCCACCCACGACCAGGAAGACGACGAACGCGAGCAGCACGGCGAACGCGTCGGGGTGAGCCCATCCGGTCCGGGCGATCGCGACCGGCCACAGCACGATGCCCGCGGCCCCGTGCACGGTGTCGTCGGAGAAGGTGTGCATCGCGGCGACGAGACACGCTGCGAGCGAGGCGAGCGCCCACAGCACGACCCACATGAGCACGCTGACCCAGCCGTCTTTCACGACGGGATTCACGTCCTGGTCGCAGTGCCGGCAGCGCTCGATCGTCTTGGCTCTCGACTTGCTGGCCATCTCTCATCCCCCCAGATTTCCGGCCTGTTCTGCCGGATGCTCCCACCGGGCGTATACCCGGTCAACTTGATCATCATCAAGGGAGGGTTCATGGTTGCAGGGCTGGAACTGCGCACGGGCAAGGAGCTGAAGCGGATCGCTTCCGAGCTGCGCCGCATGAACGACCCGGAGTTGAAGAAACGATTCTCCAAGGAGCTCCGGGAGGCGGCGAAGCCGATGGTGCCGGCGGTGCGCAAGGCGATCCGGGAGATCCCCTCGAAGCGCCGGTACACGGCGTCCGGGCTGCGCGGCCGCATGTCCAAGGCCGTGAAGCTCGAGGTGCGGACGTCTGGCAAGGACGCAGGTGTCCGTATCCGCGTGGACGGCCGGAAGATGCCCGACAAGGAAAAGTCCCTCCAGAGCTACATGGAGGGCGTCAAGCCCCGATGGCGGCACCCGGTGTTCGGCCACGACGTGTGGGTGCAGCAGCCGGCCAAGCCGTACTTCTTCAAGACGGTTGACCGGCTGGGGCAGCAGACCCGGCAGAGCGTCAACCGGGCCATCGACCAGGTCGCCAAGGACATCACGTAGCAGCAGCCGCCCCGTGCAGCTGCGCCGGGCGGCCTGTGACCGGGTGCTCGCCTCTCGCTGAGCCCCTCCTCTTCTCTGATCCATCCTGACCGGCGGTTCCGCCGCGTCCCGACCCCTTCGAGGGGAGGTGCCGCGGCGTGTCTTCGCGTGTCACGCGCGTCATCTATGACCTGGTCGCCCGCGACCGCGCGTCCAAGACATTCGCCCGGGTCGGAGGCGCAGCAGGCCGACTGTCGAAGGATGGCGCCGGCATCGGGACAGCGCTGGCCACCGGTTTCAAGGTCGGCTCGGTCGCCGCCGCCGGGCTGACCTTCAACGTCCTGAAGACGTCCAGCGACTTCGAGAAGTCGATGAACCAGGTCCGCGCCGTCAGCGGTGCGACTGGCAAAGACTTCCAGGCGCTGCGCGAGCAGGCCAAGGAGCTGGGCGCCACCACGAAGTACACGGCGTCGCAGGCAGCGGACGGCATGGGCTTTTTGGCCATGACCGGCTACAAGGCCAGCCAGATCCTCGCCGCGATGCCGGGCACCCTGTCGCTGGCCGCGGCCGGGAACATGGATCTTGCGCAGGCCGCCGACATCTCGTCGAACATCATGACGGGCTACGGCTTCAGGGCGAAGGAAACCAACCGGATCGTCGACGTCCTGGCCAAGACGTTCACGTCGACGAACACCGACCTGATCCAGCTGGGCGAGGCGATGAAATACGCCGGCCCAGTCGCTCACGCCGCGGGCGTGAAGTTCGAGCAGGCATCCGCCGCGATCGGCCTCATGGGCAACGCCGGTCTCCAGGCGAGCATGGCGGGTACGTCGCTGCGGGGTGCGATCACCCGTCTGCTGGCGCCGACGAAGCAGATCTCGGACCGGCTGAAGAAACTCGGCATCACCGTCAAGGACTCCCACGGCAAGCTGCTGCCGCTGGATCAGATCATCCGGCAGCTGGAGAAGTCCGGAGCGAAGACCGGCGACATGATGACCATCTTCGGTCAGCGTGCCGGCCCGGCCATGCTCGCCCTCGTCGAACAGGGCTCGGGCTCGCTTGTCAAGCTCACCAAGGAGCTGGAGAAGTCCGGCGGCACCGCCGACCGCGTCGCGAAGATCCAGATGGAGGGCCTGCAAGGCCAGCTCGTCTCGCTCAAGAGCGCCTGGGAAGGCCTCATGATCGAGATCGGCGACCTTGGCGTACTCAAGCTGGCCACCAAGGGCCTTGAGGGCCTGACGACCGCCACGCGCGACTTCACCGGCTTCATCCACCAGTACGGCATGCCCGCCGCGAAGACGTTCAGCGACAAGCTCGGCGACCTGATCCCCATCGGCAAAATCAAGAAGGGATTCGAGGACGCCAAGACGATCGCGTCCGACTTCTTCAAGGGCCTGGCCGGCGAGCAGAAGAAGGTGAAGTCACCGCTCGACAAGTTCCCGACGACGGTCCTCGGCCGTCTCACCGGCGCGCCGCACCTGGGTTCCGGCGGGGTGCAGCCCCTGACGAAGGGGCCCGGCGGGGCGCTGACAGAGCAGCCGCACTCCGGGTCGGGGCAGGTAGCCCCGACGACCGGCGTGCAGGGGAAGGCATTGCCGACGCTCCCGCACGGCGGGTCCGGCATGGTTGCCCCGCTCGTCGCCGCGAAGCCGAAGGTGCCCAAGTCGGCCGCGGAGCAGTTCGGGGAGACGATCCGCAAGGCCGTCACCGACGGTATTGAGAAGATCGACTGGGCCGTTGTCGGTAAATCGGTTGGCTCCGGGCTGGGCAAGGCGATTCAGTGGGTCGCGGCCCATGGGGCTGAGCTGTCGAAGAAGCTCGGTACCGCGCTCGGCAGCGTCGACTGGGTCGACATCGGCAAGGAATTCGGGAAGATCGCGCTGCCGACTGCGATCGGATTTGTCGACAACCTCTTTGAGCCGCTTTTCCATAAGGAATTCTGGGAAAAGCACTGGCTTGACACGATTCTTGCAGTCCTTGCCGTCATTCCGTTCGGGAAAATATTCGGCGTCGTCGGCAAGGGGCTCGGCAAGATCCCTTGGGGCGGGCTTTTCAGCGGTATCGGCAAGTTGCTCGCCAAGATCCCCTGGACGAGTATCCTCCCGTTCGGGCCGAAGCTCGCCGAGTCGGTCGCGCCGCTCCTCCTGGCTATCGGCCGCTGGGGCATCCGAATCGCATCCGGCTTCGGGGAAACGTTCGCCCGGAATTTTCCACGCATTACCCGCTGGTTCCAGGATCAGCTGATTCTCTTGCCGGTCCGGCTGGGAGATCTCGGCCGTCTGCTGCTGCGTAAGGGCGGCGAACTCGTCGACTGGCTGGGCCGCGGGCTGACAGACACGTTGCCCGGAATGGGTAACCGTTTCATCCGCTTCCTCTACAAGGTTCTCGGCCGCTACAGCCTGTGGCAGATCGGTATCAACCTGGGGAAGTCGCTGCTGGTTGGCATCTGGCACACGATGCAGGACATCGGCTCGTGGCTGAAGTCGCACCTGGTGGACCCGGTCGTCGGCTGGGTGAAGAAGCTGTTCGGGATCGCGTCCCCGTCGAAGGTGTTCTCCGCGATCGGCGGATATCTGGTGGCTGGCCTCAAGGACGGTGTGCTGTCCGCGGCCAAGGGTATCGGCGCGTGGGTCTGGAACCGGCTCGGCAAGCCGCCCATCGACCGGTTCGCGCGGGCCGGCACGTGGTTGCTGAGCCACGGCCGGAGCTTCGTCGGCGGTCTGAAGGACGGCATCACCGACCGGGCCAAGGGGATCGGCGGCTGGTTCTACGACAAGGCCGCCAAGCCGGCCGTCGACCGTTTCGCGAAGGCGAGCACGTGGCTGGTACCGAAGGGCTCCGCGCTGATCTCGGGCCTGAAGGAAGGCATCGTCGGCGCGGTCAAGGGCATCGGCGACTGGCTGAAGAAGAATTTGATCGACCCGATCGTCGGCGCCGTCAAGAGGTACTTCGGGATCAAGAGCCCGAGTCGCGTGTTCATGGGGATCGGCGGGCACCTGGTCTCCGGTCTCGTCAAGGGTCTCGCCTCCACCAACGGCGCGCAGATCGCGAAGACGGTCTTCGGTGACCTGCCGTCCGCGCTCGGCTCGATCGTCGGCAAGGGCCTCGTGTCCCTGTCCTCCCTGCCGGGCAAGGCGCTGAAGGCGCTTGGCGGTCTCGGCGGCAAGCTGGCCGGCCTCCTCGGGTTCGGCGGGGGTGGCGGTAAGGGCGTTCAGCAGTGGTCGCCGCTCGTCTCCCAGGTCCTCGCCATGCTCGGGGCGCCCGCGTCCGCGCTCGGCCCCGTGCTGCGACGGATCCAGATCGAGTCCGGCGGCAACCCGAACGCGATCAACCTCACGGACTCCAACGCCAAGGCCGGCGACCCGTCCCGTGGGCTGATGCAGACCATCGGCGGAACCTTCAACGCCTACGCCGGCCCTTTCAAGGGGCGTGGCATCTACGACCCGCTCGCCAACATCTACGCCGGCGTGTCCTACGCCATGCACCGGTACGGCAAGAACTGGATCTCGGTGATGACCCGGCCCGGCGGCTACGCCAAGGGCACCCGCGGCGCCCGCCGCGGCCTCGCATGGGTCGGCGAGCGCGGCGCCGAGCTGGTGAACTTCTCTGGTGGCGAGGACGTCCTCAGCCACGAGGACTCGGTCGCCTTCGCCCGAGCGCACGGGATCCGGCTGCCCGGGTATGCGTCCGGCACCCTCAGCAACGCTGAGAAGAAGGTGCGGGACGCGCAGGATGCCCGGGACCGGGCCCGTGACCGGCTGGAGCGGGCGAAGGCCAGGAAGTTGGGCATCAAGGCGGCCGAGCGGGAGCTGAAGGCTGCCGAGACGAAGCTGGCGACGGCGAAGCGGCAGCTCGCCGACGCGCGGCGGCGCGGCAAGGCGTCGGTCGCCGACTACATCGCCAACGGGCTGAAGAAGACCCTCTCGGCGGGGTCAGCGTCGAAGATCGCGTCCGCGATCAAGTCGCTGAACACCAGGCTGCAGAACGCGGGCTTCGGCAGCCTGGTCGCCGGGAACCTGCAGACGTCGGCGAAGCTCCAGGGGCTGGCGGACAAGAAGGCCGGCGTCGCGGCGAAGATCAAGCAGGCGCAGGAGTACGCCTCCGATCAGGCCGGGAAGATCCAGGATTTCCTCGGCATTTCCGGGTCGTCGGCCATGTCAGTTGGCGACCTGATCTCTCAGATGACGTCGCAGCAGAAGACGGTCAGCGACTTCTCCGCTTTGTCGAAGCAGTTGAAGGCCCGAGGTGCCTCTGCGGGGCTGCTGGAGCAGCTCGCGGAGGCCGGGCCGGGCAGTCAGCTCGCGTCGATCCTCGGGGACCGGTCGGTCACCACCAAGGACATCGCCAAGTTGAACAACTTGGTCAAGTCCGGCGACAAATTGGCCACCAGCTTCGGCCAGACGATGGCGAACGCGATGTTCGATTCCGGGAAGCAGGCCGGGAAGGGCTTCCTGTCTGGACTGAAGGCGCAGGAGAAGGACCTCGCCAAGGCGATGGAGCAGCTGGCGGATGCGCTGCTGAAGTCCATCAAGAAGAAACTCAAGATCAAGTCTCCGTCGGTGGTGTTCCGGGACCAGGTCGGCAAGCAGCTGGCGCTCGGTATGGCGCAGGGCATGGACCGGCACCGGCCGCACGTCGCCGCAGCAGCCCGCCGCTTGGCCGATACCGCCACCGGCGGGGCCCGCGCGTCCCGCGCGGATGCCACGTTCGATCAGCTCGCCCAGCTCATCACCAGCGGGCGGCTCGGAGGAGCAGAGGTGCATGTGCACTTCGACGACCCGACGTTGAAGGACCTGATCCGGGTGACGGCCAAGCCGCTGATCAAGTCCAGTCAGAGTGAGCAGGCGTACCGGGCGACCGTGGGGAGGCGCAGGTGACGATCTCCTACGTGGGCGCCGGTGCTACGGCGTCCGGGGCGAGCACAGTCACGCCCGCGTACTCGGCTACCCCGCAGGCAGGTCAGCTCGGCATCCTCCAGGTGGTGTCCGGGCACGCCACCGACGCGATCCCGTCGACGCCTTCGGGATGGACACTCGCCGGGACCCTGTCCGGGGGCGGTGGAACCTTTGGCGCGGGCACCGGGCCCAGACGGCTGACGCTCTTCGTGCGGGAGATGCGGGGCGGGGACGCGCAGCCGACCACGGCCATTCCGTCCGGCTCGTCCGGGTCGGTCATCGCCGGCACCATCACCCTGCTCGCCCGGTCGGCAGGCAAGGGCTGGCGGTGGGCCGCCAGCCTGGGTGAGCGGACCACGTCCTCCACTGCGTTCACGACCACCGCGCAGAGCCCGCTTACCTTCACAGCGGGGGACTTCTGCTGGCTCGGCTACGCCCTTCCCGCCTCCGGCACCACCTTCACCGCCCAGGGCGCCACGGTGGCTGGCGTCACGTTCGGCACCGTGACAGCGAACAGGTTCACTACCGCGGTGACGACCGGGAATGCGGCCCGTACCGCTGCGGCGTCGGTGGCCGTGTCCTTCGGCGCAGCGACCGTCGCCCCCGCCATCACCGCGACTCTCTCCGCGGCTGGGACCGGCGTTGCCGGCATGCTCCGCATCCGTGAGGCCGGCTCGGACATCACTGCGGCCCCGCAGTCCGTTTTCCCCCCGCGGAACTTGGTGTCCGTGACCGGCCTGGCCGGGGACGACATCACCTCGGTGACCGTGTACCGGCAGGTCGGCACCACCCTCACCCCCGTCCGCGCCGCCGCAGGTGTCGATACCACCGGCGTGACTGTCCTGCTCCGAGTGGATGCTGAGCAGCCGTTCGGCGTGCCCCACAACTACGCTGTCGACCTGACCGACGTGAACGGTCGGACGTGGCGCGCCTACTCGGGGCCGATCACCTCGATCGTGGACGGGGACGTCATCTCGGACGCGATCCGCGGTGTGGGTGCGCGCGTGTTCATCGAGGACTGGCCGGAGAAACGCCGCTCCCGCGAGGCGACCACCTTTAACGTCGGCGGACGCCTGGTCGTCGTCGGCCGGCCGCGGTCCGCTGCGCAGTCCAGCATCACGGTGTCTACGGACACCAGTGAGGACGGCGACGCCCTGCAGGACGTCCTGGACGGCGCCACCGAGGGAATACTCCTGATCCGCAAGCAGGTCTCCATCGAGGGCGTGGACGGCTACCAGGCGCTCATCGAGGACAGCGAGCGGCGGCAGTGGTCCATCCCGTACCGGCTGTGGGAGCTGAGCACGGCGGAGACCGAGGCCTGGCCGGACGTGCTGGAGTCGTCCGGGTTCACCCTGCAGGACATCGCCGACAACTTCAGCACTCTGTCCGACCTCGCTAGCAGCTTCCCGACACTGCTCGCCATCGCTCTGTACGACTTCGGGTGATCAGCGTGCTTGAGATGTCTGACCGTGCACTTCAGATCGTGCAGCGGTCCTTCACCATGCGGATCCGTGCCGAGAGCTGGCGAGACGGGGAACTGCTTGCCGCGGACATCCCGGTCACGGACGGCGGCGAAGACCTAGACCGGTCCCTCGCCGTCCCCGAACGCGTCTCCCTGACCGTGCCCGTGAGGGATCGGGGGGTCACCTGGGATCCGGGCCCTGACTCCGGGCATCCGCTCGCCGCCTACGGGCAGCAAGTCCGCATCCTGTACGGGATCGATGTCGGCGGCAGCTGGGAGTGGATCGACCGCGGGTGGTTCCTGATCACCGAATCGAGCGCGGAAGGCGACACCGTCTCGGTAACCGCGCAAGGCCTACTCACGTGGATCGACGAGGCCAAGTTCGTCGCCCCGTTCCAACCGTCTGGCAGCCTCGCATCCACCGTCCGCGGCCTCGTAGAACCCGCGTTGACGGTCGAGTTCGGGGGCGGCCTGACTGACCGGCCGGTGCCGGTCGGCATGCAGTGGGACGACGACCGCATGGCCGGCCTCACCGAGGTCCTGGACGCGTGGGGCGCGGACGCGCACGTCACCCCAGCCGGAACACTGCTCGTCGAAGCCCTCACCGACAGCGGCCCGCCGGTCCTGTCCCTCACCGATGGCCGGGGCGGCACCGTGATGCGCTGGCAGGGCTCCACCACCCGAGACGGCGCCTTCAGCTGCGTGGTCGCCCAGGGCGAGGACCCGTGGGGCAACCAACTCCAAGGCGTCGCCTACGACCAGGACAGCCGCAGCCCCTACTTCTACGGCGGCCCCTTCAACCCGCTCCCCGTGCCCTACGTGTTCTCCTCGCCGCTGATGACGACTGTCGACCAGTGCCGCACTGGCGCGCAAACCACACTGCAGCGGCTGCGGCGCACCGCATCCCGCCGACTGGGGGTGACCATGGTCCCGCACCCCGGCCTCACCACCGGTGACATCGTCACCGCAACCGGCGCCGGCCTGAGCAACACGCCGTGCGTGATCGAATCCATGTCGCTGCCGTACTCGCCCAGCGAGATGAACCTCGCCATCCGGGTCCTCTGATGGCCGACTTCGCGGACACCCGGGTCTCCCTAGCCGGGCACGGAACGCTCGTCGCCCTCGCGGCCACCGCGTCGGCATCCGGCGCCTGCCTCGCCGACGTCGCCGGAATCCGCGTCACCGTCCGCGTCCCCCCGCACCTGACGATCGCCGCCCAGCAGAACATCCTCATCCTGCGCCGGGGCAGCGCGTACTGGGCGATCGCCGTCCTCCCCGCCGCCCCCGCCGTACCGCCCCCGCCGCCGCCCCCCGACGACTCCCCGCCCGTTGACCGAGGCGACCCCGCCCCGGCTCCCAAGCCGGTCGTGACGACGGGCACGCTTGTGTGCCCGCCCGTGGCCACATCAACCTGGCGTGACGGGAAGTGGCGCACGGACATCGGCTCATCGACGTCCACCGACACCTACCAGGGCCGCTACTCTGGCAGCGGGTTTGGCCGTAACAGTGGGTTCGCGTTCTACGGCTCCAAACCCAGGAGCCTCGCCGGGGCCACCGTCACCAAGGCCACCGTGAAGCTACGGCGGCTCACCTCCGGCGACTACGCCCGCCGCACGCCGACATTGCGCCTGGTCACCCAGCCCACACGGCCCGGCTCGTTCCCGACGGTCAACGAAACCACGGCCGGGCCCGCCCTCGGTGCGCAGGGCCAGGTGTCGCCGTGGGAGACCACGTTCGAGCTCCCCACTTCGTGGGGGCAGTCCATGGTCAATGGCAGCCGCGGCGGGCTCTGCATCACCGTCGCGTCCGACGACCCCTACATCAGGCTCGCCGGACGCGATTCATGGTCAGCCGCGTGGACGCTGACCCTGTACTGGCGCCGCAGCTGACACCTCGTCTGTTCACACGGCCCCGCCCTGCGGGGCCTTTTTCATACCCGCAGGAAGGAGCACACGGTGACCCAGCAGACCAGTAAGGGGATCCGATACGCCGAGTCGTCGGACCATGCCCGGATCTGGGAGCACATGGAGGCCCTTGCGAAGGATGCCGACGGCGTCATCATCGGCGGCGCCGATGTGCAGGTGTTCACCGCATCCGGCACGTGGACGAAACCGGCGGGCGCGCTCCTGGTCACTGTCGAAGTCGTCGGCGGCGGGGGCGGGTCGGGCGGCTGCGCAACCACGCCGGCCAACGCCGGAGCGTGTTCGGGCGGCGGAGGTGGCGGCGAATACGCGCGCGGCACCTACAAGGCCTCCCAGTTCGGCTCCACCGTGGCCGTCACCGTCGGCGCAGCCGGGACCGCCGCCACCGCAGGCAACAACAGCGGCGGCAACGGCGGCACCAGCAGCTTCGGAGCCACGATCAGCGCGACCGGCGGCGCCGGAGGCGGCGGCTCGGCAGGATCGACCACCAGCGACGTGGCCGCGTCCGGAAACGGCGGCTCGGGCGGCACGGGCGGCCAGGTCCGCGTCGCTGGCGGAGGCGGCGGAGGCGGCGCCGTACTCTCCGGCACGCCGATCAAGATGAACAACGGCGGCGCCTCCGTCCTGGGCACTTTGTCCCAGCCGAGCGCCTCGACCTCCGGGCAGCGCCCCGGCAACCCCGGCCACGCTCACGGCGGCGGCGCGTCCGGATCCTCCAACGGGCAGAGCAGTGCTGCGACCGCGGGCGCGGCGGGCGCGGCCGGCGTCGTCATCGTCACCACCTACACGGCCTGAGCTCGCTTACGGCGCCTGGGGCCATCGACACATAGGAGAGTCATGACTGCATCGACTGACGGTCTCACCCTGCTGGGTATCTACCCAACACAAGAGGTGGTTCCGTCCCGCATCCTCGTCCGCAACAAGGCTGGCACCTACGCCACCCTGCTGCGCGTCGTTGTACCCGTCGATGCGGGCGACGTCCTGGACATCACCGGCAGGGCCCGCGTCACCAACGACTGTGGCTACACCATCGGATTCGGCTACCACCTGTGGCAGTACGACGTCGACAACGGCCTCGGCACGGCTGGCGAGTGGACGCCGATCAGCAGCCTGTGCGGTGACAACGTCGACAAGCCCCGCCACCACATGCCGGCGCTCACCGACACCATCTACACCGTGCCCAAGGACTGGCCGCAGGGCCACCGGATGACGGTCGTGCTACGAGGCGACGCCCACAGCACGGCGGCGGACGGACAGTACCTCACTGTGGACCAGGCGTACGGGCAGCTCACCGTCCGCCGCTACCAGCGCGCCGCCTGAAAGACCGGGGGGAACACGCTGCCTGTCAGGGCATAGCCTGAAATTCAACCGGGTGACCCTCCGCCCCCAGCACCACCCTCCGAGGGACGGCCGCACCATCGCGGCCCGCCACCACACCAGCTCTGGGCGCGGGGAGTGCAGGAGCACGGGCAATGCCCGACCCGACCACACAGCAGGACGAGAAGACGGCTGCCCGGAAGAAGAACACTCCGGAGCCCGAGCCGACACCCGCCCCCGAACCGGCGGCCTCCGACACCAACACGGACCGGTACGAGCCCTACCCGGGCGCCGGGTTCTTCCACGGCGGCCGACACTCGCCGATCATCGCGGCCATGGCGGTACGCCTCCAGCAGGAGGGCCACGCCGACCGCCGCCTGGGCGCGGACTGGACGAACGCGCACCGGAGGGCGTTCGCCGCGTTCCAGGAGTCGCTGCGGCCGAAGGGCGGCGGCGACACCTCCGGCATCCCCGACCAGACCGCATGGGACCGCCTCCAGGTTTCGCGCGTCAGCCCCCTTCCCAAGGAGTCTTGATGGCCAGGACCGGCCCGCAGAAGATCCCGGGTGCCTCGCAGGCGTACTTCTACGGCAACGGCCGCTACAGCGGCTCGGACATGGAAGTGAACTGCGGCGTCGTCCACACCACTGAGGGCATGAGCCTGCCGTCCTACAGCGGCGGCGCCATCGCCCCGACCGTGACCGGCGTCCCCGACATCGGCGCCAAGAAGATCCGCTGGTATCAGCACTTCGATGTCGACGAGTCCGCCCGCGCCCTCGCCAACAAGGTCGGCGGCGTCCAGACCAACACCAACAACGCCTTCCAGATGGAGCTCGTCGGCACCTGCGATCCGAAGACGCGCGACGCGTGGGTGCGCGCTGGCTACAAGCAGAACGTCGACTTCATCTACTGGCCGGAGGCGCCGGACTGGGCGCTGGCCGAGGTTGCGTGGCTGGTGCGCTGGCTCAACCAGAACCACGGCATCCCGCTCACCTGCGTCAAGGACTGGCTGGCCTACGGCAAGGACTCCCGTCGTCCCGGCGTCACCCCGGCGTCGTACGGGGCGAACCCGGCGCGCATGTCCTTCAGCCAGTGGAACGCCTTCAAGGGCTGGTGCGGACATCAGCACGTCCCCGAGAACGACCACGGTGATCCGGGCTCCATGGACTTCGCCTGCGTCATCCAACTCGCCAAGGACACCGGCCAGAAGGACCCCGGCCAGTCCGGCGGCACGACCTACACGGTGAAGGCCGGGGACACCCTGACCTCGATCGCCAAGGCGCACAGCACGACCGTGGCCGAACTGGTGGCGCTCAACGGCCTCAAGGACCCGAACCACATCTCGGTCGGCCAGGTCCTCAAGCTGCCCGGAGCGTCGAAGCCGGCCCCGCCGGCACCGGCTCCGTACACGCCGCCCGCCTTCCCCGCAGGCCTCGCTCCGGACAAGGCGAAGCCGTCAGCCCGTGGCCTTCAGCGTGCGCTGAAGGCGGCGGGTTTCATGCCCAAGACGGTCGCCGAGGCCGACAATTACGGCCCGCAGACGCAGGGCGCCGTGGCCCGCTTCCACAACGCCCACCCGCAGTGCCGGGCCAAGGGCGTGTCCTACGACCCGGCGATCGGCCCGCAGGGCTGGGCCGCGCTGCACCGCCTCGCCTACGGCAAGTAGCCCACCACCAGAGGGGAAACCCATGCTGACTCGTGCTTTCTGGAAGGCCAGCGCCGAACGGGCGGTGCGCACTTTCGCCCAGTCCACGCTGGCCGTGCTCGGTGCCGGTTCGTTCGGGCTGCTCGATGCGCCGTGGCAGGCGGCGTTCAGTACGGGCGGGCTCGCCGCGGTGCTCGCCGTGCTCACCGCCGTGGCGACCAGCGGCGGCGGCAGCGAAGGGCCGGGCCTCACCGAGACCGTGACCAAGGACCGCTGATGACCGCGGCCCCGGACCCGACGACCAACGTCGCAGTGGAGCTGGCGCAGCTACGAGGGGAGATCAACACGGGGCTGGAGAACATCAAGGGCACGCTGGGCATCCTCGTCGAGCGCACCACGCGGACCGATGCGGATGTCCGCCAGCTGCGCGCCGACATGGAAGAGGAGCTCAAGAAGATCCGCGAGGAGCAGCTGAAGCCGCTCCGGGACGAGGTGGAAGCCCTGAAGCAGGCCCGCTGGCCGCTCGCTCAGATCGGCGCCCTGGTCGGCGTGGCCGGTCTGGCGGCCGCGGTCGTCGCGTTCTTCGTCCACTGATCCGGCCGCACCTTCTACAGACGGCTACAGATCGTCTACTGACCCCCGCCGCCTCCGGGCGGCGGGGGCTTCGTCGCGTCTTGGGGCTTGTGTTTCAGGTCACCGTGGCGCATTGTGGGCGTTCCACCGCCTCACCGGTGCTCTCCGCAAGGGGCCTGGCGCCTCCCGGGGGCGGTGGTCGGCCCCCTTCGATCCCCCCGGGTGGAAGTGGTGCCACCGCCTCTGCTGTTTCATCAACAGCAGAGGCTCACTTCTGTCAGGACTTCCACGCTGCTGGACTGGCCACTCGGTGTCAGGGATGCGGGCCTAGGCTTCCAAGCGTGATTGAGACCATCGTGTTCGACATCGGCGAGACGATCACCCGCGACGACCGATACTGGGCTTCCTGGGCCGACTGGCTGGACGTCCCCCGGCACACCCTCTCCGCCCTCGTAGGAGCAGTCGTCGCCCGAGGGCAAGACAACGCCGAAGCCCTCCGCCTCGTCAGACCGGGCATCGACGTCGCCGCCGAGTACCAGGCCCGCGAAGTCGCCGGCCGAGGCGAGTACCTGGACGAGAGCGACCTCTACCACGATGTGCGCCCCGCCCTGGCCGCGCTGCACGAGCTCGGGATGCGACTGGTCATCGCCGGGAACCAGACACCCCGGGTCGGCGACTTGCTGCGCGCTCTGGACCTTCCCGCTGACCTCATCGTCACCTCCGGGGAGTGGGGGGTGGCCAAGCCGCAGCCGGAGTTCTTCGAGCGGGTGCTCGAGGTGGCCCAGGCCGCGCCGAGCGCGACTCTCTACGTTGGCGACCACCCGGCCAACGACATCTTCCCGGCGAAGGCCGCAGGACTGCGCGCAGCGCTGATCCGTCGTGGCCCGTGGGGGCACCTGTGGGCGGATACCCCCGACGTCGTGAAGGCGGCCGACTGGCGGATCGACAGCCTCACCGAGCTGACCGCCGTCCTCGGCGGCTGACGGTGTGAAACGGCCCCACCAGCCTGCGGGTTGGTGGGGCCGTTCAGGTACACGCGACGTGTAGACGCGGGTACCGTTCGGAGTGGACGCACCGAACTGGAGCCAGTATGCCCGCACATGCCGACGACGGCGTAGGCAGGCGCATCGCCTACTACCGCAGCGTCGTACGCCCGAAAATGACACAGCAGCAGCTCGCCGACGTGGCCTGTGTCTCGCTCGGCACCATCCGCAAGATCGAGCGCGGTGAGCGAGGCGTCACCGACGCCACCCTGGAAGCCATCGCGGACGCCCTCGGTGTCGACCCCAGCCGTCTGCGCACCGATCGCGGTGCCACGCCTACCCGAGTCCACGACGCACTTCCCGCGCTCTCTGCAGCGATCGCCACCTATGACCTTCCCGAGGACGGTCCTGTCCGACCCCTGCAGGAGTTGCGGACAGCGGTCGAAGAAGCCGTCCGGTGGCGGGTCGCCGCTCAGTACACGCGGATCGTCCGTGTGCTTCCCGATCTGCTGACCGAGCTCGCCCGCGCCTACCACTCGGCTCCGACGGAAGACCGAGTCGAGCTCGCGGGCCTCCTCGTCAAGGCGTACCGCTCCGCCGACGCTGTCGCCTACAAGTTCGGATCCCGGGACCTGTCCGCCCGCCTGATCGACCTGATGCGGTGGGCCGTCCCCGAGGCCAACGACCCCACACTGACCGCATCCGTCGCCTACGTGCGCACCGAGACATTCTTCGCTGCTCGCGCCCACACGGCCGGCCTACGAGCACTGGAGCAGGCGCTGGACGCCGCACCTGCTCCGACGGCTACCCCCGCCATCGCGGCACGAGGCGCGCTCCATATGCGGGCGGCTGTCATCGCCGGGCGGGACCACGACAGCTCGACCGCGGCTCACCACCTGGACGAAGCCCGCACGCTGGCCGACCAGGTTCATGAAGACGTCTACTGCGGAACCGCCTTCGGCCCTGACTCCGTGCGCATTCATGAGGTGTCCGTCGCCGTCAGCCTCGGAGACGACCACATCGGCCGCGCGCTGGACCTCGCCACCGAGTGGAAGCCCCCCAAGGACCTGCCGGCGGAACGCCGGAGCGGCTTCTACATCGAGCTCGCCCGCGCCCAGCTCTGGACTGGCCTGGCAGACGACGCCTTCGAGTCTCTGAAGGTCGCCCGGCACATCGCGCCACAGCACACTCGCGAGCACCCGTGGGTCCGCGAGGACGCCTCCACACTGCGCCGCCTGAAGCGCGCCGACTCCGAGACCCTCACCAACTTCGCCGAATGGTGCGCAGCAACCTGAGCGCGCTACCCCAACTACCCCTCGCCGGGGTACTTGTTGCCCATTCGAGCCCCCACCATCTGTCGCACGCGTAGGAACCAGCAGATGGGAATCGGGGATGCCCAACGCACTCCCGCTCGCGCCCACGGTCATCGACGGGCGCGTGAGCATTGTCCGCCTGCACGGTGAGGCCTGCTTCGACTGCGGAGCGGTTCACAAGGCCCTGCGCGCGGCTGGGCACGTCGTGGTCCGTGGCAGCACTCGCGTGTGGGAGATCTTCACGTGCGGATGCCGCAGCAAGGGGGCTGCTGCGTGACCGGTGCACGGAGGATCAGTGGACCCCGGCGGCCGAGCGACCGGCCCCGGGGCGCGGCCAACGCTCAATCCGGAGAGGGAGCGTCGACATGAGGAACGCTACAACCCGAGCCCCAGCCACGACAGAGCGGGACGCGTGTCCGCCGGACATCGTCACGATGCGCGCCAGCGTCCGCCGGCTGCTCGCTGAGGACGTCGAACCGCCCGCGCCGGACGAGCTGCCCACGCTGGCGTTGCTGCTGCGCGGCCACATCAACACGCTCATCCCGGCCGTGGAAGCCGCCACCCGGGTCCTGCCCGAGAACGACGTGCCCAGGGCCTGCGCGATGGCGTGCGTCGGCGAGGCCCGGATGAGGCTGCGCATCGGCGACGGGGACAACGACGACGTCCGCCTGGCTGTGGCCGTCAGGTTGGCCCGCTCGGTGAACGCGCTCGCCGACCATTACGAGAACCTCGGAGGCCCGCGGTGATCGCGGCCGCTCGCCTCTGCCAGGCCTGCCGCGAGGACATCACCGACCCGGACGACGCCGTGTTCCTCGGGCACGAGGAAGGCGACTCGGGGCCCGGCTGGGACATCTACGCGCACCGCGCGCACGTCGACCAGGTGCACCCGGACCCGGTCGCGGAGCGGGCCCTGGCCCGCGTCCTGATCGTGCTGGGCTTCGAGTCATGAGAGCCATCGTCGGCCTGCTCGTCTACGTGATGGCCGTGACCGGCCCGGTCCTCGCCGTGGTGCTGGCGCGGACCCCGCACTGACGCACCCCCATGGCGGCCGCTTCGGGTCAGGGCCGCACCTCACACCCCCGCCTCGCCGGTGTTCCGGAAGACCCGGCGAGGCGGGTCACTGTGGCTCCCCTTCGGCCATCACGGCTGGATGCGGGCCACCCTTCCAGCGAACGAGCAAAGGACAGAAAGCCGATGACAGTTGTCGATGTGCGGGAAGCGTTCCCGCTCGCACCCGAGGGCGGGCGTATCCCGCACAGCACCGAGCCGCCGTCCGGGCCGGACAGCCGACCGTGGGCCCTGCGTTTCGCCCGCGTCCCGGACGCCACGCAGGCGACCGTTTTGCCGCCCGCGGTCTACGACCCGGCCGTGCAGATGTCGGTCGGCCTGTACGACGGGCCGCTGCCGTACATGCAGACCCACACCCCGACCGTCCCCGACGGCAACGTGAAGAACCCGCCGCCGCTCGACGAGGGCACGAAGGACTGATGCAGTGATGCCCGCCGTTCTTGTGATCGCCGCACGCGACGACTGGCCCACCGACCGGGTCGTCAAGACGCTCACAGACGGCGGTGTGGAGGTGTTCCGTATGGACACCGCCGAGTTCCCGCAGGAACTCACCCTCGCCGGGCGCATCGGCGCCCGGCGAGGGTGGGCCGGCGGGCTCGCCTCCCCGCACCGTGCCGTCGACCTCGCCGACATCACCGCCGTCTACTACCGCGCCCCGAACGCGTTCACGTTGCCCGCCACCATGTCCGAGCCCGAGAGGCGGTTCGCCGCCGCGCAGGCCCGCTCCGGACTGGGCGGCATCATCACAGCCCTCGACTGCCGCTGGGTCAGCCATCCGGCGGCCATGTCCCGGGCCGAGTACAAGCCGCTGCAGCTTGCCACCGCGCGCGCCTGCGGGCTCACCATCCCGGCAACCCTCATCACCAACAACGCCGACGCCGTCCGCGCGTTCGTCGGCGACGTCGGCGGCCAGGTCATCTGCAAACCGGTCGCCTCCCCCGTGCTGATCGAAGACGACCAGCTCAAGACCGTCTACACCCGCCGCCTCACCGAGGGCGACCTGTCCGACCTGCGCGGCATCGAAACCACCGCCCACCTGTTCCAGGCCTGGGTCGACAAAGCCCACGAGGTGCGGCTCACGGTCGTGGGGGAGCGGCTGCTCGCTGCCGAGGTTCACGCGGGAAGCGACGCGGCCCACACCGACTGGCGCAGCGACTACGCCTCCCTCACGTACCAGGTCACCGAAGTGCCTGCCGACGTCGCCGACGGCGTGCGACGCTACATGGACCGGCTCGGACTGCGTTTCGCCGCCATGGACTTCATCGTCGGCCCCGACCGGCAGTGGACGTTCCTGGAGGCCAACCCGTGCGGCCAGTGGGACTGGATCGAGCACGCCACCGGCCTCCCCATCGCCCAGGCCATCGCCGACGAACTGCAAGGAGTGCCCGCATGACCCTCCCCGTCGCCACGGCCCGCCCGCACATGCTCGACCTCGCCGGCGAGCTGACCAAGGCCGGCGCCATCCGCACCGCCCCGTGGGCCGAGGCGTTCGCCAGCACCCCAAGGCACATCTTCGTCCCCCAGTGGCTGGAGCAGGAGACCAACGACCGAGGCATCACCGTGTGGCGCCATCGCCACGCCTCCGACGAAGGCGCCCTCGCCGACGTCTACCGCGACGTGACCCTCGTAACGGCCCTGGACCCGGCGACCGCCGAACAGGTCGACGACACCGCATGGACTGGCATCCCCACCTCGTCCAGCACCCTGCCGAGCCTCATGGCCGGCATGCTCGAGGACCTGGCGATCGAAGAAGGGCACCAGGTATGGGAGATCGGCACCGGCACCGGCTACAACGCCGCCCTCCTCTGCGCGCGCATCGGTGACGCCTTCGTCCACTCCAGCGACGTCGACCCCGGGCTGCTCCAGACCGCGCGGGAACGCCTCGCGGGCCTCGGCCACCGGCCGCACCTCGCCGCCGGTGACGCACGCGGCGGCTACCCGACCGACAGCGTCTTCGACCGCGTCATCGCGACCTGCTCGGTTCCCTCGATCCCGGCCGCCTGGATCGCGCAGACGCGACCCGGTGGCGTCATCGTCGCCGACGTCGCGCTCGGCATCGAGGGGGGCCTCGTACAGCTCGCCGTGGACAAGGAGGGACGCGCGGCCGGCGCCTTCACGACGACGGCGGGCCGTTTCATGCCCGCACGCGGCGAGGCCCGCACGTACCCGACGTCGCCGCGGTCCGAACGCGCGCCGAAAGCCGGGCGCCGGCCGACCACGCTCACCGCGGCCGACATCCGCGCCCACTACCCGCTGCGCCTGGTCCTGGCCCTCCACCTGCCGGGCGTGGAGCTCGTCTACCACGTCGACGAGGCCGGCGTGATGGCGCTCCAGCTTCAGGACCGTGAAGGTGCGTGGGCTCGCGTCCCGCTTACCGGCGACGACACCGGAACGGTCTGCTACGGCGGTGACGGCGAGCTGTGGAAGCGGGCGGAAGCCGCCTGGGACTGGTGGAACAGGGCGGGCCGCCCCGCACAGGACCGGTTCGGGTACGCCCGGGACACCGACGGTGTCACCCATGCCTGGTACGAGCCGGACGGGACACGCTGGACCCTGCCCAGCTGACCGGTCCACGACCGCCCCGCTCGTCTGCTTCCCCCGTGGCGGATGGGCGGGGCGTTCCCCTGCCGTCAGTCGATGAGTTCGGAGGGGCGCTTGCCGAGAGCGTTGGCGATGAGCAGCAGGTCGAACAGCGTCGGAACGGACTGGGCTGTCTCGTACCGGTGGATCGTCTTGTGGTCGCGGCCTACCCGCTCGCCCAGCTCGACCTGGCTCAACTTGGCCTCGATGCGAGCGAGGCGGATGCGTTCCCCGATCTCCCGGTGTCGGGCTAAGACCCAGTCGGGCATCGGATCAAGGGGCACGCGCCCACGGTGAACGAATCAAGATCGCAAGTCTTTACCTGGCCAGGTAAAAGTGACAATCTTGGACTGTGCTCACCGCCCAAGTGGTGAGCCCTCTCAGCGCCCGCCCCGCTGTAGGTTCCGGAAGACCTCAGCGGGGCGGGTCTTGTTCTCGGGCGGCCACTCCGTGGAGGGCCGGAGTCGGCGTCGCACCTGAGGCCATCGGTGACAGGCGTGCCGACCGGCTGCGCGGGCGTAGCGAAGCGGCCCGCATGGCGTGCTTCTCCTTGGTGCAGGGCAGGGTCGGGGTGCCCGGGTCCGTGTGGCCGCCCTCTGCCGAGTACTAGTGATTACTTGTCTTTCATCCCGATCACGCCCGCGCCGACGATGACCATCGACTGCGGCACCCGCTCCAGCGTGAGCACGTTGTCCGAGTCCATGATGGTGCGCCCGTCGAACTGCACGCTGTCCGGCCGGGCCGGTCGGGTACCGGTCGCGATGACGATGTGTTCGGCGGTCAGCAGCTTCTCCTCGCCGGTCACTTCGCGCAGCGCGACGGTGTGCTCGTCGACGAAGCGGCCGGTCCCGGCGAGCAGGGACACATGGTTGCGGGAGAGCTGGCTGCGGATGACGTCGACCTCGCGGCCCACCACGTGCTGGGTGCGCGCGGTCAGGTCGGCGACGGTGATGTCCTCCTTCAGCCGGTAGCTCTGACCGTACAGATCGCGCTGGCTGAGCCCGGTGAGGTAGAGCACCGCCTCGCGCAGGGTCTTGGAAGGAATGGTTCCGGTGTGGATCGAGACCCCGCCGACCATGTCGGGGCTGTCGACGACAGCCACCCGGCGGCCCAGTTTGGCCGCGGCGATGGCGGCCTTCTGGCCGCCCGGTCCGGATCCTATGACGATCATGTCGAAGTCGGGCACGCCCCGGAGTCTCGCAGAGCGACGCCCCCCGGCGAAAGGGACGAGCGAAAGGGACCGGAGCGGCGGGACTCCGGTCCCGGGGGAGGCCCCGGGGAAGGTGGTGTCAGGTCGTCGTCCGGGACAGGGCCAGTGCGTGGGCGCGGTCGAGTGCTTCGGCGGCCGGGCACGCGACGTCCGGCCGCACGCCGGTGCCCTCCCAGTTGGTGCCGGAGACGGGGTTGACCGCCCGGCCCACCGGGATGGTCGCCTCCAGGTGCGGGTGCACCGTCCAGCCCTCGCGGGGATGCGCGCCGCCGCCGGTCGCCTCGCCGACCACCGTGGCCCGGCCGAGCTGCTGCAGGTCGTAGACCAGCTCCTCGCCGCCGGAGAAGGTCGACCCGCTGGTGAGCACGTACAGCGGCTTGCTGCCGCCGAAGCGCGCGCCGGGCACGTGCGGCAGACTCCAGTACTGCTCCCGGCGCTCGCTCTCGCGCCAGTGCATGGTGTTGAGATGGGTGCGCTCGTCCAGCAGGTAACTGCAGACGAAGGCCACCGTGTCCGGACTGCCGCCGATGGTGCCGCGCAGGTCCAGGACGAGCGCGTCGGCGCGGGACGCCAGGGTGAGCGCGGCGGTCAGCGGTTCGGCGGACCACTCCAGCGGGAACAGGATCGGGGCCAGTTCCAGTACGGCGACTCCGCCCGTCAGCAGCTCGACCCGCGGGACGCCGCCCAGTGAGGTCTCGAACTCCCGGCGCACCGCCTTCAGGGTCGCGGCGCCCGTCTCCGGCGGCACCGGCTCGGCGTGGTGCCTCAGCCTCAGATGCAGGTCGCCGTTGACCGACTGCAGATCGGCGGTCACCAGGGTGGCCAGGGCCGCGGCGTCGTCGACCTCGTACGCCCCCTCGGCCAGGCGTCGCCGCAGCAGAGCCGCGAGCTGCTCGCCGATCTCGGGGAAGACGTAGTGGCCGGCGACGAGCCGGGCGGTCTCGTCGATGACGGGGGCGGCGTCGAGCAGTGCGGGAGCGGTCATGGCGAGGAGTAGAGCACCGGCCTTGCAAAAGCGTCAAGACAATTGGACACTTGATTCATGGTCCAGAACCCGAGCTGTCCGCCGCCGCCCGCGGATGTGCAGGAGATCGGCGAGCCCCGGCAGTTCGCGGCGCTCGCCCACCCGTTGCGCCAGCGCCTGCTGTTCGTACTGGGGCGAGAGCCCTCCACCATCAGCCGGCTGGCCGTCCAACTGGACGTGGGCAAGGGCAATGTGGCGCACCATCTGAAGGTGCTGCGGGAAGCCGGACTGGTGTACGTGGCCGAGACCCGCCGGGTCCGCGGCGGAACGGAGCAGTACTACCAGCGCACGGCACGCCGCATGGTCGTCGCCGAACCGAGCGCGGCCCAGACCGCCGCCATGTTCGGCGCCGTCGCCGCGGAGGTGGACCGCTCGCCCGCCGCGACCCACGTGACCCTGCGGCACCTGCGGCTGAGCCTCGAGAAGGCGCAGCAGCTCGGGGAGACCCTGACTCGCCTGGTCGACGAGCTTCAGGAGGACGCGGAGGAACAACCGGTGCACGGGGTGCTGGTGGCCCTCTACCAGCACGCGGATCCGTCCGGCGAGGGGACCCCGTAGGTCCGCGGAAGCGCGGAAGGGGCCGGAGCGGCGGAGCTCCGGTCCCTTCCGCGCCCGGTCCTCAGGACTACGGCAGCAGCTTGTCCAGGGCGGCCGGGCCCTCCGTCTCGATCTTGCGCTTGGCCCACTCCAGGTTGCGCGGGGTGATGTCGCGGCCCGCGGCCAGCACCACGTCCTCGGGCGAGACGTCGGTGCCGGTGCGGGCGTGCAGCATGTCGTCCGGGGTGCACCGCTCCCCGGGCTCGCGGGATGCGTCGGGTTGTGACGTCGACATGTGGCCTCCTCGGGTCCGGTCCGGTCCCCGCCCGGGTCCGGAGTACGGCCCTCGTGCTGCGGGAGCGGGACCTCCTCCCACGATTGCCCGTCGAACGGCACCCTGCATCCGGAAGGCCGCTCCTAAGCTGGAGGGAAGCTGCGCGAAAGCGAACGGACCGCCGCAACCGCGACACCGGTCCGCACGGGGAGCAGTGAGGGGGCAGCGAGGGGACAGGAGGCAGCCGCGATGGCCGACACCCGAAGCGGAGGACCCGACACGGGCGCACCCCGCTACGTTCCGATCGCCGACCACGGCCTGATCGGCGACCTGCGCACCGTCGCCCTCGTCGGCACCGACGGCACGATCGACTGGTACTGCTGCCCCTCCTTCGACGCCCCGAGCGTCTTCGCCGCGATCCTGGACGCCGAGCGCGGCGGCCGCTTCGACCTCGCCGCCGCCGACGCGGCGCGCACCAAGCAGTTCTACTTCCCCGACACCAACGTGCTGATCACCCGCTTCTTCACCGAGGACGGCGTCGGCGAGGTGCAGGACTTCATGCCGGTGACCGGAGACCCGCGCGGATCCGCCGAGACCGAACGGCACCGGCTCATCCGGCGCGCGCTGTGCGTGCGCGGCACCCTGCCGTTCCGGGCCCTGGTGGCTCCCCGCTTCAACTACGGCGCCGACCCGCACACCGTGCGCATGGAGGGCTGCACGGCCCTTTTCGAGTCCGCGACCCTGTCCCTCGCGCTGACGTCCACCGTGCCCCTGGAGAACGACGGCACGGACCTGCGCGCGGACTTCAAGCTCGCCGAGGGCGAGTCGGCCGTCTTCGCGCTGGACCAGGTCGGCGGCGAGGTGACCCCGCGGCGGTGCGCCCACGCCGAGGCCGAGGAACAGTTCTGCGCCACGGTCGCCTACTGGCGCCGCTGGCTCGCCCAGTCCCGCTACCGCGGCCGCTGGCGGGAGATGGTCCACCGCTCGGCCCTCACCCTGAAACTGCTCACCTACGCCCCGACCGGCGCCATCGTCGCCGCGCCCACCACGAGCCTGCCCGAGCAGGTCGGCGGTGAGCGCAACTGGGACTACCGCTACGTCTGGGTGCGCGACGCCGCGTTCGCCGTCTACGCGCTGCTGCGCCTCGGCTTCGCCGGTGAGGCGGAGGCGTTCATGCGCTTCCTGACCCGGCACATCAGCCCCGGCGACGGCAAGGCGACCGGCCCGCTGCAGATCATGTACGGCATCGACGGCCGCACCGAGCTGCCCGAACGTGAACTCGGCCACCTGGAGGGACACCGGGGCTCCGCTCCCGTGCGGGTCGGCAACGCCGCCGCCGACCAGCTCCAGCTCGACATCTACGGCGCCCTGATCGACTCGATCTACCTCTTCGACAAGTGGGCCCAGCCGATCTCCAGCGACCAGTGGGACGACGTGTCCGCGCTGGTGGAATGGGTCTGCGAGCACTGGGACCAGCCCGACGAGGGCGTGTGGGAGACCCGC
Source organism: Streptomyces sp. NPDC088817 (assembly GCF_044750345.1). Classification (NCBI taxonomy): domain Bacteria; kingdom Bacillati; phylum Actinomycetota; class Actinomycetes; order Kitasatosporales; family Streptomycetaceae; genus Streptomyces; species Streptomyces sp. NPDC088817. Next base: position 349,213 of record NZ_JBIVJN010000008.1, read on the forward strand.
GGCGGCCGACGGAACTTCCTGTACTCGCGCCTGATGTGCTGGGTGGCCGTCGAACGCGCCATGCGGCTGGCCAACCGCCGCGGCCTGCCCGCCGACCTCCCCCGCTGGCGGCAGTGCCGGGACGCCGTCTACCGGCGCATCATGGACCGCGGCTGGTCCGCCGAACGGCAGGCCTTCGTCCAGTACGAGGACGGCGACGTCCTGGACGCCGCCGTGCTGATGATGCCGCTGGCGAAGTTCATCGCGCCGACCGACCCCAAGTGGCTGTCCACGCTCGACGCGCTGACCGGGGACCTGGTCTCCGACTCGCTCGTCTACCGCTACGACCCGCAGGTCAGCCCCGACGGGCTGCGCGGCGACGAGGGCACGTTCTCCATCTGCTCGTTCTGGTACGTCGAGGCCCTCACCCGGGCCGGCCGCCTCGACGAGGCCCGCCTCGCCTTCGAGAAGATGCTCACCTACGCCAACCACCTCGGCCTGTACGCCGAGGAGATCGGCCCCACCGGCGAGCAGCAGGGCAACTTCCCCCAGGCCTTCACGCACCTGTCCCTGATCAGCGCCGCCTACAACCTCGACCGCGCCCTGGGCTGACGCCGAGCCTCGGCCCCGTGGCGTCAGCCGATGTGGTAGGCGTCCCCGTACACCTTCCAGTCCAGCGGAGGTTCCAGGTCGAGGTTGCCCCGGCGCAGGAAGACCCGCTGCGCGGTGTCGACCCTGCTGGTCTCGCGGTGGGCCGGCTCCTGCCGCATGGCCCACACCCGGGCGTCGAGGAACGCGTTCAGATACGTCACCTCGTCGCCGCCCCGGGCCGGCGGTGCCGCCTTCCTCAGCGCCCGCTCGCGGATGTTGCGGAAGCCTGTCGTGCCGCCGCCGCCGTGCATCACGATCGCGTCGTAGTAGGCGAACTGGCCGAGCGCGCGCAGCCCGTCCGCCTTGCCCTGCGTGACGGCCGGGTCGAAGTAGACGCGGTCGCGCTCGTCGTCCTGGGCCCGCTGGAAGGCGGTGTCCCGTGCCGCCCGGCGCCAGGCGTCGGGGAAGCCGGGGTCCAGGCCCCGGTGCGAGTCGGTGCCCTCGGCCCGGCGCAGCGCGGGCAGATACGGGGCCAGTGGGTTGTGCGGGCTGCGGTCGGTGTAGTGCCGTACCAGGGCGAGCATGTCGCCGGTGCCGGAGCAGAAGCCGATGATGCCGGCCGTGTAGCCGCGCCCGTCGCCGATGTCCTCGATGTACGCGTACTGGGCCTTCCAGTCGAGCGTGGAGTTCTCCGCGCTCGACACCAGTCGCACGGCGATCTCCTTCTTCGCCGGATCGTCCAGGCCCGCCGCCGGAGCCGCGGCGACCCGCCGGGCGTCGAGTAAGGGGACGGCGGCGAACGAGGCGGCGATCAGGGCGAGGACGCCGCGGCGGACCACGCCGGCCAGGCGGGTCGTGCGGCGGTCGTGATGTGCCAAAGGGGCTCCAAACGGGTCGACAGCGGGAAAAGCGCCGGCGGGAGAAGCCTCTCAGGACAGCGGCAGTTCCGCCCAGATGGCCTTGCCGGCCGGCGTGTACCGGGTGCCCCACCGCTCGGCGAGCTGCGCCACGAGGAACAGCCCGCGGCCCCCCTCGTCCGTGCTCGCCGCACAGCGCAGATGCGGGGAGGTGTTGCTGCTGTCGTAGACCTCGCAGATCAGGGAGCGGTCGCACAGCAGCCGCACGCGGATGGGCTCGGCGCCGTAACGGATCGCGTTGGTGACCAGCTCGCTGAGGATCAGCTCGGTGGCGAACGTCAGTTCCTCAAGTCCCCACTCCACCAGCCGCCGGCTCACCGCCGCGCGCACGTCCCCGACCGCCGACGCCTCCCCGGGCACGTCCCACTCGGCCACCTGCCCGGGACCCAGTGCCCGGGTGCGGGCCACGAGCACCGCGATGTCGTCCACCGGCCGGGACGGCCGGACGTCCAGGACGGCCCGGCACGTGTCCTCCGGCGACGCGCCGGCGGAGGCGAGAGCGGCGCGCAGCTGGTCCAGCCCGGTGTCGATGTCCCGCTCCCGGTCCGTCACGAGCCCGTCGGTGTACAGGACCAGCCGGCTGCCCTCGGCCAGCTCCAGCTCCGCCGTCTCGAACGGCAGCCCGCCCACCCCGAGCGGGGGACCGGCGGGCAGCTCGGGGAACGTCACGTCCCCGTCGGGCCCGACCACGGCCGGCGGCGGATGGCCGGCGCGGGCGACAGCGCAGCGCCGCGAGACAGGATCGTAGATCGCGTACAGGCAGGTCGCGCCGGTGACGGGCGCACCGGAAACGTCGCCCGTCTCGTCCTGGTCGATACGGCCGACCAGCTCGTCCAGCAGCCCGAGCAGCTCGTCGGGCGGCAGGTCCAGGGCGGAGAAGTTGCTGACCGCGGTCCGCAGCCGTCCCATCGTGGCCGCGGCGTGCAGCCCGTGCCCGACCACGTCCCCGACGACGAGCGCGACCCGCGCCCCGGACAGCGGCAGCACGTCGAACCAGTCGCCGCCCACTCCCGCCTGCGCGGGCAGATACCGGGAGGCGACGTCCAGCGCGTTCTGCTCGGGCAGGCTGCGCGGCAGCAGACTGCGCTGGAGGGTGACCGCCAGCCCGTGCTCGCGGGTGTAGCGGCGGGCGTTGTCGATGGAGACCGCCGCCCGCGCCACCAGCTCCTCGGCGAGGGCCAGCTCCTCGGTGTCGAAGGGCTCGTCCTTCTCCGACCGCCAGAAGCTGACCAGCCCCAGCAGCAGGGTGCCCGCCCGCACGGGCACGGTGATCAGCGAGTGGATGCCGGACGCCAGCACCCGCTCGGTGCGCTCGGCGTCCTGCGCCTGCCAGCCCGGGGCCGCCTCGAGACGGGGTTCGAGGACCGGCCGGCGGGACTTGAGACCGAGCGCCTGCGGGGTGGAGGGGACGAAGCGGATCTCCTGGCCCAGCGGGTACAGCGCCGTGTCCTCGCGGATCCCGGCGAAGGCGGTGCGGCGCAGCGCGGCTCCCGGATCCGGGTCCTCGCCGGCCAGCACGGCGTCGTACAGGTCCACGGTCGCGAAGTCCGCGAACCGGGGAACGGCGACCCGGACGAGTTCCTCGGCGGTCCGGGTCACGTCCAGGGTCGTACCTACGCCCACACCGGCGTCGTAGAGCAGGCTGAGGCGTTCCCGTGCCTTCTCCGCCCGGCCGGACAGGGCGCGCAGCTCCGTGGAGTCGCGCAGCGTGGCCACACTGCCCGACGGGCCGCCCGCCATGTCCGTGGGCCGCTGGTTGATCGCCAGCAGCCGGTCGCCGACCCGGTGCACCTCGTCGGTGGCGATCCGCCCGGAGGCCAGCAGCTCGGCGGTCCCGGGGTCCAGTCCGAGGTCGAGCACGGGCCGGCGCTCAGCATCCTCGGGCAGGCCGAGCAGGCGCTGCGCCTCGTCGTTGGCCAGCAGCAGCCTTCCGTCGTCGCCGACGATGATCACGCCTTCCCGGACGGAGTGCAGCACCGCGTCGTGGTGCTCGTACATCCGGGTCATCTCCCGCGGGCCGAGCCCATGGGTCTGGCGCAGCAGCCGGCGGGTGACCAGCGCCGTGCCCGCCGTGGCCAGGGCGAGGGCCACGGCCGCGGCGCCCAGTACGACCGGCAGCTGCCGGTCCGCGAGACCGCCGACGTTCCTGGTGGTGATGCCCGCCGACACCAGGCCCACCACCGTGCCGTCCGGCGCCCGGATCGGCACGACGGCCTGCACCAGCGGCCCGAGGGTCCCGTCGATCTGTTCGACGACCGTGCGGCCGGCCAGCGCGGGCCGGAAGGTGCCGACGAACTTCCTGCCGATGCGGTCCGGCCTGGGGTGGGTGTAGCGGACTCCGTGGGTGTTCATCACGACGACGAAGTCGACGTGCGCCTCCTTGCGTGCCGCCTCGGCGCGCGGTTGCAGCACCGCCGTCGGGTCCGGGGCGGCGAGCGCCTCCCGGACTCCCGGCGCGTTGGCGAACGTCTCCGCGACGGCGAGCGAGCGGTTGCGGGCCTCCTCGCCGCTGTCGTGTCGCACCTGAAGCACCAGCGCCACCACGGCCGCCGCGACCAGCAGCAACACGATGGCGACCTGGAGCAGGAACACCTGTCCCGCGACGCTGCGCCCGCCGAGGGCCGAGCGCAGCGTGGACGGTCTGTTCCCGCCCGTGCGGCCATGACCGGCCCGCCCGCGCGCCCGCCGGGCCGGGCCGGACGCGAACTCGAGACGCCGTCCACGGGGACGGCGGGCCGACCGGGAGCCGGTGCGACCCGGGAGTCGGACCATGAGCCATGTCTACACTGCCGCGCCTCGTGAGGCGAGAGGCAGTCACCCCCTCGGTCACACGGGCGCCGTGTCAGGCCTGCTTGCGGGCGTCGGTGCGGATGGTCTGGGCGACGTCGCGGATCTTGATGTTGTGGTGCTGCGAGATACGGCGCAGGACGGCGAAGGCGTCCTCCTCGCTCATGCCGTGCCGCTCCCGCAGGATGCCCATGGCCTCGCCGATGGCGTGCCGGGTCTCCAACGCGTGTTCGAGCTGGTCGACGGTTCGGGAACCCGCCACGGCGACGGCGGCGTGCGAGGCGAGCAGCCAGCCCGCCGTCTCGCTGTCCCTGGTGAAGGAGCCGGGACGGCTCGAATAGAGATTGAGCGCCCCGAAGTCCTGATCCTCGGTGTACAGCAGGAAACCCATCATGCTGCCGACGCCCAGCTCGCGGGCGGCCGGCGCGTACCGCGGCCAGGCCGGCTGCGGCCGGGTGAGGTCGGCGATGCGGAACAGCCGGTCCCCGTCGACGCGGCGGGCCGCGTCGAAGCAGGGCCCCTCGCCCATCTCGCCCTGCAACCGGTCGGACTCCACGACCATGTCCCCGCTGGCGGCCAGCGTCACGGCGCGCCCCTTGCGCAGCGCCAGGATCCCGGAGGCCTCGCACCCGTCGATCAGCTCGACGGCCGCCCGGACGATCTCGTCGAGCGTCTCCTGAGGGGAGTCCTGGGCCAGCAGGCGCCGGGCGAGCTGGGCCATCTGCTCGGCGAACTCACGCCAGTCCATCCGAACCCGCCCTTCTCGCAGCCGCGCGCACCGGTGCGCACAGGGCGGCGCTCTCAAGCGCCCGTATTCGCAGCGTACCCCGCGGTCACCCGCGTACCCGGGCGGTGTCGATCATGGTCCCGTGCGGGCCCGCGCCCCGGGCCGGCACGGCGGTGCCCCGGCCCGCGCGGGGCCGGGGCACCGTCCTCGGGCTCAGGCGCCCCACGTGCCCTGGTTGACGGCGCAGTTCCAGCCGGAGCCGTGCAGGGTGAACTTCACCTTGTAGCTCCTGGTGTTCAGCAGGTGGGTCCGGACCTTGAAGCCGAGGCTCGCCTTGCCCTTGAAGGTCGTGGTGCGGACCGTCACGACCTGCGAGGTCCTGTGGCTGATCGTGCCGCCCTTCGGTGTCGCCGTGCCGAAGCGCACGTTCTTGACGTTGGTGACCGTGAACGTGACGTTCTTGATCTTCTTCGTGGTCTTGCTCTTGATGCCGAAGTACAGGCCGCCGTTCGTCACCCACCCGTTGTGGTCCACGTAGAAACGGGACGGGTAGACGATGTCGATCGGGCAGCCCGAGCTCTGCGGCGCGACCGTCGCCGCGGAAGCGGCCCCGGCGAGACCCAGCTGCGCTGCGGTGAGGACCCCGGTCGCGGCCAGTGCCGCGACGGTCGTGCGCTTACGGTTCACTGCGGTGACACCTTCCCCCTACGGCCCTCTCGGACCGGACCGACATGGCGTACGGCGTCCCCGTGGGACACCGCGCGCCACTGTGACGGCGTATTTCATAGCACGGGGGAAAGGCGCGGGAGCAGCCCCTGGGACTCCAGGGGCACTTGGTGACAAAACCGGGACAATCGTGAGGCACCGCGCGTGGTGCGTGTGTACGGTGCTGCCATGTACGCCACACGGGTCTCACGGTGGGTGCGGGCCTCTCCCGCCGCGGTCTACCGGGCCCTCACCGACCCCGACGCGGTGGCGGGTTGGCGGGTCCCCGACGGCATGACCGCTCACGTCCACGAGTTCGACGCCCGCGAGGGCGGCACCTTCCGGGTGTCCCTCTCCTACGACGAGCCCGGCGCCCGGGGCAAGTCGGGTGCCCGCACGGACACCTACCGGGGGCACTTCGCCCGGCTCGTGCCCGGCCGGCTGGTGGTCGAGGTGCTCGCGTTCGAGACCGACGAGGATTCCCTGCGCGGCACGATGACGATGACCACGTCACTGGCCGGGGCGGACGGCGGGACGGTGGTCGTGATCGTGCACGAGGGCATCCCCGACGAGGTGCCGCGCGCCGACAACGAGCTGGGGACGCGGATGGCCCTGGACAACCTCGCCCGGCTGGTGGAGGGCGGCGGCCCGGGCGGCGCGTAGGGTCAGCCGCCGACGCCGCGGGCCGCCGCGACGGCCTGTTCGGCGTATCCGCGCCCGAAGAGCACCGTGTGCACCAGCAGCGGGAAGAGCTGGTGCAGTCCGACGCGGTCCGCCCAGCCGTCGGCGAGCGGCGCGGCCCGCTGGTACCCGTCCAGTACGCGGTCCAGGTGGGGGCAGCCGAAGAGCCGGAGCATCGCCAGGTCGGTCTCCCGGTGGCCGCCGTGCGCGGCCGGGTCGATCAGCCGGACCTCGCCGTCCGCGCCCCACAGCACGTTGCCGTTCCACAGGTCGCCGTGGAGTCGCGCGGGCGGCTCCGCGGGCCCGGCCCGTCCGGGCAGCCGCTCCAGGGCGCGTTCGATCACGGCCGCCTCGGCGGGGCGCAGGACGCCGTCGTCGGCCGCGCGGCGCAGATAGGGCAGCACCCGGTGCTCGGCGTACCAGGCCGGCCAGTCGGTACCAGGCACGTTGCGCATCGGCGCGAGCCCGATGTAGGCCTCGCGCGGCCCGCCGGGCGGAGCGGCGCCGAACGCGGGCGCCCCGGCTGCGTGCAGGGCGGCCAGGTCACGGCCGAAGCGCTCCGCCGCCTCAGGCGACGGACGGCCGGCCGGAACCCGGCCGGTGACCAGCCACCGGCGGTCGTGGCCGTGCACGACGGGGACCCGGACCGCGCCCGCCTCGGCGAGCCAGCGCAGCCCGGCGGCCTCGGCGCGCACCGCCTCCGGCTCCTCACCGTGCTTGACCACGACCACCCGGCCGTCGTCGAGGGTTACCTCGGCGGGGTTCGCCGACGACGGGCCCCGGCGGGTCGCCGCACGCCCGGTCAGCCGGGCGGCCGCGGCGACAGGACCCTCGCCGGAGCCGGAGCCGGAGCCGGAGCCGGAGCCGGAGCCGGAGCCGGAGCCGGAGCCGGAGCCGGAGCCGGAGCCGGAGCCGGAGCCGGAGCCCGGCGACGGGTGGGCGGTCACGAGGGCAGGCGCTCGCGCACCCAGTCGAGCAGGCCCGGCGTCGCGGCCTCGATCATGGCCAGTACCTCCTCGAAGCCCTCCGGGCCGCCGTAGTACGGGTCGGGCACGTCCAGGTCGCCGGTCGTCCGAGGGTCGAACGAGCGCAGCAGCCGCACCCGGGACGGTTCGTCGACGAGCCGCCGCAGCGCCTTCTCGTGATCCCGGTCCATGGCCAGGAGCAGGTCGGCGTCCAGGTGCTCGGCGCCGACCTGGGCGGCGACGTGCCGCACGGGGTAGCCGTGCCGGATCAGCACCTCACCGGCCCGTTCGTCGATGGCCTCGCCGACGTGCCAGGGGCCGATGCCGGCGCTGCTGACCCGGACCGCGTCCGCGAGCCCCGCCCGGCGCAGCCGCTCGGCGAACACGAGCGCCGCGGACGGCGACCGGCAGATGTTCCCGCTGCAGACGAAACAGATGTGCACGGCCCTCAGCGTACGGGCCCCTGCGGAGGAACCGCTCCCCCGACCGAGAGAGGGATCGGCAGGATCGATGCCCGTTCCGGGATGTGAATGTGGCGGAGGCCACGCCCCGGAGGCGGCCTGGGCCATACTGCTCGGCCGGGGTCGCGGGCTACCGTTTCACGCAGTCCTTTTTGTCCGTGAACGGTTTCGAACGGCCCGGCAGTGCACGAAGATCTCTCCCCGCTCATCGCGGCGACCACCCAGTGGCTGACCAGCGCGTACCCGGCGTCCGGCGGCGCCCTGGCCTCCGTCCTGTGCGAGATGCAGGCACGCCAGGCGGTGACGGTCGCGGCCCGTCTGCGCTACCCGACGCCGATGGACGCCGAGCTGGTGCTGATGGCCGGCCCCGGGGGCTCGGCCCGCCTCGACCGGATCGCCGGCGCGGACGGCGTCGAGTCCGACGACCCGTACGCGCACGCGTGGCGCACCTGGGTGGACGAGGTGGTGCTGAGCTGGGCCGCCTGTCTGCTCACCGACCCCGAACTGGCCTGGCGCGCGGTGTACGCGCTCACCGAGGCGACCGAACCGTCCTCCACGCCGCCCGAGTTCCGCCGCCTGGTCACTCCCGACGAGGGCGACCGGCAGGCGGCGGCCCTGCTCCGCCACCCCGATCTCCTCGCCCCGGTCTCCACCCTCCACCACTCCCAGCTCCTCGAACGCCTCGAGGAACAGGGTCAGGCCTTCGCCGCCTGAGAGGTGCCCTTCGGCACCAGGGCCGCGCACGTCATGGTCAGGGGCCCGTTCACCGGGAGCCCAGGGTCTCGCCCAGCACCTCCTGTGCGGCCTCCAGCGCTCCCGCGCGGTCGGCGGGAACCAGGCCGATCCGGGTGCGGCGGTCCAGGAGGTCGGACGCGTCGAGGGCGCCCTCGTGGCGTGCGGCCCAGAGGAGTTCGGCGCGGGTGACGGGATGGTCCTCCAGGACGGGGGCACGCAGGTGCGGGTCCCGGGCGCCCAGGGCGTGCACGGCCGGCGCCTCCGTGCCGTAGAGGCGGATCAGGCGGCGCGGGGCCCGGAGCGCGGCCAGGGTCCGAGGTGACGCGGCGCCGACGAGGGGGAGGGAGGCCGTGGGGGAGGGGCCCGCGCCGAGTCCGTGCGCGGCGACGGCGGTGTCGACGGCGTCCTCGGCCATGCGCCGGTAGGTGGTGAGCTTGCCGCCCACCACGGTGACCACGCCGTCCGGCGAGGTGAGCACCGCGTGCCTGCGGGAGATGTCCGCGGTCCGGGGCGCCGGGCCGGACCCGTTCGCCGGCGCGGTGTCCAGCAGAGGACGCAGCCCCGCGAAGGCCCCGGCCACGTCGTCCCGTCGTACCGGGACGTCGAGCGCCGAGGCCAGCACGTCCAGCAGGAAGCCGACGTCGGACTCGGGGACCTCTGGCACGTCCGGGACGCCGCCCTCGACGGGCTCGTCGGTGAGCCCGACGTAGACCCGTCCGTCGTCCTGCGGCAGGACCAGGACGAAGCGGTTGGTCTCCCCGGGGACCGGGATGTGCAGCCCGGCCGGCAGCGGACCGAGCACGCCGGAACGCAGTACGAGGTGGGTGCCGCGCGAGGGCCTGACCCGGATGCCGTCCACCAGGCCGCCCGCCCACACCCCGGAGGCGTTGATCACGGCGCGGGCCCGGATCTCGCCCTCCTCGCCGGTCAGTTCGTCCCGCACCCGGGCCCCGGATCCGGTGAGTTCCAGGGCCCGGACCCGGGTCAGGACGCGGGCGCCGCGTCCCGCCGCCGTACGGGCGATCGCGGTCACCAGACGGGCGTCGTCGGTCAGCCGCCCGTCCCAGGACAGCAGTCCGCCGCGCAGCCCGGCACCGCGCACGGCGGGCGCCAGGTGACGGGTCTCCACCACGGACAGCCTGCGCGGCACCGGCAGGGTGGCGCGGGCGGTGCGCGCCGCCAGCCGCAGCCCGTCGCCCGCCCGGAAACCGGCCCACGCCAGGGCGGCCTGCCCGCGGGCGACCAGCGGGGTGAGGGGCAGGACGAACGGCTGGGCGCCGACCAGATGGGGAGCGGTGCGTTCCATCAGCACACCGCGTTCGACCGCGCTCTCGTGGGCGACGTCGAACTGGGCGGAGGCGAGGTAGCGCAGTCCGCCGTGGACGAGTTTGGAACTCCAGCGGGAGGTGCCGAAGGCCAGGTCGTGCGCGTCGATCGCGGCGACGCTCAGTCCGCGCGCCGCGGCGTCCAGCGCGGCCCCGGCGCCGGTCGCGCCCAGGCCGACGACCAGGACGTCCACGGCCGGGCCGCCGACGGTCCCGGCCAGTTCGCGGGCGCGGCGGGCGGCGGTGAGGGAGGTGTTCGGAGAGGCGTGCGCGGGGTCGGCCGGGCCGGTGCCGAGGTTCATGGCGTCAGGGTCCTCTCCAGGATGGTCCGCAGTTCCGCGAGGAAGGCCTCGCCGTCCAGGCCGGGGTCGTCCTCCTCGGTCATGGTGCGCAGCGACAGCGTGAAGGACTGCACGACGAGCAGCAGGGACCGTGCCTGCCGCTCGGTGTGGCCGGTGCGCACCGATCCGTCGGCGTGGCCCTCGCGCAGGTGGCCGGCGAGCAGGGACAGCAGGGCCTCCTGGCTGGCTCCCCGGCGGTCCAGCACGTAGGGGAGCAGCAGTTCCGGGTCCACGTCGACGATCTTGCGGAACAGCGGGTGGGCGCGGAACGCCCTCACCCCGGCCACCAGTCCGTCGACGATCAGCGTTTGCGCGTTCGTCCCGGGTGCGCGTTCCGGCATCGCCCCGACGGCCACGGCGATCCACTCCCGTGTCATCAGGTCGCCGACCAGGGACCGCAGATCGGGCCAGCGGCGGTAGAGCGTCATCCGGGACACACCCGCGCGGCGGGCCACGTCCGTCAGGGTCGTCCGCCGTACGCCGACGGCCAGGACGCAGTCGCGCACGGCGTCGAGCACGGGATCCCCGTCCGAGCGGTCGGAGCGGTGTGCGTGGTCGGAGCGGTCGGAGCGGTCGGAGCGGTCCGGCCCGTCCGAGCCATTGTGACGAATAGGCGCCATGTGTCACAGTGTAACGCGTCCTTCGAAACGACCGGTGAGGAACACCCCATGGACATGCTGTGGAGCGGCTGGGGCGACCCGGCGAGGGCCACACCGCTGCCCGACTCGGTGACCGGACTCCTGCGCGACCTGCTCGGCGTCAAGCCGCGCGAGTCCGGGCCGGTCGCCCTGGAGGAGATCCGCGTCCCCGCCTCACCGCTGACCGCGGACACGCTCCGCGCCCTGAGCGAGGCCGTGGGCGACGAGGCACACGTCCGCACCGACGCCGAGTTCCGGATCCGCCACACCCGCGGCAAGTCCACCCCCGATCTGCTCCGCATCAGAGGCGGCGACGTCACGGACGTCCCGGCCGCCGTGGTGCTCCCCGCGGACCACGACGACGTACTCGCCGTACTGTGCGCCTGCACAGCCCACGACCTCGCGCTGGTTTCGTTCGGCGGCGGCACCTCCGTCGTCGGCGGTCTCGCCCCCGAACGCCGGCGCCCCTTCGTCGCCCTGGACCTGCGCCGTATGAACCGGCTGCTCGCCCTGGACCCGGTCTCCCGCACCGCCACCCTCCAGCCGGGCCTGCGCGGCCCGGACGCGGAGGCGCTGCTGGCCGAACAGGGCTTCACCCTCGGCCACTTCCCCCAGTCCTTCGAGTGGGCGACCCTCGGCGGTTTCGCCGCCGCCCGCTCCAGCGGGCAGGCCTCGGCCGGGTACGGACGCTTCGACGAGATGGTGCTCGGCCTCACCCTCGCCACGCCCGCGGGCACCGTCGAGGCCGGCCGCGCCCCGCGCTCGGCGGCCGGACCCGACCTGCGCCAGCTCGTCCTCGGCTCCGAGGGCGCGTTCGGCGTCATCACCTCGGTCACCGTGCGCCTGCGTCCCCTCCCGCAGGCCCGCGTGTACGAGGGCTGGCGCTTCGCCTCCTTCGAACAGGGCGCCGCCGCCCTGCGCCGGCTCGCCCAGGACGGGCCGCGCCCCACCGTGCTGCGCCTGTCCGACGAGACCGAGACCCTGATCGGCCTCGCCCAGCCCGATGCCATCGGCTCCCCGGAGGCCCGACAGGACGCAGGCTGCCAGGCGATCGCCGGCTACGAGGGCACCGCCGAGGACACCACGCACCGCAGACGGCTGGCCGCGGCCGTGCTGCGCGAGTGCGGCGGCACCCGCCTGGGCGAGGAACCGGGGGAGCGCTGGGCCCACGGCCGTTACGCGGCGCCCTATCTGCGCGACGCGCTCCTGGACGCGGGCGCGTTCGCCGAGACGCTGGAGACCGCCGCCTTCTGGTCCCGCATCCCCGGGCTGTACACCGCCGTCCGGCAGGTGCTGACCACCACGCTCACCGAGTCGGGCACCCCGCCCCTGGTGATGTGCCACATCTCGCACGTCTACGAGAACGGCGCCTCGCTGTACTTCACCGTGGTCAGCGCCCAGGGCGACGACCCCGTGGCGCACTGGGCGCCCGCCAAGCGGGCCGCGAACGAGGCGATCCTCGCGGCGGGCGGCACCATCAGCCACCACCACGGCGTGGGCACCGACCACCGCGACGGATACGTCCGGGAGGCGGGCCCGCTCGGCGTCGAGGCCCTGCGGGCCGTCAAGCGCCGGCTGGACCCCGACGGCCTGCTCAACCCGGGCGTCCTGCTGCCCCTCGACTGACCCCGGCCGCATGCCGACCCACACCGTTTCCGTCCCGGAGGCCCCACCGATGCGACAGTTCACGGCCATCGTCAACCCCACCGCGGGCGGATCCGCCGGGGCCGCGGCGCTGCTGCGGGTGGCCAGGCTGCTCCGGGAGGCCGGCGCCGGAGTGGAGACCGACTACAGCCGCAGTCTCGCCCACGCCCAGGACCTCGCCCGCCGGGCCGGTGACCGCGACCGCGTGGTGCTCGCCGTGGGCGGCGACGGCATCGCGGGCGGCATCGGCGGAGCCCTCAGCGGCACCGCCACCCTCCTGGGCCTGGTCCCGGCGGGCCGCGGCAACGACTTCGCCCGTGCGCTCCAACTGCCCGACGATCCGGGCGCGCTGGCCCGGATCCTGCTGCACGGCGCCCCGCGCCGCGTCGACACCATCGAGGTGGAGTCGGCCGCGCACCCGCGCACCGTCGTCCTCGGCAGCGTGTACGCGGGCGTCGACGCGCTCGCCAACCGGCACGCGAACAACTCCCGACTGCTGCGCGGCGCCGCCTCCTACTACGCCGGCGGGCTGCGTGCCGTGGCCACCTGGCGGGCGGCGACCTACCACGTGACCGTCGACGGGGAGGAGCACGTCCACTGCGGCTACACCGTGGTGGCCGCCAACTCCGCCTATTACGGCTCCGGTCGCATGATCGCGCCCGGCGCCCGTGTCGACGACGGCCTGCTCGACGTGGTGATGATCCGCGAGGCACCGCGACGGCTCTTCTTCGCGCTGATGAACGAGCTGAAGTCGGGCGCGCACGTCGAGCGCCCCGAGGTGCGGATCCTGCGGGGCAGCCGGATCAGGATCGCCGCCGACCGGGAGGTGCCCTACGGCGCCGACGGCGAGGTCGAGGCGGTGCTGCCCGTCACGGCCCGAGTGCTGCCGGGCGCGCTCGCCGTGCTCTGCTGACCGCCCGTCGGCCCGGCACCAGGTGCCCGTCAGGAACAGCCCCAGGCCGACATCCCCTGGAGGACGGCGAGCCGCCTGGCCACGGCGATCTGCTCTCTGCGCGAGGCCAGGTCCGCCCGGCGCGCGTACTTCAGGCCGCCCGCGGCCACCCAGCTCGACTGGCGGAACTGGAGCCCGCCGTAGTACCCGTTGCCGGTGTTCGCCTGCCAGTTGCCGCTGGACTCGCAGGCGGCGATGGCCTCCCAGTCCGGGCCGAGGCCGACGGCCGGAGCCGCCGTCGCCTGGGGCCCGCCGGCCAGTGCCGCGGTGGTCGCCGCGACCAGCAGCGTCCCGCGCAGCGCGCGACGGCGTGGGTGGCGGCCGGGGGCTCTGTCGATGTTCTGCCGATGATCCATGCGCAGACTGTTACATCATATGATCGGAAAGTAGTGAAGTGGCGCGCCGGGCGATCCAGACGGAAAGGGGGCCTGACGCGGACGGCGGAGAGCGTCTGAGGCAGACGGACGAACGCCCCGCCGGGGTCCTTTCCGGGGCCCGGCAAAGGGGACACCATGCCGCGTCATGGACATTCTGCTCGTCGCCAGCGCGTTCAACAGCCTGTCCCAGCGCGTCTACGCCGAACTGACGGACCACGGCCACCACGTCGACGTCGTGCTCGCCGTACACGGCCCCGACGCCGTCCGCGCCGCCGTCGCCGGGACGAACCCGGAACTCGTCATCGCGCCGATGCTCAAGACCGCGCTGCCCGAGGACGTATGGCGGGAGCACACCTGCCTCATCGTGCACCCCGGCCCACCCGGGGACCGCGGCCCCTCCTCGCTGGACTGGGCGATCGCCGACCAGGCACCCGAGTGGGGCGTGACGGTCCTCCAGGCCGAGGCGGCGATGGACGCCGGCGACATCTGGGCGGCCGTGCCGTTCCCCACGGCACCGGTCGGCAAGAGCGACCTGTACCGCAACGAGGCCTCCGACGCCGCCGTGGCCGCCGTACTCCTTGCCGTACGGCGCTACGCCGAGGGCTCGTTCAAACCGCTGCCGCAGAGCGACCCCTCCGCCGACGTCGTCTGGCGCGGCTTCCTGCGCCAGGAGCGGCGCCGCGTCGACTGGGAGAAAGACAGCACCGCGACCGTGCTGCGCAAGCTGAGAGGCGCCGACTCGCAGCCCGGAGTCCTCGACGAACTCCACGGCCGCGAACTGTTCCTGCACGGCGGCCACCCGGAGGACCAACTGCGCGGCCGACCAGGAGAGTTGCTCGCCACCCGGGCGGGAGCGGTGTGCCGGGCCACCCGGGACGGCGCCGTGTGGATCCCGGAACTCAGGCCGCGCAAGAACTCCGGCGACCCCGCCCCCTTCAAGCGCCCGGCCGCCTCGGTCCTCGGCCCGGCCGGCCTCCCGGAGGCCGCCGTCCCGCTCGAACTGCCCCCGCAGCGGCGCACCTGGACCGACATCCGCTACCGGCAGCGCGGCGAGGTCGGCTTTGTCACCTTCTCCTTCCCCGGCGGCGCGATGAGCACCGACCACTGCCGCAGACTGCTCGCCGCCTACCGCCACGCCCTCTCCCGCCCCACCCCGGTACTCGTCCTCGGCGGCGCCCGCGACTTCTTCTCCAACGGCATCCACCTGAACGTCATCGAGGCGTCCGACGACCCGGCCGCCGAGTCGTGGGCCAACCTCGACGCCATGGACGACCTGGTCGAGGCGGTGCTGCGCACCACCGACCGGCTGGTCGTCGCCGCGCTCGGCGGCAACGCCGCCGCGGGCGGTGTCATGCTCGCCCTCGCCGCCGACGAGGTGTGGTGCCGCACCGGCGCCGTGCTCAACCCGCACTACCGCCGGATGGGCCTGTACGGCTCGGAGTTCTGGACGTACAGCCTGCCGCGCCGGTCCGGCACCGGCACGGCCGGACGGCTGACCGCCGAGGCCCTTCCGGTGAGCGCCACCACGGCGCGCGGCCTCGGCCTGGTGGACCGTCTCGTGCCCGTCCCCGCCGGGGAGTTCACCGCCGAGGTCGACCGCATGGCGGCCGCGCTCGCCGACGCGCCCGACCTCGGCGGGCGGATCGACGCCAAGGCGGCGGCCCGCGCCCGCGACGAGGCGGTACGGCCGCTCGCGGACCACCGGCGCGCCGAACTCGCCCGGATGCACGACATCTTCTTCGACCCCGCCGCTCCCTACCACGCGCTGCGCTCGGCGTTCGTCCGCAAACTCCCCGGCGCCTGCGCCCGCCCCCTGACCCCGGCCGACGCCCCGCTCACCGGAGGTACCCGATGACACCGCCTTCCGCCCCCCGAATCCTGGTCGCCGGCGTCGGCAACATCTTCCTCGCCGACGACGCCTTCGGCCCCGAGGTGATCCAGGCCCTCGGCACCCGCCCGCTGCCGGCCGGGGTCCGGGTGCGGGACTACGGCATCCGCGGCCTCGACCTCGCCTACGAACTGCTGGACGGCTACGACACGGCCGTCCTCGTCGACGCCGCGCCACGCGGCCACCGGCCCGGCACCCTGTCCCTGATCGAGGCGGAACTCCCCGGCTCCGGGACCGGCGCCGCGGCCCCGCCGGAGGCCCACGGCATGGACCCGGCCAAGGTGCTCGCCCTGGCCGCCCACCTGGGCGACGGGCCGCTGCCGCGCGTCCTCGTCCTCGCCTGCGAGCCCCAGGTGCGGCCCCGCGGCGACGAGGACATCATGCCCGGGCTCAGCGACCCGGTGCGGGACGCCGTCGCCCCGGCCGTCGAGGCCCTGCACACCATGATCCCGGCGCTGCTCGCCGACCCCGCGGCCACCCCGCCGTTGGTCCGCACGGAGGAATCCGCCCCCGCGCACACGGCTGCGCTCCCGCACCTCGCCACCGACGCGGCCGAAGATCGGTGAGGGGCCCGCAACCACCCGCACCGCCCTCCCCGTTTTTGCCCGCCCTGTCCTCGCCGCCCTCGCCCCGAGCCGACTCCCAGGAGCAGCGCCATGTGCCGGTCCGTCGACGTCAAGCAGGCCGTCCTCGCCAAGAACGACGACCTCGCCGCCGCCCTGCGCGGCGACCTGGCCCGGCAGGGCGTGGCCGTCGTCAACCTGCTGTCCAGCCCCGGCAGCGGCAAGACCGAACTCCTCGGCCTGGTACTCGCCCGCGCCGTCGGACGGGGCGTCCCGGTGGCCGCGCTGACCGCGGACCTGGCGACCGAGAACGACGCCCGCCGGCTGGCCCGCTCCGGCGCCCCCGTGCAGCAGGTCCTCACCGACGGGCTCTGCCACCTGGAGGCCCGGCAGGTCCGCACCCGACTGGAGGGCTGGCTGCCGAAGGACACCTCGGTGCTGTTCGTGGAGAACGTCGGCAACCTCGTCTGCCCCGCGTCGTACGACCTCGGCGAGACCCTGCGGATCGTGCTGATGGCCGTGACCGAGGGCGAGGACAAGCCGCTGAAGTACCCCACCGCGTTCGGCTCCGCCCACCTGGTCGTGGTCACCAAGACCGACCTGGCCGAGGCCGCCGGCTTCGACGAGACCGCCTTCCGGGCCCATGTGCAGCAGGTCAACCCCGGGGTGGAGATCGTACGGACCTGCGCGCGCACCGGCGACGGCGTCGACACGGTGCTCGACCGCGCGCTCGCCGTCCGCGACGGAGCCCCGCGGCACCGGCCGCCGCTCACCCCGCACCCCCACGTCCACGCCGCCGACGGCGAGCAGGCCCACGACCACCACACCCATCCGCACCCGGCGACCACCCCCGCCTCATGACCGCACCCGTCACCGGCCCGGTACGCCGCAGGCTCACCGTGCGCGGCACCGTGCAGGGCGTGGGCTTCAGGCCGTACGTGCACCGCCTGGCCTCCGACCTGGCGCTGACCGGCTTCGTCAGCAACACCGCCGCCGGCGTGCTGATCGAGATCGAGGGCCCGCCGGACGACGTCACCCGGTTCTGCGACCGGCTTGCCCGGCAGCCGCCCCCACTGGCCGCCGTCACCGGCATCGGCCTGGAGGACCTTCCCGCCGACGGCGCCACCGGCCCGTTCGCCATCCGCGCCACCGAACACTCCCCGGGCCGCACCCAGCTCCCGCCCGACACCGCCACCTGCGCCGACTGCCTGCGCGAGCTGGCCGACCCGGACGACCGCCGCCACCGGCACCCGTTCATCACCTGCACGCACTGCGGCCCCCGCTTCACCATCGCCACCGCCATGCCGTACGACCGCGCCGTCACGACCATGACCGGCTTCCCGATGTGCCCCGCCTGCGCCCGGGAGTACACGGACCCCGCCGACCGGCGCTTCCACGCCCAGCCCGTGGCCTGCCCCGACTGCGGCCCCCGGCTGCGCCTGGTCCCCGCCGCGGGCAGCGGGCTCCGCCCGGCCCGGGACGCGGACGCCCTGGCGGCCGCCCGGGCCCTGCTCGCCGCCGGACGGATCGTCGCCGTCAAGGGCGTCGGCGGGTACCACCTGGCCTGCGACGCCACCGACACCCGCGCCGTCGCCGCACTGCGGGCCCGCAAGGAACGCGGCGGCAAGGCGTTCGCCGTGATGTGCGCCGACCTCGCCGCCGTCGAGCGGATCGCCGGTCCCACCGACCGCGAACGGGCCGTGCTCACCGGCCCGAAACGGCCCATCGTCCTGCTGCGCCGCCGACCACGGCCGGACGGGCTCCGCCTGTCCGACGAGGTCTGCCCCGGCAGCCCCCACGTCGGCGTGATGCTGCCCTACACCCCCGTGCACACCCTGCTGTTCGGGCTGCCCGGCGATCCCCCCGGCCCGCGCGTACTCGTGATGACCAGCGGCAACCGCTCCGGCGAACCCATCGTCACCGACGACGAGGACGCGCTGACCCGGCTCGCCGGGCTGGCCGACGCCTGGCTCGCCCACGACCGGCCCATCGCCTGCCCCTGCGACGACTCCCTGCTGCGGGTACGCCCCGACGGCACCGAACAGGTCCTGCGCCGCTCCCGCGGCTACACGCCCCGCCCCCTGCGCCTGCCCGTCGCGGTGCGCCCCGCGCTCGCGGTG
This sequence comes from Streptomyces sp. NPDC088817, assembly GCF_044750345.1. Classification (NCBI taxonomy): domain Bacteria; kingdom Bacillati; phylum Actinomycetota; class Actinomycetes; order Kitasatosporales; family Streptomycetaceae; genus Streptomyces; species Streptomyces sp. NPDC088817. The sequence continues at coordinate 367,609 of NZ_JBIVJN010000008.1, forward strand.
GGCGGCGACCTGAAGAACGCCCCGTGCGTCGGCGACGGCGAGCAGGCCTGGTTCGGGCCGCACATCGGCGACATGGGGGACCTCGCCACCCAGGAGGCCGCCCACCGGGCGGAGCGGCACCTGCTGCGCCTGACCGGAGTGACCCCCGCCCTCGTCGCCGCCGACCGCCACCCCGGCTACCACTCGGTCCGCTGGGCCCGCCGCCGCGCCGCCGGACTTCCGCGGCCGGAACCCGTACGGGTCCAGCACCACCACGCGCACATCGCCTCGGCGATGGCCGAACACGGCCTCGACGGCACCACACCCGTCATCGGCGTCGCCTTCGACGGCACCGGATACGGCGACGACGGCACCGTCTGGGGCGGCGAGTTCCTGCTCGCCGACTACACCGCCTACCGCCGCTTCGCCCGGCTGACCCCCGCCCCGCTGCCCGGCGGCGACGCGGGCGTGGCCAACCCCTGCCGGCTCGCCCTGGCCCGGCTGTGGGCCGCGGGACTGCCCTGGGACCCCCGCCTGCCCAGCGTCGCCGCCTGCACACCCGACGAACGGGCTCTGCTGCAGAGGCAGTTGGAGTGCGACCTGGCCTGTGTGCCGACCTCCAGCACCGGACGGCTCTTCGACGCCGTGTCCTCCCTCGCGGGCGTGTGCCACCGCGCGGGCTACGAGGCGCAGGCCGCGCTGGAACTGGAGGCGGCCGCGACCCTGGCCCAGGACGCCGACGGCGCGGCGTACCCCTTCGCCCTCACCGACGGCCCCGGCCCCCTCGGCTGCGACCCTGCGCCCATGCTGCGGGCACTCCTCGACGACCAGCGGCGCGGCACCCCGCCGCCGGTCCTCGCGGCCCGCTTCCACCGGGGTCTCGCGCGGGCCGTCGCGGAGATCTGCCACCGCGCCCGCGCGGCCACCGGCCTGACCACCGCCGTCCTCAGCGGCGGTGTCTTCGCCAACGGGCTGCTGGAGGACCAGTGCGCCGCGCTGCTCACCGCGGACGGCTTCACCGTCCTGCGCCACGGCGAAGTCCCCCCGAACGACGGCGGACTGGCCCTCGGACAGCTCGTGGTCGCGGCACACGAGCCACCCCACCGGCGGCGTCCGGAAGCCGCCGGATGAGCCGGCCGGGCCGGGACCCGCGTAAGGGCCGCGAAGCCCGGCGGACGACCGACAGCGACGAGACGGAGTGACCCATGTGTTTGGCAGTGCCCGGCAAAGTCGTGGCCATCGACCACCGCGCCGACCCGCTCACCGGTCTGATCGACTTCGGCGGGGTGCGGAAACAGGCGTGTCTGGAGTACCTGCCCGATGTGCGGGTGGGGGAGTACGTGATCGTCCACGTCGGGTTCGCCCTCCAGCGGCTCGACGAGGAGTCGGCCCGGGCGTCCCTGGAGCTGTTCAAGGAACTGGGGCTGCTGGAGGAGGAGTTCGGCGACGCCTGGGCCCAGGCGGCCGAGCAGGCCGGCGACCCGGCCCCGCACGCCTCCGGGGCCGGGGAACGCGAGAAGAGCGGGAGTGAGGCCTGATGAAGTACATCGACGAGTTCAACGACCCCGAGCTGGCCCGGCGGCTGCTGGACGAGATCCGCGCGACGGTCACCCGGCCGTGGGCGCTGATGGAGGTCTGCGGCGGCCAGACCCACTCGATCATCCGGCACGGCATCGACCAACTGCTGCCCGAAGAGGTCGAGTTGATCCATGGCCCCGGCTGTCCGGTCTGTGTGACCCCCCTCGAGGTCATCGACAAGGCACTGGAGATCGCCGCCCGTCCCGACGTGATCTTCTGCTCGTTCGGCGACATGCTGCGGGTGCCGGGCACGGACCGGGACCTGTTCCGGGTCAAGGGCGAGGGCGGTGACGTACGGGTGGTGTACTCGCCGCTCGACGCCCTCCAGCTCGCCCAGCGGCACCCGGACCGGCAGGTGGTCTTCTTCGCCATCGGCTTCGAGACGACCGCTCCCGCCAACGCCATGGCCGTGCACCAGGCCCGCCGCCTCGGCCTGGACAACTTCACCCTGCTGGTCTCGCACGTCCGGGTGCCACCGGCCATCGAGGCGATCATGACGGCCCCGGCCTGCCGGGTGCAGGGCTTCCTCGCCGCCGGGCACGTGTGCAGCGTCATGGGCACCGCCGAGTACCCGGACCTGGCCGAGCGGCACCGGGTGCCGATCGTGGTCACCGGCTTCGAACCGCTGGACATCCTCGAAGGCATCCGCCGCGCCGTGCACCAACTCGAGCGCGGCGAGCACCGCGTGGAGAACGCCTACCCGCGCGCCGTGCGCGAGGCGGGCAACCCGGCCGCCCTGACCATGCTCCAGGAGGTCTTCGAGGTCGCCGACCGGTCCTGGCGCGGCATCGGACGCATCCCCGCCAGCGGCTGGCGGCTGTCCGACGCGTACCGCGACCACGACGCCGAGCACCGCTTCGACGTCGCGGGCATCCGCACCGAGGAACCCGCCGTGTGCCGCGCGGGCGAGGTCCTCCAGGGGCTGATCAAGCCCACCGAGTGCTCCGCGTTCGGCACCGACTGCACCCCGCGCAGCCCGCTCGGCGCCACCATGGTCTCCAACGAGGGCGCCTGCGCCGCCTACTACCTGTACCGCCGGATGACCGGACAGGCCTCACCGGGCGCCCCGGCGCCGATGGGCTCCCGCATCCCGCAGGAGGAGATGAACCCCGTTGGCTGAACTGGCTTCCGCGGCTCCCGACGCCCCCGTCGACCCGGCGAACTGGACCTGCCCCGCCCCCCTGCGCGACCAGCCGGTCGTGGTGATGGGCCACGGCGGAGGCGGCGCCCTGTCCGCCGAACTGATCCAGGACGTCTTCGCCCCGGCCTACGGCAACCCCGTCCTCGCCGCCATGGGCGACTCCGCCGTGCTCCACCTCGGCGGCACCCGGCTGGCGTTCTCCACCGACTCCTACGTCGTCAGGCCGCTGTTCTTCCCCGGCGGCAGCCTCGGCGACCTGGCCGTCAACGGCACCGTCAACGACCTGGCGATGAGCGGCGCCCGGCCCGCCTACCTCTCCGCGGCCTTCGTCCTGGAGGAGGGCGTGAAACTGTCCGTGGTCGACCGGATCGCGCGCGCCATGGGCGCCGCCGCCGAGGCCGCGGGCGTCACCGTGGCCACCGGTGACACCAAGGTGGTGGAGGCGGGGCACGGCGACGGCGTGTACGTCACCACCGCCGGGGTCGGTGTCGTTCCCGAGGGAGTGGACATCCGCCCGCAGCGGGCCCGGCCGGGCGACGCCGTCATCGTCAGCGGCCCGATCGGCCTGCACGGCGTGGCGATCATGAGCGTGCGTGAGGGCCTGGAGTTCGGCGTCGAGATCGCCAGCGACACCGCTCCCCTGGGCGACCTGGTGGCCGCCATGCTGGCCGTCACCCCGGACATCCACGTGCTGCGCGATCCCACCCGGGGCGGTCTCGCTGCCTCCCTCAACGAGATCGCCCGCGCCTCCGGCACGGGGATCCGGCTGCGCGAACGCGCGATCCCCGTCCCCGACGCGGTCGCCAACGCCTGCGGATTCCTCGGCCTCGACCCGCTGTACGTCGCCAACGAGGGCCGGCTCGTCGCCTTCGTGCCGCCCGCCGACGCGGAGGCCGTCCTGGAGGCGATGCGTGCCCACCCGCGGGGCGGCGGAGCCGTGCTCATCGGCGAGTGCGTCGCCGAGCACCCCGGCATGGTGGTCGTCGCCACCGGCCTCGGCGGGACCCGGGTCGTCGACCTGCCGCTGGGGGAGCAACTGCCGCGCATCTGCTGATCCCTGGGAACGAACGGCCCCGCCGGCGCGTCGTGCGCCGGTGGGGCCGTTTCGCCGTCGGGCGGCCGTTCAGGGCGTGGGCGACGGCGCGGGCTCGATGGCGGTGATCTCCAACTCCCGTCCGCTGCGCAGGTCCCGCGACGGACGGTCGCAGTGCGGGCACCAGAAGAACGGGGGCATGCCGACCGGGAACTCCGCGTCGCACGGCACGCAGTGGGCGTGCGCCGTCACCTGCTCGACGACGAGCCGGGCCCCGGCCAGGGCGGTGCCCTCGCGGGCGACCTCGAAGGCGAAGCTCAGCGCGTCGGGTACGACCCCGGCCAGCTCGCCCACCCGCACCGTCACCACCGAGACGGGGCCCGTGCCCTCGGCGCGGGCGACCTCGTCGGCCTGTTCCACGATCGCGGTCGCGATCGACAACTCGTGCACGTCGCCCAGCTCCGTTCGGTCAGTTCCGCTCGGTCAGCTCCGCGAAGAACCGCTCGACGGCGGGCCACAACCGGCCCCCGCCGGACAGGCCCCGCCACTCGCGGCGGATCACGGCCAGCATCCGGAAGCAGTCGTCGACGGGCACGATCCAGTGGTGGTCCATGCCCTGGACGGTGCTGACGAGCAGCGCCTCCACCTCGGGCTCCATGCCGCCGAGTTCGGGGATCCGGCCGGCCAACCGCCGCCAGGCCGCCGCGTCCACCTCCCACCGCATGGAACCGGCGGGGCTCGGGCCCTCGGCGGTGACCGTGCCGTCGGCGCGCGGCACGAAGAAGACCAGGCCGACCGGCACCCCCAGCGCCGCCGTGTCGACGTGCGGAAGCCGTACCCGGCGCCGGGGGACGAGCCGGTGGTGCCCGCCGCCCGCCCCGTCCTCGGCGAAGAGCACCGAGCACGGCCCGCAGGCGCACCGCACCTCGGCCTCGGCGGTGTCGTACAGATGGCGGTGGTCCCCGGGCACCGGGGCGGCGCACAGATCGCACACCTCGCCCGCCGCCGCGGCGCCCGGGCCGGCCGAGGAACGGATGAGGCGGGCCAGCGCCCCGTCCCCGGTCACCGCGGCTCCTGCGGCTGTGGCGCAGCCCGGCGCATGAGCGTGTCCAGGGGGACGAACGCCGGAGCCGCCTGCCGCTCGGCCGCGCCGGACACCGCCTCCACCGCCGCCAGTTCGGGAGCGGCGGCGAGCACGGCGGCGCGGACTGCGTCGCCCACGTCGTCCGTGCCTCCGCCGCACCCGGCACCGCACCCGCCGCCGCCCGGGGTGACCCGTACCCGGGCCACCCGCTCCTCAAGGCCCATCCACTCGACGTCGCCGCCGCGCTCCCGGACGGCCGGACGCAGCCGTTCGACGGCGCGCTCGGCCCGGCGCTCGGCCGGCTCGGGGTGGATCTCGTGCAGGACCAGCAGATGGCCCACCAGCTCGTCCTCGGCCAGACGCTCCGTCAGTCCAGCGTCCGCGCGGTCGAGCACGCGGCCCAGCGCCTCGCCGTAGACCTCGGTCAGCAGCCGCACCGCCTCCAGGGCGGACCGCACGGTCGGCCCCGGAGCGGATTCCAGGCCCGCGAGGAGTTCGTCGAGCCGCGCGAGCCGCGCCTCGACGTCCGGGTCCGCGAGCCGGCCGGTCCGTGTGCCCTGCTCCGTGTCAGACATGGTCGGTTCCGTAGGTGGGGGTGTGGGTGGTGGTGAGGGTTTTGCCGTTGCCGAGGTACATGTGGACGCCGCAGGGGAGGCAGGGGTCGAAGCT
>NZ_JBIVJN010000009.1:0-313855 GCF_044750345.1 Streptomyces sp. NPDC088817
CTCAACCCTCTCGCCCGCGTCGTCCCGGCCGTCCACGGCCGCGTGAAGGCCGGCGACGTACTGGGCACCCGGCTGTTCGACCTGGAACGCGCCCAACAGGCCCCCGGCTGGGTGATGGAACTCAACGGCGACCACGTCCCCGAGACGGAGGAGTACGGGATCTCCTCGACCGTCTTCCGCGCCGAACCGCCCTTCCACCCCGGCCGGCTGTGGACGTTCGTGACCAAAGAACTCGACAGCGGCGCGTACGGGCAGATCCTGCGCTCCAAGGGGTTCTTCACGCTGGCCGGCCGCCCGCAGGTGACGGGCCTGTGGTCACAGGCCGGGTCCGTCGCACGTTTCGAACCCTCCGCCGCCCGTGACACCGACAGCCCCGACGGCCAGGAACTGGTCTTCATCGGCACGCACCTGCGTGCGGACGCACTGCACGCTGCACTGACCGACTGCCTCATGACCGACGGCGAAAGCCTGCCGCCCGTAGACCCGTTCCCCGCCTGGGACACCTACGGCATCGACGACACCTGCGAGCACGAGCATCCCGAACCCATGGCGGGCGTCTGAAGACCCCGGGTCGGGCGGCGAACGCAGCCACGGCGCCGCCCGACCCGGTACGGACACCGATCCGCCAGACCGCCAAGGCCCCACGAGCCCCGAAGAGACCGGCGCACAGCCTCCGTCGCTACTATGCGGCGCGTGCGTGGTGTCGTACGGCGAAGCGAGTGACGTGAGCGATCAGGAGTACATCGAGAGCCGGTACGGGTTCCTCGACACCGTCCGCCTCGCCGTCCGAACGCTCGTGCAGGTCGTCGTCGGCGGTGTCGCGCTCGCCACGATCGTCGCGGTCGCGCTGATCCTCGGCCCGGTGATCGCAGCCGACCTCTACACCCCACCCGTCGCCGCCTGGTGGACGGTGTTCACCGCCGTCGTCGTCCAGGGAGTTCCCTTCCTGCTGCTGGGCACGCTGGTCTCCGCCGCCATCGGCGCCTTCGTGCCCGAGCGCGTCTTCAGCCGGCTGCTGCCACGCAGGACGGCGCTCGCCGTGTCCGTCGCGGGGGCGGCCGGCGTCGTGCTGCCCGGGTGCGAGTGCGCGTCCGTACCGGTGGCCAGAAGCCTGATGCGGCGCGGGGTCGCCCCGGCCGCAGCGCTCGCGTTCCTGCTGTCCGCACCGGCGATCAACCCCGTGGTGCTGGTCGCCACGTCCATCGCCTTCCCCGGCCGGCCGCTGATGGTGGCCGCCCGGCTCGTCGCCTCCCTCGCCACCGCCGTCGTCATGGGGTGGCTGTGGGCCCGTTTCGGGCGTGAGGAGTGGCTGCGGCTGCCAACGGAGCGTATGAGGCCGCCCGGAACCTCGCGCGGGCGTGCCTTCGCGGCCGGGCTGCAGCACGACTTCCTGCATGCCGGGGGCTTCCTGGTGCTCGGCTCGGCCGCTGCGGCGACCTTCGACATCACCGTGCCGCGCTCGGTCCTGGACCTCTTCACCGGATCGCTCTGGCTGTCGGTTCTGCTGCTGGCGCTGCTCGCCGTGGCGCTGTGCGTATGCAGCGAGGCCGACGCGTTCGTTGCCGCGTCGCTGAGCGGGTTCTCTCCGATGGCACAGCTGGCGTTCATGGTGGTCGGGCCGATGGTCGACCTGAAGCTGATCGCGCTTCAGGCGGGCACGTTCGGCCGGGCCTTCACCATCCGCTTCTCGTCGGCGACCTGGGTGGTCGCCATGGTGAGCAGTGTGCTCGTGGGGTGGTGGCTGCTGTGAGGCGGTACGGGCAGGCCGTGCTGATGCTGCTGGTGGGCGCCGCCGTGCTGCGTATCTCGCTGTTCAGTGCCCTGTATCTGCGGTACGTGCAGTCCGGGCTGCGGCCGTACCTGATCGCGTCGGGGGCGCTGCTGGTGCTGCTGGGGGTGGCGGCGGGAGTGCGGGCCGCACGGGAGGTTCCCTACGAGGACGACGACAAGGACGAGGACGAGGCCGAGGACCGGCACGGGCACGGGCACACCCACACGACCGGCCCGCGCCTCGCCTGGCTGCTCACCCTTCCCGCCACCGCGCTGCTGCTCTTCCCGCCGCCCGCGCTCGGCTCCTACAGTGCGGACCGGGAGGACGCGCAGCACGCGGCCCAGGGCGTCGGAACGTTCACGCCACTGCCGTCCGGCGACCCGGTGGACCTGAGCGTCGCTGCCTTCACCTCCCGGGCGGTCTACGACAGCGATCGCTCGTTGAAGGGCCGTACGGTCCGGCTGACCGGCTTCGTCACTCACGGGGACGACGGCACGTGGTACATCACCCGGCTCCTGGTCTCATGCTGCGCAGCCGATGCGACCACGAGCAAGGTGGAGGTCCGCGGCGCGGACGCCCCGGCGACGGACACGTGGGTGACGGTCACGGGCATCTGGCACCCCAAGGGCAGGCTGGGCTCCTCGGCGGCCTGGCCCCCGCTGCTGGACGCGAAGGCGGTCAGACGGGTCGAGGAGCCGTCGGACCCGTACGAGCAGCGTTGACTCAACGCTGTCCCGGTTATCGGGAACTGTAGGGAAGGAGTGCCATCTCGCGTGCGTTCTTGACGGCCTGCGCCACCTGCCGCTGCTGCTGACGCGTCACGCGGGTCACCCGACGGCTGCGGATCTTCCCGCGGTCGGGGATGAACTTCCGCAGCAGGTCGGTGTCCTTGTAGTCGACGTACGTGATGCCGGCGGCGTCCAGCGGGTTGACGCGCTGTGGCTTGGTGGTCTGCCGCCGGGTGCTTGGGCGTCGGGGCATGGTGGGATCCTGCCTTCCCCACCGCCAGGCGGTAACTGAAAATGATAATTATTATCAGAGTTACAGTGGCGTACTACGGAGGAAGTGACAGACGATGTACGACGTGATCGTGGTCGGCGGGGGGCCTGCGGGTCTCAACGCCGCGCTGGTGTCAGGGCGTCAGCGCAGGCGGGTCCTCCTGCTGGACTCGGGCCGCCCGCGCAACGCTCCCGCGGCGCAGATGCACATGTTTCTCAGCCGTGACGGGTTCCCGCCCGCAGAACTGCGCCGCATAGGCCGGGAGCAGCTCAGCGCCTACCCGAACGTGGTCGTACGTGAGGCGACCGTCACGGCTGCCGTGTCCGAGCCGCCGGGGTTCGCCCTGACGCTGGCGGACGGCGCGGTGGAGCGGACCCGCAAACTGGTCCTCGCCACGGGGCAGGTCGACGAGCTCGACGAGCAAGTGGAAGGGCTGTCCGCGCTGTTCGGCCGGGGGGTGTACCACTGCCCGTTCTGCCACGGCTGGGAGACCAGCGGGATGAGCCTGGCCGTCCTCGGGCATGAACTGCCGCAGGTCATGCAGGCCCTGTACGTGGCCGACCGCTTCAGTGACGACGTGGTCGTGTGCACCAACGGGCACCCGGTGCCCGAACAGGCCGCGGGCAAGCTCGCCGATGCCGGTATCACCGTGGAGGAGACGGCCGTGACCCGGATCGAGGGCGAGGCAGGTGCACTCCGCCTGGTCCTCGCCGACGGCCGGGTCCTCGAACGACAAGGCGTGTACCATCGGGCGCCCACCCGCCAGCACTCCCTGCTGGCCCAGCAGTTGGGGTGCCGAATCCTGCCGGACGGCTGTGTGCGGGTGGACGAGTTCCAGCGCACGTCCGTGCCGGGTGTGTACGCGGCCGGGGACACCGCCCGTCTGGAGGCGTTGCCGGACGCCCTCACCTTCGTGATCACGGGGGCCGCCGACGGCGCCCGTGCCGCGGTCTGGCTGGACCAGGAACTCTTCCGCGAGGACGCCGGCCTGGGCGGCTGACCCCGGAGTGCGGCGGGGACGGCCTCCGCCCCCGCCGCACTCCACTCACCGTTCGTCCGGTTCCCGCAACGCGGCGGCGAGTCCCGCCACCGTCGGCTGCCGGAGGAAGCGGCGCGGTGTCACCCGTCCCAGTCCCTCCCGGGCGAGTGATGCGAGCATCCGCACGGCGAGCAGCGAGTCGCCGCCGAGCGCGAAGAAGTCGGCGGTGCGCTCGTCCACCGCACAGTCCAGCAGCTTCTGCCAGTGCGCGGCGACGGCCCGTTCCACCTCGTCCCGGGGCGGTCCCGGCTCCGCTCCGTCGGCCGCCGTCGCGGGTACGGACAGGCGTCGTCCGGGTGCCGGCCGGGTCGTCTCCGCCTGCTCACCGTCGACCGCCTCCGGCAGTTCGACCAGGGCGGACCAGCCGTCCGGCTCGACCAGCGACTTCACGGTGGCCATGAGATCGCCGAACATACGGTCGACGTCCTTGCCCGCGAACAGCTCCTCCACCAGCGAGAAGGCGACGACGAGTTCGCCACGCAGCTCGAACAGCCGGACCTCCAGGGCCACCTGAGGCGTCCGCAGCTGCTGGTGGTGGCTCGGCAGGTCGATCACTCCGAGCGGTCCGGCCTCCTGCGGCACCTCGCTGCCCAGCGCCGCGTCCACGCCCAGGGTCGACTGGAAGACGACTGGGGCCACCGGGCGGTGGGTGCCTCGCCGGCGGCCCAGTTCGCGGGAGACCTCCACCCCGGTGATCAGGTTGTGGGCGAGCGCGCCGCCGATCTCCCGCTGGGCCCGGGTGGCGAGGTCGGCGAAGACCGGGGCCGGCGGCAGGTCGACGGGCAGCAGCATGGTGGAGGAGAAGGCTCCCACCAGCCTGGACACGTCGGGATGGAGCGGGAGCCGGTTCAGCTGCAGGGTGTTGAGCAGGAAGCGGCGGTGGCCGCAGGCCCGGGCGACGGCCGCGGAGAAGGCGGCGAACATCGCCGCCGACGGGGTCACGCCGTGTTCGGTGCACAGACGGCGCAGCGCCGACCAGCACTGCGGGTCCAGCACCGCCTGCCGGGTGCCCATGAGGGCAGGGCGCACCTCCCCGGGGTCGGCCACCAGCGGCAGGGCCGGCGGCAGGGGGAAGCCGTCGAGCCGGTCCCACCACCAGTCGCGGTCCTGCTGCCACGCCTGCGTGCCGGGCAGGTCCCGCAGGGTCGTCACGTAGTCGCCGTAGTCGATGTCCAGGGGGGCAAGGACGGCGTTGTAGTCGGAGACCAGGGCGAAAAGATCGCGGTAGAAGACGCTGGAGGACCAGCCGTCGATGATGAGCAGGCTGGTGGAGGAGTGCAGCCGCGCGCGGTGGCCGGGCATCAGAGTCAGGCGCATGTCCAGGCCGCAACCCTGGGACGGGTCGGGGCCCTCGGTGCTCATCTCGTGCCGGATCTCGGCGAGCCGTGCGGCGGCCGTCTCCTCGTCGGCGTCGCGCAGGTCGGTGACCCGCAGCTGCGGTATCGCCTGCGGATCGTCCAGGGGCAGGATGTGCTGCCGGCCGTCGGGCAGGATCCGGGCCCGCAGGACGGCCTGGTGCTCGGCCAGTCTCTCCAGGGCGTCCTGCAGCGCTTCGGGGGCTTCGTCGGCGTCGATGTCCTCCAGCCCGATGTCCACGTAGTGGTGGGCGGAGCGGTAGGACAGCTCCCAGGCGTCCTGCTGGCCCACGAAGTAGCCCTGCTGGAGCGGCAGGAGCGGGAACGGGGCGTCCGGGTCCTCGCGTCGGCGCAGGTCCAGGGGCAGCGGGCGCAGCGCGCCGGTTGCGGAGCCGGTGCTGCGTTCGTGGACGAGCGCGGCGAGCTGCGCGGCACTCTGTTCGACGCGGACGTCCGCGAGGGCCAGCGGCGTGCCCAGCCGCTTGCGCAGCATCGCAGCCATGCGGACGGCCAGGACGGAGTCGCCTCCCAGACTCAGGAAGCTGGCATGGGCCGGTACGGCGGTGAGGTCGGTCTCCAGGGCGTCGGCCCAGACGGCGCGGACGGCGTCGACGAGATCGGCCGGGGCCGTCCGCGCGTCGGCGGTGAGGTCGGGGGCGGAGGAGGAGGTCAACGGGAAGCTCCAGTCGGGAGGGTGGTGCGGATGATGTCGTCCACGGCGTGGACCCGTGGGAGGGGAACGGCAGGTGGCAGCCGGTCGGCGAGCGCGGCGCGCACGCGGCCGGGGTCCGGTCTGCCGCCGTGGGCCCTGACACGACCTGCGATGACACGCTGGCCCGCGGCCGCGGCCAGGGGATGTCTTTCGTGCGGCAGGACGGGGAGCGGGTCGAAGCCCGCCGCGTCCAGTTGCCGCGTCCACTCATCGGCGGTGAGGAAGACCCGGTCCTGGTCGGCTCGCAGGTCCGTGAACCAGCCCTGCTCGTCGGGCGCGGGCGACATCAGCAGGTACATGGAGGTGAGCGCCTGGTAGTGCTCCCGGCACGACTCCACCAGGACCAGCAGTCCGTCGGGGGCCAGCAGCTCCCGCAGGGCCGCCAGGGACCGGCCGGCGTGCCGTGCGTTGTGCAGGACGTTCGCCGCCAGGACGACGTCCTGGGAGCCTGCCTCGAAGCCCTGCGGGAGCGGGTCGGCCTGGATGTCGAACAGGGCGTGCCGCAGTCCGGGGCGGTCGCCGAAGACGTCCTTGGCCGCCCGCAGGAAGAACGGGGAGACGTCCGTGAAGAGATAGTCGACGGGAGTGTCGCCGAGGGCTTCCAGGACAGTGCCGGTGGTGCCGCCCACTCCGGCTCCCGCTTCCAGGACGCGCAGAGGAGTCGGTGCCGTCGGTCGGCGGGTCTCTCGGGCGATCAGGGACGCAGCTGCGTGGTTGGCCCAGCGGCTGGGGACGCTGTCGCGGTAGTTGCCCTGCGCGGTGTTCGTCTCCCCCTCGGGGAAGAGCACCTCGTGCAGGGTCGCGCGGTCCTGGAGGAGCAGCGGCAGCCGTTCGGCCGCGGCCCGGAAGAAGCGGGTCATGGACGCCGGGTAGCCCAGGCCCCGGCAGGCGGCGTCCAGCTCGCGCAGCGCCCGGGCGTGGTCGCGGCGGTCGGGCACCTCCAGGGAGTGGTGGCGGCTCGTCGCCGCGTCCAGGTCGAGCCGGCCCTCGGCGGTCAGGGTGCGCAGCCAGCGCCGTACGATCCACGCGTGCCGGGGTGCGACCGCCAGGGCGTCGAGAACATCCCCGGTGCCGGGCCGGCCGCCGTCGCGGAACAGGCGGGTCCGGTCCAGCACCCGGCCCATTGTCAGCAGTGCCGTCTCGTCGAGCTGCCGCATCAGTGCCGGGAGAGCGGTCAGGTCGGTACCGCGTACGGCCGCGTCACCGTCGTCTGCGGCCCGGCTCGCGGCGCGGGCGTCGTCCTGGCCCGCGGATATCTCCCCCGTGGCCGGAGGCGGTCCTGCCACCAACAGGATGTCCTGCTCGTCGTCACCAAGGAGCTGCCAGTCCCTCACTCCTGGCAGCCCGGTGAGGGCGGCGTCGGTGAGCGCCTCGTTCACGAGTGGCCGTCCTCGATGCCGTCCACCACCGTGATCGCCGGCGGTGTCGCGTACGGCTCGGCTTGGCGCAGGTGGTCACGCAGCACTTCGGGCAGGCGGCGCCGTACGAACAGGGGGAACGGCTCGTGCGCGGCCGAGCCGGAAGGCACCGGGGCGTCCTCGGCCGCGGTGGGGGCGCAGTGCGCGGGTGCCGCCACGGCCAGCATGCGGGGGTCGGCGACGTCGAGCAGTACGGCGGCGTCCGCTCCGTCCAGGGCCTGGCGCAGGGCGTACGGGGTCACCGCTCCCGGCGCGTCGCGGAGCAGGGCGTTGGGGATGCCGTGGACGACGACGGGGCCGCCGTGGAGCGCGGTGCGCAGTGCTTCCCGGGTACTGCTCCCCCGGTGTTCGTCCCAGGACGTCCGGCGGACACGTTGAGCGCCTGGTCCGCCGGTGTGCGGGCCGACGTGCAGGACGACGTCGTAGCGGTAGCGGGTGAGTTCGGTGTCCTCGGCCATGGTGCGGGCGTGGACGCTCATGCGGACCGGCCGCGGCTGGCCGGCGGCCGCGGCGGCGACAGCCGCGGGGGTGAAGGACAGTTCCTCGTCCGCCTCGGCGGCGGCCGCGGCCCTGGCGGCGATCGTCGTGTCGTCCGCCTCGGGGTCGCGCGCCCGTTCCAGCCGACCGAAGTGGTCGAGCAGCAGGCCGGAGTGCCGGATGTCCCCCACGACCACGGTGCCGCCGTCCTGGACGGCGGACAGCGCCCCGTGCACAACGGCCGTCAGATAGGCCAGATCGGGGAAGCACTGGGTGACCGAGTTGAGCAGTACGCAGTCGGGGAGCACATCGGGACCGAAGATGGCGTCCATGGCGTCCCACACCTGGGAGGAGGCCGTCTCGTGGGCGGCGGCCCGGACGAACCCGGTGCGGGGCAGGCCCGCGGCGGTGAGGCGGTCCACCGCGACCTGGGCGACGTCGGTGCCCACGTACCCGTCCAGGCGCGGGTGCAGGCGGTGGGCGAGCAGGCCGGTGCCGCAGCCGAGTTCCAGCAGTCTGGTCGGGTTCTGGGACAGTACGAGGTCCACGGTGCGGTCCACCCAGTCACGCATGTGGGCCTCGGGCAGCGGCGCCCCGGTGTCGGAGGCCCGCCATCCGGACAGGTCCAGGTCGTCGGCGTGCCGACCCTCCCCCGTTTCGTACACCCATTCGTAGACTTCGGCCCATTGTTCGAGGTGCTCGCGCAGCAGGGGGCCCGGCTGGGGTGAGGCGGCCACCGCGCTCGGGTGCGGGACGACCAGGACGCCGCCGTCGGGTGCGGGGCGTGCCCGCGCAACCCAGGGGTGGGCGGCCAGCAGGTCCGCGATCCGGCCTGCGTGTTCAGCCGTGCTGTTGTCGGACACCGGGGTGCTCCGTTCGATCGTGGTGGGGATGGTCGGGGGCCACGGGCGACCCCGTGGTCAGGCGGCGCCCGGTCAGGTGCAGGACGCGATCGGCACGGGCGGCCGTGTCGGCGTCGTGGGTGACGGTCAGGACCGCCGGGCCGCTCCTGCGCAGCCGGTCCAGCAGGTCGAGGACGACGCGCGCCGATGCCGGGTCCAGGCCCGCGGTGGGCTCGTCGAGGAGCAGCACGTCGGGGCCGGCGGCGAGGGCCCGGGCGAGGACGACCCGACGGCGCTGGCCACCGGAGAGCGTCGACGGTCTGCGGTCGGACAGTTCGGCGGCGAGTCCCACGGCTTCGAGGAGTTCTCTCGCCCGTTCCCGCCCGGCGGTTCCGTTCATGCCGTGGAACACCTTCAGCGGCCGGGCCACCGACCGGCCGGCGGTGTGCGCCGGGTTGAGTTCCGTCACCGCGTCCTGTCCGGCCAGTTGGACGGCTCGCAGCATCCGCCGGCCACGCAGGCGGGTGGCCCAGGGCAGCGGGCGTCCGTGCAGCAGCAACTGTCCGCCGGCCGGTGGGCGGCGGCCTGCCAGGGCGTGCAGCAGGGTCGTCTTTCCGGTGCCCGACGCTCCCATGACGGCAAGCCAGCCGCCTGCCGGCAGTTCAAGGTCACTGGGGTCGAGCAGCGGTGTGCCGTCCGGGGTGAGCAGAGTCAGGCCGTGCGCCGACAGCACGGGGGACGGTGACGGGACGGTGGGGGGACGCGCAGGCGGGGACGGATGCCCGGTCACCGGGACCGGGGATTGGGTGGTCGGCCGGATCGGCTTCCGTACCGAACATGCCTGGGGTGCCGGGCCGGGGGCCGGCTGCGGGTCGGCGGCGAGCACCAGGGTCCGGTCGGCCAGTTCCGCGGCCAGCCGGGCCTCGTGCGTGACCAGGACGACGCCCCGGCCGGGAACACCTCGCCGGGAGCGCACCACTTCGGCGACCAGATCGGCCGTGGCGCGGTCCAGCGCCGAGGTCGGCTCGTCCAGTACCAGCAGTTCGGGGTCGGCACACAGGGCCCGGGCCAGGGCGACCCGCTGGGCCTGCCCTCCGGAGAGTTCCCCCGCGCGCAGGGAGGCGAGCCCGGGCGGAAGGCCCAGCTGGTGCATCAGGGCCTCGACCCGCTGTGCGCGGGCGGCGGCGTCGCCGGTGAACTCCTCGCCGATCAGCCGGTCCACCCGCCACAGGGGGTTCAAGGCCGCGCCGGGGTCCTGGCCCAGCACGCCGCACCGGACACGCCGCCACCGCCTGGCCGCCCGGCCCCGCGGTACCGTCGCCCCGCTCCAGCGCACTGTGCCGGCCGCGCGGTGCAGGCCGTCCGGAAGGACGTCGAGCAGGGCGCGCAGCAGGGTGGTCTTTCCCCCGCCGGATGGGCCGGTGACAGCCAGTACCTCCCCGGAGCCGACAGTCACGTCGACCGGTGACAGCATCGTCGCGCCGTCACGGGTGCGGCGGACGGTCAGCCCCTCGGCCGTCAGCAGGGGCGTACGGGCGGTTGCGTCCGACGCAGTGGGGACGTGCGCCGTCATACCGCCTCCCCCAGCCTGCGGGCGGCCGTCCGGGCGGCCGCGGCGAACACCCAGGCACAGCCCGCCAGGGGAACAGCCGGGGCCAGCAGTGCCAGGGGGTTGAGCGCGGCGCCGGGAAGATTCTCACTGAGCATCAGGGCCCAGTCAGGGGCCGGGGGTTGGGGTCCCAGACCGAGGACGGCGAGGGCGGCCGCGATCTGTAGTGCGGTGACCAGCCGGAGTCCGACGTCGGCTGCCACCAGGCGGCGCAGGGCGGGCAGCACCTCGTGGAGCAGGACGGCAGGTGTGCGCTCGCCCCGTGCGACGGCGGCGTGCACATGACCGCTGTCGCGCAGCTGCGCGCACTGGGTGGCGACGACCCGTGCGGTCAGCGGCGCACCCGCGAGCACCGCCGCCACCATGACCGCCGTGGCCCCGGGCAGCGCCGTGGCCAGCACCAGCGCCAGGAGGAGGGCGGGGACCGCAAGCAGCAGATCGCACAGGGCCCGCACGGCACGGGCGGTGCGGCCGCACGACCAGCCCGCGGCGAGGCCGAGGGCCGTGCCGCAGACGACGGCGGCGGTCGCGGCGAGCAGGGACACGGTCAGGAGCTGGGTGCCCCCGGCCAGGACCCGGGACAGCACGTCGCGTCCCAGGACGTCGGTGCCCAGCGGATGCCGTCCGCCGGGCGGCACCCAGGGCGCGGCGACCGTCCGCTCCGGCGGGTGGGGAGCGGCGTACCGGCCCAGCGGCACGCACACCAGCAGGACGACGGCCGCGGCCCCGGGCGCCGTACGGCGGGCGGCGGCCGGGAAGGACGGCACGGACCGGCCCATCACCCGCCCCCTCCCGCGGCTTCCGGCACGGGCCGCCCGGCATCCCGCGCGAGACCGGGCACCGTGGTGCGGCGGGCGGCCAGGTCGGCCAGGAGCATGCCCAGCAGCAGCACGGCGGCCGGCAGGAGGGCCGCGGCCTGGATGACGGGAACATCTCGCACCGCAACGGCCGACACCAGCAGCTGCCCGGTACCCGGATAGCCGAACACCGTCTCCGCCAGGGCGGTTCCGGCCATGAGGCCGCCGGCCAGCAGGGCCGTCACCTGAAGCGCCGGCGCGTACAGGAAGGGCAGGACGTGCCGGTACAGCACCAGCGGGGCGGGCAGGCCGCGCAGCCGCGCGTCGGCCACGTGGGGACGGCGCAGGACGTCGCCCATCGCCCCGCGCAGCAGGACGGTGGCGAACGCGGCCGAGGGCAGGGCCAGGGTGAGGGCGGGCAGCGCCAGGAGCCGCGGATCGGCCAGGGGCGAGGCGCCGGGCGGAAGCAGGGACACGGGAGGCAGCCAGCCCAGCAGCCCGGCCAGGACCGCGCCGAGCACCGCCGCGTAGACCGGCTGCGGCACGGCGGCCAGCCCGGTGGCGGCCGAGGCGCCCCGGCCGCCGCGCAGGTACGTGACGGACAGGGCCGCCACGGTCAGCAGCACGGTGCCGGCCAGCGCCACTGCGACCAGGACGGCGGTGGCGGGCAGCCGTTCCGCGAACAGCGCCGCCACCGGCCGGCCCCCCGCCAGCGAGTGTCCCAGGTCCCCCCGGATCACGCCGTACAGCCAGTCGAGGTAGCGCACCATGATGGGCTGGTCCAGCCCGAGCCGGTCGCGCTCCGCCGAGATGTCCTCCGCGGAGGCCCGGCCCGCCGCCCTCAGTTCCCCGGCGTCGCCGGGAAGCAGTTCGGTGGCCATGAAGACCACGGCCGTGACGGCGACGGCCAGGGCCGCGGCACGGCCGACCGGACGCAGGGCACGGCTGACAGTGCGCAGGGTCACTTGGCCATCCACACCTGGTCGATGAACATGCGCTGGAAGCCGGGTCCGTCGGGCAGTCCGCGCACGCCGGGCGCGGCGAGGTCCAGGCCGTCCCCGCTGCCCCAGACGACGTAGCCGCCGTCCTTCCACAGCTCACGCTGGATGCCCGAGAGCAGTTGCCTGCGCCGCGCCTCGTTCGCGGTGGACATGGCCCGGGCGAAGCCGCTGTCGAAGGTCTTGCTGCGCCAGGCCGTCTCGTTGGTCGGGGAATCGGACAGCAGCCCGACGCGGACGAGATCCGGGAAGGAGATGCCGCCGTAGTAGCCCGTGTAGAACGCCTTCTTGGCGTAGACGGCGGTCCAGTAGGTGTCGGCGGGCTCGACCTTCACCTCGGCGTGGACGCCGATGTCGGCAAGCTGCTGGGCGTAGAGGGTGGCCGCGGTGTCCATGCCGGGGTAGGAGGTGGTGGTGTGCAGGGTGACGGACAGTCCGTCGGCGTGGCCCGCTTCCGCCAGCAGCTTCCTGGCCCTCTCCACGTCACGCGCGCGCTGCGGCAGGTCCTTGGGGGCCGACGGGTCGTAGGGGGTGGGAAGGTCGTTGGCGACCTTGCCGTAGCCCAGGAACACGGTGTCGACCAGGGCCTTGCGGTCGGCCGCCAGGCGGAACGCCTCGCGGACCCTGGGATCGTCGAACGGTTTGGTGTCCAGGCGCATGATGAACGGGTACTCGGTGACCCCGTTCCGCCGGATCACCTCTGTCTTCGCCGAGGAGCCGGCGCTCTTGACCGCGGCGGGGCTTACGCTGCCGGCGACGTCGGCCTGTCCGGAGGCGACGGCGTTGGCCCGCGCCTGTGGGTCGGCGACGGCCTGGATCTCCATCCGGTCCAGGTGCGGTCGCTCGCCCCACCACTTGTCGTTGCGGACCAGGACGGTGGTCTGGGCGCTGGTCCGCTCCACCCGGTACGGACCCGAGCCGGTGACGGGGCGGGAGAAGTCCTTGGTGCCCTCGGGTACGACGAAGGTGACGGATTCCAGCGCCCGGGGCGCGTCGGCCATCGGGGCGCGCGTGGCCAGAACGACGGTGTACTCGCCGCGGGCCGTGGACTTCTCCATGTCGAAGTCGGCGAGCCGGCCGTAGTTCTCGGCGGCTTTGCTGCTGATACGCCGCAGGGAGTACAGCACGTCGGCGGCGCGTACCGGCGTGCCGTCGGTGAAGCGGGCGTCCTTGCGCAGGGTGAAGGTCCAGCGGGTCATGGCGTCGTTGGGCTTCCAGGACGTGGCGAGCCGCGGTCGGGTCCTGCCGTCCTCGCCGGGGACGGTGAGCACGTCGTACGTCAGGGCGAACCGCAGGACGTCGGACTCGTTGCCGAGACCGCCGTGCGGGTCGTCACTGGCGGTGGCGGGCGATCCGGCGAGGGCGTAGCGCAGGGTGCCGCCGTCGACCGGTGCGCCGGTGCCGGATGCCGGCGTGTCGGCGTCGGGTGCGTCGGAGCAGGCGCTCAGCAGCAGGGCGCCAATCGCCGTCAGGGCGGTGAGGGCGGATCTGCGGCGCAGGGTGGCACGGGGCGATGAGTGCTGGTGCATGGGTGCTTTCCACGAGAGCTTCGGATGTCGGGAAGAAAGGTCTGGGGGGCTTACCGGTCGGCGCGTACGGCGGCCAGGGCCCGGTCGATCAGGGCGGCGGTCCGGCGTACCGCCGGGTCGTGCAGCAGGGAGTAGTGGTGGCCCTGGACGGTGTGGGCGTCGACCGGGCCGTTGACGTGCGGCAGCCATCCCAGGGCGGGCAGGTCCCCGGCGTCGTCGACGCCCATGCCGACGCCGGCGTTGTGCGGCGAGGGGCGGGACGCGGCGATGAGCAGCAGGCGGGTGGCCGGATCGGTGAGGTGTCCGGCCCGGTGGTCCGCCAGCGCCCGCAGGTGGCGTTCGAAGACCTCCAGCCGGGTGTCGGCGGTGTCCCGGGGGCCGAGCAGGCCGGCCAGCCGCAGCCGTTCGGTGACGGCCTGGCGTACCGCCGCCGGATTCAGGGCCTTGCGGATCACCTCCGCGTCCGCGCCCAGGCCGAGATCGAGGTCGAGGAACGCCTCCAGCGAGCGCAGGTAGCGGATGGCCGCGAAGGCGGTGTCCTGGGCGCGGTCGGTGCCGCCCAACGCCCTTATGCGGTCGGGGGTGTTGGAGTCGATCAGGACGAGGAGGTCGGTTCTCTCGCCGCGCCGCTCGAGTTCGACGGCCATCTGGTGGGCGACCGTGCCGCCCATCGACCAGCCGCCCAGCAGGTAGGGGCCCTGCGGCTGGTGGGGGCGCAGCGCGGCGAGGTAGCGGTCCGTCATCTCGGCGATGGTCCGCGGTCCGGTGCCGCCGGTCAGGGCGGGGTCGGTGAGGGCGACCACGGGACGGCCGTCGGTGAGGAGACGGGCGAGTTCGCCGTAGCACAGCACGTCCCCGCCGGAGGGATGCATCAGGAACAGTGGGCGGTCGCCGTCGCCGTCGTGCAGCAGCATGGCCGCGTCGGTGTCGGGGCTCGCACCGTCCCCGGACGGTTTCCGTGTCCGGGTTGCGTCGGCAGGTACCGCCCGATCCGGCTCTCGGACCGGGGCGGCGGACGCGGAACGTGGCTCCTCGAGGTCCCACGCCTGCGGTGCGTCGGCCAGTCGGCGCACGCGCGCGGTGTAGGCGGCGAACGCCGCGTCCGCTTCCTTGGCGGGCAGGGCGCTTTCCAGTACGTCCCACTGCAGCAGGAGCGCCCCGTGCTGCTCGATCACCTGATGGTCCAGCCAGGTCTGCGGGGTGCTGCTCACGCCGTACACGGGTGTGCCCGCCCAGTCCAGGTCGTGTCCGCCGCCGAGCGGACCGGACAGGCCCAGGGCGCTGGTGAAGACCACGGGAACGGACTCGGTGCGGCCGGTGCGCGAGGACTTCTCCGCCAGCAGGTCGAGTGCGGAGAACTCCCGGTGGTCCAGGTCCTCGAAGAGGGTGCGCTGGGCCCGCACAGCTGCATCGGCGAAGCAGCGGGTGTCCGAACGATCCACCTCGTGCAGCATCAGCGAGGTGAAGTCGCCGACCACTGCGTCCGCTCCGGGAAGGTGCGTGGGCCGGTCGAAGAGGGTGAGGGTGAGGGCGAACCGGTCCTGCTCCGACCACTTGGCGAGGGCCTCCCCATAGGCCGCCAGCAGGACGGCGGTGGGGGTCAGTCCACGCCGGGCTGCCTCGGCCTTGAGGGCGTCCCAGCGGTCCGGCTCCAGACGGGCGGTGCGCCGGGCGAAGCGGGGCCGCTCACCGGGATTCTGCGTCTGCACGGGAAGCGCAGGCGCGCCGGGCAGGTCATCCAGTCCGGCGCGCCAGTAGGCGGCGGCCCGCGCGTATTCGGGGCCCTCGGAACGGCGCTCGAGCGCGGCCACGCAGTCCGCGAAGGTGGTGTCCAGTGCGGGCAGGCGAGCACCGGGATCGCGGTAGAGGGTGCGCAGTTCGCGGTCCCAGATCAGGTAGCTGGCGGTGTCGCACACCAGCACGTCCACGTTGACGAACAGACGGACGACGTCGCCGGGCAGCCGGGCCGCCCGGATGTCGACCATGGGCCAGCGGCCCGGGCGGGGTTCGCGGCGCACCATGCGTTCGCGGACGCTCTCCAGCTTCCGGGCGCGTTCGGCGTCGTCATCCTTCGTCAGATCCTGCACACGGATGCGGTAGCGGGGCACCTTGTCGAGCACCCGGTTGCGGCCTTCCGGTGAGATGACCGCGCGCAGCATGGGATGGCGGGCGATGACCGCGTTCCACGCTGCTTCGTAGCGATCGGTGTCCAGGCCGGGGCAGTCGTACTCCAGGTGGAAGGAGCACGGGACGTCGCCGAGGCGGTAGCCGCCGGATCCGCCGACCCAGTAGGCGTGCTGCACCCGCGTGAGGGGGAACTCCCGCGGGCCGTCGCCGGGTGCCTGGGGCAGGAACCCTGTGTCCCCTGCCCCTGCGGGCGTGCGCCGCGCTTCCTCGCCGGGCAGCAGCGGGGCCAGGGCCGCGATGGTCGGCCGGGCGAGCAGGTCCTGCAGTCGCAGGTCGGCTCCGTGGTCGTCGCGCAGGCGGGCGAGCATCCGGGTGGCCAGCAGGGAGTGCCCGCCAAGTGCGAAGAAGTCGGCGTCGCGGTCGGTGACGGGGAAGCCCAGCAGGTCCGACCAGACCCCGGCCAGTTGCGTCTCCGCACCGGTGGCGAACTCCGCACCGGTCTGCAGCCGTTCCATGAGCGCCCCCGAAGCGGGCATGGAGGAAGCGGGTACGACGGTGGGCGTGCCCGCGGTACGGGGCGCGAGATCGGCCGGCGATACCGCGACGGAGGCCGGGGCACGGCCCTGGGCCGACAGCGCCAGCAGCCTGTCCACGGTGCGCATGCCGCCGGCCAGGCCGATCGAGTGCCGGGAGGCCACCGTGCGCTCGCTCCGGCCGGGGCCCACCCGCCAGCCGTCCCAGGCCACACTGAGCCAACGGGGAGAACCCGGGCCCTGGGCTTGCTCGTGTTCGGCCAGCGCGTCCAGGTAGCGGTTGACGGCGGCGTACGGGGCGAGGCCGAGGCCGCCGACGAACGCCGTGGCCGAGGACATCAGCAGCACAGTGGCCGGGCGGCGGTCGGGCGGGAGGCTGTGCACGGCGGCGCGCAGCGCGAGGGCCGCGGTGACCTTGGCGTGCGCGTGCGCGTGCACGGTGTGCTCCTCGGTGGCCCGCAGCGGTGCTACGGCGGCGGAGGCGACCACGCCGGCGGCGTGCACGACCAGGTCCAACGGTCCATCACGGTCGCTTAGTTCTCGCAGCAGGTCCGTGGTGGCGGCGGTATCCGCGGCGTCCACGGCACGGACCTCGATGTCGGCGCCGGAGTCCCTCAGGAGGCGTACCGACTCCGCACGTTCGGCTGCGCTGCTGCCGGGGGCCGGGTTCGGGTCTAGCCCGGTGCGGCCGGTCACCACGACCCGTCGTCCGGAGCGGGCCAGATGCCCGGCCAGGGCCAGGCCCACGTCTCCGAGGCCGCCGAGTACCACGGCCGTGCCGGTGGCACCGTCAGCGCCGGCGGGCCCATCCGGGTCCGATGCGGGCATCGACGGCCGCCAGGGCGTGATGCCGCGCGTCCAGCGGTGTCCGCCGCGGACGGCGCACTCGGTGCCGCTCGGGCCACCGGACACCAGGTCCGCGGCCTCCGCGAGCACGGCCTCCGGATCGATGGCGTGCGGCGGTCCGGCCGGCAAGTCCAGGGCGCGCCAGCGCAGGCCCGGGAATTCCTGGGCGAGGACACGGGGCACGGCCAGGGTGGCGGCGGCGTGGGCCGCGGGGCGGTCGGAGCTCTCCACCTGCTGAGCACAGTGGCTGATGTGGAGCAGACAAGTTCGGTGCGCCCAGGACGCGATGGCTCGCGCCACCTCCGCATAGCGCAGCACGGACGCGGCGACGGATCCGGCCGGGTCAGCTACGTCGTCGGCCTGGTCCTCGCCGGTGTCGCCGTGCGGGCCGATCACTACGACGCCCTCACAGAAGGTGTGCGGGTCTCGGGCGGCCTCGTCGAGGGTGACGGCGTGAGCCCCGGAGGCAGCGAGCGCGGCGCGCACCCGCTCGGGCAGCGGTGAGTCCGACGGGCCGTCGACGAGCCAGCGGCCCCGCAGCGCCGACCGGTCCGTGTCGGCCGGGGGCGTGCGCCGCCAGACGGGCAGTTGGAGGGGTTCCGCCTCGTCAGGAGCCGTCTGCGCGGAGTGGTGCCCCTTTTCCGCCGGCGCCGCGGGCGGCCGGTCGGCCGCGGGGCCCGGGGCGGGCGGATCGATCCACAGCCTGCGGCGTTCCAGGGGCAGGCCCGGCAGGACGACCCTGCGGCGCCCCGACCGGTGCAGCGCGGCGGCGTCCAACGGAACTCCCAACGTCCACAGCTCTCCGGCGGCCGCGAGCAGCGCGGCACGCCCTCCGCGCGGCTCGTCACGGTCGGGGAAGGTGGCCAGCGTGGCCAGTGGCTGCCGGTCCCGCTGCTGCCGGGCCAACTGGAGCAGTGCGCTGCCCGGTCCCGCCTGGACGAGGACGGCCGGCCTCTCGCCCAGGGCGGCGGCCAGGGCGTCGGAGAAACGCACCGTGGAGCGCAGATGCGCCACCCAGTGGTCAGCGTCGGGAATTGTGTGCAGCAGCTTTCCGGTGAGGGTCGTGGCGAGCGGGATGCCAGGTACCCGTGGCTGGACGGTGTCGGCGGCCGCGCGCAGCTCGGGCAGGATCGGGTCGACCAGGCGGGAGTGGGCGGCCGCGTCGAGGGAGAGCCGTACGGTGCGCTCGCCGCGCGCGGCCAGAGTCCGCTCCAGTTCGGTGACGGCTCGCAAAGGTCCCGACACCACGCAGGACTGGGGGCCGTTGACCGCGGCCAGGTCCAGTTCCGGATGGTCGGCGAGCAGCGACAGGGTCTGCCGCTCGGCCAGCGGGACCGTCAGCATCGCCCCGCCGCCGGCCGCCCTGGACATGCCGCGTGAGCGGACCGCCACCAGGGCAGCGGCGTCGGGCAGGGACAGGGCTCCGGCCAGGACGGTGGCCACGTACTCGCCGAGGCTGTGGCCCACCACCGCGTCCGGTTCGACGCCCCAGGAGCGCAGGGTGCGCGCGGCGGCGAGGGAGACGGTGAACAGGGCCGGGAGGCCGTGGGCGGGGTCGCGCAGCAGCCGGCGCGCCCGGTCGTCGGACGGGTCGGCCGTGATCAGCGCGGTGAGGTCGGTACCGGTGCCGTCGTCGAACAGATCCGCGCACTCGTGCACGGTGCGGGCGAACTCCTCTTCCTCGGCGCAGAGTTCGCGGCCCATGCCCGCGTACTGCGCTCCCCCGCCGGGAAAAGCCAACACGATCCGGGGCGCAGTGGGGCCAGGACGCCGTCGGGAGGCGGTGCGCAGCGCACGGGTGTCGGCCTCCGCTGCCCCCGTGATCACCGCGGCGGCGCGGTACGGCAGTGTGGCGCGGCCGGTGTGCAGGGTGTGGGCGGCGTCGGCGGTCTCGACCGCCGTGGTGTGCAGGGCGGTCGCGGTGGCCTCGGCCAGGCGGGCGAGGGCGTCGTCGCGGTGCGCGCTGAGCAGGGCGAGTTGCGGGCGCGGGTCGGCGGGGGGTTCCGGCCGGACGGGGGCACTGCCCAGGACGACGTGGCAGTTGGTGCCGCCGATGCCGAAGGAGCTGACTCCCGCGTACCGGGGGCCGGTCCAGTCGGTGGCCTCGTGGACGACGGTGAAGGGCGAGTCGTCCAGGTGAAGGTCGGGGTTGAGGGGCAGGGCGTCCGGCGTGGGCGGCAGCAGACCGTGGTGCAGGGCGAGTACGGTCTTGGCGAATCCGGCGATGCCGGCAGCGGAGTTGGCGTGTCCGATGTTGCTCTTGACCGAGCCGAGGGCGCACCAGGCCGGCCCCGTGTCGCCGAAGACGCGGCGCAGCGCGGCGACCTCGACGACGTCGCCGAGGCGGGTGGCGGTGCCGTGGGCCTCGACGTAGCTGATGTCCCTCGGCGTGAGACCGGCCACGGCGAGCGCCTCGGAGACGACACGGGCCTGTCCGCGCGGCGAGGGGGCCGTGAAGCCCGTGCGGTCGCCGCCGTCGTTGTTCACGGCGGAGCCGTGCAGGACGGCCAGGACGGGGTCGCCGTCGGCAAGGGCGTCGCGCAGCCGTCGCAGGACGGCCACGCCGACGCCCTGGGTGTGCACGATGCCGGTGCCCTCCGCCGAGAAGGCGCGAACACGGCCGTCGGCGGAGAAGATCCCGTCGGGGACATGGAGGTAGCCCCTGCCCTGCGGAACGATCAGGGAGGCACCCCCGGCGAGGGCGGTGTCGCACTCCCCCGCCAGCAGCGACTGCGCCGCCAGGTGCACGGCGACCAGGGACGTCGAACAGGCGGTGCCGACCGCGACGGCGGGCCCTGTGAGCGCGAGGCGGTGCGCGACGTGCAGGGGAAGATAGTCGGCCACCCCCGCCAGCGCCGCTTGGAGGCTTCCGACGGGGTCGGTTGCGGAGGCGGCGTACCGGTCCGCGAGGTTACGGGCGAGGTAGTCGCTGTGGGCGGCGCCGGCGAAGACGCCCACGGCGCCCGCGCCGACGCCGCCGCCGTGCCCGGCGCTCTCCAGGGCACGCAGGCAGGCTTCCAGGAAGAGCCGCTGCTGGGGGTCCATCACCGCCGCTTCGGCATCGGTCAGGCCGAACGGCTCGGGGTCGAAATGGTCCTGTTCGTCGATGACCCCGCTGACGGGGATGTGGGCCGGGTTGGCCAGCAGGCGCGCGGGGACACCACGTTCGGCCAGCTCCCGCTCGCTGTGCCGGGTCAGTCCACTGCGGCCCTCGACCAGCAGGTTCCAGTACGCCGCCGTGTCGGGGGCTCCCGGGAACCGGCAGTCCACGGCGGTGACCGCGATCAGGTCGTCCTCCACGGCCGGTTGATCCGGCTGGGGGGCGTCCGTCATGTGTGCGCGGGGGAAGGTGGGTTCCGTCATCGCGTGGTCTCCTCGGCCAGGGCGCGTGCGGCGACGCGGGAGGTCCGGCGCGCGGGCCGTTCGGGCTGCGGGGTCGTGGGCAAGGGAACGGAGCCGGTGCCGCCGGCGCCGGGGGGTCGGGCTGTGCCCGGGGCACGTTGCGCGGTGATGCGGGCGGCCAGGGCGGCGACGGTGGGGTGCTCGAACATGTCGGCGAGTGCGAGGCGGGGGGCGATGCTCTCGCGGAGCCTGCGATGGGTGAGGACCAGGGTCAGGGAGGTCGCACCGAGGGCGTTGAAGGTGCTGTCAGGTGTCACCGGCAGGTCGGTGAAGTCGGCCAGGACGGCGGTGAGCGCTTCCAGCACGGCCGGGTCCACCGTGCCCTGGCCGCGGCCGTGGGAAGACGTACGGGGTTCGGTGACGTGCCGGTCGGAGGCGGGGGCACTGGACGCCGCTACCGGACCGGTGGCCGAGGAGGGCGTCGTGGCGGTGCTCCCGCGGAGGTGGCAGACCACCTCCACCAGTCCGCCGGCGGCCAGACGGGGTTCGGCGGCCGTGCCGTCGGTGGTCTGTGCCACCTGCCTCAGCCAGTGGGCGGCCGCCTCCAGTGCCTGGTCCGGTCGGAGCCGTCCGGGCCGGACCACGAGGGCGGCCTCCAGCCCCAGGGCGGTCGCCTCGGCGAGCGCGGCGGCGACCCATTCCTCGCCCAGAGCAGAAACGTCACCGCAGGTGGTGGCGGACCCGGCCGGGACCGTACCGGAGGGCGCGGAGGGCTCGTTCTGCTCGGCGGCGACCGTACCGGACACATCGGCAGTCGTGTGCCGGGCGTCGGCCGGTGCGGCGGTCAGCGCCGCGTGGTCGATCTTTCCGTTGGCCGTCATCGGCAGTTGGTCCAGGATCACGAACCGGCTGGGCACCATGTAGTCGGGAAGCCGTTCCCTCAGGGCGTCCGCCAGCTCCTGAGTCGTCGGCGGCTCGCTCACTCCCCGGGGAGACAGGTGCGCGACCAGCCGGGGCCGCCCGTCCGGGCCCCGCACCGACGACACCACGCACTGGCGGACCGCCGGATGGCGGGCGAGCACCGCTTCCACCTCGCCCAGTTCGATGCGGTGCCCGCGGATCTTCACCTGCCGGTCGACGCGTCCGAGGAACTCGATGGTGCCGTCGACGGTCCACCGGCCGAGGTCCCCGGTCCGATACAACCGACGGCCCAGTACGGGATGGACGGCGAACCTCTCGGCGGTCTGGACCGGATCGCCGGTGTAGCCGCGGGCCAGTCCGTCGCCGCCGATGAACAACTCTCCCGCCTCACCGACCGGGCAGGGCGCGCCGTCCTCGTCGAGGACGAAGAAGCTCTGACCGCGCAGAGCCCTGCCGTAGGGGATGCTGCGCCAGCGCGGATCGGTGCGCTCGATCGGGTAGGTGATGGACCAGATGGACGCCTCGGTGGCCCCGCCCAGGCTCATCACCCTCGCCTGCGGGGCGAGTCGGCGCAGCCGGTCGGGCAGGGACAAGGGGATCCAGTCGCCGGAGAGCATCACCAGACGCAGGGTGCGCAGCGCCGTGGCGGCCTCCTCCGGTTCCATCTCCGCGTACTCGACGAGCATTTCAAGCAGGGCGGGGGCGGTGTTCCACACGGTGACGCCATGACGGCCCGCCAGTTCGAGCCAGTGCTGCGGGTCGCGCTGCCGCGCGGGGTCGGGCAGTACCAGTGAGCCACCGGCGCCGAGGACGCCGTAGATGTCGAACACGGACAGGTCGAAGCTGAGTGCCGACAGGGCCAGCACCCGGTCCTCGGGGCCGATGGCGAACCGGTCGACGATGTCGTCGATGGTGATGCGCGCGGCCCGGTGCTGGATCTCCACGCCCTTGGGGCTGCCGGTGGAACCCGAGGTGAAGATGGTGTAGGCGAGGTCGTCGGCGCGTGGGGCTGCGGGCGATGGCACGGGTTCGGCGGGGTCTGCGACGCTGCGGGCGGGCCGACCTGCGGCGGTCAGGCGGTGCGCGGTGACGCCGTCGGGCCAGTCGGCCTTCACACCGCGGCCGGTCAGTGCATGCCGGACGCCCGCCCGCTCGCAGACAGCGGCGATCCGCGCGGCCGGCCAGGAGGGTTCGACCGGCAGGTAGCCCGCTCCACTCAGGTTGACGCCGAGTACGGCGGTGATCTGCGCGGAACCCTTCTCGCAGGCGACGGCGACCATGTCGCCGGGTCCCACTCCGTGAGAGGCCAGCAGCGCCGCGGTGACGGCGGCGTTGTCCGCGAGGCGCCCGTGGGTGACAGTGGCGGCGGAGGTGCGCAGGGCAGGCCGCTTCGGATGCCGGCGTGCCGCGTCGACGGCCGGATCGTGCAGCAGCGGGCCCGCAGTCGGGAAGGGCACGGCGTCGAGGGGCTCTTCGGGGTGGAAGGAGGGATCCCAGCCCAGCGCCGGGTCACGCCAGGCGTCGGGCCGCGTCAGGGTGCTCAGCAGACGTACGTAGGCGCAGAGCAGGGCCGGGATCCAGCCATCGGGGAAAGCTCCCTCGACGGCATCCCAGGCCAGGCGGAGCCGCCCGCCCTCGTCCCACACGATGTGGTCGAGCAGGACCTGGGGGGTCTGGGAGATGCCGTACACCTCCCGGCCGAGCCAGGCGGCCGGCGGTTCCCCGTCACCCGCGAGACCCACCCCGCTGGTGAAGACCACCGGGTGACTGGGGGCTCCCACCGTCTGCGAGGTGCGCGCCCGCAGGTCCCGGAGCACTTCGACACCGGAGACGGACCGGTGGTCCAGGTCCTCCCAGAAGCGGTGGTTGACGGCGGTGGCGTAGTCGGCGAAGCCCTTCCAGTCGGCGGGGCTGAAGCGAGGCGTGCCGACCAGGGCGGTGGTGGTGAAGTCGCCCACCACGCCTTCGGCCCCACCGCCGGATTCCGGACGGTCGAACAGGGTGGTGTTCAGGCATATCCGCTCCCCGGCGCCCCACCGGCCGAGTACGACGGCGAAGGCCGCGAGCAGGGCGGCGGTGGGTGTGACCGCGTGCTCGGCACATCGGGCGCGCAGCTCGGCCCAGGTGCCGGCGTCGAGTTCGGCAGCGGAGCGGACGAAGCGGGGCGGGGTGGTGTCGGCGGGGTCGCGCAGCAGGGGCAGGCGCGGCGACGGCGGCAGCTCGGAGGCGCGTTCGGCCCAGTAGGCACGGTCGCGTGCGCGCCGGGCCGCCCACTCGGGGTCTCCGGAGCGGGCGCGCTGGAGGTCGGCGAACTGCGCCGGCAGTTCGGGAAGCCGGTCGGCGGGGTCCTCGACGAGACGGCCCCACTGACGCATCAGCAGCATCCAGCCGGCCAGATCGGTCAGGAGCACGTCCACCCCGACGTGCAGCCGGGTCCGCCCGTCGGGCAGCAGCGTGGCGTGGATGTCGAACAGCGGCCAGGAACCGGTGGGGCGGTTCTGGTGGGAACGCTCCTGACGCAGGACCGACAACATTTCCTGCACCCGCTCGCCGAGTTCGTGACGCAGGTCGGTGACGCCGATCCGGTAGGGGCCGGGGGCTTCGGCGATGTGCTGGCGGCCTCGGTCGTCCACCGTCATGCGCAGCATCGGGTGGTGTTCGATCAGCCGGTTCCATGCGGTTTCCAGTCGGCCCACGTCCACGAGCGGGTCCGCGTCGCCGGGCGTGCGGTCGTACTCGTAGTAGTAGTAGGTGGCCACTCCCCCCAGGGGCATGCCCTCGGCCCGTCCAGCGAGGTACGAGGCTTGAATGGGCGTCAGGGGGAAGCCCTCCGCTGACGTCTCCTCACCGCGCCGGACATCACGGGTTGCCGTTCCCGCCTGTGTCTCACGGTCGAGGGGCCCGGAGCGCGGTGCGCCGTACGGCACCTGTACGGCGAGAAGGCGGTCCGCCACCGCGCGGGCCGTTGCGGCGTCACCGAGGAAGGCGGTCAACGGCAGGTTCTGACCGGTGCGTTCGCGGATCCGTCGCCTCAGCCGCACCGCGGTGAACGACTCGAGTCCCAGGGCCGCGAGCGGAGTCGTCAGCGTGACCTTCTGCGGTGGTGTGCCGAGGACTTCGGCTATGCAGTCGATGACGCGGGCAAGGATGTCGTCGCTCGGCACAGGCTGGTTCATCCGGTCTCCGTTGCAGCGGCAGGCAGGAAGGCGCTTCGCCCTTCAGGCAGGGGGAAGCAGGACACCAGTGAACCTAAATGAAAATGATTATCAGATCAACCACTGTGATGACGTTGTGCTCACACGCTCCAGAACACACAACCCCAGCACCGGATCACCGGCCCGGCGCAGCGTGAGCCCCGCCTCGGCAGCCTCGGCCGCCAGGGCGTCCTCCGTCGCGACCCACCAGCGGTACTCGGCCGAGGCCCCGGCCAGCACCTGCCCTTGACGCAGAACTTGGTAGTCCATGTGCCAGGTGATCTCGTCCGCTCCGGAGGGGCGCGCGCTCGCCCAGCCCTCGTACTCCAGTTCACCGATGACGACATGAGCCATCCGCACCCGCTCCACCTCCGTCGGGGCGAACGGCGGAGTGACGTTGAACACCAGCACTCCCCCAGGGGCGAGTTGCCGGGCGGCCCGGTTCCACAGCGCACGCCTCTGGACGGGCGGCAGATGACCGATCACGTTCAGGGCCACGACCGCGTGCACACCGTCGGGCCAGTCGGTGCTCGCGCAGTCACCGGGAACCACCGTGACCCGCTTGCGCAGTTCGCCGTCCTCGTGAACGCGGGCGAGCAGGACGGCGCGCATCGCGGCGGAGGGTTCGACGGCAAGCACCGGCACCTGCGGCAGCGCGTCGCAGATCACGCGCACACCGCGTCCGGATCCGGCCCCGAGGTCCACTACGGCCCCGGCCCCGGCCCGAACAACCGACAGAACCTCCGCCAGCGCCGGAGCCAGCGGCTCCCACGCCTCGGCGATCATGATGTCGAGGTACTCCGCAGACCGCTCGTAGGGGTCGCTCATCACTGCTCCAGGAATCCGGTGTCACACGCGTCGTCGACGAGCGGGCGCGCACGCCGGACACCTGGGTCCGCTGCCGTGGACACCGCAGACGCCGGACGGCCGAGGCACCCCTCCAGGGTCAGGGCGCGCGACGCTCGTGCCGTACATTAATCGCACATGAATACCATTACCAGAAGCAGGCTGACGCAGGGATCTTGATGGAGCGCCAGACGGACACCACGGCGAGCACCCCTCGCACGGCGGCCCTTGAAGCATCGCCGGCAGGCACGGCTGGCAAGCTGCCGGTTGTGACAGCGCATGAAACAGTTCACACACCCGGAATCACGCAGATCAGCCGGGCCCTGGACGCCACCGCGGCCATCAGGCGGGAACTCACCGACTGCTGGACGGCAGTCATCAACGACGGAGGGGCCGTCGTCCCCATGGAGTGTCCACTGCCTCCGGTGACCCCATCGATGCTCGAACCGGCGATGGAACGGATCACGCGCGAGCTCTCCCCGCAGCGGAGCAGACTCCTTCTGGCGAACCTCGACGGCGCACTCGCCGGCTGGATGCTGCTGCGCCGCGAGCAGCATCCCCTCGTGGCGCACTGCGGTGTGGTGAACCACGTCCAGACGCATGTCCGCTTCCGGGGGCTCGGCATCGGCGCCGCGCTGATGCGGCGTGCCGCGGGCATCGCACGCGAGGAGATGGGCCTGGAAAGACTGCAGCTCACCGCGAGAGCCGGTCTGGGACTGGAGGACTTCTACCGCAAGACCGGTTGGACCGAGGTCGGCCGGTGGCCGGGTGCGCTGCGGGTGGCGCCCGGCGACGACCGTGACGAGATCCTGATGAGTCTGGCCCTCTGAAGCTTTCCGTCGCAGCCCGTGCGGACTCATGGCCGGTCGCCGACAGCGGCTCCTGGCGTGCCGTCCCTGACCGCCACCAGCACGGCGCTGTCGCCGAACTGCCAGACCGGCGTGACATGGCCGAAGCCCGCCTGGTGCAGCAGCTCGGTATGGCGACCCAGCGTCAGGTGGCCGCTGTCCGCGCTTCCGCCATCGGCCGGCCGACGCCGCTCGCGCTCGTCGAACAGGTCGGCCAGTTCCGGTTCCAGGGCCGCCGCGTCCCACCAGGACCGCCAGTCCTCATGGGGGTGGCCTCCCGTCCGTTCCGCCCGCCGGCGGGCCACGTGGGCGGTGATGTCCGAGCAGGGTGCTCCGTCCGGTGGGAAGTGGTCACCGTTGACGAGGACGCCGCCGGGGCGCAGCAGTGCGGCGAGACAGCGGTACGTGCGCAGCAGCACCGGTTCGGGGAGGTAGTGCAGGGCGGTCGTCGAGACGGCGGCGTCCAGGGGGCGTTCCAGCCCCAGGGTGTCGGCCCAGCCTTCCTCCCCGATGACGGTGTCGACGTAGCGGGCGGCGTCGGCGTGATGGGTTCGCCCCAGTTCCAGCAGCAGGGGGTCCATGTCGGCGGCGACGATCTCCGCGTCCGGGAGGCGGTCGGAGAGCCGCGCGGCCAGGGAGCCGGGGCCGCAGCCGAGGTCGAGCAGGAGTGGGCGGGGCCGGCCTGCCGTGACGTGTTCGACGACATCCGCGATCACGGTGAAGCGTTCCTCGCGGTCCAGCGCGTACCGCTCCTGCTGCCGTTCCCAGCGCTCGACCCACGCCTTGGCCGTCGCCATGCTCACGCCCATTCCGCGCGCCACCTCTTCCGTCTCTCACCTGCCCGTGGACATCACGAATCTACAGGTGGAAACGGTTATCACTTGCCATTCATATCAGCGACACGAGGACGGCCAGCAGGCGGTCGACCTCCTCCGTCGTGTTGTACACGTGCAGGCTCACCCGCACCGCCCCGTCCCCTTCCTCCGCACCCGCCTGGCAGAGGCTGTCGGCCCGCACCATGAAGCCGTGGCTGTACAGGATGAAGCCCAGGTCGTCGGACGGGATGTCACGGTGCCGGAAGGTCACGATGCCGTGCCGGCGCTGGGAGGCCGGTAGCGCGGAGCCGGCGGCCAGGCTGGCGGGGCAGCCGAGGATCTCGTACGGGCCGAGGTCGCGCAGCCGGTCGGTCAGCCGGGTGGCCAGACCGGTCGTCCAGCGGGCGATCCGGTCGGGGCCGACCTCGTGCAGCCAGTCGAGTGCCGCGTGCAGGGACACGATGCCCACCGTGTTGGGCGTGCCCTGCCAGCCGCCCGGCTGGAACGACGGTCCCCGCGTGTTGCGCGCCCACACCACCCCCGTGCCGGGAAGGGCCATCGCCTTGTGTCCCGAGAAGACCACGAAGTCGACGTCGAGGGAGGGGTCGTCGAGATGGACGGGCAGATGGCCGACGCTCTGTGCGGCGTCCAGGCAGATCGGAACCCGCGGGCCGACCGCCGCGCGGATGCGGTGCACGTTCATGTCGCCGCCGTAGACGTGGTGGACATGGGTGGCGGCCACGAAGCGGGTGCGCGGGCCCACGAGTTCCCCGAGGGCACGGTGGTCGTAGTCGCCGGAGACCTCCTGGTACGGCAGTGCCCGTACGCGCACGTCGATTCCGCGCTCGGCCAGCAGCCGCACGGTTTCGAGCCAGGGATCGAGATTGGCGCGGTGGTCGGCGAACGGCACGAGGATCTCGTCTCCGTCGCTCAGGTACGGGGCGAGCCAGTCGCGGGCGATCGTGCGCAGCCCCTCGGTGGTGCCGCCGGTGAAGTGGACGGCGGAGCGCTCCGGTTCGGGATCGCGGAGGAACTCCTTGACCCGCTCCCGGGTCGATTCCACCAGTTGCGTGGTCCGGTTGGCCCAGGGGTAGGTTCCGCGGCCGGCGTTGGCGTTCGACGTCGTCAGGTAGGTCTGGACGGCGTCCAGTACGGCGCGCGGCTTCTGGGACGTCGCCGCGCTGTCCAGGTACGCCGGCTCAGGATGAGCCCCGAGGATCGGGAACTGTTCCCTCAACTCCCTTTGCCACAGCGGGTCCGGGTCCCGTTCCGTGCCGGGGAGCTGTTGCCCCGCGCTCATGCGCGCACCAGCGGGGCGCCCGCGTCCCGCCAGGCGACGATTCCGCCGGCCAGGCTCCGGACGTCCGGGTGCCCCATCCGGGTCAGCACGGCGGCGTGACGCAGTGACCTCTCACCGACGGGACAGGCCAGCAGCACGGGCGTCCGTTTGCTGAACGGCAGCCCGCCACGGAGCAGGTCCTCGAACAGTTCGTCGACGATGTTGACCGAGCCCTCGATCTGCAGGGCGGCGTAGGCGTGCGGGCTGCGCAGGTCGACGACGAGCGGCCGGGGCTCGCCCGTCGCGGTCCAGCGCAGGGCCTCGTCGACGTCGATGGCGCGGGCCGACGCGTGGACCTCGGCGTCCGTGAGGGCCGGGGTGGAGTTCCCCCGGCGCGTGAGGCCCAGGAGTTCCGGGCGGCGCCGGCGCACGTAGCTCAGGTAGCTCTCGGCCCGGTCGCACACGATGAAGACCGCCGTCCGGCGTTGCCCGGTGGCCTCCAACTCGGCGTCGGCGTGCCGGAGATGCCGTAGCGCCCCCTGGTAGGCGGCGCCTCCGGTCGGTCCCGACAGCAGCCCGCAGCGGCGGATGAGGGTGATCATCCCGTCGATGGCCTCGTCGGAGGTCACCGACTCGATGGTGTCGTAGGTCGCCGGGTCGAACAGCCCGACCTGGTGGACCTCGTCGATCGTGCGGATGCCGGGTATGAAGTCCGACTTGTGGGCGACCAGGCCGAGGACCCGCACCCGCGGGTCGTGCTCGCGCAGGACCCTGGCGACACCGGTCGACGAACCGGCCGTGCCCACGCAGGCGATGAACCAGTCCGGCACCCGCCCGTCCAGGTCCTTCACTATCTCGGGTCCGGTGCCCGCCGCGTGCGCCTCGACGTTGCGCGGGTTGAAGTACTGGTCGGTGTGCAGGTAGGTGCTGCCGGGGTCGGAGAGCGCCTGGTGGAAGTGGGTCAGCGGATCGTCGGTGTCGGTCGGGTCGAGGCACTCGCTGCGCCCGGGAAGCTCCTCGATCTCGGCGCCGAGGAGCAGGAGCAGTTCCTTGATCTCGGGGACGCGCATCCGGTTGGTGACGCTCTTGAACTTCAGCCCGTGCATGCCCGCCAGCAGGGCGAGGGCCTTGGCCGTATTGCCGCTGGAGAGTTCCACGACCGTACCGTCGCCGCCGGCCGCCGCCTCCACATGAGGCCGGGCCATGTGCCAGGCGGGCCGGTCCTTGACGGATCCGAACGGGTTGAGCATCTCCAGTTTCGCGTAGAGGTCGATGTTGCGCAGTCCGTGCACGGCGGGGTCGATGCGCACCAGCGGTGTGTTGCCGATGGCATCCGTGATGCTGTCGTACCTCATGCGGGCATTCCTCCCAGGGATGGGATCGGCCAGTAGTCCTCGTCCAGGCACCAGTGCCAGGAGTCACCTCGCCGCTCGACCGCGACCGTTCTCGCGAGCGGCTGCCGCTGCGCGCGGTGCGCGTGGAAGTCCATCGCGTAGCCGGCGGTGTTGGCGAAGGCCAGCAGATCGCCCACGCGCGGGAGTCGGGGAAGGTGGACCAGACGGCGGGTGATCAGATCGGCTTCCAGGCACAGGTTGCCGGCGAGGAAGACGCCGACCGGTCCTTCCTCGTCCTTGTCCGGCTCACCGCGCGGCAGCAGCACGGGGTCCACGAGTACGCCGTGCTCCTCCAGGCTCATGTCGCCCGCGTTCATTCCGAGGCGGACCAGGTACTGCCCGGAGTCCGAGTCCGCGGGCCGCACGTCCAGCACCCGTGCCAGCGTCATTCCGCACTGATCGACCAGGGAGCGACCGGGTTCGAGGTACAGGTCGTGGAGGTGTTCCAGGAGCAGGTTGGCCGGTGGCCGGCCGAGGACCGGTGCGGGCAGTGAGAGGAGTTCGTCGAGGTAGTCGGGACCGGCGGTGGGCCGGTGGCCGGGGTACAGCGCCGCGCTCCCGCGCACCGTGCCGCCCTCGTTGCGCAGCCCGTAGCCGTGACCGCGCCAGGTCAGCGGTGGGCGCCTGCCGAGCACCGCCTCGCTCAGCGCGGTCGTCCACCGCTCCCACTCGCCGGCCTCGGCGACGTAGCCGACTCCGAACCCGCCGCCGATGTCGACGACACGTGGTGCCAGGCCACGCGCCCGGCACTCGTCCATGAACAGCACGCACTGTTCCAGGGCCCGGACCTTCTCGTCCACGCCGGTGGTGTCCAGGTGGTAGGCGGCCCCGGTCATCCCCACGGCGTCCGCGTTCCGTTCGAGAGCCGACAGCAGCGTCTCCGTGTCCCGCAGCGGGATGCCGAAGCGGCTGCGCCGCGACAGCAGCCGTGTGCCCGCCGCTCCCCCGGGACCGGCGCCGGACTCGAATCCGGACAGGCGCACCAGTGCGGTGGCCCGGTCGAGCCCGTGCGCACGGACCAGACCGGCGAGCTGTTCCAGCTCGCCGAGCGAGTCCAGGTTCACCGTCGCCCCCACCCGGGCCGCCAGCCACAGGAACTCCGTGTCCTTGGGACCGGTGGCCATGATCCGGTCACCGGTGAATCCGCAGCTCAGAGCGTGCCGTAGTTCCTCCAGCGAGGCGACGTCGACACCGACGGCGGCCACGTCCTCCGCCGCCAGTCTCCGCACCAGCGCGCTGGAACGATTCGCCTTGTGCGCGAAGTACACACGCCCGGCGAGATGGTGCCGGCGGTGCACGGCACGGAAGCGCGCGGCGTTCTCGGCGACGACCTCGGGGAGCAGCACGTTGAGCGGAGACCCCAGCGCGTCGACGAGCGAGCGCAGCAACGGTGCGGCCCCCAGCAGCGAGGCGAGCGGCGGATCCACCCGCGGCCTGAGATACAAGGGCGCGTCCATGTGAGGCCCCTCCCCTTTCGGCCGACCGTCGCCGCGACAACCGTTCGGGAATAGTCGTTTCCACCTACACCCGCCCTTAAGCCTCACCCGGCCACGGCCGGAACGGCGCCCCGAGGGCCGTTCCTGGCAAGGGCACGGCGGGGAGGCAGGCGTCACAATCCCGGGGAGGGCAAGATCACAGCCGTGTTCTATGCATCTCCCTAGCCCCTGTGTCCTAGCATCCGAGCATGACGGTCCTGTCCGACGACGGCCTTGAACTGGCCGGCGAGTTCCCAGATGTTCCCCACGAGCAGTGGCAGCGCCTTGTGGCGGGTGTCCTGCGCAAGTCGGGCAAGGACGTCGAGGGCTTCGCAGCCGAGGAAGCCCTGTCCACGACCCTTGAGGACGGGTTGCGCACCCGGCCCCTCTACACCGCGCGCGACGCCGCTCCCGAGCCCGGCCTGCCCGGGTTCGCACCTTTCGTCCGCGGCGGCCGGGCCGAGGGGAACACGGTCGGCGGCTGGGACATCCGGCAGCGGCACACGGCGGCCGACGGCGGCGCGGTGCTCGCGGACCTGGAGAACGGCGTCACCTCCCTCTGGCTGACCCTCGGGGAGCGCGGCATCTCCGTGTCGGCGCTCAGCAGCGTCCTCGACGGCGTCTACCTCGACCTGGCACCCGTCGTCCTGGACGCGGGAGCGGACGTCGAGCCCGCCGCACGGGCCCTGCTGGGGCTCTACGAGGAGCGTGGCGTCGCCAAGGACGCGGCGCGCGGCAATCTCGGCGCGGATCCGCTCGGCCACGAGGCGCGCACCGGGCAGCGGTCCGACTTCTCGACGGCGGCGGAACTGGCGCGGCTGTGCGCGGAGCGGTACCCCGGACTGCGGGCGCTGACCGTGGACGCGCTGCCGTACCACGAGGCCGGTGGCTCGGCCGCCCAGGAGCTGGGCTGCTCGCTGGCCACCGCGGTGGCGTACCTGCGGGCGCTGACGGATGCCGGGCTGAGCGTCGAACAGGCTTGTGGCCAGATCGAGTTCCGGTACGCGGCGACCGCCGACCAGTTCCTGACGATCGCCAAGCTGCGGGCCGCGCGCCGCCTGTGGGCGAAGGTGGCCGAGGTCTGCGGAGCCCCGCGCGCGGGCGCGCAGCTGCAGCACGTGGTGACCTCGTCGGTGATGATGACGCGCCGCGACCCGTGGGTGAACATGCTGCGCACGACGATCGCCACGCTGGCCGCCGGGGTCGGCGGGGCCGACTCGGTCACCGTGCTGCCCTTCGACCACGCGCTCGGCATGCCGGACGCGTTCTCGCGACGCATCGCCCGCAACACGTCGACGATCCTCGTCGAGGAGTCGCATCTGTCCCGGGTGATCGACCCGGCGGGCGGTTCCTGGTACGTGGAACGGCTCACCGACGAACTCGCGCACGCGGGCTGGGAGCACTTCCGGTCCATCGAGCGGGCCGGCGGGCAGGCGGCCGCCCTCCGTTCGGGAAGCCTGGGGCAGGAGCTGGCCGCCACCTGGCAGGCGCGCACCGACAAGCTGGCCAGGCGGCGCGAACCCATCACCGGTGTCAGCGAGTTCCCGCACCTCGCGGAGAAGCCGGTCGTCCGCGGGAGCGCACCCGAGCCCCCAGCGGGCGGTCTGCCGCGGGTACGCCGCGACGAGGCGTACGAGGCGCTGAGGGCCCGTTCCGACGCCCACCTCGCCGCGACCGGCTCCCGGCCCCGGATCTTCCTCGCCGCGATCGGCCCGGCCGCCGCCCACACGGCGCGGCTCACCTTCGCCTCGAACCTCTTCCAGGCCGGCGGCATCGAACCGGTCACCGACGGCACCTTCGCGGACAGCGGAGCCACGGAGGTCTGCCTCTGCTCCAGCGACGCCCTCTACGAGGAGCAGGCGCCGCAGCTGGCGGCGGAGCTGAAAGCCTCGGGCGCGTCGCACGTGTTCCTCGCCGGGCGCCCCGCGCAGTACCCCGGTGTCGACGCGTACGTCTTCGCCGGCTGCGATGCCGTGGCCGTGCTGTCCTCCACCCTCGACCGCATGGGAGTGTCGTGATGGGAATCCCGGACTTCTCCAGGATCGAGCTGGGGACCCCGGCCCGCGACGGCGGCGACGGCGAGTGGCACACGGCGCTCAAGAGGGCGACCGGCGGGGACGACCTGCTCTGGAGGACCCCCGAGGGCATCCCGGTCAAGCCGCTCTACACCGGCCGCGACCTGGAGGGCCTGGACTTCCTGGGCACCTATCCGGGGGCCGCGCCGTACCTGCGCGGCCCGTACCCGACGATGTACGTCAACCAGCCGTGGACGATCCGCCAGTACGCCGGCTTCTCCACCGCCGAGGAGTCCAACGCCTTCTACCGGCGCAACCTGGCAGCCGGCCAGAAGGGCCTGTCGGTCGCCTTCGACCTGCCCACGCACCGCGGCTACGACAGCGACCACCCGCGGGTGACCGGTGACGTCGGCATGGCGGGCGTCGCCATCGACTCCATCTACGACATGCGTCAGCTCTTCGACGGCATCCCGCTGGACCGGATGACGGTGTCGATGACCATGAACGGCGCCGTGCTGCCGGTCCTCGCCCTGTACATCGTGGCGGCGGAGGAACAGGGCGTGCCGCCCGAGAAGCTGGCCGGGACCATTCAGAACGACATCCTCAAGGAGTTCATGGTCCGCAACACCTACATCTATCCGCCGAAGCCGTCGATGCGGATCATCTCCGACATCTTCGCGTACACCTCGCAGCGGATGCCCCGCTACAACTCCATCTCCATCTCCGGCTACCACATACAGGAAGCGGGCGCCACGGCCGACCTGGAGCTGGCGTACACCCTCGCCGACGGTGTGGAGTACATCCGGGCCGGCCGGGACGCGGGCCTGGACGTGGACGCGTTCGCGCCCCGGCTGTCGTTCTTCTGGGCGATCGGCATGAACTTCTTCATGGAGATCGCCAAGCTGCGGGCGGCGCGGCTGCTGTGGGCGAAGCTGGTCAGGCAGTTCGACCCGCAGAACGCCAAGTCCCTGTCGCTGCGCACCCATTCGCAGACCTCGGGCTGGTCGCTGACCGCGCAGGACGTGTTCAACAACGTCATGCGCACCTGTGTGGAGGCTATGGCGGCGACGCAGGGCCACACCCAGTCGCTGCACACCAACGCCCTCGACGAGGCCCTCGCGCTGCCCACCGACTTCTCGGCCCGTATCGCCCGCAACACCCAGCTGCTGATCCAGCAGGAGTCCGGCACCACCCGGGTCATCGACCCGTGGGGCGGCAGCGCCTACGTGGAGAAGCTGACCTACGACCTCGCCCGCCGGGCCTGGCAGCACATCCAGGAGGTCGAGCAGGCGGGCGGCATGGCGCAGGCCATCGACGCGGGCATCCCGAAGCTGCGGGTGGAGGAGGCCGCGGCCCGCACCCAGGCCCGGATCGACTCCGGGCGCCAGCCGGTCATCGGCGTCAACAAGTACCGCGTCGACAGCGACGAGCAGATCGAGGTCCTCAAGGTCGACAACTCCTCCGTACGCGCCCAGCAGATCGCGAAGCTGCGGCGGCTGCGCGAGGAGCGCGACGAGGCCGTGTGCCAGGACGCGCTGGACGCGCTCACGCGGGCGGCCGCGGGCTCCGGCAACCTGCTGGAGCTGGCCGTGCACGCGGCCCGTGCCAAGGCGACCGTCGGAGAGATCTCCGACGCCCTGGAGAAGGTGTACGGCCGGCACGCGGGCCAGATCCGTACGATCTCCGGTGTGTACCGCAACGAAGCCGGCGAGTCCCCGTCCGTGGACCGCACGCGCACCCTGGTGTCGTCCTTCGAGGAGGCCGAGGGCCGCCGTCCGCGCATCCTGGTCGCCAAGATGGGCCAGGACGGCCACGACCGCGGCCAGAAGGTGATCGCCACCGCCTTCGCCGACCTCGGCTTCGACGTGGACGTCGGTCCGCTGTTCCAGACGCCGGCCGAGGTGGCCCGCCAGGCCGTCGAGGCGGACGTGCACATCGTCGGCGTCTCCTCGCTGGCCGCCGGTCATCTCACCCTCGTACCGGCGCTGCGCGAGCAGCTCGC
This sequence comes from Streptomyces sp. NPDC088817, assembly GCF_044750345.1. Taxonomy (NCBI): domain Bacteria; kingdom Bacillati; phylum Actinomycetota; class Actinomycetes; order Kitasatosporales; family Streptomycetaceae; genus Streptomyces; species Streptomyces sp. NPDC088817. The sequence continues at coordinate 35,184 of NZ_JBIVJN010000009.1, forward strand.
CGAGGAAGGGCGGGAGGACATCGTGATCGTGGTCGGCGGGGTGATTCCGCCGCAGGACGTGCCCACGCTGCTGGAGATGGGCGCGACGGCCGTCTTCCCGCCCGGCACGGTGATCCCGGACGCCGCGTACGACCTGGTGAAACGGTTGTCGGCCGACCTCGGGCACGACCTTTGACGACCATGGCCATCAACTTCGACACCTATGTGAAGGGCGTCCTCGACGGGAAGCGCGCCATCGTCGCGCGTGCCATCACGCTCGTCGAGTCCACCCGTCCCCAGCACCGGGTGCTGGCCCAGGAACTGCTGACCGAGCTGCTCCCGCACAGCGGCAGGGCCCGGCGGATCGGCGTCAGCGGGGTGCCCGGCGTGGGCAAGTCGACGTTCATCGACGCGTTCGGCACCATGCTGACCTCGCTCGGGCACCGGGTGGCCGTACTCGCCGTGGACCCCTCCTCCACCCGTACGGGCGGCTCCATCCTCGGTGACAAGACCCGCATGGAGCGGCTGGCCGTGGACCCGGCGGCCTTCGTCCGCCCCTCCCCCAGCGCGGGCACGCTGGGTGGGGTCGCGAAGGCGACCCGGGAGTCGATGGTGGTGATGGAGGCGGCCGGCTACGACGTGATCCTGGTGGAGACTGTGGGCGTCGGCCAGTCCGAGACCGCGGTCGCGAACATGGTCGACTCCTTCCTGCTGCTCACCCTGGCCCGCACCGGCGACCAGTTGCAGGGCATCAAGAAGGGCGTCCTGGAACTGGCCGACGTGATCGCCGTCAACAAGGCGGACGGCCCGCACGAACGTGACGCCCGCGCCGCCGCACGGGAGTTGGCGGGCGCGCTGCGGCTGATGCACGGCAAGGACGCGGTCTGGACCCCGCCCGTGCTGAGCTGCAGCGCCCGGGAGTCGAGCGGCCTGGACGTGGTCTGGGAGCGCCTGGAGAAGCACCGCACCCTGCTGGACTCGACCGGACGTCTCGCCGCCAAGCGCCGTGACCAGCAGGTCGACTGGACCTGGAACATGGTCCGCGACGAACTCCTCAGCCGTCTGTACGCCGACCCGGCGGTACGAGCTCTCGCACCTTCCCTCGAACAGCGGGTCAGGGACGGCGAGTTGACACCCACTCTGGCCGCCGAACGCATTCTGGGAGCACTGGGAAGCTCCGGAACAGCCACCCCCTGAAGACCCGGACACCGTTCTGCTCGCCCGCCGGAGCACCAACGCGCCGTTTGCTGAGCGCTCCAAGAAGGAATTGACCATGCCCCAACCAGTTCCTGCCAGTACCTCGGAGCGCGTCACGGCGCAGTCCGGCGTCGTCGCAGTCCCGACGTGGAAGAACCACCGCCCCTTACGCGCGGGGTTCCACTGGCAGCCCACGTGGAGTCTGTCTCCGTACTGCGTCCACGCTCCGAGCCCGTACTCCGGGTTCGCCGATTGCGCGGATCCGGGATTCGAGAAGACCGTCGCACGGCTGGGCCGTGACGGCCGCCGGCCCGTCGAGCACCTGGACATCCTTCTCAGCCCTGACCGCCTTCACCGGCCGTCCGCCTTGACGCTCAGCCTGCCCACGGGGGAACTCCTGGCAAGCGCTCAAGCCGACTGGCGGGCACCCCAACTGCACGGCTGCACTCCCCACACCGGCGAACTCTCCGTCGAAGGAACCGCCGACAGCCGCCGGATCACATGGACGCCGAGCGCCCTCCTCCTCATTGAGGACATCCCCCGTACATCGCTCGACTCGCTGCCCGCGGACTCCTACAGCATCGTCCGCTCCGGCGACAGCGACCCCGCCGACGCGCTGCGCCGTCAGGCGTTCGCCCTCCTCGGCACCCGGTATCACGGTGACATTCCCCCCGCACCCGATGACGCCGTTCCCGCCGAGCCGGGATGGGAGAACTCCCAGGCATTCAGGCATGTGGCGACCGACTACCCGGGATTCTCCAGTGCCGCTGAGGTGTTCGTGGACGCACAGCGGTCAACCCTGATCGTTCGTCGTTTCGGATACGACGGCCGGGGCACCGAGTACGCCCTCTCCCTCACCCGCGAGCGCGCCGACGTGGTCGACCACATGGCTGAGGAGTACGGGCGCTCCCTCACCGCCTACGCAAGCGTCGGCGCCGGTCAGGACGCCGCGCGAGCGCTCCTGTCCACTTCCTGGACTCCCGCGGCCCTGCGGCGGCTGCTCCTCGTTCTGCGTGTCGAAGACGCAAACGACGCCGCTCACCTGACCGTGCGTACCCCCGAGGAGTGGCTCCGGGACGGCTGGGATCTGCGGGCGACGGACGACCCGCAGGTGTTGCTCCAGAATGCCGATCCCCGGCAGAGCTGGCGGGCTTCGGAGGCGGCGGCGCTCGCCGCGGCGGGAATCCCGGCCGACCGGGCCCGCGAACTGCGGTCGACGGGCTGCCGCTCGGTCGAGGCGGCCGTCGCCGCTCATGCGCGTCGTCCGACCGCCGCGGCAAGGCAGGCACGGGAGTTGGTGGAGTCCTCACAGACTCCGGTGCCGGAAGAGATCAGTGCACGGCTCGCCGAGGCACTGGAACACCAGGTGCGTGAGGTCGAGACATGGCGCCGTGATCACCGGCGAAGCTGCGGTCCCGAGGGCTGGGGAGTGTGGGCGAGCCTGACACACCACACCTTCGGTCTGAGAGACGGCTCCGTGCGCTCGCTCTGGGACGTCGCGAACGGATGGTGGGCCATCAGCGACGAAGGCGAGGAAGGGCAGAGCCGCTGCCTCTTCACCGACGAACACCGGGCAAGGGATTCCTGGCAGTCGACGCTCTCGGCTCTTCAGGAGTACGAGCAGCAGATGCTCCGGGAGCAGCTCGTGCTCCTGCCCGCGCCGGACGACGACGGGCCTGCGCGCGAGGGCTTCGAGGACGGCACGACACCGGCGCGGTAGTCACCTCCGAGCGGGTGGCCCGGTCACCGGTGCCACCCGCGGTCCCGTCGGCGCGGTCATCGGCAAGCGCGCCGACGGGGGTAATGCCATCAGGCCAGGCGGAGTTGACCGATGGTCTGCTCGGTGGACCACACGGCGCTGGCCAGGTAGCGGAAGTTGATCAGAGCGGCCAGGTATCCGTCACCCTCGGGCAGCCGGGGTCCGGCGGTGGCGTCACGGACGACGACGACCTCGAATCCCTGCTCGAGCAGCTCCCGGAGGTGCCCCTCGGTGCAGAGGTTGGCCGCCATCCCGGCAAGGATCACCTGCGAGATGCCGCGCTTGCGCAGCTGGAGGACGAGGTCGTTCGACTCCGGCCCCACGATCTTGTGCGGGGAGGCGATGACGGTCCTCCCGTCCAGGATGAACTCCTTGTACTCCGGCAGGAAGTCCGCGCCGGAGTCGTTGAAGCCGTCGAGGGTGAGCGGACCGGTGCGGCTGAACATGCCGACGCCGTGCATGAACTGCTCGATCGGGTCGTTGAACTGCCACTGCTGGTCGGTGGGATAGAAGTAGTGCGGCGATACGGCGACCGTGATGCCCGCCTCCTTCGCGGAGGCGAGGAGCCGGCCGATGTGGCCGACGGTGCCGTTCTCGGTGATGCTGTCGCCGAAGACGGACCAGGTAGCGCCCTTCGGGCTCAGAAAGTCGATCTGCGGGTCGGTCACGACCAGCGCCGCACGCGCGGGGTCAAGTGTGAACCCGCTTCCGGGAAGTGCGGGGTCCGCGGGCTCGGCGTAGATGCTGCTGTCGGACATGGGAGGGAGTGCTCCTCACGAGGGGGTGGCTGACGACCCGATAATAAGTGACCGGTCGTCTTTTCATAAAGCCAGAGCACTCCACCACTGGCCCAACAGACGCCTGTTACTTCACTGAAGGAGCCGGCATCCCGAGCAGACGCGGCAAGGCCACCGTCACGAACCTGTCGTACGCGTCGCGCCGCTGCCCGATGCGTCCTTGCAGGACAGCCCCCTCCCACGCCTCGACGACGACGAAAGCGAGTTCCTCCGGGGACACGTCACCGGGGAGGTCTCCGTCGGCCCGGGCCTCTCGGAGGCACGCGGCGATCAAGCCGGTCCACCGGTCCATGATGTGGTCCAGCTTCTCCCTGACCTCCGCGCTGTGGTCGGCCAGTTCGAGAGACATGTTGCCGACGAGGCAGCCCAGCGCGAAGTCGCGCCGCGCGTTGTGGTCCGTCATGGCCAGGAAGAAGGCGGTGACGCGTTCGACGGGAGGCCGGGACGCGTCGCGCAGATGGAAGCCGAAGTCCCGGTCGATGGACGCCCAGTAGTGCTCGAGCACCGCGACCGCGAAGTCCTCCTTGCTGGCGAAGTAGCTGTAGAACGACCCCTTGGGCACACCGGCGCTGTCGGTGATCTCCTTGATGCCACACCCGTTGAAGCCGTTCGTGTGGATGAGCTCGAGCCCCGCGGCAAGGAGGCGTTCACGGACGAGTGGATTGGCTGGTCGCGGCATCCTTCGACAATAACCGAACGGTCGGCTGGCGCAGCCTGACGCACTTACCCGGCGGCAGCCCTCTCCGGCGCCGGAGTCCCATGTGCGTCCATCAGCTCGTCCACGGCCGCCGCGACCGCCTCCGGGTTGGAGATCATCGTCAGATGCCGGGCGTCCGGGATGAGCGTCGGCGGTGGTGCGCCGATGCGTCGGGCGGTCTGGTACGGCGTCTGCCGGGTGAACACGTCGTCCTGCGCCCCGAACACCACCGCCTTGGGGAGGTCGAGCCCGGCGAGCCGCGCCACCCGGCCGGCAGGCAGACCCGGCACTCCTTCGGCCAGCATGCTCCACAGGGCGCCCTCCGCGCCCGGCACCTGGAGCGGGCGTCGCCATTGATCCAGACCGGCGGCGTCCAGGGGCGGGCAGGTCGGCCCGCACTGCGCGTCGTACAGGCCGCGGATCACGGCGTCGATACCGAGCCCGAGGCGCAACAGGCTGGTGCGGTAGGGGTCGATGAGCACGTGTTTGAAGGCCGACGGCGGACCGGCGCCCGTGTCGAGGGCGTCGCCGTCGAGCAGCATCACGCCCCCCGTCCGGTCGGGTGCGCGCAGCGCGGTCTCGGCGACGACTGCGGCTCCGCTGGAGTGCCCTACCAGCAGCGGCCGTTCGCCGGGGCCGCCGAGGTGCATGGCGTCGAGGAACCCGAGCAACTGCCGGGTGAAGTGGTCGACGGTGTACGGGCCGCGACGTTCGCTGTATCCGTCGCCCGTCAGGTCGAGCGCGTACACCCGGTGGTCGCGGGCGAGCAGCGGGGCCAGGCGCGACCAGGTGTCCACGGACTCGAAGGCGCCGTGCACCAGGACGACCGGTGAGCCCGCCGTGCCCCAGGTCTCGTAGCGCGTCCGGACGTCGGCGGCCTGCGCGTACCTGAGCCCCGGTGGGGGCGTGGCACGCCCGGCGGTGAAGCCGTTGTAGGTGAACGAGGCCACGGTGACGGCCACCAGAACGATGGCGGAGCCCAGCGCGAAGCGCCGCGTCCACCGCCGCAGCCGTGAACGGCGCGGCCGGGGCGTGCGATCGGCAGGGGGCGTCGGCGCGGTGGCCGGAACGGCGTCGCCACCTCTGTGGAGATCAGCTGTCACACGCCACAGGATTGCCCACCGGCAAGGCCGTGGTCGTCGTGCGGAAGGAGTCATTGTGACTACTCCGCCGGTTGTAGGCTGCTCGGTCGGCAAGCTGCGCGGTGGCCCGGTCGGTCCATGCGCCGGCCGGGCCGTTCACACGGCCACCGGGGCGGCGGCCCCGGCCTACCGGTAGAAGACGGCCACGCCTCCGTGGTGCGAGCAGGCGCCCTGATGGTGGGCGGCATAGGAGTAGGTGCCGTCGTTGCACTGAGCGGTGGCGCCGTTTCCGGCACTGCCGGACCCGCCCGAGGAACTCGAGCCGCCGCTCCCCGACGAGCCGCCGGACGAACCGCCGCTGCTGCCCGAACCTGCCGCCGCGGCCCGCGCGGTGACGGTCACCTTCACCTCGACGGTCTCCGTCGCCGTCGCCGTCACGGTCGGTGCCGGCGACGGGGTCGCGGTCTCCGTGGCGGTGGCTGTCGCGGTGACGGTGGCCGTCGGACGCACCTTCGCGGCGACCGGCTTCGCGGTCTCGCTGTCCTGCCCGCCCGCGCCCAGCCCGATGAAGAAGGCGAGGCCCATCGCGGGCAGGACGTAGCGCTTCCGTGCCCACTTGGGGGCAGGCCGGGCAGCGGGGTACGGCGGAATGGTGTACGGATTGGTCATAGGTCCCCCAGAACGCGTTGGCAGCGCAGGCCGTGGCGGCGGCCGTGTCGTGTGGCGTGCTGCTCGGTGCGGCAGTCGCCCGTTCGTCACGTCGGCCGTGAGCCGTCGAGGGCTCTGCCGACGTGACGCAGCGAGGTCAGATCATGCCACAACTGCACCATGGAATATGCACACTTCGTTCACATACTCCATGCGGCTGCCGCTTCACCCGGTGAAGAGCTGCTTGGCCTTCAGGACGAGTTCGTAGAGGCCGTAGCACAGGGGGGCGCCCACCCACAGCCAGGAGAGGAGGATCAGCGCGCGCCGGTCAGGCGTGCTGCTCGTGTCGGCCATCGGCGGCCTCCTTCGGTGCGGTGATGTGGTGGCGGGGGTGGACGGGCCGTACGAACTCGTTGGCGACGAACCCGACGACGAGCAGCCCGATCATGATCATGAAGGAGAGGCCGTAGAGGGACGACCCGTGCTTGCCCGCCTCCTCCTGGCGGTCGGCCATCCAGTTCACGATCAGCGGGCCGAGGACTCCGGCGGTCGACCAGGCGGTGAGCAGCCGGCCGTGGATCGCGCCGACCTCGTGGGTCCCGAACAGGTCCTTCAGATAGGCGGGGATCGTCGCGAATCCGCCGCCGTAGAAGGAGAGGATCACGAGCGCGCACACGATGAACAGCGGCTTGGACGAGTCGCCGAACGACGCGATGAGCAGGTACATGAGCGCGCCGACGCCCAGGTAGACGCGGTAGATGTTCTTGCGTCCGATCAGGTCCGAGGTCGAGGACCAGCCGATGCGGCCCGCCATGTTGGCCGCCGACAGCAGAGCGACGAAGCCGGCGGCCGCGGAGGCGGACACCGGGGTGGAGGTGTCCGCGAAGAAGTCCGCGATCATCGGGGCGGCCTTCTCCAGGATGCCGATGCCGGCGGTCACGTTCATGCAGAGTACGAGCCACAGGCACCAGAACTGCGGGGTGCGCACGGCACTGCGGGCGGAGACCTGGGCGCCGGCGAAGGCGCTCGGCCCGCTCTCGACGGGTTTCCCGGCCCGCGGCACCCGCACCAGCAGGACCCCCAGGGACATGAAGACGGCGTACGACAGTCCGTGCACGAGGAAGGCGAGGGCGATCCCCGAGTGGTCGGTGCCGAAGGAGTCCAGCATCTGCACCGACCAGGGCGAGGCGATCAGCGCGCCGCCGCCGAAGCCCATGATGGCGATGCCGGTGGCCATGCCGGGCCGGTCCGGGAACCATTTGATCAGAGTGGAGACGGGCGAGATGTAGCCGATGCCCAGCCCGATGCCGCCGACGAATCCGTAGCCGAGGACGATCAGCCAGTACTGCTCAGTCTGCGCGCCCAGCGCGGCAAGCAGGAATCCGGAGGAGAAGCAGACCAGGGCGACGGTCATCGCCCAGCGCGGTCCGTTGCGCTCCACGAGCGTGCCCCCGAACGCGGCGGACAGCCCGAGCACCACGATCGCCAGCTGGAACGGCAGCGCGCTCCGCGTGCCGTCGAGGTGGAGCGCCGACTCCAGGGGCGGTTTGAACACGCTCCAGGCGTAGGCCTGGCCGATGGACAGGTGGACCGACAGAGCGGCGGGCGGAATCAGCCAGCGGCTCCATCCCGGGGGAGCAACAGGAGCACTCATGATCCCGGACGGTACGAATCCCGCACCTTGCTGAACACCGGTCGGTCGATCGTCTGCGGTAAGCGGTATCCCTCGTGCGACGAACGGTCGCAGCCGCCGCCTCTCCCGGCCGAGGCCGCCACTCCCTCAGTTCGGGGAGCCGGGGCCGGGCGGGATGTGAACGGTCATGATCAGGTGGCAGGTGCCGGTGCCCGCGCCGCGGTAGGTGTGGGCGGTGTCGCCGTCGAAGGTGGCGGTCTGTCCGGCTTCGAGGGGATGCTCGGTGCCGTCGACGACCAGTGTCATCCGGCCGGACGTGACGCTGACGGTTTCCACGACGCCGGCCTGGTGGGGGTGGCTGGGGTACTCCTCGCCGGGCTCCAGTCTCCAGCGCCAGACCTCGACCGGAGCCGGTCCCGAGGTGGTCAGCATGAGCCGGGCCTCGCCGCCCTGCTCCCCGGCCCACAGGGGCATCACGGCGTCGGCGGACACCACGCGGACCCGGCCTTCGGCCGGCCCCTCCATCAGCGCGGACACCGAGATGCCGAGGGTGTCGGCGAGGCGGACCAGGGTGGCGAAGTTCGGGTTTCCCTGGGCCTTCTCCAGCCCGACCAGGGCACCCTTGCTGACCTTGGCCCGGCGGCCCAGCTCGTCCAGGGACAGGCCCGCGCGCGTGCGTGCGGCTCTGACGTTGTGCGCGAGCGTGCGCAGGGCTTCTTCGGCCTCGGGCACCGGATCACCGTCCTGACGAGTGGATCACTTCAATGAACCGTCCGGTCATTTGGTTGACAGGAGGCGGTCGTTTTATTGTACGGTCGGGTCGTTCCAATGTGAAAGTTAGGGAAGTGCCGTGCTCGCTCTGCTGCTGGCCCTGGGCAGCTCTCTCGCCTATGGCTGCGCCGATTTCCTCGGAGGCCTCGGCGCCCGCAAGGCGCATGTGCTGCGCACCGTGCTGGTCGCGGCCCCCGCCAGTCTCGCCGTCGAACTGCTGCTGTGGCCCGTCCTGGGCGCCTCGTTCACCTGGGCGAGCGTGGCATGGGGCGCGGCCTCCGGGGTGGCGTCGGCCGCCGCGTTCGCCCTGCTGTACAAGACCCTCGCGATCGGCCCGATGAACGTGCTCTCGCCGCTCACGGCGCTGGTGTCCGCCGCGCTGCCGGTCGCGGTCGGGCTGCTCCAGGGCGAACGCCTCGGAGCGGCGGCCCTCGCGGGTCTGCCGCTGGCGCTGGTGGCCGTGATCCTGGTGAGCGCCGGGCACGGGGCACGCTCGTCGCGCCCGTCGCGGACGGCTCTGCTGCTGGCCTTCGGGGCGGGTGCCGCCATCGCCCTTCAGCTCGTCTTCCTGCACCAGGCGCCCTCCGACAGCGGCGTGGCCCCACTGATCATCGGCAGAGGGGTCTCCTCGGCCGTCACCCTGGCCGCGGCCGCGGCGATGCGCCGCCGGCTGGGCCCGGAGAGGCCCGCCTACGCGATCTCCGCGACCGCGGGCGTCCTGGACTCGCTCGCGAACCTGCTGTTCCTGCTCGCCGCCCGCAGCGGCGATCTCACCGTCGTCGCGGTGATCACCGCGCTGTATCCGGCCGGCACGGTCCTGCTCGCCCGCGGTGTGCTCGGCGAACGCGTCCACCGCGGCCAGCTCGTCGGCCTGGGCACCGCCGCCGTCGCGGTCGGCCTCCTCGCCCTCACCTGACCAACTGCCCTCCCCCTCAAGGAGAACCGCATGTTCATCCAGCCCTGGGACGCCTCCCTGGACGACGCCGAATGGCAGACCTGGATCGCCGACGGCCACGACTTCGGCCAGCTCGGTGTCAACGGCCTGCCCGGCCAGGCACCCGTCGTCGTGCCCACCCACTTCACCACCGACAACGGCCGATTGCTGGTCCACCTCGCCCGTCCCAACCCGGTCTGGAAGGCCATCGAGCACGACCCGAACGTCACCTTCACCGTCATCGGCGACTACGCCTTCGTGCCCGGCCCCTGGCGCGCCAAGCCAGGTATCCCGCCCACCGACGGCGTCCCCACCAGCTACTACGCGGCCGTCCAGTTCACCTGCCGCGCCCACATCGTCGACGATCCCGAGGCCAAGGCCGATCTGCTGCGCCGCCAGATGGCCCACTTCCAGCCCGACGGCGACCACGCCCCCATCGACGTCGACCGGCCGCCGTACGGGCGGATGCTGCCCGGCATCCGCGGACTGCGCCTGGAAGTCACCGACGTGCGGGCCAAGTTCAAGTACGACGACCACAAGCCCGTCGAGCACCGCACCGCCGTCGCGGGCCACCTCACCGAGCGCGGCCAGGCCCTGGACGTGCCCACCGCGCGCCAGCAGTTGCGCCGCCTGGACCGTATCGGCCCCTGGACTCCCTGACCCCCGGCGCCCGTACGCGCACAAGACAGGACCTCGCCCATGACCGCCTTCCGCATCAGCCCCGTCGTCGCCGAAGCCTTCCCGGACACCCTCATCGCCCTGGTCACGGCCACCGGCCTGCGCGGCCGAGAACCCTGGCCCGACACGAGCACCGCTGTCGAGGACCTGGAGCAGCAACTCGCCCTCGGCATATGGCGGCCGGCCGACGAGAGCGACCCCCGCGTCGAGGCATGGCACACCGCCTACCGCTCCTTCGGCACCAATCCCCGCCGTATCCGCCCCAGTGTCGACGCCCTCGGCCGGCGCATGGCCAAGTCCGGCACGCTGCCACGCATCAACCCGGCGGTCGACTCCTACAACTCGGTCTCCGTCCGCCACGGGCTGCCCGCCGGCGCCTTCGACCTCGGCCACGTCACCGGCGACGTCGACATCCGACGCGCCGGCGGAGGCGAGGAGTTCACCCCGCTCGGCGAACCCGGAACCGTCGAACACCCAAGGCCCGGCGAGATCATCTACGCCGACCGCGAAGGCGTCCTCACCCGCCACTGGAATCATCGCGACGCCCACCGCACCCGCGTCACCGAGGACTCCACCCACGTCGCCTTCGTCCTGGAGACCCTCCACTCCCCCCGCGACGGGGACATCCTCAAGGTGGCGGCGGACGAACTCCAGGGTCTGCTCGCCCCGCACGCCGAGCAGACCGCGGCGCACTACCTGAGCCCCGACCATCCCGGCGCCGTGAGCTGACGCTCCCTGTCAGGGGAAGTTGTAGGTGACCACGGCGCGGGCCGGGAAGCGGAAGGCATCGCCGACCGTGGGTGAGCGCTCGACCATGACGCTGACGCCGACACCGTCGTCGTTCGTGGAGTGGTAGACCCAGAGGGGCTCCCGCAGAGCGGCGCCGCACAGGTCGTCGGGGCGTGCGATCCCGTCGTCGACCTTCTCGCCGTACTTGGTGTCGAACAGCGGTTTGCTCTCGGGGAGGATGCCCGCGCGGTGGAGATAGTCCGGTATCCGGCCGCTCACGAAGGCGACTTCGGCCCTGCCGTTCCGGGTCAGGTAGTGGATGTCGGAGGCGCCGGCGGGGATCGGCGCGCCCCCGGCGCTGATCACGTCGGGCAGCTTCACGTCGCTTCCCGCGCATGCCCGATCGTCGCCGAACGGGTGGAGGAGTTCGTCACGGAGCAGCCAGACGATCCCTCCGGCCACCACCGCGAGGACGACCACGACGACTCCCAGGCAGGACAGTAGCCGCCGCACACCACCCCCGTCGCCGGGCTCACCACTCACGTTCTCCCCCTCGCAGTGCGGTGGGTACCAGCACGCGGAGCATATGCCAGTGATCAGCCGGCCCAGGTGGCGGTCTCCGCCCTGCCAGGTATGTACCGCCGCAGAAGTGAAGAGGGAGGGCCGGACAGTCCCGCCCTCCCTCTGCCCTTGTGTGGAACGGGAGTTACTCGGTGACGCCGTGGTCGTGGCCGTCGTGCAGGCCACCCCCGCTGCCCGCCGAGCCCGTGGTGTTCTGCGGCGTCACCGGCTTGCTCAGGATGCTGGTGTCCCAGGCGTACTGGCCCACCGCATTGGCGATGACATCGATGTTGACGTCGAACGCCTTCATGTTGATGTTCTTCAGGTCGTCGCAGGCCGCGTGGTAACAGGCGTCGTAGGCGACTCCGGCCTTACCGCCGTACACCTTCGCCTGCCCGGCCGTCTTGATGCCCTCCGCGCCGGTGAACGTGCCGCCCGAGGGGATGCCCACCTCGATGAACGGCCCGTAGTCGGAGCGGCCGGTGAAGTCGGTGCCCTCGTGCGGGATGCGCCTGCTGTCCAGGTAGTCGGTGATCTGCCGCTCGAGCTGCGCCGAGCCCTCCGGGCCGGGGCCGGCACCGACCTGGTCGGAGTCGTCGCCGTCGTAGACGAACTGGGCGTAGTTCGGCGAGGCGATCATGTCGAAGTTCAGGTACAGCTTGACCTTCGCGCGGTCCGCCGCCGAGAGGCCGTCGACGTACGCCTCCGAGCCCAGCAGGCCGAACTCCTCGGCCGACCACCAGGCGAAACGCACCTTGTTCTTGACCTTCTCGTGGGCGAGGTTCAGGGCCACGTCGAGGATGCCGGCGGAGCCGGAGCCGTTGTCGTTGATGCCCGGTCCGGCCTCCACCGAGTCCAGGTGGGCGCCGAACATCACCACGTTGTCGGTGCTGCCGGTCTTCGTCTCGGCGATCACGTTGTAGGTGTGCCGGGTCTCCGCGAGGGTGCGGATCTCCAGGTTGACGGTGACCGCGCCGGCAGCGGCCTTCGCCGCGAGTGCCTCGCCGTCCGCCTTGGTGACGCCGCCGGACGGGATCCTGGCGACGGACGGGTCGCCCAGGGTGCCGTTCAGCGTGCCCTCGGTGTTGTTGTAGATGATCGCCCCGACCGCGCCCGCACCGGCGGCGGCCGCCTGCTTCTCGGCGAAGGTGCAGCCGCCGCGCTTGATCAGCGCGATCTTGCCGGTGAACGTCCCGGAGGCGTAGTCCCCCGGCTCGCAGCCGGTGGTGTCGTCGACCGGCACCACCGCGACCGGGGCGGTGATGCCGCCGACCGGGCTGCTCGCGGAGTACGTCATGGCGATCAGCGGAATGTCCTGCTGCTGCGGCGACACCGTCCGAAGGCTCTGCGCCAGCGTCTTCGTGAAGGGGTAGTCGAACTCGTTCCGGCTCACCGAGTACCCGGCCTTCCGCAGCAGGCCCTCGACGTACTCGGCCGACTGCCGGTGCCCCTCCGACCCGGCCACCCGGGTGTTGCCGTTCTTGTCGGCGATCCGCTGGAACTTCTTCAGATGCTCGTAGGCATCCTCGGCGTTGCTCTTCTTGACGAGCTTCTTCGCGAGCTGGACAGCCTCCTTGGCAGGGTCGCTGTGAGCGGAGGCGGTGCCCGAGCCGATCAGCAGCAGCGGCGCTATGAGCCCTGCGGCGGATACGGCGGCTACCGTGGTACGGCGGTTCCGAGCGTTCAAGACGCTTCCTTCCGGCAGTCCATCAGAAATGGGCGTGATGGCCGAGAAACAGGCCGAGGGGACGTGCGGCGGCGCTCCGGGGCAGGGGGAAACGACCGGATCGCACGGCTCCCCTGCCACCGGCAAGGAGAAAGGTATCCGCTCAGTAAACGCTTGGTAATGGGTCGACAAGAATCTTCGACGCCGGCACCGCGGTACGGGTGTCCCGCCGGGCGGTGAACCGCCCGGCGGGTAGGTGGCGTTGTGCCGGCAGCCCTGTCCGGGTCAGTCGAAGTAGTCAGGCTGGGTCTGGACGTTCAGCTGGTCCAGGTGGATCTTCCGGGCCGGGTCGGTGCGCCGGTCGTTCAGCTTGAGCACATCGAAGCCCTTGGCGATGTCGTTCGAGTAGATGTAGCCGTTGTAGTAGTACGCGGACCAGGAGCCGCCGATGGTCAGCCGGTCCGTGCTCAGCGGGCCGCGCTCGAAGTAGCCGATCTCCTTCGGCTGCGTCGAGTCGGTGAAGTCCCAGACCGAGACGCCGCCCTGGTACCAGGCCTGGACCATGAGGTCGCGGCCCTTGACCGGGATCAGCGAGCCGTTGTGGGCGACGCAGTTCTCGGTGTCCGCCTGGTGGCGCGGGATCTTGAAGTAACCGCGGAACACGAGCTTGCGCTGGTCGCCCTTGCCGACGATGTCGTAGATGCCGTCGGCTCCGCGGTTCGGGCCGATGGCCGCGTTGCAGGTCGCGGCTCCTCCGCCGCCGAGTTCGTCGGTGAAGACGACCTTCTTCGCGGTCTGGTTGAAGGTCGCCGAGTGCCAGAACGCGAAGTTGACGTTGTCCTGGACCTGGTCGATGACCTTCGGGTGCTCCGGGTCCTTGATGGACATCAGGATGCCGTCGCCCATGCAGGCACCGGCGGCCAGGTCCTTCGACGGCAGCACGGTGATGTCGTGGCAGCCGGTCGTCTTGGAGACACCCGGGTTGGTGGGCGCGCCGGGGTTGCCGCCACCGTCGGGGCCGTCACCCGGGAAGAGGACGGCGAAGTTGACGACCGCGGCCTTCTGGGGAGCGTCGCGCGGCACCTTGACGATCGAGATGCCGTCGTGCGGGGGCTGGCAGTCGGGGAACGACGGGCTCGGGGAGTACGAGGACACGTAGATGTAGACGTTGCGGCCGTGCGGAACGAGGGAGTGTGTGTGCGAGCCGCAGTTGGTCTCCACGGCCGTGACGTACTTGGGGTTCTTCTTGTCGCTGATGTCGAAGATCTTCATGCCCTCCCACGATGACTTCTCGGTCGCGGGCTGCGACGTGCTCGAGCAGGAGTTGTCGCTGCGTGAGGAGTCGGTCGACAGGAACAGCAGGTTCCCGTAGACGGACACGTCGTTCTGCGATCCCGGGCAGAGCACCTGGGAGACCGTCCTGGGCGCCTTCGGGTTGCTGATGTCGAAGATGCGGAAGCCGTCGTAGTTTCCGGCGAACACGTACTTGCCCTGGAAGGCGAGGTCCGAGTTCAGGTCCGTCAGTGCGTCCTTGGGGACGTTGACGAGGTGCTCGATGTTGTCGGAGTGGACGATCTCGTCCTGCGCGGGTATCTCGCCGTCGGCGATGGCCGTTCTGGTCTCGGCCGCCTGGTTCTTCGACACTCGCTGGGGTGTGCTCGTGGCGTCGCCGGGGTCGGGCGTCGCCATGGCCGGAGCCGCGGTGAGCAGCGCCGCCAGCAGACCGGTGGCTGCTGCCACAACCCCCAGGCGCCTGGGCCGTGTTCGGGGACTGTTCAACAGGTTCACTGTTTCCTCCCTGGTGTCCGTTCGCAAGGGAACGGTTCACGGACAGCCGCAGTATCGTACTTTTCATGTACAGATCAAAAGATGGCAATGCGCCCGCCGGGAAAGTCTTTGATCGTGTCAGATGGCGGACAATCGCCGCTCTCACCCTTGTCGCTCTCACCGTCGGCGCCTGCGACTCGGGCACGGACGCTCCGGAGAAGAGGAGCGCGCCCGGCCCCTCGGTGATCGCTCCCGGCAGGCCCGGTGAGCCCGCCCGGACCCTGTCCGCCGAGGACGCCGCCAAGGAGCTTCCCGACGACTCCCCCAACGGGGCGGACTTCGAGTACGTCCAGATGATGATCGTCCACCACGGCCAGGCGCTGGAGATGACCGAACTGGCCCCGCACCGGGCGAAGTCGGCCGACGTGAAGCGGATGGCCTCCCGCATCGCCGCGGGCCAGGGGCCTGAAATCGACGCCATGAAGGGGTGGTTGAAGAATCACGGCGGGAAGCGGCGCACGAGTGGCGGAGCGGGCTCGTCACACCGACACGACCACGCCACGATGCCCGGCATGGCCACCGAGGCCCAACTGACGCAGCTCCGCGCGGCGCGCGGGGCGGCCTTCGACGAGCTGTTCCTGAAACTCATGACCGCGCACCACTACGGGGCGATCACCATGGCCACCTCAGTGCTCTCGGACGGCCGCAACGTACAGGTCGAGGAGATGGCGAACGAAGTGATCGCCCAGCAGACCAGCGAGATCAGCCGGATGCGCGGGATGCCCTGACGCTCGGGTGACAGCGGCCCGAAGCGATGCCGCCGTACTGCGTGCGGCGGCGCCTCGGCGTGATGCCGCGGTGGCGGGAACGCGGCGATGAGCTATGTTCCCGCCATGCACACCGTCGCCGTCCTGGCGCTGGACCAGGTGATTCCCTTCGACCTGTCCACGCCGATCGAGGTCTTCTCCCGTACTCGTCTCCCCGACGGAGGCCCCGGCTACCAGGTCCGCGTGTGCGCCGAGCGACCCGAGATCGACACCGGCAGCTTCACCCTCCGCGCGCACCACGCGCTCGACGGCCTCAAGGGTGCGGACACGGTCATCGTGCCGGGCACGGCCGCCCCCACCGCCCCGCTCACGCCCGAGGTCCGCGAGGCGCTGCTGGCGGCCGCCGCGGACGGCGCCCGGATCGCGTCCATCTGCACGGGCACCTTCCCGCTGGCCGCCACGGGACTCCTCGACGGACTGCGTGCCACGACGCACTGGATGGCGGCGGACCTGCTCGCCGCGCTGCATCCGAAGGTGACGGTCGACCCCGACGTGCTGTACGTCGACAACGGCCGGCTCCTCACCTCCGCGGGCGCCGCCGCAGGCCTCGACCTGTGTCTGCACATGATCCGCGGCGACCACGGTTCGGCGGTGGCCGCCGATACCGCCCGGCTCTCCGTCATGCCGCTCGAACGGGAGGGCGGGCAGGCGCAGTTCATCGTCCATGACCGCGCGCCCGCGCCGCAGGGTTCCTCCTTCGAACCCCTGCTCACCTGGCTCCAGGACAACCTGGAGCGGAACCTGACCGTCGCCGACGTGGCCGCGCACGCCGGCGTCAGCACCCGCACCCTCATGCGCCGCTTCCGTGAGCAGACCGGGACCAGCCCGCTGCAATGGCTGCACCGGGCGCGCGTCCGGCAGGCCCAGCACCTGCTGGAGACCACCCGGCATCCGGTGGAGCGGATCGCGGTTCAGGTCGGGTTCGGCTCACCGACGGCGTTCCGCGACCGCTTCAAGCGGACTACGGGCGTCAGCCCGCAGGCGTACCGCCGCACATTCAGTTGAGGCCGGACAGGAATAGCCGCGGCCCCGCAGCGTGTTCCCGCGCACATGACGACGAACGCGCCGCGGCCCGAGGTGCTGCGCTACACCGCCTTCTCCAGCGACCCCGACGGCGGAAACCCCGCCGGTGTCGTTCTGGACGCCGCCGCCCTGGACGACAGCGACATGCTGGCCATCGCCGCCGGCCTCGGGTACTCGGAGTCCGCGTTCCTGACCGCGCCCCCGGAGGGCCTCGACGACCCGGAGGGGCGGGCGTACAGCATCCGTTACTTCAGCCCCAAGGCCGAGGTGCCGTTCTGCGGGCACGCCACCGTCGCGACCGCCGTCGCCCTCGCCGAGCGGACAGGCCCCGGCAGGCTTGTGTTCGCGACGCGCGCCGGCACCGTGCCGATCGAGGTGGCCGTCGAGGGCGGGACGGTGAGGGCCACACTCACCAGCGTCGAGCCGCACATCGAGGAGATCGCATCCGCCGACCTCGCGGAGGCGCTCGCCGCGCTCGGCTGGCCGGCCGCCGACCTCGACCCCGCCTTCCCGCCCCGCATCGCGTTCGCCGGTGCGCAACATCTCGTGCTCGCGGCGGCGACTCGCGCGCGCCTCGCGGATCTCGCGTACGACTTCCCGCGCCTCGAAGCCCTGATGCACCGCCTGGACCTGACCACGCTCCAGTTGGTGTGGCGGGAGTCGCCCACCGTCTTCCATGTGCGTGACCCGTTCCCCGTCGGCGGCGTCGTCGAGGACCCGGCGACCGGCGCCGCGGCCGCCGCGTTCGGCGCGTACGCCCGTGAGCTGGGCCTGGTCCCCGAGGACGCCGTCCTCACCCTGCGTCAGGGCGAGGACCTGGGCCGCCCCGGCGAACTCACGGTGACGCTGCGCGCGGGTGACCCGCGCGTCCGTGTGGGCGGCGCGGGGGTACGCATCGGCTAGGGCCTTTCAGGAGCTGGTGACGGTGGTGCGGGCCGACTCGTCGACGTGGAGGGTGAACACGTCGGGGCGCGCGTAGTGGCCGGTGGGGTCGAAGTCGAAGCGGGCGCGTGCGAGGTCGTCGAGGTCGAGTTCGGCGGTCAGGATGCCCTCGCTGCCGCGCAGCGGGCCGGCGAGGACCTCGCCCAGCGGGGAGACGATGACGGAGCCGCCGCCGATCAG
This sequence comes from Streptomyces sp. NPDC088817, assembly GCF_044750345.1. Lineage (NCBI taxonomy): Bacteria > Bacillati > Actinomycetota > Actinomycetes > Kitasatosporales > Streptomycetaceae > Streptomyces > Streptomyces sp. NPDC088817. Next base: position 53,054 of record NZ_JBIVJN010000009.1, read on the forward strand.
GACGGTGTCGGGCGCGTCGCCCTGGACGGGGTGGAGGTCGGCGGGCAGGGCTTCGCGGCGCAGGTACTGGCTGGCGCTGAGGACGAAGCAGCGGCCCTCCAGGGCGATGTGCCGCATGCTCGCCTGCCAGGCGTCGCGGTCGTCCACCGTCGGCGCGCACCACAGGTCGACGCCCTTGGCGTACATGGCCGTGCGGAACAGCGGCATGTAGTTCTCCCAGCAGATGGCCGCGCCGAGGCGGGCGGTGCCGGTGTCGACGACCGGGAGGGTGGAACCGTCGCCCTGGCCCCACAGGTAGCGTTCGGCGGCGGTCGGCATGAGCTTGCGGTGCAGGCCCAGGTAGCCCTCGGGGCCGAAGAACAGGGCGACGCAGTAGAGGGTGCCGCCCTGGCGTTCGACGGCGCCGACGACGGCGTGGCAGCCGAGTTCCCGGGTGAGGGCGGCCAGGCTGTCCGTCTCGGGGCCGGGGACGTCGATGGCGGCGGCGTGGTAGCGGCGGAAGAGTTCACGGCCGGCCGGGGTACGGCTGCCCACGGTGATGCCGAAGTCCAGGCCCTTGGGATAGCCGCCGAGGAACGCCTCGGGCAGGACGACGACCTCCGCGCCCCGGTCGCCGACGGCCTCCCGGATGAGTTCCTCGGCTCGTTTCAGCGCCGCCTGTGTGTCGAACAGCGGGGCGGCCGCCTGGACGACGGCGGCGGTCACGGTACGGCGGGACTCGAGGGCCGCGGCGGTGGCGGAGGGCGGGGTAGTCATGGCACCGAGACTAGGACGACGCACTCCGGCGGCGCTCCCCCGAAGCGGCGTGCGGACCTGGCAACTCCTGTTGTCAGTGGGCTGGTGCATGATCGGCGGACCAGTCGTTCTACAGGGAAGGGATCGCTGTGCCGATCACGAATCAGCAGGTGGCGGGGCACGCGTTTCTGCGGCCGTTGTACGAGGACGCGTACTTCCCCGATCACGTCGTCGACAAGGGCCGGGCGATCCTGTTGCGGCTGTGCGAGCGGGTCGAGGCCGAGCGGCCGTCGGATCTGGCGGCCCTGTATCCGCTCACCCAGGCCGCGACGGAGGAGTTCAACCTGCTGGAGGCGGAGTTCGAGGCGGCCGGAAGCGAGATCGAGACGGTCGCACGGGAGGAGATCGCCGAGGACTTCTGGTTCGTAGCGTCGGCCTACGGCTTCACGGACGCGGACGTGGAGGAGCTGATCGCCACCCGGGACTGGTGAGTGACGCACGCGGTGTGGGCCGGACCGATGGGCGGGCTTCACCCGTTCGGCCCATCAGCCTGCTGCCGCCTCCCTCGCCGCGAGCTCTCCCGTGGGCCCGCCAGGGCATGACCGAGCGCGTCCGCTACGGCGGTGACGGCGGCCTTCCTCCGCCGTTGTCGCCGCACGACGGCACGCCATACTGGGATGAACGGGGTGAATCATCCGTCGAGCTCGCGGAGGTGCAGGGATGCACGACGACGCCGAGAACGACGAGGGTCCCGTCGAGGACCCCGAGGGGTACGACGAGGAGGAGGCCGAGGACTCCGACGAGTACGCCGAGCCCGGGTTGTACGACGAGGAAGAGGGCGATGAGGCGGAGTACGTCGGTGACGAGGACGCCTTCGTCCCCGGTGGCGGGGCCGATTCGGCGCCCGACGTCTTCCTCGACGTTCCGCTGCTGAAGGTCGACGAGATCGACCTGGACGTGGAGAACCTGCGGGCCCACGTCTCGCTCCAGGCCGAGGTCCTGGACCTGCTGAAGCTGAACGTAGGTGCCGACGTCGCCCTCGGGCGGGTCCACCTGGCCATCACAGGCGTGGAGGCGCAGGCCCAGCTCAAGGTGAGGCTCGACAACGTCGCAATGATCATCAACCGAGTGCTCACCACCCTCGACCGCAACCCGCAGATCCTGGAGGAGCTGGCCCGGGGCGTCGGGTCGGCGGTGCAGGACGTCGGCGGCGGCGCCCGGCAGGCCGTAGGCGAACTGGGCAGCGGCGCGGGGAGGGCCGTCGAGGACGTGGGCCGGGGGGCGGGGTCGGCGGTGGAGGATGTCGGCCAGGGCGCCGGGTCCGCCGTCCAGGACGTCGGACGCGGAGCAGGCGGCGCCGTCGAGGACGTGGGGCGGGGTGCGGGCACAGCTGTGGAGGGCGTCGGCCAGGGAGCGGGCGCGGGGGTGGAAGGCGTCGGTCGGGGAATGGGCGGCGCCGTTGAGAACGTGGGCCGGGGCGCGGGCGCGGCGGTGGAGGACGTCGGCCAGGGAGCCGAGTCCGTCGTGGAGGACGTCGGACGCGGAGCGGGCGGCGCCGTCAAAGACGTGGGCCGGGGAGCAGGCTCAGCCGTGGAAGGCGTCGGCCGGGGAGCGGGTGACGCCGTTGAGGACGTGGGCGGCGAGGCTGGACGCGCCGTCGGGGATGTCGGCGGCCAGGCGGGCCGGGCCGTGGGCGACGTTGGCGAGGACGTCGGTGGCGCGGTTCGGGAGAGCGGCCGGGCCGCCAGGCGTACCGCGTCGAAGGCGGAGGCCACCACTGGTGAGGCGGTCGGCACGGCGGGCGAGGCGGCCGACAAAACCGCCGACACCGTAGGCGAGGCAGCTGACCAGAGGGCGGGTGACACGGCACAGCGGCTCGCCGAGACCACAGACGAGGCGACCCACCAGCCCACGCGTGGCACGACGCGACGGACCACCGACACCGCAGGCGAGGCAGCATCCCAGGCCACGCGCGGCACGGCACGACGGACCACCGACACCGCACACGAGGCGGCCGACCGGTCTACACGTAGCCCTGCGCGGCGACCCGCCGACACCGCCGAGGACTCCGCGGAGGGCGCCCCGGCCGCAGCGCGCCGCGCCGCGCGCGGTGCTGTGGCGGCCGGGCGCGGTGCGGTCCGGCGGGCGGCCGGGCCCGCGCGGAGGGCCGCCGGTGGAAGCGGCGGCACCGAGCGGGGCCGGACAGCCCAGGCGCGCCGTCCCCGCCATGACGGCGGCGATGGCGACGGCCATGAGGAGAAGCCCGCTCCGCCCGCCCGCCGCCGCGCCCCGGAGCGTCGGGAAGAACCACCTTGAACGGCGGGCAGCCGAGGGCCCGGCGACACCGCTGCCACCGAGCCGGCGAGTCACTCCCCCGCCGGGCACGGCTCCCGCGGGGGATCCCCGGAACCGGACCTCTCGTTCGAGGCGACGGTCCACGGTGACCGTCTCCGCTTCGAGGAGGAACCCCGGACGGCCGTCCGTTTCCCCGGGTCCGGCGAACGGGAGTCGTCGTCCCGCAGCGAGCGGACCAACCTCCCCGACAGGGTCACACCCGGCCGGGAGTACCGCGACGTCCTCGTCGACTACCGGCTCGCCACCCGTCTGACCCGCGGGACGCAGCGCGACCCGGACGACGGGGCCGACGACGAGGACGCGCCCAGCCGCTGATCGGAAGGCCGGCCGGGATCGCGCGGGCACGGGTCCGAAGCCGTCCGGCAACACTCTCGGACAGCCCTCGCACAAACGGTGCGACCTGATTCTGGGCGCACGCCGACGTCAGACGGTCAGCCTTTGTTTCCGGCCGAGTTCGGGGCGCCGCTCCTCGTACCTCCGCGGCCGCCGCTCGCCAACGCGTCGGACTATAGACGCGCGCCGAAAGGACGGGCAAGGTCGACTGCCCCTGGCCGCCTGCGTACAGGCGCCCGGCGCACCGGACGTGCCTCAACTCGCCCGTGCCGCCGAAAAGGCAGATGATCACAATGCGGCAGCAACAAGCCACAATAGGTCGCGGATCACTTGACTACCGGAGGTCGCACACGGTTGGCTCCGGCTCAACGAGAGCCAACCGCCCGTTCGTACGTCCGCAGGCCCTCCGCCCCGTCCAGCCCCCGTTTGCTCCATGCTCGGCCGCACAGTGAGGTGCCGCACCCTCATGAACACCCCTCCCCCGCACACCTACCGCAGATCCGTCCCCGGCACCGCCGTGACGGCCGCGGTCGCCGTCTGTCTGCTCCTGGCCGGCTGCTCCGGCTCCGGCGGCTCCGACGACGGGCCGGGCAAGCGGGGGTCCGGCGGGGCCGGGCTCAAGGTCGCCATGGTCACCCACGAGGCCGAGGGGGACGCCTTCTGGCAACTGGTCCGCAGGGGCGCCGAGGTGGCCGCCGCGAAGGACGGCATCGAGCTGACGTACGTGAGCGACCCCGATGCCGCCCGGCAGGCGGAGCTGGTGCGGGACGCGATCCGTGACGGGGTCGACGGCATCGCGCTGACCCTGGCCAAGCCGGACGCGATGAAGGGGCCGATCGCGGAGGCCAAGGCGGCGGGCATCCCCGTGGTCGGCATCAACTCGGGTATCGGCGCCTGGCGTTCCAGTGGTGTGCTGCAGTACTTCGGCCAGGACGAGAGCGTCGCGGGCCGGGCCGTCGGGGACAAGCTGGACGACATGGGGGCCAAGCACGCCCTGTGCGTCATCCACGAGCGGGGCAACATCGCGCTGGAGGCGCGCTGCGCCGGCGTGAAGAAGGCCTTCGACGGCCGGACCGACCTGCTCTACAGCGACGGCACCGACATGGACGCGCTGACCGAATCGGTCGCGGCCCGACTGCGGTTGGACCCCGACATCGACGAAGTGGTCACCAACGGCGCACAGTTCGCCCTGGCCGCGGTCAAGTCCGTGCACAAGGCGGGCAGCAAGGCGCACGTCGCCACCTTCGACCTGAACAAGGACCTGGTCAAGGCGGTTCAGGTCGGAGACGTGCAGTTCGCGGTGGACCAGCAGCCCTATCTGCAGGGCTACCTCGCCGTGGACGCGCTGTGGCTCTACAAGTCCAACGGCAATGTCAGCGGCGGCGGTGTCGCACCGGTGCTCACCGGTCCCGCCTTCGTGACCAAGGCGAACGTCGCGTCGGTGGCCAAGCTGGCCGCCAACGGCACGCGCTGAGGAAACGACGTGCTCGGGGCGCCGGTGACATGACGACACGGTCCTTCTCCGTCCGCCCGGTCACCCGCGCGGACGGCATCCCGTGCCTGCCGTCCCCTCCCGGACGCGTCATTGCCCCGCTTTCTCGTTACCCCGTCCCTGTCTCCCCGCAGATCGCTCTAGGACGATGATGTCTCCACAGACACCGACAGGTCCCCGGCGCCGTCTCGGTTCCATTCGGCTCTCGCTGGTTCTCCTGGCCCTGGTCCCGACCGTCGCGCTCTCCGCCATGTGGGGTGTGACCACGACCCAGATGTTCTCCGAGGGGCTCCGGCTGCGCTCACAGACGGCGTTGAGCAGGTCGACCGGCGCCATGGGCACCGACGCGGCGCTCACCCTCCAGCAGGAGCGCGGGCTGTCGGCGGCGTGGCTGGCGTCCCCGCACGGCTCCCGGGCCGCTCTCGACGCGCAGCGCAGGACCACGGACAAGGCTGTGGCCGAGCTGGTCCGCCATGCCGACTCGATCCGGCAGGCCCCCGCCCGCATCAAGAACCGGATGTACTCGGTCGTCGCGTCGGTGGGCAGCCTGGAGTACTACCGGGGCCAGGTGGACAAGCCGACGGACATCACCGGTGAGCAGGCCCTGGACCAGTACACCGCGATCATCGACGACCAGATCCACGCCTTCCAGGAACTGTCCCAGGTCGACGACGGCGACCTCACCTCCCAGGCCGGCCCGCTCGTGGCCTTGGAGCACGCCGCGGAGCTGATCTCCCAGGAGGACGCACAGCTCACCCTGGTGTGGTCGTCCAAGCACATGGACCAGGAGGCGTGGGACAGGTTCGCCCAACTGGTCCACACCCGCCGCTGGCTGGTCGAGGACCAGATCGTCCCCTCGCTCCAGGGCAGCACGAAGACACAGACCGAACGGATCCTTCAGTCGGCGGAGTGGCGGACGCTGGAGAGCGTCGAGGACCAGGTGCTCTCCGCCCGCGAGAAGGCCACCGGCGCAGGCGGGATCACGCTGCCGGACTCGCACCAGCGGTGGACCGCCGCGATCGACAAGCTGTCCGTCCAGTACGCGGCAATGATCCAGCAGCAGACGGCCGAGCTGCTCGACCGCAGTGCCGACCGGGCGTACGGACTGCTGCTGAAGGCCGCCGTCCTGAGCGCGGCGGGCCTGGCCGCCCTGGTCGTGTGCGTCGGGATGTCCTGGCGGATCACCCGGTCCCTCTCCCGGCGTCTGCTGGGCCTGAGGCTCGCCACGCTCCGCCTGGCCGAGGAGCGGCTCCCCGACGTGGTGGCCCGGTTGGAGCGGGGCGAGAAGGTGGACGTGGAGTCCGCGACGCCGCCACTGGACTACGGCACCGACGAACTCGGCCAGGTCGCACAGGCGTTCAACGCCGCGCAGCGCACGGCCGTGCACACCGCGGTGGAACTCGCCGACACCCGGCGCGGTTTCCAGAAGGTGATCCTCGGAATCGCCCGGCAGAGCCAGAACCTGATCAACCTCCAGCTCAGCAAGCTCGACGCGCTGGAAAGACGCCACCAGGACCCGGAGTTCCTCCAGGGCCTGTACGAACTGGACTCCACGGCAAGCCAGTTGCGCCGCTACGAGGAGAACCTCGTCATCATCAGCGGCGAGCAGCCCCGCCGCAGCTGGACCGAACCGGTCGCGCTCATCGACATCCTGCGCGGTGCCGTCGGGGAAGTCGCCGAGTACCAGAGGGTGGAGGTGCACACCGAAGAGGAGGTGTACCTCGCGCCGCCCGCCGTGGCCGACGTGATCCACCTGCTGGCCGAGCTCATCGACAACGCGACCGCGTACTCCGCCGCGCCGAGCCCCGTCGGAGTGCGGGCCGCGATGGTGGCCAAGGGTCTCGTCATCGAGATCGAGGACCGCGGCCTCGGTATGTCCGAGGAGGACTACGCCCAGCTCAACGCTCATCTGGCCGAGCCTCCCCAGTTCGATGTGGTGGCGCTCGCCGACGACCTGCGGCTCGGTATGTTCGTGATCGCCCGCCTGGCCACCCGGCACGGCATCACCGTGACCTTGCGCTCCTCGCCCTACGGCGGCACCAGCGCGATCGTGCTCGTCCCGCACGAGATCGTGGTGCACGAGGCGACCGGCTCCCCGCAGACGCAGCCTCAGACGTCCGGGCCCGGGCGGCTGCCCGCGCCGGCGAGTCCGGAACGGACCGCCAAGACCCCGGCCCCCGCCGCCACTACCCGGCGAAGGACGCCGTCCACAGGGCAGAATGCCTCCCGTGCGGGTGAAGGCGGAGGCAAGGCGGAACGGACACGCGAGCCGGGGCTCTCGCCGCTGCCGCGGCGGGTTCCGCAGACCAGCCTGGCCGCCGAGCTGCGTGGGGAGTTGGCGCCCGACGTCAAGGACGACCCCCTCGACGACTTCACCGCCGAACGCGCCGCCTCCTCGCTGGCCGGCTTCCAGCGCGGCACACGCCGGGCACAGGACGACGACACCCCGGAGCGGGCCTCCGAACCGGAGGAGGCCGCCACACCGGACGGCCCCGACGGTCACGCTCCCGCCGCAGGCACCGCCGAACCGGACGGCCCCGACCGTCGCGTTCCCGCCGCAGGCACCGCCGTCCCCGAGGCCTCGACCGTGTTCGAGCCCGGAGGACATCCTCCCTCGACTTCGACTTCGTCCGCCGACCGCACATGAAGGACACCCATATGACACGCCCCACCCCCGCCACACACACCCAGCTCGACCAGTTGCTGACCGGTCTCGTGGAGCGGGTCGCCGACGTCAACCACGCCGTCGTGCTCTCCGAGGACGGACTGGTCGTCAGCAAGTCCACCGGATTCCCTCGTGACGACGCCGAGCGCCTGGCGGCGACCTCGTCCGGCCTGATGAGCCTCAGCAAGGGCGTCAGCATGGACTTCGGCGGCGGCCCGGTGCGGCAGGCGCTCATCGAGCTGGCCCACACCTATCTGATTCTCACCTCGGCCGGACCGGGCGCCCATCTGGTCGTTCTCACCGGCCCGGGCGCCGATGTCGGTGTGGTGGCGTACCAGATGAACATGCTGGTGAAGAAGATCGGCGAGCACCTGAGTGCGGCCCCGCGTGCGGGTGCCGACGCGTCCGGCGACGGCGAGTGAGGTGAGCGGAGGCGACGCGGCGGGACGGCTCGTTCGGCCGTTCACCCTGACCAGTGGACGCACCCGTCCAAGCCGCGCCGACTTCACCCTCATCACGATGGTGACGGCGGTGGATCCGCCGCCCGAGCGGGCCGCCCGGCTTCAGCCCGAACACGCGCGGATCCTGAAGCGGTGCGCGGAGTCCATCACTGTGGCGGAGCTCGCCGCCCATCTCGATCTTCCGGTGAGCGTGGTGGTGATCATGCTCTGCGATCTGCTGGACGCGGGACGGATCAGCGTCCGTCGGCCGTCCCCGGTCTCCCGCACCCTGGACCTGGACCTTCTGCAGAAAGTGAGGGACGGCCTTGACCGGCTCTGACACCACCGTTCGGCCGTCGTCGGCCCCCGACACGGCGAAGATACTGATCGCCGGGGGCTTCGGGGTCGGCAAGACCACCATGGTCGGGTCGGTCAGCGAGATCGTCCCGCTGCGCACCGAGGAACCGCTGACCGCCGCGGGTCTGGGCGTCGACGATCTCGACGGCATCGAGCACAAGCAAGCCACCACCGTGGCCCTGGACTTCGGCCGGATCACGGTGAGTTCGGACCTTGTGCTGTATCTCTTCGGCACACCCGGTCAGCAGCGGTTCTGGTTCATGTGGAACGACCTGGCCGTGGGCGCGCTCGGCGCGGTCGTCCTGATCGACGTCCGCCGGCCGGAGACCAGCTTCGCCGCCATCGACTTCTTCGAGAGCCGGAACATTCCGTTCGTCGTCGGCGTCAACGGCTTCCATGGGGAGCACCCCTATCCGCCGGAGGAGATCCGGGAGTCCCTGGCGCTGCCCGAACACGCACAGGTACTGCTGTGCGACGCACGTGACCGCGAGTCGTGCCGGGACGTCCTGATCGCCCTGGTCGACCAGTTGATCGCCTCGGCCGCCGAGGCGGACACGGCCGCGCTTCGAGGCTGATTGGTCAGGGCGGCCGCCACCCGCATTCCCACGCCGAACATCCGATGAAGCCGGCTGAACCGCAGCGTCAGCGCAGGGGAAACCGTGCGAGCAGCCGGTCCCATTCCTCGGCCGCCCGCATGAGTTCGGTCCGGTCCGTCTCGATCTCGATCACGTGTTGATGGAGATCCAGGTCTTCGTCGTGCTGCAGTTGCGGAGGCAGGGCCTCGAGCGACAGGTGGACCCGCAGCACTCCCGTGCCGTCGTGCCACCGGACCTGGCTGAAGGCGAGGACCGGTTCGAGGAAGGAAAGGTCCGGGGCGAGCAGTCCCTCCGAGTCCGGCTTCGCGTCCGGCCTCCTCCCGTCCGCGACTGCACGCAGCCACGCGGACAACTTCCGGGCCTCGTCGACCAGTAGACACGCATCCGTGAAGGACCAGCTTGCCGCCGGAGCAGTGACTTCGGCCCGGATGACGAGCCAGTTGTCATCCCAGCGGTCACCACGGGCCACCGGGAACTGGTATCGGAGCGGCCGAAGGCCGATGCCGCTCTCCCGGTCAGTCAGTCGCACTGCCCGGGCCCGCCTCTCTCCGGCGGTCGGCGCGAACGAGGCGCGTCAGGTATCTGATCAGGTACAGGGTCGCGGTGGCGAGGAGTCCGCCGACGCCTGCCCGGGCGCTGGTGCCCAGGAGGGAGTCCGTGGACAGCTTTCCCACCGCGTAGAGGCTGAGCAGCGCCAGCACGGCGAACGAGAGGACGGCTCCCAGTGCTTTGGCCAGTCGGGAGCCGGTCATCGCGGTTTCTCCGGTGCTGCTCGCGGGGCTCCGGGCCCATCGGACCTCGTGTGCCTGGATGGTGGGCCTGGCGAGCCCGGGGCGTTCGACATGCGCCCGGCAGCCGGGTGTCGACGCGCTCCATCATACGTGCGTTCGACCTTGCCCAGAGGGGGTCTCGACGCACTGCTGAGCTGAGCCGTCCCGCGCGCGGCCGCCCGCTCCGCCTGCTCCAGTTCATGGCGCTGCCCGCGGCGGCGCCCCCAGCGCCACCGCGGGCAGCGCCGCCACCCAGCCGTCGGCGCGGGACCAGGACTGGGTGGCCAGGCCGCCGTGTTCCAGCCGGTGCAGGGCCTGTTCGGTGTCCGGTTCGGGAAGCGCCAGCCGGTGAGCCAGGTCGGGCATCCTCCGCGGTGCCCACCGCCACGGGGGCGCGGAACACCGACTCCTGTATCCCGTCCAGACCAATGGCTCCCAGCATGCCGCTCCCCTCGCCGACGGCTTTCAGCCGCGCCTTCGGGGTGGAGCCGGTCAGACGTCCAGGGTGGCCTCGATGCGCTTGAGCGAGTGGCGCGCGAGGGCCAGGTTGCCGCGGGTCCGGTCGAGCGCGAGGTAGAGGAACAGGCTCCCGTCGCTGTTGGTCAGGGGGCGTATGAGGTGGTACTGCTCGCCGAGGGTGATCAGGATGTCCTCGATCGAGTCGTTCATGCCGAGGGTGCTCAGCGTCCGCGTCTTGGCGCGCACGACCTCCGTGTTGCCGGCGGCGGCCACTTCCAGGTCCAGTCCATGGCCACCCCCGAGGGTGCCCAGCGACATGCCGCTCTCATAGTCGACCAGGGCGACACCGATCGCTCCCTCGATCGCCATGGCTTCCTTGAGTGCGGTCTCGATGCTCATGTTCTTGCCCTTCGTGCTGTGTGACGCGGCACTGAGGCCGTGTCAGAAAAAGTTCGCCGGACAACCTGTCCTGGAACGTCTGGCTTAAACTACTGTGCTTTCTGGCCGAATGTGAAGGGTTTGTGAAAGGATGCCGGTGTCCTCAGTCGAAGACTCCCTGTGCCGCCTGCTCGAAGTGCCGGGAGTCACAGGCGCTGCCCTCGTCGACGCGGTCACCGGGTTGACCTACGGCGAATCCGGCACGGGGGAGATGGACGCTGCCGAGTGCAGTCGGCTTGTCGCGTTCGTCGGCGACCGGCTCCACCTGGCCGGAGCACAAGGGGAACTGGAGAGCATGGTCATCACGGGCACCCGGCATCAGCTCGTCCTCAGGGCGATCCCCCGGCCGGGCGATCCCCTGCTGCTGATGGCGGCCTTGGAGCGCGACCAGGCCAACCTGGCCCTGGTTCTGCGTCAGTTGGACCTGTACGTGGCGAAGGCGACGGGATGAGCACCCGCACCGACGGCCCGCGCAACGTCCCGGCCCTGCTCACCACGCTGTACGACGAGGGCCATTCCGGCACGGTCGTCATCTCCGGCGCGCCCGGCGGCAGGATCCATCTGCGCGACGGCCGGATCGTCGCCGTGGAAACCCCCGGCGCACCGAGCGTCGAGTCCCTCCTGCTCGCGTCCGGTCGTGTCGACGACGCCTCCTGGAGGTCCGCCTGCGCGGCCGAGAGCGGAGTCGGAGGCGGAGTCGGCGCCGAGCTTCAGGCGCGTGGCCTGCTGGCCTCGGAGGAGTTCGAAATCGTCTGCACGGCAGCCGTGTTCGATGGCGCCTTCGCCCTCGCGCTCAGCCCTCCCGGGGACTGGGAGGTGACGGAGCCGATGCCGACGACGGTCGTCGGACCGGCCTTCGAACCGCACCTTCTCGCGGCCGAGACCTCGCGGCGTCTGCTGCTCCTGAGCCGACTGTGGGGACCGCCCGCCGAGTTCGCGCGCACTCGGGTCCGCCCGGACGCGGACCGGCCCGCGTCCGTCCCGTCCCGTTATGCGACGCTGCTGGGGGTCGCCAACGGGCGCCGCACCCCGCGGGACATCGCGTTCGCGTTGGGGCGGGGGACCTACGCGGTCATGCTGGACCTGGCCCGGATGGCCGAACTGGGGCTGTTGCACCGCGAGAAGCCGGCCATGGCCGGCCGCCCGAGCACCGCACCGCGCCGGCCCGCACACCAGGGCCACGACGTGCCGCCTCCCACCGACCGCCCGCTGCCCCGGCGCAGCCCCGGAACACATCACCTGCACCGAACGGACAGCGCGTGAGCCCCGACCCGCTGCTGGACCCGGCGCCGCTCGCCCATCCCCCGCTCGCCATCCGCCGGCCCGGCACCGGCTCCGCGCTGCCGAACCCGCCGGACGACCTCGCAGACCACCAACCCGACCTGCTCCTTCTGCACCGGGTTTTCGCGGGCCTCAAGGCCCTGTCCTGACCAACCGCATGTGCAGCAGCTCACCTCCCACCCTCAGGAGCGCCGATGTCCACCGTCCACCAGCCCGAACCGCTCGTCGAGGTCCTGACCGCACTGCGGGAGCAGGTGATGGGAGTGAACGAGACGGTCATCTCCACCGTCGACGGCCTGCTGGTCGCCTCCGACAGCGATGCCGTCCAGCCGGAATCCATAGCCGCGCTCTCCGCCGCCACGCACAGCCTGGGCCAGCGCATGGCGCACGAGGCCGGGGGCGGGGTGCTGCGTGACGTGGCCACCCGGAGCGCCGGGCGGCATGTCGTCATCCAGGCCATCGGTGAACGCGCACTGCTGACCGTCCTCGGCGACAACGGACTCGACCTCGCCGGCCTGCAACGCGAGATCCACTCCACGGTGGAGCAACTGGCGAAGATCCTCGAAGCCGACGCGCCGGCCTGACACCGCTCACGCATGTGTCCAGCCCGGTGGGCAATGCCTTACTCGCCGTCCGGTGGGGAAGGAGCCGGTCCAACCGGGAGGGGCAGAACATGCGTGTGGTGGTCGTCGGCAGCGGGATCGTCGGAGCGGCAGCCGGTTACGAGTTGGTGCGGGCCGGGGTGGACGTGGTCCTGGTGGATTCACGGGCGCCGGGCGCGCGACGTCGGCCGGTGCGGGCAGTGCCGCGACCGCGGCAGCACGACCGGCCAGTTCGCGGTCTTCACGCCCGGCAACGGCCTGGGAGCGTCCGGTCTGACGATGGGCCCCTACGCGGGTACGGTCGCGGCACGACTGGCCCGCCGCGCCGATCCGGGAATCGACCTGACGCCCTACGACCCGCTGCGCTGACAGCACCGCCATGGGCGGGGTCGGCAGCCGCGACGTCGCTGCCGACCCGGGGCGCGATGCGCCGAGCGACGAGCGCTCGGGGCGGGCGGGTCCGCCATGACCGGCGTCGGGATCAGGGCAGGATCGAGTCGACGTAGCCGCCGTCGACGCGTACGGCGCCACCCGTGGTGGCGGAGGCGCGGGGCGATGCCAGGTAGACGACCATGTTGGCGATCTCCTCGGGCTCGATGAGGCGCTGCAGCAGCGACTGGGGACGGTGCTTGACCATGAACTCGCGCTGCGCCTCGTTCCACGGCAGTTCGTCGCCTACGAGTTCGCGGACGAATCCCTCGACGCCGCCGGTGTGGGTGGGGCCCGCGATGACGGAGTTGACGGTGACTCCGGTGCCGGCGGCGTCCTTGGCGAACCCGCGGCTGACGGCGAGCAGCGAGGTCTTCGTCATGCCGTAGTGGATCATCTCCGCGGGGATGGCCACGGCCGAGTCGCTGGCGAGGTTGAGGACGCGCCCCCAGCCCCGTTCCTTCATGCCGGGCAGGTACGCGCGGATGAGCCGGACGGCGGAGAGGACGTTGACCTCGAAGTATCGGCGCCACTCGGCGTCGTCGATCTCCAGCGGAGCGGCTGTGCCGAAGATGCCGAGGTTGTTGACGAGGATGTCGACCGCGGGCGCGGCCTCCAGCACGGCGGCGGCGCCCTCCTCCGTCGCCAGGTCTCCCGCGGCGCCGGAGACGTCGTCGCTGCCGGATTCGGCGCGTACGGTGCGGACGGCCTCCGTGACGCGCTGTTCGCCGCGGCCGTTGACGACGACGCGGGCGCCCGCGCGGGCGAGGCCGGTGGCGATGGCGTGCCCGATGCCCTGGGTGGAACCGGTGACCAGAGCAGTGCGGCCGGAGAGATCGATCTGCATGAGGCGTTCCCGTCGTTGTACGAGGCTGTGGAGCTGCCTGCTGTGGTGTCGTCCTCCCCGAGGGTGGAGCAGACTCCAAGGACGCGTCTCACAGCGACTGCGGAGGCGTCCCTGAGCTCATCGGGCACGTGATCACTGGTAGGCGGAAAGGTCGTCGTGGTGCTGCTGCAGGGCCGGGGAGAGGGCGACACGGTCGGGTTCGAGGAGGTTGCGGGCCATCACGGAGGCCGCGGGTTCGCCCTTGCCGAAGGCCTCGGCGATGTGCTGGGCGTGGGCGGGCAGCAGGGACTCGCCGAAGGGTGCCTCGTAGGGATCGGTGACCGCTTCGATCAGGCACGGCCCGTCGAACGCCATCGCCTCGGCGAAGACCTTCTCCGCCTCTGAAGGGTCCTCGATGCGGAAGGAGCGCAGGCCGCAGGCGCGGGCGACGGCCGCGAAGTCGATGGGGTGCAGTTCGCAGCCCATCTGCGGGTTGCCCAGCAGCGCGGTCTGTTCCCACACTTCCAGGGCCAGGGAGTTGTTGCGGAGCACGACCACCTTGACGGGCAGGTCGTGCTGGGCGAGGGTGGCCAGCTCGCCCATGCCCATGCTCATCGAGCCGTCCCCGGTGAAGGCGATCACCGGCCGGTCGGGGTGGGCGCACTGGGCGCCGATGGCGTAGGGCAGGGCGGAGCCCATGGTGCACAGGGTGCCCGAGAAGGAGTACTGCATCCCCTTGCGCAGCCGCAGGCGGCCGCCCCAGGCGGTCACCGTGCCCGCGTCCCCGGTGACGATCGCTCCGTCCGGCAGGGCCTTGGACAGCTGCCAGGTCACCACCTGCGGACGCATCGGAACGCCCGAGCCCGCCGCCTGCTCGCCGATCAGCTCCCACCACCGCCGGTAGGTGTCCTGAGCACGCTGGAGGAAGGAGCGGTCGCTCTTGCGTTCCAGCAGTGGCAGCAACCGTTCCAGCACCACAGCGGCATGGCCGACCAGGCCGACCTCGACCGGATAGCGCATGCCGATGCGGTCGGCGTTCAGATCGATCTGCACCCCACGGGCCTGCCCCGGCTTGGGCCAGAACTCGTAGTACGGGGTGGAGGAACCCACAATCAAAAAGCCGTCACAGCCCTCGAACGCCTCGTGCGAGGCTCGGGTGCCGATCAGCCCCATCCCGCCGGTGGTGTAGGGGCTGTCGTCCGGCACGCAGTCCTTGCCCAGTCCGGCCTTGGCGATCGGCGCGCCCAGCGCCTCCGCCACCTGCTCCAGCAGATCACCGGCCCCACGGGCACCCGCGCCGGCACAGATCGCGACGCGCTGACAGGAGTTGAGGACCTCGGCGGCGGCCCGCAGTTGCTCCTCGGGCGGGATGACGGTGAACGGCTGGGAAGCCAGGGACAGATGCCCGGGCACGTTCTTCGGCGACGCGGTGTCCTGCTCGAGGGTGAAGGACTGGACATCGATGGGGATGGCCAGATGCGAGGGGGTGCGGTTCATCAGGGCACTGCGCACAGCCAGGTCGGTGGTCGGCACGGCGTGCGTGGGGCCCATGATCCGTTCGGAGTACAGGCAGGCGTGCTCGAACAGCCGGTCGGAGGGCAGATCCTGCAGGAAGTGAGCGCCGATCGTGTCGTGGTACGACAGCCCGGTGATCGCGACGACCGGCGCGCCGTCGATCCGGGCGTCGTACAGGCCGTTGAGCAGGTGCACCGCCCCCGGCCCCGCCGTGGCCACGCACGCGGCGGGGCGGCCGGTGAACTTGGCGTATCCCACGCAGGCCAGTGCCGCGTTCTCCTCGTGCCGTACATGCACGAACCGCATGCGCGGATGAGTGCGCAGTGCTTCGAAGAACCCGTTGACCTGATCACCGCAGATCCCGAAGCAGGTGTCGATCCCCCACTCCAGCAGCCGCTCGACGACCAGGTCCGATGTCGTCCTGGCGCCCGTACCCTCCGCCGACTGCGCGCTCATGGAATACCTCGATCTCTGCCGGCTGCACGAACTGCACGGAAAAGGGCAATCTTCCCCGTAGCGCACGACACTCCCCGGCGAGTTGCCTCGACCGTCACAGACATGCACACCAGCCGACGGAGATCCACTGGATTGGCTGAGCCCACCGCGAGGGCCGGCCCGGCGCGCGGCGGGTCATTCGCCGGCGTCGGAAGGGTGCGGATCGTCCATGCGGGAGAGCCACGTGGTGAGCAGCGTTTCGAGTGCCTCGGTCTCGGTGGACGTCAGCAGGTCCAGCAGGCGGCGTTCGTTGCGCATGTGGTCGGTGAACGCCCGGTCGATCAGTTCGCGTCCGGGCCGGGTGAGGGCGACGATCCGGCCGCGCTGGTCGTCGGCGGAACGGCGGCGGGCGACGAGTCCGGCCTGCTCCAGGCGGTCGACCCTCTTCGTGATCGCACCGGTGGTGACCATGGTGTGCGCGGCGAGTTCGCCGGGCGCCCGCTCGTAGGGCTCACCGGCGCGGCGCAGTGCGCACAGAACGTCGAACTCCCCCTCGCCCAGACCGTAGCGGCCGTAGACGAGGCACAGCTCCTCGGTCAGCCGGCCGGCCAGGCGGTGCAGTCGGCCGATCACTCCCTGCGGGGTGATGTCGACGTCGGGTCGTTCACGGCGCCAGTCGGCCTGGATGCGGGCCACTCGGTCCAACGGTTGCGGATTGTCCATGGACACCATAGTAGCTTCCACGGAAGCTATATTGTCTTCCATGGAAACTAACCTTCGCTGGGTGGCACTGACGGCGGTCGCACCGGTGGCCTGGGGAACCAACTACTTCGTCACCCATGAGTTCCTGCCGCCGGACCGCCCGCTCTTCGGGGCCGCCCTGCGGGCGCTGCCCGCAGGCCTCGTCCTGCTGGCCCTGTGCCGGCAGCGGCCACGCGGCGCCTGGTGGTGGCGGTCCGCCGTGCTCGGGCTGCTCAACGTGAGCGTGTTCTTCGTGCTCGTCTACGCCGCCTCCCAGCTGCTGCCGACGAGCGTCGCCTCGACCGTCATGGCGGTGTCCCCGCTGGCGATGATGCTCATCGCCTGGGCCCTGGTGTCCGAACGGCCCGGCATCTCGCATCTGGTCGGCGCCGCGATCGGACTCGGCGGGGTCTGCCTCATGCTGCTCACGGGGGTGGGAGGGGTGAGCGTGCCCGGAGTGCTCGCCTCGGCCGCGGCCATGCTCGTGTCGGCGTTCGGCCACATCCTGGCCAAGCGGTGGAACACAGGTGCCGACGTGCTCGCCTCGACCGCCTGGCAGCTCACCGCCGGAGGTCTGTTCCTGCTGCCGGTCGCCGCGGTGGCGGAGGGACCTCCGCCACCGCTCGACACACCGGCGCTCCTCGCGTTCGGCTACGTCGCCCTGGTCGCCACCGCGCTGGCCTTCACCGCCTGGTTCACCGGGCTGCGGCACCTGCCCGCGGGGACCGTGGGGCTGGTCGGACTGCTCAACCCCGTCACCGGCGTGCTGCTCGGCACGGTGGTCGCCGGAGAGGAGCTGACGGTCCAGCAACTGTGCGGGCTGGCACTCGTCCTGGCCGGAGTCCTCCTGGGCCGGCCCACACGCGCGGGCCGACGCGAGAGTGGTCGGGCGCATCCCCGACCGTCCGATCGGCACGACGCGGGCGGCCACCGGTCGAACCGGTGGCCACCCTCAGTGCCGCACCGCGGACCGGACGCACGCACGGAGCGGGCGTCCGCCGAGTGAGGCCCGGCGCGCGGCCCCAGGGTCCCGCTGCGTGAGGCCGAGCGCGTGGCTCCAAGTCCCGTCCGGGCAAGAGCCGGCGCACGGTCCCAGGGTCCCGCTGCGTGGGGGCGATCCCGTGGCCCCAAGGCCCCGCCGGGTAACGGCCGGTGCGCGGCCCCAGGGCCCCGCCGGGTGAGGGCGAGCGCGTGACCCCAAGGCCCCGCCGGGTAAAGGCCGGTGCGCGGCCCCAGGATCCCGCTGCCTGAAGGCGAGCGCGCGGCTCCAAGTCCCCACCGCGTAACGGCCGGTGTGCGGCCCGACGGCCCCACCCCATGGGCGCGAACTCACAGCGCCCCCAACTACGTGACGCCCATCAAGGATTTCGCAGCGCCCCTCCCCCCGCCGCCCCGCGGTTCCGCCACCACGCGGCCGCCCAGCAGGCACCCACGACCGCGGTCACGGCGGCGAGAGCCGTGTACGCGACCGTGTAGGAACTCACGGTGACGACCGCACCCGCGGCGAAGGCGCCGAGCCCGGTGCCCGCATCGAAACCGACGTTCCAGGCGACGCTGACGGAGGAGCGCGCCCGTTCTCCGGCCGCGGCGAAGGCCTGCACCAGCGTCAGGTTCTGCAGTCCCCCGTAGGCGACGCCCACGACGAACATCCCGGCCACCACCAGGACCGGCCCGGCCGCCCCGGACCCACCCGCCGCACCCGCACCGATCACGGCCAGCCCGGCAGCGCCGGCGAACAGCAGCGGGGCGATCGCCGGGGCCGCTCCCCTGCGGTCCGCGACATGTCCGAACCCCCACCGGGACAGCGCCGCCGTCGCGGTGAACGCCAACAGCGCGAGGTAGACGGCGACCGAGTCGGACAGCAGACGGGGCGTGAAGGTGAGGATGGCGCCACCAGCCGCGGTGATGACGAGCAGCGCGGCGATCGGACCGACCAGGACGCGGCGGAGCCGGCTCGTGTCACGCGCCTCGACGGGTGCGCCAGAGACGTCGCCGCTGTCGTGCAGGGCGCGGGCCACACGCGGGGCCAGCGGGATGGCCAGCAGGGGCACGGCCGCGCACGTGAACACCAGCCAGAATCCGACGCTTTGGGCCAGCCAGGGCGCGACGGGAATGAGCAGGCACTGAGGCGTCGCGATGGCGAGCCCGTACGCGCCGACCGCGCGGCCGCGGCGGGCGGGTTCGACGAGCGCGGCCACTCCGCTGGCACCGCACACGGTGAGGATTCCGAAGCCGAGGCCCCGCACCGCCGCGAGGGCCATGACGGCTCCCGCCTGGCTGGTGACCAGATGCCCCAGGGCGGGGAGTCCGAGCAGGCACGAGCCGAGGGCCAGGGACCTCTGCCAGCCAAGACGCCCGAGGATCCTGCCGACCAGCAGTTGGGCGATGACCGTGAAGAGCATCAGCACGGTGTTGACCAGGCCCGCGCCCAGTTCGTCCGCCCCGCCCTCGAGCGCCCACAAGGGGGCGGCCGGCATCAGCAACGACAGACCGGCGAAGCCGAGCGCGGTCGAGGCCAGCAGAGGTCGCATCCCGGGCACGCGCCACACCGGGACCTCTTCCCGGCAGACGGCACCGTCACCTTGTTGCTTCAACATCCCGAGATGGTAGGCCGTTCGCGCTGCCGTGGCACCTGCCTCCCCCGGCCGAGCGACCGGACGCTCACGTGGAGACGAGGCCGCCGTACGGACCGGCAAGCACCCCACTCGGTCGCGCGAGGGGGCAGCTGAGCGCGATGCACCACGCAAGTCAAACGCTTGACTAAACTTGCCGCCCGGACGTAGGTTCCCTGTGGCGGCATGAGCCGGGAAGCCTCTCCGGTCCTGCCCCACGCACTTTTCAGAAGCTTTCCAGTGCTGGCGAGCGGGTCATGGGATACCGGTCGGGCGCTGTCGGCCGGCGAGTTGGAGCAAGACGTGGGCGATCGGTCGGGCATATGCGTCGTGGGCGGTTCCGTCGCCGGCACCGCGGCCGCGCAGGCGCTGCGGGCCAAGGGCCATGACGGGGAGATCCGGCTGATCGAGACGGAGGCGCACCTCCCCTATGACCGGCCGCCGCTGTCCAAGCAGGTCCTTCAGGGCGGGCTCGACCTTCCGGCGTTGCAGTTCCAGTCCACCGCGCACTGGTCCCGGCTGGGGGTCACCCTCTCCCTGGGCACGTCGGTGACCGAGCTGGAGCCCTGGGAGCGGGTGCTGCGACTGAGCGACGGATCCGAGCTGCGGGCGTCCGGCATCGTCCTGGCCCCGGGGACGGAGTCCAGGCCGCTGCCCTTCCCGGACGAGCAGTCCAGGGTGCGCCGGCTGCGCACCCTGGAGGACGCGCTCGTACTGCGCGGATCGCTGCAGACCGCGCGGTCGATCGTGCTCGTCGGTGCCGGTTTCATCGGCCTGGAGGTGGCCGCGACCGCCGTCCGGCTGGGGCTCGACGTCACCGTCGTCGAGCTGCTTCCGCTGCCGCTCGCCCCGGCGGTCGGCGACGTCGTCGCCGAGCGGGTGTGCGCCGCGCACCGGGACAGCGGGGTCACCCTGCTGACGTCGGCTTCGGTGGCGGAGGTCCGGGGCGACGGGCGGGTCTCCACCGTCGTCCTGGACGACGGCCGGACGATCGAGGCGGACATCGTCGTGGCCGGTGTGGGAGTGCGCCCGGCCACCGGGTGGCTGGCCGGATCGGGCCTGGAACTGGGCGACGGCATCGAGGCCGACGCCTACTGCCGGACCTCGGCGGACCTGGTCTACGCCGCCGGTGACGCGACGCGCTGGCACAACCCCGCCTTCGGCGCCCGGATGCGTGTCGAGCACTGGAGCACCGCCCGCGAGCAGGGTGCGGCGGCGGCCGCGAACCTGCTGGGCGAGCTGCGGGGCGAGGACGCGTCCAGGACCCCGTTCACGCATGTGCCGTACTTCTGGTCCGACCAGCTGGACATGAAGATCCAGCACGTCGGCCGCATCCTCGCGGGCGGGCACAGCGAGGTGGAACACGACGGCGACGGCGCCCTGTTCGTCACGCACCGGCTCGGCGACCGGCTGACCGGTGCGACCACGGTCAACCGTCCGAGGGACGCGATGCTCTCGCGCAGAAGGATCGCGCAGGCGTGCGAGCGGCTGGGGCCGCCCATCGGCTGAACGGACCGCCTGCAGGCCGTCCGAGGAACCGCGAGCCGGTGCACCGGCCCACCGCCGCACCGGCTCGCGTCGACGTTGAAAGGAAGAACCATGGGCAGTTCGCTGCAGGACGCGCCGATTTTCGATCCGACCGACCCGGAGTTCCTGAGGAACCCCTACCCGGTTCTCAACCACCTGCGGGAGAACACCCCCGTCGTCAGGGCGGAGTCGCTGGGACTCTGGCTCGTGACCCGCCACGAGGACGTGTTCGCGTGCCAGCGGGACGCCCGCCTCACCCGGAACTTCAGCCACAAGTACACCCCCGAGGAGATGGGGGTGGCGCCGCGTGACGCCCGGTGGGCCGACTTCTGGCAGGCCGAGAGATGGAGCCTGCTCGACCTCGAACAGCCGGACCACACCCGGATCCGCTCGCTGGTGTCCTCCGCCTTCACCCCGCGCCGGGTGACGCAGATGCGCGACGCGGTCCGCGCCCGCTCCCGGAAGCTGCTCTCGGACCTCGTCGAGCAGGGCGAGTTCGACCTGCTGCACGACTACGCGATGCCGTACTCGGTGTCGATCGTCTGCGAACTGCTCGGCGCCGACCAGGAGCAGGCACCGCTGTTCCTGGACTGGGCGCACGCGATGGTGAAGATGTACGAGCTCGACACCAGCGAGGAGCAGGCCAAGCGGGCCAACGACTCGGCCGCGGCCTTCATCGCCTGCGTCCGCGAGCTCATCGCTCTGCGCCGCCGGCAGCCCTCCGACGACCTGGTGAGCGCGCTGGTCGAGGCCGAGACGGAGGAGGGCAGGAAGCTCACCGACGACGAGATCGTGTCCACGGTGATCGTCCTGCTGAACGCCGGCCACGAGGCCACGGTCAACACCACCGGCAACGGCATGACCGCCCTGCTGCGCCACCCCGACCAGTGGGCGCGGGTGACCTCCCAGGAGGTGGCCCCGCGGCAGGCGGTGGAGGAGGTCATCCGCTGGGATCCCCCGCTCCAGCTGTTCGAGCGCTGGGTGCTGGCCGACGACGTCGAGATCGGCGGCCAGGAGATCCCCTTCGGTTCGAAGATCGCGATGCTGTACGGCGCGGCCAACCGGGACCCGCGCCTGTTCACCGACCCGGAGGTGCTGGACGTCGGCCGGGTGAACGCCTCCCGCCACGTCAACTTCGGCGGCGGTGTGCACGCCTGCCTGGGCGCGCCGCTGGCCCGGATCGAGCTGGAGGAGACCTTCACCTCCATCCGGGACCTGTGCCCCGATCTCAGGCTCGTGGAGGAGCCGCGCCGCAACTCGGCCTTCGTCATCTGGGGCATGGAGTCGGTCCGCGTGTCCGCCCGCTGATCCCTCGGCCGGAAACACGACAGCACGTCAGCAGTCAGTAGGAGGAAACCCATGGCACGCCTGCAGGTCGACGAAGCCCTCTGCAAGGGCCACGGTCTGTGCTACTTCGGCTGGCCGAAGATCTACGACCTGAGGGAGGACGGCATCGCCGTCGCCCTGGTCGACGAGATCCCGGCCGAACTGCTGGAGGAGGCCCGCAACTCCGTCGAGGCCTGCCCGGAGCGGGCCCTGCGGATCGTGGACTGACCTCGGTCCTGGTTCGCACCCGCCCGGCGGCGGCCGTTCACGGCCGCCGCCGGTGCCGCTCGGGGCGTGGCCGGTAACGATCATCGTTCGCCTGGCCGTGGGCCGCGGAACGTATCATCGACGCCTACGAGCCCGGTCGGACCGGGCCGCGGCGCTCGCAGGGGCTGGTCGCCGGCCTCCGGCGGGAAGGGAGTGACACGCGTGGCACGCCGCCGGGTTACGGGTGCCGATGTCGCCGCCGAGGCGGGGGTGTCGGTCTCCATCGTGTCGCTGGTCCTGAACGGGAAGGACTCCGGGAGGGCGAACCAGGCCACCCGGGACAGGGTGCACGCGGCCGCGCAGCGGCTCGGGTACCGCATCGACCGCCGGGGCCGCAGCCTCGCCACCGGCCGGACCGGCATCGTCGGTTACGTCGCGCCCGATGTCGCGACCCCCTTCTTCAGCAGTGTGCAGATGGGCCTGCTGAGCGAACTGAGCCCGGAGTACCAGGTCCTCACCGTGGTCACCGCCCTGGGCCAGACGGTCAGCCAGGAGAGTGTCCGGCGGCTGCTCGACCTCGGCGTGGACGGCCTGATCGTCTCCACGGTCGAGAGCGACCTGGTGACGTCGCTGAACCCGTCGTGCCCGGTGGTGATCCTCGACTCCCCCGGACGCCAGAAGGACCTGCCGCGCGTCAATCTGGACGTCGCGGGCAGCGCCAGGGAACTCGCCCGCCATCTGACGGGTCTCGGTCACCGGGGCTTCGCCTACCTCGACATCGACACCCGGACCCGGACCCTGGAGGCGCGCCGCAAGGCGTTCACCGCCGAGGCGCGGAAGGCGTCGGAGCAGGTGGGGGTCGTGGTGGCGCGCTCCCGCATCGACGTGACGGCGGCGTACGACACCGTGGCGGACAACTGGTCCTCCTGGCGCGACGCCGGAGTGACGGCGCTGGTGTGCGGGTCCGACCTCCAGGCGTTCGGCGCGCTGGCGGCGCTGCGCGACCTCGGGGTCGCGGTTCCGGAGGAGGTGTCCGTGGCAGGCGCCGACGACCAGCCGATGTCCCGGATCGTGCAGCCGTCGCTGACCACGGTGAGACTCCCCTCGTTCGAGCTGGGCAGCCTCGGCGCGCGGGAGTTGCGCAAGGCCATGGACGGGCCGGACGCGGTCGCGGGGCGGCCGTTGGTGCTGCCGACCCGGCTGGAGATCAGGGAGTCGACCGGCAGCGCGCCGAAAGCCCCCTCCACGCCGCGCTGACGCGAGCCTCCGGCGCCCGGTGCGCCGAGGTCATGCCGGGGGCGGGGTGCGCAGGGCGAGGATGGCCATGTCGTCGTGGCCGTCGCTGGGGTGCCGGCCCGCGAGGGTCCGCACGAACTCCTCCAGCGGCTGGTCCGCGTACGTGGTGGCGAGTGCGGCCAAGGCGTCCAGCCCCTCGTCGATGGAGTGTTCGGGGTGTTCGACGAGTCCGTCGGTGAAGAAGATCAGCACGGATCCCGCGGGCAGGGTCCGGATGTGGTCGGGGCGGACCTCGTCGGTGCTGACGCCGAGGGGCACGCCGGGGTCGGCGTTCAGGTACTCGGCCCGCCGGTCGGGGGTGATCAGCAGTGGGGGCAGGTGGCCGGCGGTGCTCCACTGCAGTGTCCAGCCGCCGTGCTCGTCGGGTGCGATGCGGGCCAGCAGGGCGGTGGTGACGGGGTTCTCGGTGGTGGCGTGCAGGGTGATGTCGAGCTGGTGGAGGATGCCACTGGCCGGGGTGCGGCGGTCGTAGAGCAGGGCGCGGAGCATGCTGCGGGTCTGGGCCATGGCGCCGGCCGCGTGGAGGTCGTGGCCGACGACGTCTCCGATCACGACACCGAGGGCGCCGTCGGGCAGGATGACGGCGTCGTACCAGTCGCCGCCCAGGCGGTTGGGCTCGGCGGCGGGCTGGTAGATCGCGGCGGCGGTGAAGGGCCGCAGGTCCGGGAGGGTGGGCAGGAGCAGCCGCTGGAAGGTCTCGGCGCTGTCGCGGATCTGGCCGAACAGGCGGGCGTTCTCGATCGCGATGCCCGCGGCGCTGGCGAGGGCGACGAGGACCTCCTCGTCCGCCCGGTCGAAGGGGCGTCCGTCGTGGCGTTCGGAGAGGTAGAGGTCGCCGTAGATCTCGCCGCGGACGCTGATGGCCACCCCGAGCAGGGTGCCCATGTGGGGGTGGCCGGCCGGGAACCCGACGGAGGCCGGGTGGGACCCGATGTCGGTGACGCGCAGCGGTTCGGGGTGGCGGATCAGCAGCCCGAGCACTCCGCGGCCGTGGGGGAAGTCCACCCCCGCCAGGGCGGCGCGCTCCTCCTCGGAAAGTCCGGCGGTGATGAAGGCCTGCAGGTACTCGCCGGACTCGTGGAGCACGCCGAGGGCGCCGTAACGGGCGCCCACCAGGTGCATCGCGGTGGTGACGACGCGGTGCAGCACGGACGACAGATCCAGCTCGCCGCTGATCGCCAGCACCGCGTCGAGCAGGCCCTGAAGCCGGTCCTTGGCGGCGGCCAGTGCCTGGAGCCGCTCGGCGATCTGGTCCAGTTCCTCGTTCGGGCGTTGCCCCAGGTCGGGGATCCCCGGCCGCTTCGGCTCGTCCTCGTGCCCGGTCGTCATGAGCGCCTGGTTGAGGTCTTGAACACCGGCTTGGCGCCCTTCCTGTCCAGGTCCGGGTGGCCGGGGTCGTCCCGGTCACCGGCCTCCGGACACGACCGCGATCAAGGAAATCACAGCCTGACACGGCCGAACCGGTCACACCGGCCATTGCTCCGAAAGCGGCATGCCATCCCGGCACGGTCCTGGGCGACTCACACGGCCGGCGCGCCGAACGCCCGTGCCGCGTCGAGCATCGCGTCGACGGCGCGCCGCACACTGATCTGGCCGTTGCCGGCCACGATGTGCAGTCCGTAGGCGTCCTCCAGCGCCACCAGGTTCAGGGCCGCCGTCGACGTGTCCAGGACGAGGTTGAACGCCCCGGCCGCGGCGCCGAGTTCGAGGACGGTCCGGTACGTCGCCAGTTGCCGCTCGTACATCGACTCGACCAGCTTGGTGTGCAGCGGGGAGCTCTCGGCCAGCACGTCGAACTCGTACAGCAATCGCATCAGCGCGTCGTCGGGGCCCGTCGGGAGGCCGGCGCGGATCGTCTCCCCCAGGAGTCGCGCCGGTTCCCCGATCGTGCCCGGCAACGCGTCCCGCCGGTCGCAGAAGCGTTCCATGCCCGCGCGGTAGGCCTCGCTCAGCAGCGCGTCGAGGTCGTCGTAGTAGTAGAGGACGGCCCCTCGGGTCAGCCCCGCCTTGCGTGCCACGTCCGCGAGTGAGAGGGAGCGGAGTCCGGTCTCGGCCGTCGTGTCGATGACCGCCTGGATGAGGTGGGCGCGGCGTTCGTCCTGATTTTTTCGGCGGGCCATCCCTTGACAGTAGCCGAGATGCTCATGAGACTCGAACCATTCTTTGACGCTAGTGGCAAAAAATGCGTGCACCGTCTCGGCGCACCTTCGCCGTGCGTTCACGGCGCGGCTCAGAACCAAGGACGACCATGCTGGACACCCTGATCACCGGCGCCCGTGTGCGCACTTTCGACGATTCCCGCCCGTGGGCCGGCGCCGTCGGCATCACCGGCGGGCGCATCGCGTTCGTGGGCGACGAGGCGGAGGCCCCGGCGGCCCGCGAGCACCGCCGCCTGGACGGGGGCCTCCTCACCCCCGGCATCATCGACAGCCACAACCACCTGCTGCTCGGCTTCGACCCCGACGCCGTCAGCCTGGAGGGCGCCGAGACTCTCGACGAGGTCCGCCGCCGTATCGCCGAACTCGCCGACGCGCGCCCGGACCTGACCTGGATCTGCGCCGAGAACGCCGTGTACTCGGTGGTCCACGGCCGCCGCCCCCACGCCCGCGACCTGGCCGGCATCACCTCGCGTCCCGTCTTCGTCACCACCTACGACCAGCACTCGGTGTGGCTCAACGACGCCGCGGTCCGCGCGCTGCGCCTGGACGAGGGCGGCGACATCCCGTGGGGCCGTCCGGAGCGGGACACCGACGGCCGCGCCACCGGATGGGTCACCGACTTCTACACGAGCGCCATGACGACGGCGGGCCTGGCCGGCCTCCAGCGCGACATCCCGATGTACTCGCCCGAGCGGCGCTACCGGAAGCTGCTGGGCAGCCTGGAGATGGCCACCGCCGTGGGCATCACCACCGTCGTGGAGCCGCAGGTCCCGCTCGCCGAGATCGACCTGTTCCGGCGCGCCCAGGACGAGGGCCGCCTCAGCTCCCGCGTCATCGCGGCGCTCTTCCACCCCATGGGGTCCGACGGCGCGTTCCGGAAGCAGTTGCGTGCCGCGGCCGACGCCGCCCCGAGCGGTGACCGCCTGGCCTTCGGCCCGGTCAAGCTCTACGCCGACGACGTGATCGAGCCCCACAACGCCTGGATGCTGGACGACTACGCCAACCGGCCCGGGCACCGCGGCCACCCGTCCGCACCGCTGGGCGAGCTCACCGAGGTCATCACCGAACTGGACCGCCTCGGCCTCCAGACCCACACCCACGCGACGGGCGACGGCGGTATCCGCCTGGCCCTGGACGCCATCGAGCACGCCGCGCGCGCCAACGGCACGCGGGACCGCCGTCACGGGATCGTGCACGTCGAGTGCCTCGCCCCGGAGGACCTGCCGCGCTTCGCCCGGCTGGGCGTCACCGCCTGCATGCAGCCGCGCCACTGCTCCCCGGACCTCGTGGCCGGCACCTGGATGGACAACGTCGGCGAGACCCGCTGGGACCGCGCCTGGCGACTGCGCTCGCTCATGGAGTCCGGCGCCCACGTGGCCCTGTCCAGCGACTGGCAGGTGGGAGAGATGGACCCCCTGGTCGGGTTCTACTCGGCGCTGACCCGGGCCGGGCTCGACGGCAAGGACGCCTGGACCCCGGCGGAACGTGTGGGGCTCGACGACACGTTGCGCGGCTACACGGCCGAGGGCGCCTGGGCCTGGCACCGGGAGAACGAGTACGGCGTCGTCCGCGTGGGCGCCAAGGCTGACCTGGTCGCCTGGTCCGAGGACCTCTACGCGCTCGAACCGGATCCGGCGGCGCTGCTCCAGCAGCGGGCCGAGGTCACCTGGGTGGGCGGCGAGGTGGTCCACGAGGCCGCCACCGCACGCGCCACCGCCGGCCACTACGGTGCGCTCACCTCCTGCTCCGCCCACGCCGAAGGCGGTCACGCCCATGCCTGACAGCAGCCATCCCGCACGCGCCGCCGAGGGCACCGCCACACGGACCACGGCGAACCCCACGCCTGCCGCACTCGGCGGCACCGCGACCGTCGCCGACGGCGACCAGGCCCAGGAGGCTGCGGGCGGCACACAGTTGCGCCGCAGCCTGAAGCTGCGCCACATCGTCTTCCTCGGTCTGGCCTTCATGGCGCCGCTGGCGGTGTTCGACACCTTCGGTCTGGTCTCCGAGGCGACCGACGGCCATGTGCCGCTCGCCTACCTGGCCGTCCTGGCCGCGGTGGGACTCACGGCGCTCAGCTACGCGCGGATGGCCCGCCGCATCACCTCCGCCGGATCCGTGTACACCTACGCAGGCAAGTCGCTCGGGGCGCCGGTGGGCTTCCTGGTGGGCTGGTCGGCCACGCTGGACTACGTCCTGCTGCCCATGCTCAACGCCCTGCTGGCCGCGATCTACATGGGCGCCGTGCTGCCCGGCGTCCCGGCGTGGGTGTGGGTGCTCTCCACCGTGGTGGTCTGCACGGCGCTGAACCTGGTGGGCGTGAAGCTGGCCGCCAAGGTGAACGTGGCGCTCGTGGTCATCCAGGCCGGCGTGGCCATCGCGTTCCTGGTGTTCGCCGTGCGCGCCATCGCCACCCATGGCGAGTCGTTCGGGACCACCGGCTGGGACCCGGCCTCGGTGCCACTGCCCGCCCTGCTCAGCGGTGCCTCGCTGCTGGCCCTGTCCTTCCTGGGCTTCGACGCCGTCTCCACCCTCTCCGAGGAGGCCGAGCAGCCGCGCCGGGACATCCCGCGGGCCATCCTGCTCATCGTGGCCGCCGCCGCGGTGTTCTTCCTGGCCATCACCTACGCCATGCAGACGCTCTTCCCGGACGTCTCGGCCGTGGGCGACATCGTGGGCGCCTCGCCGCAGATCGCCAAGTACATCGGCGGCGCCGCGTTCCAGGCGGTGTTCGTGGGCGGCTACCTCACCGCGGTGCTCGGGTGCGGTCTGACCCAGCAGATGAGTGCGGCGCGGCTGCTGTTCGCCATGGGCCGCGACGGCATGCTGCCACGTGCGGTCTTCGGGCGGGTCGATCCGCGTACCGGCGTCCCCGCCCTCAACGTGCTCATCGTGGGCCTCATCGCCGCCTCCGCCGTCTTCCTGGACCTCGGCAGCGCCGCATCCCTGATCAACTTCGGCGCCTACGTAGCCTTCGCCGCGGTGAACCTCGCGGTGATCGGCTTCTGGGTGCGCGACCGCCGCGCCGGGCGGGCGGAGGCCCGCGGAGCCGTCGCCGCCGTACTGCAACTGGTGCTGCCGGCCCTCGGCTTCGTCGTGAACGCGGCCCTGTGGGTCAGCCTGGACACCCCGGCCAAGGTCGTGGGCGTCATCTGGGCCCTGGTCGGGGTGGGAATCCTCACGCTCCGCACGGGCGGATTCCGGCGCCCGGTGCGGACGCTGAACCTGGAGGAGTAGGTCCGCGGAGCCCTCGGACGCGGGACGGCCAGGGCGGTCAGGGCGCTCAGGGCCGGAGAGCGGTACGCCCTCGTCCCGCAGGCTCGGCGGAGCCGGTTCCGGTTCTCAGGGCGCGCATGGCGAGGGCGCCCGCCAGGGGGCCGGGGGCCAGGAGCAGGAACGCGTAATGCCAGCCGACGGCGTCCGCGAGGAGCGGGGTCAGCTGGATGCTGACGACCGTGAGGGCGAACCCGATCGCGGTCTGGGCCGTGAGGGCCGTTCCGATGTAGCGGGAGTCGGCGACCTCGCTGAGCGCGGTGGAGAACACTCCGGAGTCGGCGATCACGGCGGCGCCCCACAGGACGCAGAACGCGACCACGAGCGCCGGCGGGGAGTGAAGGAGCAGCGGTGAGAGCAGACAGCACAGACCGCTGGCGACCAGGGCCGCGATGGCTGCGGGAGGGCGGCCGTAGCGGTCGGCGCCCCAGCCGCCGAGCAGGCAGCCGACGACGCCGCCGATCCCCATGGTGAGGAACACGGTGACCTCGACCGATCCGGGAAGCAGACGAGCGCTGTCCGTGGCGGCGAGGAAGGCCGGGATCCAGGTCCACAGGGCGTACAGCTCCCACATGTGCCCGAAGTAGCCGAGGTTGGCGGAGCGCGGGCCGCGCCGGGTGAACATGGTGAGGGCGTAGCGGGGGTTGCGGGCGGGCGCGGCCGGAGCGGCGTGGGGGCCGACGCGGATGAAGGCCAGCGCGATGCAGGAGGCGAGGAGTCCGGCGGCCGACGCGACCAGGAGAACGCCCCGCCAGGGCAGTGACCCGACGCCGGCGATGAGGTGCGGAAGAGTCGATCCGAGCGTCAGAGCGGCGATGAGCACACCCATGGACCTGCCGCGTGCGGCGCCGTGCGCCCAGGAGGCCATGAGTTTCATGCCGACCGGGTACACACCGGCCAGGCACACACCGGTCACGAAGCGGAGCGGAACGGCCGTGGCGAGCCGGTCGACCGACAGGGCCAGGAGCACGGTGCACACGGCGGCCGCGGCGGCGCCGCCGGCGAGAAGGCGCTGGGGTGGAAGGCGGTCGGCGAGGGTGAGCACGGCCGAGGTGAGCGCGCCGGTGACGAAACCGAGCTGGACCGACGCGGTCAGCCATACGGCGTCGGCGGAGTCGAGCCCCCACTCGCCGCGCAGTGTGGGAACCACCGCCGACATGGAGAACCAGACGGCGAGGCCGAGGACCTGTACGGCGGCGATCGCGCCGCGCTGTATGCCGACGTTCATGGACTCCCTTCCCCGTGGAACCAAGTGGGCGGGAGAAGCCTACGGGGCGGTGGCCCGCGGGCTCGGCCCGGCTCCGGGGAGGGGTCGTGCGGGTCATGTGGGTCATGTGGGCCGTACCGCTCGCCGGCCGGCCCGGAGGTGGCACAGTCGACGCATGCGGGGCGCCGCGGGCGTGGCTACCCCTTGGGGGTCGTCTCGTGCTCCGCCCCCTGCGGCCAGAGCACCTCGACGTCGACACCGTGGCTGCGGGCGTAGGCCACCAGGTGCGCTGTCGCGTCCCTCCCCGAGGAGGGAGAACCGTCCCAGACGGCCAGCACCCGCGCGCACGAGCGCAGCAGTCCCTCGTCGGCTGTCACGCACGAGGTGCGGTCACCGGGGTCGTACTCCACCAGCCGCACCTGCTCGGACAGCAGCAGGAGTTCACCGGCCGCCCTCCGGTCCGGCTCGGCGACGTGCGCGGGCACCCCGTTGCAGGACGGCAGGACCGTCACCAGGGCCAGTCCCGCCTTCCGGGCGGCCCGCCCGACCACCACCGGCAGTCCCTTCCCGGCGCGCACCAGCCCGGACGTGCCCGCCTGGGCGAACGCGGCCAGACGGGAACGCAGTTCCTCCTCCAGCAGAGCCAGCGTCGGCGCGGTGAGATCGGCGTGGCCTACGACAGCGATCACCTGTGGCTTTCCCTTCTCCCCATGTGCTTGATCATCGTCATGGCCCGCCGGCTCGCGCAGGGGTCCGGCGGCCCCGAAATCAGGCTGTTCGGCCCTGGCGTACGCCACCGCACGGGTACGGCCTCGAAGACTGCCCTCGCTCGCGGGTCACAGCCCGAACAGTTCCGCCGCGTTGTCGTGGCACACGGCCTGCAGCCACTCCTGTCCGAGCCCCAGCCGTTCCAGGGCGTCGAGCTGGTGGATGTAGGGATAGGGGATGTTGGGGAAGTCGGTGCCGAGCAGGACACGGTCGCCGAGCGCTTCGAGCCGGGGCAGGGCCCGGCGCGGGAACGGCATGAATCCCTCGGTGAAGTCGGTGAACGCCATCGTCGTGTCCAGCCGCACCTGTCCGTACCGCTCGGCGAGGTCCAGGAACTCCTCGTACTCGGGCATCCCCATGTGCGCCACGATCAGGCGCAGTTCCGGGTGCCGTGCCAGGATCCGCGCGATCGGCTCGGGGCCCGTGTGTTTGCCCGGCGCGGGCCCCGAGCCGCAGTGGATCACCACGGGGATCCGTGCCTCGGCCAGCAAGCCCCAAGCGGGTTCCAGGAGTTCGTCGGCCGGGTCGTAACCTCCCACCTGTACATGGGCCTTGAACACGCGCGCACCCGCCTCGATTGCCTCGTGGACGTACGTCTCGACGCCCGGCTCGGGGTAGAGAGTGGCGGTGTGCAGGCAGTCGAGGGTGCGGCGGGCGAAGTCGGCGGCCCAGCCGTTCAGCCACGGGGCCATGCCGGGCTTGTGCGGGTAGAGCATCGCGGTGAAGGCCCGGACGCCGAACTCCCGGAGGACGGCGGTGCGCTGCGTCTCCTCCTCGCGGTAGGTGATCGGCCACTCGAGCCCGCCGGTCAGCGGTCCCTGCGCGTCGAAGTAGTCCCAGACCTTGTGCAGGACACGCTCGGGCATGAAGTGCGTGTGGACGTCGATCAGGCCGGGAAGACCGAGCCGGCGCCAGAAACGACGTACCTCGCCAGGTGCCGTGCGGTGATCGTTCATGCCTCCACCATCGGCCCTGGCGAGGGCGCGGGCCAGCCCCTCCGCACGCGGCGCGGTGCGGGATCCGTCACACGAAGTGCGGCAGGTTGGACCCATACTGACCGAAGTGGTTGCCCAGAGACAGGTATAACCACCCGTATCATCACTGGGCCAGACACCCGCAGCCGAAGCGCCTGCCACCTGACTCGCTGCCATGGGGACGCAGGCTTCGACCGGCCCGGAGCAAGGAGAGAAGAGTGCCCCACAACACGTCCACCGCCACCGAGTTGACATCGCAGTACATCAGCCAGGTGACCGGCGATCTGGAGCAGAACGTCAAGGAGCAGGAACGCATCACGGCGGAGATCGCCGCGTTGCAGCAGCAGCTTGCCGCTCTTCAGCACGACCACACCGTGCTGGTGAACATGCGGCAGGCGCTTGGTGTCGCGGGAACGGCTCCTGAGCCCGCGGCCACCGACAGCGCCACCGTGCCCGCCCCGCGGAAGAAGGCCACCGCCGGTTCTCGCGGGAAGGCCACCGCCGCGCCCCGCGGGAAGACCACCGCCGAGCCTCGCGGGAAGGCGAAGAAGGCGGCTGCCGAACAGCCCACGGCCAAGGCCAAGAGGCGCTCCCCGAAAACTCCCGTGGCCGGGAAGGACGTTGCCGCGAAGCAGGCGCAGCCCACGCTGGCCGACCTCGTCCGCCGTCATCTGACCGAGCAGAACGAACCGCGTTCCGCGGCGGAGGTCGCCACGACGCTCGGCGAGGCGCACCCCGACCGCGGCATCAAGACCAACGTCGTGCGCACCACCCTCGAAAACCTTGTCGCCAGGAGCCAGGCTCAGCGCAGCAAGCAGGGCACGTCCGTCTTCTACACCGCTCCCCACACGAGGGAGCCCGAGGCGGCCCCCGAGGCCAAGCCCGAAGCCGCCGTCTAGACCCGCTCGCAGCACGCCGAACCGCCGCTGCCCGACCCGGTGTTGGCAGCCCGGAGGAAGCGGGCTGGGCAGCCCCGCGGTTCAGGCGGCCTGCGGCCAGGCGCGCGGCAGGGCGGCGATCCACTGGCACCCGCGAGTTCGGCGACCTGAGGAAACAGCTGCTACCACTCGGGCGGGTGCCCTTGTCGAGCCGTTCAGTAGCGCTGGGCCTTGGCCAGCCGGGCGGTCAGTTTGGGCTCGGGAGGTTTCCGGCTGAACACGATGGGCTGCTGGCGCTTGCCGGGTTCCAGGTTCTCCGCCCCGGCGTAGCGGGTCTCGACCACATGCCCCCGCGCGTCCACGAAGTCGACCTGCACGGCGTACGACGCCTTGCGGTCCGTCTTGTTGGTGATGGTGACCAGGGCAGCCGGCACACCTCCGGACTGCGCTCTGGGCACACCGGTCAGGCCCACCTCCGACTGCGCGTTGCCGGGTCCCGAAACACCCTTGAGTTCCTTCTCGGCGACCGCGGCCCGCCGGGCGGTCTCGGCCGACACCGACGCCTCGAACTCCGAGGCCCGCACGGACGCGGACGAGGCCGCCGCCGACGCGGAGGCGCGGGCGGAGGCGATGGCCGACGACGCGGAGGACGCGAGTGCCGACGGCAGCGGCTGGGGCGAGAACGACGCCGTGTGGGGAGGGGTCGGCCTCGGGCTGACCGTGGTACCACCGCCGCCGCTGTTGCCGCATCCGGCCAGCGCACCGACCGCGAGAGCGAACGTCACAGTGACCGAGGCCGGGACGAGGTGCCGCCCGCGCGGGCGGACACGGCGGAGGGACGGCGACAGGTCTTCCGTCGGCTGAGGGCGCATGACCTCATCGTCCGCACTGCGTACCGGGCACGCGACGCGGACCGGTCCTGATGGGTGACCCACGCCGGCGTGCGCACCCCCTCCCGCGAACCCCACTCTGGACGTAAGATGTCTGACGTCTGAACTCCCAATCCCGAAGCGTCGAGTGTGAGGAGCCGCGCGTGCGCCCTGCCCCCGTGCACGGAGAAGCCCCGCCCGGAGAGAACGAACCGCGAGACCCCGCACGGCGGCCGGGCG
Source organism: Streptomyces sp. NPDC088817 (assembly GCF_044750345.1). NCBI lineage: Bacteria > Bacillati > Actinomycetota > Actinomycetes > Kitasatosporales > Streptomycetaceae > Streptomyces > Streptomyces sp. NPDC088817. The sequence continues at coordinate 86,859 of NZ_JBIVJN010000009.1, forward strand.
ACCACCGTGTGGCCGTACTCGGCGCCGGCGCCATCGCCCGTGACCATGTCGCCGCGCTCGCGCGTGTCCCGGGAATGCGGCTGGCCCACGTCGTCGACCGGCACCCCGAGCGGGCCGCCGCGCTGGCCGCCCTCGCCGAGGGGGCCACATGGTCCACCGACCCGGCGAGCGCGTGGTCGGACGGCATCGACGTCACCGCCGTGTGCACCTCCCCCGAATCGCATGCCGAGTTGTCGGTCGCGGCGCTGGAAGCCGGCCGCGCGGTCCTCCTGGAGAAGCCCGCCGCGCTGAACGTGGCCGACGTCGACCGGGTTCTCGCCGCCGCGAGGACCGCGGGCCGGCCCCTGCTCGTCGCCCAGACGGCCCGCTTCCAGCCCGTCCACCTCGAAGTCGCCCGGGCGGTCGCCGAGGGCGCGATCGGCACTCCGCGCCTGGCCCACCTCACCTGGTACACCGGGCACGTCTGGCCCGGAGGCTGGCGGGGCTGGCAGCTGAACCCGTCCCGTTCCGGCGGCCATGTCGCCCACAACGGCGTGCACGCCCTCGACCTGCTGACCTGGCTCGTGGACGACGAACCGGTCCGCGTCTTCGCCCGTCCCTGCCGCACCTGGGCACCCGGGATGCCGACCCCCGACAGCTTCCAGATCCTCGTACGCTTCGCCGGCGGCGCCCTCGCCACCGTGGAACTGTGTTACGCCCTCGCCGCACGCGGCACGTTCGTCCGCCGGCTCGTGCTGTCCGGCACGACCGGCACCCTGCACCACAGCAGCGAGGACGAGCCGAGAGCGCACACCGCGTCGCCGGTCGCCCCCGCCTCGATCGACGGGGCCATGACGGAGCAGACCAGGCATCTGCGCGACGTCCTCGACGGCGTGGCCGCCCCGCTGACCGCTCCCCATCAGATACGTGCCGCGCTGGCCGCCGCCCTGGCGGCACAGCTCAGCGCGGACGAGGGCCGCCCCGTCGACGTCAAGGAGGTCTGCTGACATGAGGATCCTCATCGCGTCCGGAGTCCGGCACGCACGCGACTACGTGCCGCTGCTGCGGTCCCTGCCCGGCATCGAGGTGATCGGCTGCGCCGACACCGCCGACAGCCCCTTCACCGAGGACAGTGCCGCCCTCGCCCGTACGACGGGCGTTCCGCTGCTCGACCTGGACCAGGGTCTCGCCTCCTGCGACATCGCCCTCGTGTGCAGCGAGCCCACGCGCCACGTCGAACTCGCGCTGAGAGCGCTCGAAGCCGGCCGCCATGTCGTCGTCGACAAGCCCGCCGCCACCGGCACCGGCGACGCACAGCGCCTGTGGGACGCCGCCGACCGGTCCCGCGGACTGCTCACCGCCGTCCACCGCCTCCACTCTCCGCAACTCGTCCGCGCCCGGCGCCTCGTGGACTCCGGTGCGATCGGGCTGCCCCTGGCCGTCGACGCGGAGTGGCTCGCGGCCGGCGGACTCGACGGGACGACGGTCGAGCGCCCCGAACTCGTCTGCGACCCCGCCCTGTCCGGCGGTGGCGAACTCATGAACTTCGGCTGGTATCCGGCCCTGGCGATCCGGCACCTGACCGGACTGGACGTGGAGGAGGTCGTCGCCTTCAGCAGCGCCGCGCCTCACGCGCCGCTCTTCGACGGTCCGCACGGCGCCCACGGGGTCGAGGACGCGGCGGTGCTCTCGCTCCGCCTGCGCAACGGTGTCGTGGCGACCGTCACCGTGGCCCGCACTCCCGCCGGTGTCGGCCCGGCGCCCGTCTCGTCGAGCCTGCGGGTGCTCGGCTCGCACGGCCACGTGCTCGCCGACGAGGACGCTCCTTCCTTCTCCGTGCGCGGGGCGGACGGCGGCAGCGTGTCCCGCCGGATCGGCGGGCCCGCCGGGGTGACGGCGCTGCGCCGGCTCTTCACCGAGTTCTGCGACGACATCCGCCACGGACGGACTCCCCTGGTCACGGCGGCCGACATCCACGCGGCCGTCGCGGTCGTCGAGGCCGCGCTGTCCTCCGCGCGCGAGAACGGCGCCCCCGTCGCGCCGGCCGTCCGCGCAGTGGCCGCAACGGGGGCATGACACTCCCGCGGGCAACGCGCGCCCCCGGCGGGTTCATGACGGCCGGGGGCGCGCGGTTCCGCGCGGAGTGGTCCGTTCCTCAGGCGGCGACGGCGGTGTCCCAGTGGATCCGGTGGTCGTACTGCCATGCCATCTTCTCGGGGGTGCCGAGGCGGGCGAAGAGCGGCAGGAGAGCGTCGCGGAACACCCGGCCCACGGGCCCGGCGGCCTTCCCGCTATTGGTACGGGCGGCCTGAGCGATGACCCGCTCGACCCGGGCGCGGCGGGCGTGCTCGTTGGCGGCGAAGGCCTGGGGGTGCGGCAGGTCCCGAAGCGCGCGAGCGAGTTCCACGGCGCTTTCCGCGGCGAGTGAGGCGCCCTGGCCGGAGCTGGGAGAAGTGGCGTGGGCGGAGTCGCCCACCAGCACCATCCGGCCGCGGTGCCAGTGCGGGACATGCGGCAGGTCCTCCATGGGCCCGGCGGTGACCAGGGCTTCGGGCACGGTGCGCCGCAGCAGGTCCAGGGCGGGGACGGTGTCACCGGCGAAGGCCTCCCCCAGCCGGCGCAGCCACTCCTCGTTCGGGGTCTGCCGCACCTGCGCCCATGTCGCGTAGGGATGGGGAAGGTTGGCGAACCAGACGCCGCTGCCGTCGTCGAAGGTCTGGTACCCGAAGAAGGCGCGGCGGCCGAAGGCCATGTACATCCGGTCGCCGGTGGGCGGCAGTCCGGCGCCGTCGACGCGGGCGCCGAAGCCGGGCAGCCCACTGTAGCGCGGCCGAGGACCCTGGGGGTCGATCAGCCTGCGGACCGTGGAACGCAGGCCGTCCGCGCCGATCAGGACGTCGGCCTCCTCGCTGACGGTGCCGTCGGCGAAGACGGCCCTGATGCCGGTGCCGCTGTCGCGGACGTCGACGAGTTCGTGGCCGTGGTGGACCGGGACACCCTGGTGCAGGGCCAGGTCGTAGAGCCGTCGGTAGAGGTCGGCGCGCCAGGTGAACTGCATGGGTTGGCGGATCTCGGTGATGGACCGGCCCTAGTGGTTCTGCAGCACGATGGCGTTCATCGGGACGCCGACCCGGTCGAGTCCGATCAGGCCGAGGGCGGCACGGCCGTTGGGGGCGACGCTCAGGGCGCCGCCGATGCCGTCGGCGGTCGTGGTGTGGGACTCGTGCACGGCGGCCTCGATCCCGGCGCGGCGCAGGGCGAGAGCGGCCACCGGGCCGGCGATGCCGCCGCCCACGACGATGGCGGTGCGGGTGCGGGGCATGTCAGCGGGTCCTCTCGCGAGCGGGGTCGTCGACGGTGGGCAGGCCGCCCTCGCGGTGGGCGCGGCGCAGGTCGTCCAGGTAGGCACGGGAGCACATGGCGGTGAGCTGGGCGTTCCCGCCGCGGCGGATCCGGATCTCACCGTCACTGACCGCTCCCGCCAGCCGTATGCGCGCCGGTCCGGCGCCGGGCTGCGCGTCCTTCACCCGGCCACGGCGGGCGAAGGCGAGGTCCCGGCTGTCCACGGAGACCTCGTCGGGCAGCAGCAAGGTGATCGTGGCACGGACGAGTTCCAGATCCATCGTCAGCGGCTCGTCCCAGCCGATGTGCGGGGAGCGCAGGTCCAGCACGACGCCGGCGTGGCGGGCGTGCACGTCGAACTCGGTGGCCTCGGTCCAGTGACCCAGGTGCTTCACGGTGGCGTGGTCCGCGTGGATGCGCTCGGCGGACGCGAGCCGGGTCGGCGTCATCATGAATGGATAGTTGCAGTGAAACTAGTATCACCGTCAACTAGTTTCGTTGAGATCATTCCGCTAGGCTCCAGGCATGCGCAGCTCCCCCCTCGGCCTGACCGTTCTCTCATTGCTGCACTTGCGGCCCCTGCACCCGTACGGCATCCAGCGGCTGATCAAGCAGTGGGGAAAGGACCAGGTCGTCAACGTCAGCCAGCGGGCGAGCCTGTACCGCACCATCGACCGGTTGCTCGACGCCGGACTGATCGCGGTGCGCGAGACCAGCCGGGACCAGCGGTACCCCGAACGCACCGTCTACGAGGTGACCGACGCCGGCCGCGTGGCGACCCGTGAGTGGCTGCGGGAGATGCTGGCCGCCCCGCGCGCGGAGTACCCGGAGTTCCCCGCCGCGCTCTCGTTCACCCTGATGCTGCTGCCGCGGGAGGTACAGGCCGACCTGACCGCCCGCGCCGCGCAGGTGCGGGACCGGCTCGCCGAACTGGACACCGCCGCCGAGGCGGCACGGCAGGCGGGACTGCCACGGATCGCCATGCTGGAGGACGAGTACCGCAGCGCCGTACTGACCGCGGAGCTCGACTGGCTCGACTCGATCACGTCCGATCTCCGCTCCGGCACCCTCACCTGGGACCACGAGACGCTGGCCGCCCTGGCCCAGGAGACGTCCTGACCCCGGACTCCACACCCACGCCGCACCGGCCCGACCCCGTGTGAGCGGCGGCACACCGCCGCGGGGCTTCCGATCCGGCCGGTGGAGGCGTACGTTCCGCTTACCTCGCGTAGGCGCCCTCGAGGCGCCGGCCCGCCGGTCCTGGGCGGCGGGCCACGCGGGGGCCAACCGCGCCCGCGCGGAGCCGGACGGCGGCGCGGTCGTGCCGCACGGCCGTACTCGCACCGGCCGGCTCCGGGATCATCACGATGTGCCTTCCGGCACGTACGCGGTTTTCGATACGCCGACGATATGTGCCGACTCGTAGCCTCGCAGCATGCGCGTACTGATCGTCGAGGACGAAACCTATATGGCGGAGGCCATCCGCGACGGCCTGCGTCTGGAGGCGATCGCGGCGGACATCGCGGGCGACGGCGACACGGCGCTGGAGCTGCTGAACGTCAACGCCTACGACATCGCCGTCCTCGACCGTGACATCCCCGGACCCACCGGTGACGAGATCGCCGAAACCATCGTCGCCTCCGGCAGCGGCATGCCGATCCTCATGCTCACCGCCGCCGACCGTCTCGACGACAAGGCCACCGGCTTCGAACTCGGCGCCGACGACTACCTCACGAAGCCGTTCGACCTCCGGGAACTCGTACTCAGGCTCAGAGCACTCGACCGCAGACGTGCCCACAGCAGGCCGCCTGTGCGGGAGATCGCGGGCCTGCGACTGGATCCGTTCCGCCGGGAGGTCCACCGCGACGGCCGCCATGTCGCGCTGACCAGGAAGCAGTTCGCCGTGCTCGAAGTCCTCGTCGCGGCCGAGGGCGGTGTCGTCAGCGCCGAGGAACTCCTGGAACGCGCGTGGGACGAGAACGCGGACCCGTTCACCAACGCGGTGCGCATCACCGTATCGGCGCTGCGCAAGCGTCTGGGCGAACCCTGGATCATCGCCACCGTGCCGGGCGCCGGCTACCGCGTCGACACGCGGCCCCAGGCCGGAGCCGAGGGAGGAGACCGTGGATAGAGAGCCCGGACTGAGCGTCCGCCTCAAACTCACGCTCAGCTACGCCGGATTCCTCATACTGGCCGGCGCCCTGCTGCTCGTGGCCGTGTGGGTGTCCCTGCTGCGTTTCATGCCCGACATGGGTGCCAGCCCCGCCGGGCCGCTGAGGCGCTCCGACTTCCTGCGCATCTTCGCGCCGACCGCGGGCGCCGGGCTGGCCTTCCTGCTGGTCTTCGGCGTCCTGGGCGGATGGGTCCTCGCCGGGCGCATGCTCGCCCCGCTGAGCCGCATCACGGACGCCACACGCATGGCCGCGAACGGGTCGCTCTCCCACCGGATCCGGCTGGAAGGACGCAAGGACGAGTTCCGCGAACTCGGCGACGCCTTCGACGCCATGCTCGTACGGCTCGAAGCACACGTCGCCGAACAGCGGAGATTCGCGGCCAACGCCTCGCACGAACTGCGCACCCCGCTCGCGATCTCACAGGCGCTGCTCGACGTGGCCCGCAACGATCCGGCCCACGATCCCGGCGAACTCGTCGACCGCCTTCACGCCGTCAACGCCCGGGCGATCGAGCTCACCGAGGCGCTGCTCGTGCTCAGCCGCGCCGACCAGAGGTCGTTCACCCGGGAGCCCGTCGACCTGTCCCTGCTCGCGGAAGAGGCCACCGAGACTCTGCTCCCGCTCGCCGAGAAGCGCGGTGTCACCCTCGACACCTCCGGTGACGTCGCCCCGGCGCTCGGCTCGCAGGCGCTCCTGCTCCAGATGACGACGAACCTTGTGCACAACGCCATCGTGCACAACCTGGCCGAACAAGGCGCCGTGTGGGTCACGACCGGCGTCCACCCCGAGACCGTGGTGCTCACCGTCGAGAACAGCGGCGAGAAGCTGTCCTCCGAGTTGGTCTCCACACTCACCGAACCGTTTCAGCGCGGCACCGCACGCGTACGCGACGACCACGCGGGGGTCGGCCTCGGTCTGGCGATCGTCAAGAGGATCACCGAAGTACACGACGGATCGCTGACCATCACCCCGCGCTCCGCGGGCGGACTCCGTATCACCGTTCAGCTTCCGAGATTTCACGATTAGGGCATTTGATCAGTGAGTGAACCCATACAAGAATTCGCCGATGGACAGGACGGCGCCGGCCGCCGGAACACCGGCTCCGGTACCCGGCGCGCGGCCGTCCGCCGGGCGCTCCGCATCGGCTCGTGGCCGGGGCCCTGGAAGCGTGGCCCGGTGCTCACGGCGTCGGCGCTGCTGCTGGGCCTGCTCATGCTGCTGCACGCCAGGATCCCGAACCGGGTCGGGAACCTCGGCAGCCTGGTGGAGACCCTCCTGCCATGGTTCGGCCTGTTCATCCCGGTGCTGCTGGCCGGGGCGCTGTGGCGCCGCTCCGCCTCCGCGGCGGTCGCGCTGCTGCTGCCGGTGACGGCGTGGCTGAGCCTCTTCGGCGGGCTGCTCACCGACAAGTCCCGCCCGGGCGCCGACCTCACCGTGGCGAGCCACAACGTCGACGCCGGCAACCCCGACCCGGCCGGCACCGCGCGTGACCTGGCCGCCTCCGGTGCGGACGTGCTGGCACTGGAGGAGCTGACCCAGCAGGCCCTGGGGGCGTACGAGACGGGGCTGGCGAAGGCGTACCCGTACCACACGGTGCAGGGCACGGTCGGGCTGTGGAGCAAGCTGCCGCTGTCGGACACCGAGCCGGTCGACATCAAGACGGACTACGGGCCGCTGGCGGACACCAAGCCGGCCGACGTCACGATGGCCTACAACCGGGCACTGCGCACCACGGTGACCACGGACCAGGGCCCGCTGACCGTCTATGTGGCCCACCTGGGATCCGTGCGGGTCATGCCCAGGGGAGGCTTCTGGACGGTCTCACGGGACCGGGGCGCGCAGGCGCTCGCCGAGGCCCTCGCCGCAGATCCGAGCAAGCGGGTGGTGCTGCTCGGCGACCTGAACGGCACCATGGACGACCGCGCGTTCGCGGGCATCACCTCGCGGCTGCGTTCGGTCCAGGACGCGGTCGGGGACGGCTTCGGCTTCAGCTGGCCGGCGAAGTTCCCGGTGGCACGGATCGACCAGATCCTGGTCAGGGGCGTGAAGCCGGAGAGCTCCCGGGTGCTGCCTGCCACCGGCAGCGACCACCTGCCGGTGGCAGCCGGAATCAGCTGGTAGGAGGGTCACTCGGCCCACGGCAGCGGGATCCTGTCCTCACTGCCCGGCAGCATCGCCTTTCCGCCGACGACCATGGCGACCAGCGCCTCCGCGGGGCCGCCCACGGCCTTGAGCTGACGCACCACACCGGCCGGCACGACAACCGCCTGGCCGGCCCCGGCCCGCTCGGTCCTGCCGTCGGCCTCCACCAGGAACTCCCCCGACAACGGCATCCACACCTGTTCACGGTCGATGACGTGAACAGGTGTGGCCGAGTCGGCGCCCAGCTCCCCCCGCCAGGTGCTGACCTCGCTGCCGCCCCGGCTCGGACCCGCCAGGCCCGCCGGCCGCCGTCCGTCCGGCACGCGGCACACTCCTCGCCGGACGGAAGCCGGATGTTCCCTTTCCTCGGCCGGTGGCGGACCCTGGAAGCAGGGCGTGACCTTTCGGCGGTGATGGGAATGAAGGGTTCTGTCCGGCTCGGAAACATCCGGGGACTGGCGATCCAGGCGCACTGGAGCGTGCCGCTGGTCATGTTCTTCTTCGCCTACGGCCTGGCAGTCTGGACGCTGCCCAGGTACGCGGCCGGCCTGACGCCGGTGATGTACGCGGCCGGCGGGGTGGTCGGTGCCTCGCTGCTGCTGGTGAGCCTGGTGGTGCACGAGGTGGCACACGCGCTCACGGCCCGCAGGGCGGGGATATCCGTACGCGACGTCACGCTGTGGGCCCTGGGTGGACTGACCCGGATGGACCGGCCGACGACGGCGCGTACCGCGTTCTGGGTCGCCGTCAGCGGCCCGGTCGCCAGCCTGCTGCTCGGTGGTGTCTGGCTGGGTCTGGCGGCCGCCGTGGACGTGACGCTGAGATGGCGGATTCCGATGGCCGTGCTCGGCTGGCTGGGCGGCACGAACCTGCTGCTGGGCGTCTTCAACCTGTTGCCCGCCGCGCCCCTGGACGGGGGGCGGCTGGTCCAGGCCGCGGTGTGGTGGCGTACGGGCGACCGCGAGCGGGCCCAGCGGGCGGCCGGCCGCAGCGGACAGGTCATCGGCATGGCACTGGCCGCCGCCGGCTGGGTGGTGCTCCTGAGGGGCACGACCGGCGGCCTGTGGCTGATGGCCATCGGCCTGTTCGTGGCCGGTACCGCCGCGACCGAACGGCGGTGGGCGGAGCTGGTCACCGCCCTGCGCGGCGTGCGGGTGGGGCAGACGATGACCACTCCGGTGGTGACCGGGCCCGACTGGCTGACGGTGGACGGCTTCCTGTCCGAGGTGGCCACCCGGACGGGTCACTCGGTGGTGCCGTTGCTGGACTTCGACGGCCGTCCCAGCGGCCTCCTGCAGATGCGCAGGCTGGCCGCCGTACCGCCCGGGCAGCGGGAGCGGCTGCGGGCGCGGGACCTCGCGACGCCGCTGTCCCGGTGCACGGTCGCCGCACCGGACGAGCTGCTGAACTCCGTACTGGAACGCCTCGGCGCCGCGGGTGGCGGACTGCCCATCCTGGTGATGGACGACGGCCGCCTCGGCGGGATCGTCACCGCGCACGACATCGACCGGTGCCGCCGGCGCCACCGCGATCCCTCGGCCCACAGGGAGCACCCGGTGTAGCGGGCAGGGGCCCGGTCTCGTCCTGCCCCGGCCGTCGCCTCCGCTCGGGTCAGGACGCCGTCGGCGTACGGCCGACGGTCGCGGGTGCGCCGGTACCGCCGGTGAGGGACGGGCTCGTGACGTGGGCGCGGCCGGTCGGCAGTGCCAGCAGCAGGCCCAGGGTGATCCACACATAGGTGTTGCTGCCGAGGAAGCCGCCGAGTCCGGAGGCGTCGTCGAACCACAGCCAGACCACGCTGCTGCACAGCAGCCCGTACAGCACGGCCGCGATCCGCAGGCGGCGGGCGCGGACCAGCACCGCGAACGACGGCAGCAGCCAGACGAGATGGTGCACCCAGGTGATCGGGCTGATCAGGCACGAGACCAGCCCCGTGAGGGCGAAGGCGGCCTGCCAGTCGTCCGCGCGCAGCGCCCGGCGCGTGCGCCACACCCACACCGCCAGGACGAGGACGACGGCCAGGGCCCAGGCGGCGCGGCTGGGTTCGCCGGGTGCCGCGAGCCGGGCGAGGACGCCCTGGAGGGACTGGTTGGAGACGTAGTCGAGGCGGCCGACGCGAGTGGTGTCCCAGACGGCGTGCGTCCAGTAGAAGCGGGACGCGTCCGGTGCCGCCCAGGCCGCGAGGCCAGTGGCGGCGGCGGTGACGGCGGTCGCGACGGCGGCGGCCCGCCGGCGCCCGGCGAGCAGCAGCAGGCCGATGAAGACCGCGGGCGTGAGCTTGACGGCAGCGGCGAGCCCGATGCCCACCCCCGCCCAACGGCCGCGCCCGGTGGACAGCAGCCATCCGTCGGTGAGCACGAGGGCCAGCAGCAGAAGGTTGACCTGCCCGAAGCTGACGGTGTCCCGTACGGGTTCGAGCAGCGCCAGCGCGCAGGCGGCCAGGGCCCAGCCGAACCAGCCGTGGCGGTTCAGTTCCCGGCCGACGAGGATCCGCAGCACGGCGGCGACGGCGGCGAGGTTGAGCAGCAGCGCGCCCGCGATCGCCGTGTTCCGGCCGACGAGCGCCATCGGCAGCATGCTCAGCGCGGCGAACGGCGGATAGGTGAAACCGTAGGTGGTCCCCGGCAGCTGGTAGTCGTAGATGCGACCGCCGTGGTGCACCCAGTCGTTCACGGCGCCGTAGTAGACGCGCAGGTCGAACCATCCGCGCAGCAGCGGCACGGTGGCGGTGAAGGCGGTGACGGCGACGGCGAGGCACAGGACGAGGGCGAGCCGTCCCAGGTCGGTACGCGGCAGTCTCACGCGGCACCTCCGAGCACCGGTGCCTGGGCCGTCTGGTGGGCCTGCCACAGGACGACCAGGGCGAGCGCGCCTCCGGACACCGCCAGGGCCACCTGGGCGAGATCCGGCGGGCCGCCGCTGGGCAGTACGGCGAGCGCGAGGACGGCGGTCGCGGCGGCCACCCGGTGGCGGACGGAGGCGCTGGGGGCCGCGGCGGCGATGAGGAACAGGCCCCACAGGGCGTACCAGGGCCGGATCGCCGGGCCGAGGACGGCCACGGCGGCGAGGCTCAGGCCGAGCGCGTAGATCGGGCCGGGGCGCAGCCGGAGCCATATGAACAGCACCGCGGCCATGGTCGCGAGCAGGCCCGCCGCGTGCCAGACGGGGATCGCGAGGGGCGCGAGGCCGCTGCCCAGGTGCGCGAGGACGTCGCCCGTGGCCCGGCCGAGGAGGCTGGTGGGCGACCAGTTGTGCGGGGAGACGGGTGTCCGCAGGGCCGCGATCCAGCCGTATCCCGTGCCGGTGAGGGCGGTCGCCACGGCCGTGGTGGCGAGGGCGACCGCGGTGGTCGTCGCGACCGCGCGCACCAGTCCGGTGTGCCGGCGCAGTGCGATCACGGCCAGCAGGCCGAGCGCGGCCGGTGCCTTCACCAGCGCGGCGAGCGTGATCAGCACGACCCCGAGGACGTGCAGACGGCCACGGGCGGCGAGCAGACCGATGCCGAGCAGTCCCAGCATGATGGCGTCGTTGTGGGCGCCGGCGACCAGGTGCAGCAGCACCAGCGGGTTGAGGGCGCCGAGCCACAGCGCGGCGGCGGGGTCGGCGCCGCACTGGCGGGCGAGCCGTGGCAGCGCCACGGCCATGAGGGCCACGCCGAGCAGGGCGACCAGCCGCATGCCGAGCAGGCCCGCCGGCAGTTCCCCGCGGGTCAGTCCGGACAGGGCGGAGGCGACGGCGAGGAAGACCGGGCCGTACGGGGCGGCGGTGTCCCGCCAGACCGGCGCGACCTCGGCGGCGAGCGGCCCGCCGAGTTGCGCGGGCCCGTGCGTGTACACGTCGAGGTGGGCGTCGACCATGGCGCCCTGCGCCAGGTAGCTGTACACGTCCCGGCTGAACAGCGGCGGCGCCAGCAGCAGCGGTGCCGCCCATACGGCCAGGACGAGCAGCAGGGCACGGGGCGTCGGCGGCTCGGGGCCGCGGATCACCCTGCCCAGCAGCGCCCACGCGGCGATCAGCAGGACGACCCCGAAGTAGACGCCCACGAGTCCGAGCGCGGCGCGCCCGGACTCGGGAGAGACCAGATCCGCGACCGGCAGGGCCCCTGCGGTCTGACCGCCCAGCGCGAGGAAGGCGGTACCGGCCAGACCGAGGGCCTGGCAGCGGCGGAGATCGACGGGGAAAGCCATGGCCAACACTCGGGAAGCGTGTCAACGCCGGGTGGCCGGCAGGCGACGCACGTCCCTCGGCGGGGCGGCGTGCGCATGACCGCCGAATGAGCGACGCGGTGGGCGGGATCGCCCGCCGCGTCGCGGGTGCCCTTGGCGTGCCCGGCGTGACGTGCCCCGGTGACGTGATGTCCCGGTCCGGTCGCCGGACCGGTGGTGGCTCAGATCTCCGGTGAGCCGCTGCCCGCGAGTACCTCGGGCCGCAGCAGCGCCTGGAGGCGCTCGGTCGGCAGCAGGCCCTTCTCCAGGACGAGTTCGGCGACGCCGCGGCCGGTGGCCAGGGCCTCCTTGGCGATGCCGGTGGCCGCCTCGTACCCGATGTGCGGGTTGAGGGCGGTGACCAGACCGATCGAGTTCTCCACCGCGGCCCGCAACTGCGCGGTGTTGGCCGTGATGCCGGACACGCACCGCTCGGCGAGGGTCAGGCAGGCGCGCTCCAGGTGGGTGATGCTCTCCGACAGGGAGTGCAGGATGATCGGCTCGAACGCGTTCAGCTGGAGCTGACCGGCCTCGGCGGCCATGGTGATGGTCACGTCGTTGCCGATCACCTCGAAGGCGACCTGGTTGACGACCTCGGGTATCACCGGGTTGACCTTGCCGGGCATGATGCTCGAACCGGCCTGCACCGGCGGCAGGTTGATCTCGCCCAGGCCCGCGCGCGGACCGGAGGACAGCAGGCGCAGGTCGTTGCAGCTCTTGGACAGCTTGACGGCGATCCGCTTGAGCACACCGGACACCTGCACGAAGGCACCGCAGTCCTGGGTGGCCTCCACCAGGTTGGCGGCCGTCACCAGCGGCAGGCCGGTGATGCCGGCGAGGTGGCGGCGGGCCGACTCGGCGTATCCGGCGGGGGCGTTGAGGCCGGTGCCGATCGCCGTGGCGCCGAGGTTGATCTCGTGGATCAGTTCGACGGCCTCCGCGAGCCGCAGCCGGTCCTCGTCGAGCATGACCGCGAACGTGGAGAACTCCTGCCCCAGCGTCATCGGCACGGCGTCCTGGAGCTGGGTGCGGCCCATCTTGAGCACGTCGCGGAACTCGACGGCCTTGCCGGCGAAGGCGTCCTGGAGCACGGCCATCGCCTTGAGGAGGCCGCGTACGGCGAACACCGTCGCGATCTTGACGGCGGTCGGGTAGACGTCGTTGGTCGACTGGCCGAGGTTGACGTCCTCGTTGGGGTGCAGGTGCTGGTACTCGCCCTTGGCGTGGCCGAGCAGTTCCAGCGCGCGGTTGGCGACGACCTCGTTGGCGTTCATGTTGGTGGAGGTGCCGGCGCCGCCCTGGATGACGTCGACCACGAACTCGTCGTGCAGTTTGCCGTCGCGGATCTCGCGGCAGGCCTCGACGATGGCGGCGGCCTTGCGCGGCTCCAGCAGGCCGAGTTCCTCGTTGGCGAGGGCGGCGGCCTCCTTGACGGCGGCGAGGGCGTCGATCAGGTGCGGGTAGGCGGAGATCGGCGTCCCCGTGATGGGGAAGTTCTCCCGGGCGCGCAGGGAGTGGATGCCCCAGTAGGCGTCGGCGGGTACGTCGCGGTGGCCGAGCAGGTCGTGCTCGCTGCGGTGGGCTGCGGCGGTCATGGCTGTGCGGGTCCTCTTTCGGAGGTGGGCGGTTCGGTCAGGCGTGCGTGCCGGCGCGGGGGTGGTCCCCGCCCGAGCCGGGCCGGGTGACCGGGTCGGGGCCGAGGGCGCGGACGGGCTGGACGCTGCCGACCGGCCGGCCGCCGCCGAGCAGGGGCTCGCCGGCGAACTCGGCGAGCGCTGCCGGGTCGATCCCGGCCCGGGCGAGGGCCGCGGCGGCGACCGGGACACGCGCCCGGTTCGCTCCGTCGGCGATCTTCACCGCGACGGCCCGGCCGTCCGGCAGCGCGGCGACCTGGACGCCCTCGAAGCCGTCCTTGGCGAGCAGCCCGGGTACGGCGCGCATGAGCGCCGCGACGTCCCGCCGGGCGCCGGAGGCCATCTCGGCGTGTTCGCGCATGGCGTCCGCGACCCGTGCCTCGGGGGTGCCGGCCGGTGCGGTGGTGATCCGGGCCGCGGCGCGTGCGAGCCCGTGCAGCGAGACGGCGAACAGGGGTGCTCCGCAGCCGTCGACGGTCACGCGGGCTGTCGCCTGTCCGGTGAGGTCCTCGACGGTTTCGGCGATGGCGCGCTGCAAGGGATGGGCCGGATCGAGGTAGTCCTCCAGCGACCAGCCGTTGAGCCCGCAGGTGTGCAGCATGGCCGCGTGCTTTCCGGAGCAGTTCTGCGCGAGCCGGGACGGACGGCGTCCCTCGCGCACCCAGGCGTCGCGGACGACCGGGTCGTACGGCAGGTCGGGGACGTTGCGCAGGTCGTCCTCGGTGACTCCGGCCAGCTCCAGGATGCGTCGGGTGCCGGCCAGGTGCCGTTCCTCCCCGGAGTGGCTGGCGGCGGTCAGCGAGAGCAGTTCCCCGTCGAGCGGCAGCCCGGCCCGGAGCATCGCCACCGCCTGTATCGGCTTGAGCGCCGAACGCGGGTAGAAGGCGGCCTCGATGTCGCCGAGTCCCAGCTCCACCGCTCCGTCGGCGCCGAGGACGACGACCGAGCCGTAATGGATGCCCTCGACGACCCCGCCGCGGACGAGCCGGGCGACGGGGACGTGGCGGGGCTCCCGGACCACGGGAGCCCCGGCGACCGCCGAGCTTTCGTACATCACTGCCTGGTTCACGTCTGGGAACCGCCTTCCGTGGGGGCGTCCGTGCGGTTCGGGCGCAAGATGTCGGTGAGCGTCTTCTCGACGCGGTCGAGATGGTGGGTCATGGCCTGCACCGCGTCGTGTCCGGAACCGTCGATCAGCGCCTCGACGATCGCGCGGTGCTCGCGGTTGGACTGCTCGCGCCGGCCGCCGAGTTCGTTGAGGAAGGCGGACTGGCGGGCCAGCGCGTCCCGGATCTCCTCGATCACGCGACGGAACACGGGGTTCTGGGCGGCTTCGGCCACGGCCAGGTGGAAGACGGTGTCCATCGCGACCCATGCGGTGGTGTCCGTCTCCTGCTCCATCCGTTCCAGGAGGTGGACCAGGTGATCAAGGTTCTCGGCGGTACGGCGCTCCGCCGCGTAGCCGGCGACGGGGATCTCGACGTGGCGGCGCACCTCCAGGAGGTGGCCGGCCGCGTAGTCGCCGAAGGTGGGCTCCTCGACGGTGTCGGCGACGACGAAGGTGCCCTTGCCGGTCCTGGAGACCGTCAGCCCCATCGTCTGCAGGGCCCGCAGGGCCTCCCGCAGCACGGGGCGGCTGATCTCCAGGGTGCGGCAGAGCTCGGCCTCCGAGGGGAGCTTGTCGCCGATGGCGTAGTCGCCGCGCTCGATGGCACCGCGAAGGTGGCCGAGCACCGCTTCCATGGCGCTGACGCGCCGCGGCCCCGGACCACCTGTCTGGCTGTCTGACAGGTTCACGGGGTGATCCTGCGGGTGGCGGGGCAGGACTGTCAAGGCGAGCCCTGGTCCGGGGGCGGGCCGCGCGCTACTCGGCGGGCAGCGCCTCCCGCATCGCCTGCGCGGTGCCGGCCGGGTCGTAGCCCTCGGGCACGCCCGGCACCAGAATGATGTCGCCGTCGATGTGCCGCGAGCGCAGCGGTGCGATCTCCCGGTACGCGGGCGATTCCCACCAGGCGCGCGCCTCGGCGATCCCGGGGAAGCGGATCACCACGACATGCCCGGGCCAGCTCCCCTCCTTCACCTCGTGCCGCGTGGCATGCACGAGGAAGCGGCCACCGTACGGCTCGAAGGTGCCGCCGATGCGCTCGATGTACTCGGCGATCTCCGGATGAGGAGCGGCCTCCTGCAAGTGGGCTATGGCGTAGGCGGTCATGTCGTCCTTCCGTCCGGTCGGCTCTCGTGCACCAGCGATCCTGACAGGCGACCGCGCCAAGGGCGATGACCTACAAGGTAAGTACGACCGTTACGCCTGGGTCAGGGCCAAGGCCGCCACACCGCCGCGTACTCCTCCTGCCGAGAGCCGGTGCGGGCCGCACCTCTGTGCCACGCTGTGAGCCATGGGGTGGACTTTCAAACTGCACGCCGCTGTTGCGGCCGGGCTGGGCACCATGCTCCTCTCATTGGCCGCGCTCACGTGGCTGCCCGGGCTCTTGCCACTGTCAGGCGCACATTGGCTGGAGGGCGCGGGCTTCGCATCCGCCTTCGTGACCTGTGTCTCCGCTTTCGCGCGCCTGGCCCTGACGGGGGCGGCCAAGGGCTCGGTGTGGCTGGCCTTCCGATGCCTGCCGGGCAAGGTGCAGTGGGCATTTGGGGCCTTGGCCGTGGGAGGCGTGGCACTGCTGGCGTTCAGCACGCTGCACGAGACGCACCTCCAGTCGGCCGTGATGAAGGACGGCCGTTACGTCGCCTTCGACAGGACGCCCGGTTCACGCGGCCAAGTCGAGATCTCCCGGAGCCGCTACGAGGAGGTAAGGGAAGACGATCAGCGCACCGCGCTCGCCATCCCGGGCATGCTCTGCCTCGGCGCCGCCTACGCCGCCCTGACAGCAGGAGAACTACGCCGAGCAGACCGAGCTGTCAACCGGGCTGACATCACGTAGGACGAGCGAGCTTGGTCTGGGGCGTGATCGTCAACTAGCTTGATGGATAAGGCCGTTGATGGCTCGATTATCGGCTGGATGTCATGCGCGGCTCTTGACCCGCATTGGTTTAGACCTTTAGATTCCAGGCCGTCAGGCCCCCCACCCGTGCCGGGACGAGTCATCGTGTCGCACCGGCGGTCCTCGCCGGACCGCACCCGTACGCCCATCCCCGCGACCGCTCCCGCGCCCCACCGGAGCCGGGTGGCCACGTCGTCACTCAACCGTCTCTTCCTCAGGAGCACACCCCACATGCCCACCCCCCACCCCGGTCTGAGCCTCCGCAGACGCGCGACCCTGGCCAAGCTCACGGTCAGCGCGGTGCTCGCTCTCGCCCTCTCCGCCCTGTTCGCCATCTCCCCCGCCTGGGCGGCGGAGGGACAGATCACCGGCCTCGCCGGCAAGTGCGTCGACGTCGCCGGCGCGAACAACGCCAACGGCACGGCCGTCCAGCTCTACGACTGCAACGGCACCAACGCCCAGAAGTGGTCCAACCCCGGTGACGGCACCCTGCGGGCGCTCGGCAAGTGCCTCGACGTCGTCGACCGCAGCACGGCCGACGGCGCCGCCGTCCAGCTGTGGGACTGCTCCGGTGGGGCGAACCAGCAGTGGGTCGTCACCGCCGCCCGCGACATCGTCAACCCGGCCGCGAACAAGTGCCTCGACGTGCGGGACAACAACAGCGCCAACAGCACCCGTCTGCAGATCTGGACCTGCACCGGAGGCGGCAACCAGAAGTGGAGCGCCCCGTCGGGCGGCGGCAGCGGCAACCCGTCCGGGTTCGTCGTCTCCGAGGCCCAGTTCAACCAGATGTTCCCGAACCGCAACGGCTTCTACACCTACAGCGGCCTGACCGCCGCGCTCAGCGCCTACCCCGGCTTCGCCGGTACGGGCAGCGACACGACCAAGAAGCAGGAGGCGGCCGCGTTCCTGGCGAACGTCAGCCACGAGACGGGCGGCCTGGTCTACGTCGTCGAGCAGAACACCGCCAACTACCCCCACTACTGCGACTGGAGCCGGTCGTACGGCTGCCCCGCCGGGCAGGCCGCCTACTACGGCCGCGGGCCCATCCAGCTCAGCTGGAACTTCAACTACAAGGCCGCCGGCGACGCGCTCGGCATCGACCTGCTCAACAACCCCTGGCTGGTGCAGAACGACGCGTCCGTGGCCTGGAAGACCGGCCTGTGGTACTGGAACACCCAGTCGGGTCCCGGCTCCATGACACCGCACGCCGCCATGGTCAACGGCGCCGGATTCGGGCAGACCATCCGCTCGATCAACGGCTCCCTGGAGTGCGACGGCCGGAACCCCGCCCAGGTGCAGAGCCGCGTCGACGCCTACCAGCGCTTCGCGTCCATCCTCGGCGTGAGCCCCGGTAACAACCTGTACTGCTGAGCAACACCCTTCCGCGGGCAGGAAGGCGGGGCGTGGGCCGGAAACGTTCGGTCCACGCCCCGCTGGTGTGGGCGCACGCCTCGCGCGGGACGGTGTGCAGCGGCCCGGCACGCCACGAACACGAGAACCGGCAGCCGGCCTGTATGACGGTGTGTGACATGCCGCTTTCAGCGTAATAAGCGGCTCGGGCTGTCCGGCCGCGCCACTCTGTGCGGGTTGATCACGGTCGTGTCAGGAGACTGTGGGTGCGCAGATCGCGTGAGTGGCGGCCGCCGCCGTGGGGGAAACCCGTGGGAGCCGGTGACGAGGCGTGCGACGACGAAGGGCACGAGCACATGACCCCCACCAGGACCGTCGATGCCACCGCCGAGCGAGTCCCCCGCCGGTTGAAGGCCGGCGAGAGCGAGCACCGCTCCAGCAGGCGATCGTGATGGCGGCGGGCCGGAAGAGGGAGGGCGCTCAGCGGCCGCCCCGCCCCGACCTGCTGGCGGGTCTGGACGTCGAGCTGGGCCGGATCGATGAGCAGCTGCGAGCTCTGGCCGCCGCCAAACACCGGGTTCAGGGCCTGCTGGAGGCGGTGGTGGCCATCACCCGGGAGGTGGAGCTGCCCGCGGTACTGCACCGCATCGTGACCACCGCCATGGAACTGACCGGCGCCCGCTACGGGGCGCTGGGAGTCCTTGACGAGTCCGGCGAGTTCCTGGAGTCGTTCATCGCCGTCGGCCTGTCCGGGCAGGAGCGGGCGGCCCTGGCCGATGTGGCGTTTCCCCGCGGTCTGGGCGTGCTCGGGCACCTGATCCACCACCCCCAGCCCTTGCGGGTGGACGACATCTCCTCCCACCCGTCCTCGGTCGGCCTGCCGCCCGGCCACCCGCCCATGCGCACCCTGCTGGGCGTCGCCATCAGCGTCCGCGGCGGAATCTACGGCGACCTCTACCTCTCCGAGCGGCGCGACGGACAGCCCTTCGACGTCCACGACCAGACCATCGTCATCGCCCTCGCCAGCGCCGCCGGTATCGCGATTGAGAACGTCCGGCTCTTCGAACAGGTTCGTGCCGGATCCGAACAGTTCCAGCGGCGTCTGCTGCCGACGCTGCCCGACATGCGGCCCTTCGACGCCGCCGCGATCTACCGGCCCGCCGCCAAACCCCACCATGTGGGCGGCGACTGGTACGACGCCATCCTGCTGCCGGACGGCGCGGTGGCGGTCGTCATCGGCGACGTGGTCGGTCACGATCTGCACGCGGCCGCCGCCATGGCCTCCACCCGCAACATGCTGCGCGCCCTGCTGTTCACCCTGCTCACTCCGCCCAGCACGGTCCTCGCCCAGCTCGACCGCACCCTGGAGGCCATCACCGACAACCCCGTCACCACCACCAGCCTGGCGCGCATCGAACCCTCGGGGGCTGCCTGGAGGCTGCACTGGAGTTCCGCGGGTCACATCCCCCCGTTGCTGATCGCCCCGGGCGGCCGGGCGGAATACCTGTTCGCGGAGCCCGGACTGCCACTGAACGTCGACGTCGGGCAGCGCCGCCCCGACCACACCCACCCCCTGCCCCCGGACACCACCGTGGTCTTCTTCACCGACGGGCTCATCGAACACCCCGACCACCCCCTCGACGAGAGCCTGGACGAACTCGCCGAACTCGCCACCACTCACGCGGCCCTGCCTCTGCGGGACTTCGTGCAGGCTCTCGCCGACCACCACCCCAGCGACGCGCACGACGACATGGCCATCCTCGCCGTGCGCACCCCGCGCTCAGCGAACGGTGAGCGACGGAGCAGGCCCGAGGGGAAGACCTCCCGATGACTGTCGCGAGCCGCGACACACTCCGCAGCGGTGGTCTCAGAGTCCTGCAGATCGTCGCCGTTGCCGCGCTGTACTACGCCTCCGGCAGGCTGGGACTCCTCCAACAGTTCATGCGCGGCCAGGTCACGCCGCTGTGGCCGCCGACCGTGATCGCCCTGGCCGGCCTGCTCCTGATGGGCCTGCGGGTCTGGCCCGGGATCGCGCTCGGCGCCCTCCTGATCGACCTCCCGCTGGGCCCGTCGACACCCGCCGTGCTCGCGATCACGGCAGGCAACACTCTCGCGCCCCTCTGTTCCTACGCGCTCCTTCGCGGCACCGGGTTCCGCACCCGGATGAACCGCTTCCAGGACGCGCTCGCGCTGGTCTTCCTCGGCGCGTTCGCCGGCATGCTCATCAGCGCGACCGTGGGCAGCGGCAGCCTGAGTCTCGCTCACGCGCAGCCTGCCGGCGGGTTCTGGCTGACGTGGTGGGTCTGGTGGACCGGCGACGCCATGGGCGTCCTGCTGGTCACACCGCTGCTGCTCGCCCTCCGCTCGGCCCGCCGGCCGAAGGACGCACCGCCCTCCAGATGGGCGGAGGGATCGCTGCTCGTCGCGGCCACCATCGGCGTCGGTCTCCTCCAGACCTCCCCCGCACCGCTGCTCTTCCTCGGCTTCCCGCTGCTGACCTGGGCAGCCTTCCGCTTCCAGCGCGCCGGAGCCACGCCCTGCGCGCTGGCCGTGTCCACCTTCGCCATCCTCGCCGCCACGCACAAGGCAGGCCCGTTCGCGGGACACACCACGCTCACCGGCATGATCGCGCTGCAGGCCTACAACGGCGCCGCCGCGCTGACCGCGCTGCTGCTCTCCACGGCCATCACGGAGCGAAACCAGGCCCAGGAGAAGATCCAGGAAGCCAGCAGGCGACTTGCCGAGATGGTGGCGAGAACCGCGCCGGACACCGGACCGCCGACGCTTCCCGACACCCAGGGCGACGGGGAGGGGAACGGGGATCACCGCTGGGGATGATGTCGGCGGCTGAGACGGCCGGGCGACGGGAGCCGGATGCGGACGCGGGGAAAGCCCCGGCAGCCCTCTTCGGTGTCTGCCGGGGCTTTCCCGGGCTTTCCTGAGACGTTCGGTCGGGCAACGGGCTCAGCCCGCCGTCACCCGGTCCTCGACCAGAACCGCGCGGGTCCGGGACCGGTCGAGGAACCGCTCCTCGTCCATGCCCACCCGCTCGTCGGAAACGGCCGCCATCCATGCCTGGAAGGCGTCGCGGTCCTCCCAGCCCCTCTCGGTCACCACGTCGAAGTCGACCCCGTCCTCGCGCAGATTGAACGCGTCGCCGCGGATCAGGTAGTGCCGCTTGTACACGAGGGGTGACGGAGCGAGGCTCAGGATGAGCGGTACATGGTTGTTCTCGTAGTGCTCCTTGAACGCCTCGCTGGTGATCCCGTCCCGCTTCTTCAGGTAACTGAGCAGCTTCATCAGGGTGGTTGAGTGACCGAGGCCGCCGGCACCCTGCCGGCAGCGGCCGTTCGGACCGAAGAGGTGCGGCAAGACCTGCGGGTCCCCGAACTGCTCGCCCTGGTGGGTCGGTGTACGACGGCAAAAAGAAAGGGAAAGGAGTTCACCAACTCCTTTCCACTTTCAACGTATAGCCCACTGGGGGGCTTGCGGCAAGGCCCCCGTCGTGCCGCACAATCACCGGCCGAAGCCGAAAACCAGGATTCCGCCGGTGCCCGCGTGAGCCATGCGGGCGCGTCGGTCCTGTGCCGCACGCGACGGTCGCAAGCGACCTCAGATCGGAACCCAAGAGCCCATGAACCCCCTCACCACCAGCGCTTTCGACCTGCCCGACCGCCTCTCCCCCAAGGCCGACCCGGCACTCGTCGCCGGCGACGAGCAGCACTTCGCGGCCCTCGCGGAGTGCCTTGAGCAGTCGATCGCCGAGGTGTCCGACCGCCTCGCCGCCGAACGCAGGGCACCCGGCGGCACGGGCCGGCAGGCGCTGGACCGGGACCTGGAGATCCACCGGCTGACCGCACGGCTGCGCACCCTGCGCCGCTTCGGTCTGGACCTGTGCCTCGGTCGCATGGTCGGCACGGACCACCCCGAGCCCCTGTACGTCGGACGGCTCGGCCTCACGGACAGCGCGGGGCGCCGGCTGCTGCTCGACTGGCGCTCCCCCGCGGCCGAGCCGTTCTTCGGAGCCACCCACGCCCGTCCGATGGGGCTGAGGAGCCGCCGCAGATACCGCTGGACCCGCGGGCGGATCAGCGACTACTGGGACGAGGTGTTCGCCGCGGACGACATCGCCGGGCACGCCGCGCTCGACGACCAGTCCGCCTTCATCGCCGGCCTGGGCGGCAGCCGGTCGTCCCGGATGCGCGACGTGCTCGGCACCATCCAGGCCGACCAGGACGCCATCATCCGTGCGGGCTCCCGCGGCGCACTCGTCGTGGACGGCGGTCCGGGCACCGGCAAGACCGTCGTCGCCCTGCACCGCGCCGCCTACCTCCTCCACTCCGACCCCCGCCTCGGCCACCGCCGCGGCGGCCTGCTGTTCGTCGGCCCGCACCAGCCCTACCTCGGCTACGTCGCCGACGTCCTCCCCAGCCTCGGCGAGGAGGGCGTGCGGACCTGCACCCTGCGCGACCTCGTCGCCGAGGGAGCCGCGGCGGCCGTCGAGAGCGACCCGGACGTGGCCCTCCTGAAGTCGTCCGCGGACATGGTGAAGGCGATCGAGAAGGCCGTCAGGTTCTACGAGGAGCCACCCGCGGAGGGGATGACGGTCACGACCCCCTGGTCCGACGTCCGGCTGAGCGCCGACGACTGGGCGGCGGCGTTCGCGGCGGTCGAACCCGGCACCCCGCACAACGAGGCGCGCGACCAGATCCGGGAGGAGCTGGTCACGATCCTGGCGGACAGGCACGAAGTGGACGGGCACGAGGGCGCCGTCCCGGCCGACCGGCTCCGCACGTCCCTGACGCGCAACCGGGAACTGCTGACCGCCCTCAACCGCGCCTGGCCGCTGCTCGAAGCGGCCGACCTCGTCGGAGACCTGTGGTCCGTGCCCGCCTATCTGCGCATGTGCGCCCCCTGGCTCGGCCGCGACGACGTCGAGAAGCTCCAGCGCCCGGACGCCCAGGCCTGGACGGTGTCCGACCTGCCACTGCTGGACGCGGCGCGGCAGCGGCTCGGTGATGCGGAGACATCGCGGCGCAAGGCCCGGCACGCGGCCGTCCTCGCCGCCCAGCGGGAGCGCATGACGCAGGTCGTCGACAACCTGATCGCCGCCGCGGCCGACTCCGGGGCCGACGGTGACGACGGCGAGGGTCTGGTGACGATGCTGCGCGGTGAGGACGCCGAGGTCAGCCTGGTCGACGAGTCCGAACTGTCCACCGCCGACCCGGACCTGCTGGCCGGACCGTTCGCGCACATCGTCGTGGACGAAGCTCAGGAACTGACCGACGCGGAGTGGCAGATGCTGCTGCTGCGGTGCCCGTCGCGGAGCTTCACCGTCGTCGGGGACCGGGCCCAGGCCAGGCGCGGGTTCACGGAGTCGTGGCGGGAACGGCTCCAACGGATCGGTCTCGACCGGATCGACCTGGCGTCCCTGAGCATCAACTACCGCACGCCGCAGGAGATCATGGCGGAGGCCGAGCCGGTCGTCCGGGCCGTGCTCCCGGACGCCAACGTGCCGACCTCGGTCCGCAGCGGCGGCGTCCCCGTCGTGCGCGGATCCACCTCGGAGCTGCGCTCGATCGTCGACACCTGGCTGGCCGCACATGCCGACGGGATCGCCTGTGTCATCGGCGATCCCACGTTCAGGACCACGTCCCGTGTCCGGTCACTCACCCCGGAGCTGTCGAAGGGGCTCGAATTCGACCTGGTCGTCCTCGTCGACCCGGACAGGTTCAGCGAGGGCGTGGCAGGAGCGATCGACCGCTATGTCGCCATGACCAGAGCGACCCGGCAGCTCGTCGTCCTCACGAGCCCCTGACGCCGGTGTCACCGGGAACGCCCGGCAGCCTCACGCTGCCGGGCGTTGCTCCCTTCTGGCTTCGCGGTGTCAGCGCCCTTCCTTCCGCCTGCCGCGCACGAGCCAGGCGGCTCCCCCGACGGCCAGGGCGACCGGCCATTCCAGGGCTCCTGCGACGGTGAGGGCTCCGAGGCCCCCGTAGAAGACCAGGTCCCGGGTGGGCACGTCCCCCAGACTGAGGTGCGGGATCGGAACCGGGGCGCGGAACACGCGAGTGCCCAGGTGGAAACCCCCGTCAGGATGGGCCTCACCGGCCCCGTCCTGCTGGGCTTGCGCACGGCCGGTGAACACCCGCCTGCTCTGGGTCGGGTAATGCCCCTTCTGGGCCCGCACGCGTGCAGCAGGCTCGAGCGTGGTCAGTCCAGCGTCCGACATCTTCTTCTGGGCCCGGACACGCTCGGTGGGCTCGAGCACGGTCTCAGCTGCCGTAACCATCCCCGCTCCTCCTCTCCTGTGATCCGGTATGGATATGTCTCTCCTTCCATCCTCGCGCGCCGTCCGCCGTGGGGCCGCCTGACGGTGAAGCCGACGACTCGACCGGGTCCCGGAAGCGCTCGGGGCCCCGGTCGGGCCCTGGCTGGGCCGACCGGGGCCCGCGCCTCCGCTCACTTCTCAGCCGCGGAGCAGGCCGTCACGGCGAGCAGTAGGCAAGGGGGGTGACGTCGTAGCTCTGGGTGGCGGAGGTGTTGTGGAAGTTCACGGTCCAGCTGTCGCCGGGGTTCGTACTCGTGCTCTGGTAGCTGTTCACGGGGATGACCTCGTCACCCCCGACCCAGCCCCCGCTGACCGCCTTCTGACCGGCCGGACACACGACGACCAAGGCCAGCGTCTGGCCAGGCGCCAGCGTCGCGTCGCCTCCGACGACCTGAGTGACGTTGGCGCCGGCCGACGCGCCCTGCGGGCCGGTGGCACCCTGCGGACCGGTGGCACCGGTGGTGCCCTGCGGGCCGGTCCCGCCCGTGTCGCCCTGCGGGCCGGTGGCACCCTGCGGACCGGTGGCACCGGTGGTGCCCTGAGGACCGGTCGCACCCGTAGTACCCGTAGCGCCCTGCGGACCGGTCACCCCGATGTCACCCTGCGGACCCGTCGCACCCTGAGCGCCAGTCGCTCCCGTATTGCCCTGAGGACCGGTCGCACCCGTGTTGCCCTGAGGACCGGTCGCACCCGTAGTACCCGTAGCGCCCTGCGGACCGGTCACCCCGATGTCACCCTGAGGACCCGTCGCACCCTGAGCGCCAGTGGCACCCGTATTGCCCTGAGGACCGGCAGGACCACCGACGCCCTGCGGCCCGGCAGGGCCGGTCGCGCCCGTGTCACCCGTCGCGCCCGTATTGCCCTGAGGACCCGTCGCACCCGTGTCACCCTGCGGACCGGCAGGACCACCCACACCCTGCGGCCCGGCAGCGCCGTTGACACCCTGCGGACCGGCAGCACCGGTCACGCCCTGCGGACCGCTCGCACCCTGAGCCCCGGTCGCCCCCGTATTGCCCTGCGGACCGGCAGGACCACCGACGCCCTGCGGCCCGGCAGCGCCGTTGACACCCTGCGGACCGGCAGGGCCGGTCGCGCCCGTGTCACCCGTCGCGCCCGTATTGCCCTGAGGACCCGTCGCACCCGTGTCACCCTGAGGACCGGCAGGACCACCCACACCCTGCGGACCGCTCGCACCCTGAGCCCCGGTCGCCCCCGTATTGCCCTG
This sequence comes from Streptomyces sp. NPDC088817, assembly GCF_044750345.1. Taxonomy (NCBI): domain Bacteria; kingdom Bacillati; phylum Actinomycetota; class Actinomycetes; order Kitasatosporales; family Streptomycetaceae; genus Streptomyces; species Streptomyces sp. NPDC088817. The sequence continues at coordinate 112,243 of NZ_JBIVJN010000009.1, forward strand.
AGGACCGGCAGAACCACCCACACCCTGCGGACCGCTCGCACCCTGAGCCCCGGCCGCTCCCGTATTGCCCTGAGGACCGGCAGGACCACCCACACCCTGCGGACCGCTCGCACCCTGAGCCCCGGCCGCTCCCGTATTGCCCTGAGGACCGGCAGGACCACCGACGCCCTGCGGCCCGGCAGGGCCGGTCGCGCCCGTGGCACCCGTCGCGCCCTGCGGGCCCTGCGGGCCCTGGGGTCCGGGCTTGCCGCAGGGCGGTACGGGGCCAGAGACCTTGACGTAGCGGGCGGCCACCCAGCCCGAGCGATTGGCGAGCCGGTACCAGTTCGAGTCGCCGTCGACGCTCTCGCCCACCGCCTGGCACCAGACGCTGATCCGTGCGCCGCTGGAATAGCTCCCCAGCTCTGCGGACTTGGTCGTGGGTTGGGCTCGGATGCTCAAGCTCGTCCTGGCAGTGACTGTCCCGGGAATCGCTGCCCCGAACGCGTTCCGTTCCACGTGTGTGGCAGCGAGCCCTGAGCGCGCCGTGTCCGACAGCCCCAAAGCAGCTGCCGTCAAAGGCCCTTGCAGCTCACATGCCAGGCCGAGACTCACCGCTCCCAGGGCCAACGACAGAAAGGTAAGCCTTCGCCTTCGCATCAAAACACCACGCCTTTCACTCTTCGCCTGCGATGAAGGGAGACATGAAGAGAAAAGCGCATATTCAAGCCATAACACTGCTATGACACGAACAAAATCCTATGGGACAGTAAGTTTTTTCAACCAGCCGCACGTCACGGCGAATTGACGTGCGGTCGGATGGCGCCGGAGTCGGGCCGACCTCATGGGTCAGATCGCGGGGCCCGCGGTCCGGGTGTAGGTGAGCCCGTTGCTGACGCCCGCGGGAGTGGTCACCGTGACGGTGACCGCTCCGGCGGCACCGGCGGGCGCGACAGCCGTGACGCTGGTCGGGGAGAGCACGGTGAACGACGCGGGGACGCCGCCGAACTCCACGCCGGTCGTGGTGGTGAGGTTGCTGCCGGTCAGCGTGACGACGGCTCCCGCGTACGTCGGCCCCTGGCCGGGGGTCACGGAGATGAGGATAGGCGGGTCGAGGTAGACGTAGCTGAGAGGGTTGCTGGTGCCGCCGGCGGTGGTGACCGTGACCGCCGCGGCGCCGGCCGCGTGAGGGGGAGTCACCAGGGTGATCTGCGTGTCGGAGACGACGGTGAACGATGCCGTCACCGCGTCGAAGCGCACCGCCGTGGCGTTGAGGAGTCCGCTGCCGGTCAGAGTCGCCGCGGCGCCGCCGGCCGAGGGTCCGGCGGGGGGCTCGATGCCGGTCAGCGACGGCACAGGCGTGTAGTAGAAGTACGCGGTGGGGTTGTTGGGGTTGCTGGTTCCGCCGGGGGTGGTCACCGTGACCGCCGCGGCACCGGCCGCGTGAGCGGGAGTCACCGCGACGATCCTCGTGGCGGACAGGACGGTGAACGACGTCGCAGCGATCCCGTCGAAGAGCACGGCCGTCGCCCCCGACAGGCTGGTGCCTGTCAGCGTCACCGTGGTGCCCCCGGAGACAGGCCCCTGACTGGGCGTCACGCCCGATACCGTGGGGGCGGCGAGGTAGGTGTACGTGGCGGTCTGGGTGCTGGTGCCCTGGCTGGTGGTGACGGTGACGTTGACCGAACCGGTCCCGGAGGGAGGGATCGCGGTGAGCTGTGTGCCGCTGAGGACGGTGAACGAGGTGGCGGCTCCGCCACCGAACTGCACGGCCGTCACACCGGTGAAGCCGGTGCCCGTGACGGTGACGGTGTTCCCGCCGGAGGACGGCCCCTGGTTGGGACTGAGCGCGGAGACGGTGGGGGCAGCCATGGCTGTACTCCTTCACGCAGCACTGCGGCGGATCTGTGTCGGACCGGTTCGGGCGACGACGGCGAGTGCGGGGACACACCCGCCCGAGCGCAGGAGGGAACTGCGCTCGGACAGGTGTCGTGTGCATCCCCGTTACAGGGTTGCTGAATCAGATGCCGGGGCCGGCGACGTAGGTGAATCCGCCGGCGGCGGTGGCGGTCCCGGCAGGGTTGGTGACCACCACGTCGACGGCGCCGGCCGTGCCGGGCGGGGTGACCGCCGACAGGGTGGTGGAGCTGAGGACGGAGAACGGCGCGGCGGTGCCGCCGAAGGTGACCGAGCTGGTGCTGTCGAGGTTGGTGCCCGTGATGGTCACCGCCGTTCCGCCGGAGGTCGGGCCCGAGGACGGGTTGACGGTCACGATCGTCGGGTCGTCGATGTAGGTGTAGGAGAGGCCGTTGTTGCTGCCGCCCGCTGTCGTCACGGTCACCCCGACCGGTCCGGCCGCGGTGCCCGCGGGCACGACGACGCTGATGGAACTGTCGGAGTTCACCGTCGGGGTGGCGGTGTTCGCGCCGAAGGACACGCTGGTCGCGGTCGACAGGCCGGTGCCGTTGATGGTGATGGTGTTGCCACCCGCCAGCGGCCCGGAGCTGGTGCTCAGAGCGGACTTGAACGGAGCACCGACGTAGAAGAACGACAGCGGGTTGCTCGTGCCGCCCGGGGTGGTCACCGTGACCCCGACCACGCCCGCACCGGACGGGGAGACCGCGGTGACCTGGGTCGGTGAGACGTTGGTGACGCTGGTGGCCGGCTTGGTACCGAACGTCACCGCGCTGGTGTTGGAGAGGTTGGTTCCGGTGATGGTCACCAGCGTGCCTCCGCCGGTGGAACCTTGGTTCGGAGAGATGGGCATAGGGACACTCCTTCGTCTCTGCTGGGGACGTGCGAGGAACCAGCGGGATGGCCAGTCACCGTCCGCGTCGCCGCCGAGAAGGCGGACCGCCGCAGGCACACGAGCGCCGTCAGCCCGTTCGGGCTGCTTCAGGCGTGGAAGAACACGGCTCAGGAATGCTGCTGGACCCGGAGGGAACGAACGGACTGTCGCCGGGCGCACATGGCCAGGCGCGCAGCAGTCTGCGCCGTCTTCCCTGGGCATGGAGAAAACCGGCAACAGCTGCCTGTCTCAACGTCCTTCTGGCACGGGGATGGGCAGCCCGCCGGTGTCACACTCACAGTGACCCACACCTCCGATCGGGTGACAAGAGGCCCTTCGCCACCATCACCCGTATGGAGTAAAGGGGCGCACGACCCGGGCAATCCCAGCAGGTGGCACGACGAGAGGGGAGCGCGGTGATCGCGCTCCCCTGATGGAGTGACGTACCCGGAAACTCCTTGCTGGTGTGCCGACCTGGAGGCTTGGATGTGAATATCCAACCGGTGGGCTGCCCATCCTCTCCGGGGGTTGTGGCGGTCGATCCGCGTTCGGCTTCTCTCCGGAGGACGTGCGTACGTGCCGGCTTGCCACGATGGGCACCCCCGGCAGAGGAATTTGGATCGGGTCAGCCGGTGCCGTCCAGGTACCGGCTGACCCGGTGGTACACGCGGGTTTCCGCATGTGTGAGCCCGGATACGCAGGGGTGTCACGGGCCCTGACTGGCTATCAGGGACTCTTGCAGGTGAGGTTTCCCGGTGCAGGGGTGGAGTTGCCGGTGGCGGTGAAGCCGAAGGTGACGGTGCCGTTGGCCGCGAGGCTGCCGTTGTACGAGGCGTTGCGTACCGTGACGGATCCGCTGGTCCCGGTGCTGACGCCGTCCCAGAGGCTGCTGATGGACTGACCGGAGGCCAGGTTCAGGCCGACCGTCCAGCCGTTGAGCGTGCTGGTGCCGTTGTTGCGGACCGTCACCTCACCCTGGAATCCACCGGACCAGCTGTTGACGTTGCGGTAGGCGGCGGTGCAAGTACCGTTCGTGCCCCCGCCACCCGGGTTCGTACCGCCGCCCGGGTCACCGCCCGGGTCTCCCCCCGTGCCGCCACCCGGGTCGCCTCCGTTGCCGCCTCCGCCGTCGGTCAGGGCCGGCGTCTGCCAGTCACGCCACGAGGACAGGTTGCCGGACTTGCCGGCGGCGATTCTGAACACGCCGGAGCCGTTGCCCGTGCCCAGCAGGAACTTCTGCAGGTTCTGCTGCAACGGTGTCTTCCACTCGGGCCTGACGGCACAGTGGGTCCCGTCCTGGACGTCCGACCAGTAGGTGATGTTGCTGCCGGCGCCGAGCGCCTTGTAGATCTCGGCCCCGCCCAGCGCCGCCACGCTTCCCGACCTGGCGGCCAGCCAGTCGACGTACGGGTTCTCCATGACGAACAGACCGCGCGGCGCGACCATGCCCAGGATTTCGTGGGTGTCCACCGGCAGGGAGTTCGGGTTGCCCGTGTACGAGCTGAACGCGTCGCCCAGCCACGGCTGTTCCGAGTAGGCGCTGCTCAGCGGCTGCGCGCCGCTCTCCCCCGGAATGCCGCGGAGGATGGGCACACCGCCGCTTCCCGACTCGATCGGCATGGTCAGGGCGACGCGCTGGTCGAACGCGCCGGCCACGATGGCACCCTTGCCGAACCGCGAGCACCCCGTCACTCCGGTCGCGCTCGCCTTGAGGATGTTGCCGCCCGACTGCTCGATGACGTCGATGATGCGGCTCACGCCCCAGGACCAGGCCATCAGCAGGCCCGTACTGCTGGACGAGCCGTACACGCTGTAGAAGGCACCCTGCTTGTTGTTCCGCGCGGTGCCCTCCCTGCCCACCGTGTAGGGGTCGAAGTTGACGACGGCGACGCCGGCGGCCTTGATGGTGGCCGTGTCCGCGCCGAGCCCGCCGAACACGATGACGGCCGGGAAGGGCCCCGAACCGCTCGGCAGGCTCACGCTCGCCGAGAAGCTCGCGCTCTTGCCCTGGTCCGACACGTTCACGGTGATGCTGCTCGCCGACACCGCGCCCGTGACGCTAGCGGGTTTCGCGGGCTTCTGGCCGTAGACGGACCTCTGCGCCAGCTGGCTGATCTCCGCCCGGCGGCACCGCCAGTCGCCCTTGGCCGCGATGCGCGTGCCGTTCAGCTTCTTGAAGGGGTCCGGCAGCAGGGAACTGGCCGCCGGAGAACCCGGGTCGGGCACCGCGCAGTCCGCACCGTCGTCCTCGCCGCCGGCCAGCACCTGCGCCGCGCCGACGGCTCCCTCGGCGGCGCCCGCCTGCGCGGTGAGCGAGGGAGTGATGAGGCCGGCGGTGGCGACCAGGACCGCGGCCGCCCACACTCTGGGCCGATATCGGGACCGATGGAAGCGCATGGGGACCTCCGGAGGACGATGCGCGATCGGCTGTGGGGTGTGCCGGTTCGAATGTTGCGTGGCGCGTGGGACGTCGCGAGACAACTGGGAGCGCTCCCAAGCGTAGGAATGGGGCCCGGAGCATGACAACACCCGGGAGGTGGGCCCCTCGGTTTGGCCATTCCGCCCCAGCCATCGACGCACCACACGACTGGCAAAGAGGGACGGATGCCCGGAAAGCCGCCGATCCGCTCGGCCCCCGCGGTTCCACGCAATAGAAGTTCCGGCCGTTTCGTACAGCACAACGAAACTTTCGACGTCAGCACCGTACACCGACGGCGTACCGGGCGCAGGCCCTCACCGCACCGAACGGCACAGTATCCCGACGAAGAATGACAGAGTGTTACAACAGGTGCGTAAGGAAGGAACACGATGAAGCGGAAGCCTTCACAGTCGACAGAGCCGACGGAGCCGACGGCGGGATCCACGCCGGAGGTCGCCGCGGCCAGGCTGCGGCTGCTCGCCGAGGCCAGCCGCGCGCTGGCCTCGGGCCTTGACGCGGAGGAGGCGCTGCGCCGCGTGGCCCGGGTGGTGGTTCCGCATCTGGCCGACGCCTGTGTCGTCGACCTGGTCGAGGGGAACGGGCTGCGCCGTCTCACCGTCATGGACCGGGACGCGGAGCGGGTGTTGCGGGTCCTGCCGGGCGGGTTCCTGCCCGGGCCGGACGACTCGGCCGCCGCCCTGGCGAAGGTGCTGCGCGGCGCGGGCCCGACCGTGGTCACCGACTTCGACATGCCCGATCCGGACGACTCCCTGCGCTCCGCCCAGTGGACCCTTTACCGGATGCTGGGCGCCGAGACCGCGTTGATCGTGCCCATGGGCGTACGCCGGGAGGCGCTCGGAGCGCTCACCTTCGTACGCCGTGCCCCGGCCGTTCCCTTCGACGAGCAGGAGCAGGCGCTCGCCGCCGACCTGGGACACCGCGCGGGCCTCGCCCTGGACAACGCGCGTCTGTACGCGCTGCAACAGCACACCGCGGAGCAGCTCCAGCTCTCCCTTCTGCCCGATCTGACCGGGCTCGGGCACCTCCAGCTCGCCACCCGCTACGTGGCCGCCCGCGAGCGGGCCGAGGTCGGCGGCGACTGGTACGACGCCTTCCCGCTCCCCGACGGCTCGGTGGTCCTCGCGATCGGGGACGTGGTCGGCCACGACCTGGCGGCGGCCGTCCGCATGGGCCAGTTGCGCAACATGCTGCGCGCCCTCGCCTACGACAGCGGGGACGATCCGGCCGGGGTGATGAACCGTCTGGACCGGGTCATGCAGGGCCTGACCAGCATCGAACTCGTCACAGCCGTCATCGCCCGGATCGAGACGCCGCCCGGTGAACCGTGGCGGCTGCTCATGAGCAACGCCGGCCACCTTCCGCCGCTGCTCGCCCAGCCCGATGGCCGCACCCTCCTGCTGGAGGAGGGGCACGCCCCCGTTCTGGGAGTCGATCCGGCGCTCCGGCGCGAGACCGCGGTGGTCGCCCTGCCGTCCGGCGGCACCCTGCTCTTCTACACCGACGGCCTCATCGAACGTCCCGGCGAGGACATCGGCCGCGGCCTCACCCGGCTGCGCCAGCACGCGGCCGCGCTGGCCCGTGAACCGCTGACGGTCTTCCGCGACGAACTGCTCACCCGGTTGAGCGACGACCAGCACGACGACATCGCCATCCTGGCCCTGCGCATCCCTTGATTCCCCGAAACGCGTGGGTACAGAGAAGCGAAAGGTCAGTTGTGATCGCCAACGTGTTCGTATACGACACTCCCCGATCAATGGATGTCAGTGTTGAAGACCTTCCCTCGGACGCCCCGGACGCGCGCCTACGGTGCGCTCACCGGACGGCCGGCGCCGTCCCGGACTCAGCCGACGATCAAGGGGAGACACCGTGGCGAGTGTGGAAGTGTCGCTGAAGGAAATGATGACCGCGGTCGAGGGGGCGCTGGGCGCGGCGGTCGTCGACTACACCAGCGGAATGGCCCTGGGAACCCTGGGCGGGGGCAAGGACCTGGATCTCACCATCGCCGCGGCGGGGAACACGGATGTGATCCGCGCCAAGGTGCGCACCATGGAGCAGTTGGGCCTGAACAGCCAGATCCAGGACGTGCTGATCACGCTCGGCGACCAGTACCACCTGATCCGCCTGGTCACCGGACGCAACGGCAACGGCCTGTTCCTCTACCTGGTGCTGGACAAGACCCGTTCGAATCTGGCGATGGCCCGCCACCAGCTCAAGCGTGTCGAGGAACAGCTCGAGATCTAGCTCTTCGCGCGCCCCGGGCCGACGTCTGCCCATGATGTGAAAACTTCTTCAAGTCACCACATCAGCATGATTCCAAGTCGTGGTTGCACACGGCCCGGGGCGAGAAGGATCTGCTCTGCACAGCACATTCCGTGTGGCGTCCCCCGGGGCGCCACCGCGTCTTGGACCATCCCCGATGCGGCAGGGAGCACGCGCTCATGCAAGTCCCCCTCTACCAGGCCAAGGCGGAGTTCTTCCGCATGCTCGGGCACCCCGTGCGCATCCGGGTCCTGGAGCTGCTCCAGCACGGTCCCGTGCCCGTACGCGATCTGCTCGCCGACATCGAGATCGAGCCGTCCAGCCTCTCGCAGCAACTGGCCGTGCTGCGTCGCTCCGGCATCGTCGTGTCCATCCGGGAAGGATCGACGGTCCGCTACGCCCTCGCCGGCGGCGATGTCGCCGAACTGCTGCGCGCGGCCCGCCGTATCCTCACCGAACTCCTGGCCGGCCAGAACGAACTGCTCGCCGAGCTCCGGCAGACCGACGGGGCCGTTCCCGCCACCACCCCCGTGCCCGCCGTGTCCGGACGGATGCCCGTGGGGGCCCAACTCGCGCACACCGTCGTACCGTCGGAGGCGCGGGGCCGCGGCAAGGGGTGAGCGGCACTCAACGACACCGTGCCGGAGGCTGCGGACCGAACGCGGCGCTCTTCAGGGAACGCCGCATGGTCCGCACCATCGGGCGCTCCACGAACCGGTGCACGAGATGGGCCAGCACGACCAGGGCGACGACCGTGACCCCGACCAGGAGCAGGGGTTCGAACCGGTCGCCGAAGTGGTGCGCGACGGTCATGCCGATCGTGTCGTGCAGTAGGTAGAGCGGGAAGGTCATCGTGCCCATGACGGTCAGCCCGCGCCAGCGGAGCCGGCGGGTCCAGCCGAGCGCGATCGCGCCGACCATCAGGAAGAAGACCGTGACCGCCAGGACTAGCCAGCCACGCCAGGGCGCCCAGGTCTCCCAGTTGTTGCGGCCGCCGGTGGGGGCCAGCAGGAAGTGCAGGGCCAGCAGCCAGGACATGGCGACGATGCCCCACAGCAGAGGTGTGGGCCGGTAGCGGTGCATGAGGTAGAAGGCCATGCCCGCGATGAAGTACGGGGCGGAGGTCGGGTTCACCACGAGCGTGAGCAGCGGGACGTGGGCGGCGGGCGCGAGTACGGCGGCGACCGTCCACAGCCCGCAGAAGATCACGACGCGCTGGTGGCTGAGGCCCTTCCACACCACGGCGGCGAAGGTGAGGTAGAAGCAGAGCTCCGGCCACAGGGTCCAGTAGACGGGGTCCAGGTTGGACACGCCGAGCGGGGTCTGGAGCATGGTGAAGTTCGCGAGCAGGACGCGCGGGTGGGGGTGCCCGAAGGGGGTGTCGGCGAAGTAGATGACGCACGCCGACACCACGATGGCGATCCAGTACATCGGGTACAGGCGGGTGACGCGGGAGATGAAGAAGTCACGCGGGGTGCGCCCCCACGCGCTCATGCAGATGACGAAGCCACTGATCAGGAAGAACAGGTCGACGCCGAGCCGCCCGAAGGCGAAGTAGCCGTGCAGCTCTGGGAAGACGCTCTGGTACGGGCGCCCCCAGATGATCCGCATCGCCGCCGGTGTCTGGCCGACGAAGTGGAAGAGCACGACCGACAGCGCCGCCAGGAAGCGCAGCCCGTCCAGTGCGGCGAGCCGGTCTCCGCCGGTGTCGCGCCCGGCGACGATCGCTCGTGCCGCAGGGGGTGCCTGCGGCACCAGCACTTCCTCTGTGACCGCCCCCTCGTTCCGCAGTCGCGTGGCTGTACCGGCCGATGCCCTGCGATCCGTCTGGGTCATATCTCCCGTTCCAGAGTCGTCCTTTGTCGAAAGGGCCCTGGAATCCGGTTCGATGCCCGACGGGCGGATGGCGGTTTCGCCGAGTTTGCACTCATTCCGCTGCGGGGGCGAGTGCCGGCACCGCCCTGGCCCACAGAAGGGCCCTACCCGAAGTCCTCGATGAGATACGGGGCCGCCGGGGTGACACGAACCCCACAGGGGAGCGACACCCCCGGAGCGTCCTCCTCATGCCGGATGCTCCCGGCAGGAGACTGCCGAAGCCCGCGCCCCTGCACAAAGGTCACTGACTTCCGCCCACGACCAGCACGAGTACCCCGGGGACCGGTCACACCAGCCCTTTGACCTGCGGCTTCAGGTTGGCGAAGGCTCAGTCCTCTCCATTCGCCGGGTCAACTCGGCATTGCCCGACCGAAGTTCTCTGCTACCGGGCACCGGCGATGTCCTGGTACGGGAGTGCGTCGTGCAGTGGATGATCAGGTGTAGGTGTAGGCGTCGGGAAGGGTGGCGGAGCCGCCCGCCGTGGTAACGGTGACGTCGACGGGGCCGGGGGCGGAGCCAGGGGGAACGATGGCGGCCAGGACGGTATCGGACCCGATGCTGAACTGGGCGAAGACGCCGTTGAACGAGACGGCGGCGGTGGTCGTCAGGTTCTTGCCGGTGAGGTCGACGACAGTCCCGCCGGCTACCGGGCCGCTGGTGGCGCTCAGGCCTCCGAACTGTGGTGGGTCGACATAGGTGTAGCTGAGCCTTCCGGTGGTCAGGCCGCCGGCGGTGGTGATGGAGACGGGAACGGTGCCAGGGGAGGCGGCGGGTGGCACGTCGACGGTCAGCTGCTGGTCGGAGACGACTTGGGGAACGGCCAGCAGGGTGCCGAACAGTACTTGGGTGGCGGTGGCCAGGAGGGCGCCGTTGATGGTGACGATGTTCCTGCCTGCTGTCGGACCGGCGGCGGGGCTGAGGGAGGAGGCGTGACCGCTGGGGTAGTACTGGAAGGGCTTGGGGTTGCTGGTGCCGCCTGCGGTGGTGACGGTGACCGGAGCGGTGCCGGAGCCGGGTGGAGACGACGCGACGACCTTGTTGGGCGTGTTGGCGATGACGGCGGCGGAGCTGGTGCCGAATTGCACCGCGGTGACCCCGGACAGGTTGGTGCCGGTGATCGTCACCTTGGTGCCGCCGGACTGGGGGCCCAGAGTGGGAGCCATTTTGTACAGGGCTTGGATGACGCTGACGCTGTTGGATCCGGAGTTGGCCACGAAGACGGCCAGCCCGTTGGGGGTGACGGCGATTCCGGCGGGCTGGTGGCCGACGGCAATGGTGTCGGTGACCGTGCCCGTGGTGGCGTCGATGATGCTGACGGTGTCGGAGCCATTGTTGCTCACGTACACCTCGCTGCTGTCCGGGGTGATCGCCACGCCCCAGGGAGTGGTGCCCACGGGGATGGTGGTGGTGATCGTCTGGCTGGCGGTGTCGATGACGCTGAGGGTGTTCGCGCCGCTGTTGGCGGCATAGAGGTGGAGGGTGTCCGTGCTGGCTGCTACGCCGACGGGCGCGGAAAGGCCGGGGATGGTTGCCACCACGGTGAAGGTGGCTGTGTCGATCACGCTGAGGGTGTTGTCGTCGTGGTTCGTCACGTACACCTGTCCCCCGGTGGGGGAGACCGCGACCCCGGTGGGGCCGGCGCCGACCGGAATGGTCGTGAGGATGGAGTTGTTGAACGTGTCTACCACGGTGAGACTGTCCGATCCCTGGTCGGCGACGTATACGCGGATCCCGGCCGGGCTCACGGCGATCCCGAAAGGAGCGCTTCCCACCTCGATCTTGGAGAGGACGGTCAGTGTCTGCTGCTCTGCGGTGCTGAGAGCGTTCGCGCCGTTTTCCGCCACATAGATGAGACTGCTGTCCGGACTGACCCCCACCCCGGCGGGGGCGCTGTAAGGGGCCAGGGCAGTACTGACGACGAGTTGTCCGATATCCACCACGGAGGTGGTGCCGGATCCGCTGTTGGTCACATACGCATGCAGCCCGAGGGGGCCCATCCCCAACCCCAGTGGCTTGATTCCCACCGGAACCGTTTGCACGGCCCGGGAGATGACGGCAGCCTGCGATACGGCAGCCAGGACTGGCGGTTCTACGGTCGGGTTTGCTGGTTCGTCCATCATGCACCTACCGGTGGTGAGCCCCTGGGAGGGGCTTCGGGAAGACGTGCCACGCCGTCGAAGGCACGGAACGAGCAGTGCAGCGAAGGGCCGACGGGCACGTGCGAGGAGCGAAATCGCCTTGCCTCCGCCTAATTAGACGAGCAGGACCGGACTCGACGACAGGTAGACATGAAGTATTTGATATCAACATAAATACTTCTGTGCGCCCCCGCTTCGACCTGTTTCACCGCGTCCCGTTCGCCGCGCCGACTCGGTGTGCACCTTCCCGGGCAACCGCGTCCGGCGGAGCATCAACAGCATGGATCTGCACCAGGTCCCTGGCGGCCGGTCGGTGAAGCCCCGGTCAGCGTGGCCGGGACAAAAGGACTCGATCCGTCTTTCGAGGAGTCGGATGCCGTCGCACTGTCTCGCCCTGCCGGCGGCGTCGGGTCCGCCTTCTCCCACCGCGACAACGCGTTCGGCACCACGGCCGTGTTGAGGCAGGACGACTTCTCGCGGGGGGCCAAGACGCGCGGCCCCTGTTTCTGGACTCCGCGACGCCGTCCGGGGTGGTCGGTCGCCAGACGCCGCCGGAACTGCGGAAGCCCAGCGGGCGCGGAGCGGTGCCGATGTCCCGCAACGGACCCCTGACCGTCGCGTTGAGGTCGGGCATCTCCCAACGACAATCCTCGATCGCCGAGCGTTTTCAGCTCTTGAGGAACGCCTCCACCTCGTCGCGGTGGGGCAGTGACGGCTGGGCGCCGGGGCGGGTGGTGCTGAGTGCCGCCGCGGCGCAGGCCCAGCGGGCGGCCTGTTCCAGGGTGCGGCCCTCGGCGAGGGCGACGGCGAGCGCGCCGCAGAAGCAGTCGCCGGCCGCCGTGGTGTCGACCGGCCCGACCGTGTAGGCCGGGACGTGCAGTCGCGCGGTGCCCTCCAGGAGGAGCACGCCGTCACCGCCGAGGGTGACGATGACCGCGCCCGCTCCGCGGAGTTTGCCCGCGGCGGCGGCGACCTCGTCCATCGTGTCCGGTACCGGGGTGCCGGTGAGGGCGGCCAACTCGGTGCGGTTGGGGACCAGCACGTCGACGTGGCGGGGCGGGACGGCGCCCTCGACGGCGGGTGCCGGGTTGTACACGACGATGCCGCCGGCCAGCTCGGCGGCCGCGTGATTGGCCTCGTCGGGGACCTCCTGCTGGAGGACCGTGACCTCGGCCCGGCTCAGCACGTCGGCGGCGGCCCGGCAGTCGGCGGCGGTCAGGCGGGAGTTGGCGCCGGGGCTGACGATGATGGAGTTCTCGCCCGAGGGGTTGACGGCGATCAGCGCGCGCCCGGTGGGCACGCCGGGGGTGCGGGTCAGGTGGGTGGTGTCCACGCCCTCGGCGCAGGCCGCGGCGGCCATCACGTCGGCGGCGTCGTCCTCGCCGACCCGGCCGATCAGGGCGACCTGCCCGCCGAGCCGGGCCGCGGCGACCGCCTGGTTGGCCCCCTTGCCGCCGGGGTGCTCGACGATGTCCCCGCCGAGCACGGTCTCCCCCGGCACCGGATGCCGGGGAACGGGTGCGACGAGATCGAGGTTGAGGCTTCCGACGACTGCGATCACTGGTGTTCCTCTGGGGTTCTGCTGCCGGGGACGGTCGTGGGGGCGGCGGCGCCGGGGGCGCTGGAGGCGCGGACGACGAGTTCGGGTGAGAGGCGGACGGCCCGGTACGCCTCGGCTCCCCCGCCGTCGAGCCGCTGGGCAAGGAGCCGGAGCGCCTCGGCCGCGACCTCGGCGGCCGGCTGACGGACCGTGGTCAGGTTGGGTTCGGCGAGGCTCGCCATGGGGATGTCGTCGAAGCCGGTGACGGCGACCTCGCCGGGGACGTCGACGCCGAGTTGTCCGAGGCGTTGCACCGCTCCGACCGCGATGAGGTCGTTGGCGCAGACGATGGCGTCCGGGCGGGCCGGCCAGATCCGGTCGACCGCGGCCCGTCCCCATTCCACGGAGAAGTCGCCGAGTTCGGAGCGTTCGGGGGCGAGCGGGTCCAGGGCGGCGACACCCGCCGCGTAGGCCATGCGCCGTTCGACGGCGGTCGAGGCGGTCCCGGCGGCGCCGAGGAAGCAGAAGCGGCGGCGCCCGGTGCGGGTCAGGTGCTGCAGGACGAGGGCCATGCCGGCGGCGTTGTCGACGGCCACCGAGTCGGCGACGCCGGGACCGCAGGAGCGATCGAGGAGGACCAACGGGACACGGGTTGCGGCGAGTTCGACGGCCGCGCGGCTGTGTGCCTCGTCGACGGGGATGACCAGCAGCGCGTCCACCTGCCGGTCCAGCAGGGCGGTGATCCGGGCCGCCTCGATCCGCGGGTCGTCGTCGCAGTCGGCGAGCAGCAGGGCGCGGCCCCCGGCGTGCAGGGCGTGCTCCACCTCACGCACGAGGGAGGGGAAGAAGGGGTTCGTGATCTGCGGCAGCACCAGGCCGATGGTGCCGGTGGAGCGGCTGCGCAGGGCGCGGGCGACCTGGTTGGGGCGATAGCCGAGGCTTTCAGCCGCGGCCCGAACGCGGCGTGCCGTCTCCGCTCCCACCGGACGGGTGCCGGCCAGTACGCGGGACACCGTGGCGACGGAGCAGCCGGACGCGCGAGCCACATCACGCAATGTCACCTCGGTCACCGCACTCCGCCCCCTTCTGTCGGCTCGGATTCCTGGTCGGCACACGGGTCCCCGGCACCGACCAGCACCGATGCCGGAGAACGTTATCACCCGCCTCCTGCGCCCGGACTGCTGCGGGATCAGGGGAGGGCGGGAGAAAGATGTAACGTCCATTGACATATTGGTGAGGAATGGGCGAATGTTCGGGAGAACGTTTTCCCTAACGTCTCCCCAGGCGCCGGACCACTCGGCGCCCTCCGGACGCGGCCGCCCCTGGGCGTCCCCGGAGATCGGTTTCACCCAGGTATGCGAGCAAAGGGGCTCTCCGTTGGCCAGAAAGATCATCCTCGACTGCGACCCCGGGCACGACGACGCCATCGCCATGCTGCTGGCGCACGGCAATCCCGAGATCGAGCTCGTCGCGGTCACGACTGTGGTCGGGAACCAGACGCTGGAGAAGGTGACCCGCAACGCGCTGTCCGTGGCCCGTATCGCCGGGATCACCGGAGTGCCCTTCGCCGCGGGCTGCCCCCGGCCTCTGGTGCGCGAAATCGAGACGGCGCCGGACATCCACGGCGAGTCCGGACTCGACGGACCCGTGCTGCCCGAGCCGACCCTGGAGCTGGACCGCCGCCACGCGGTCGACCTGATCATCGACACGGTCATGTCGCACGAGCCGGGCGAGATCACCATCGTGCCGACCGCCGGTCTGACCAACATCGCGATGGCGGTCCGCAAGGAGCCGCGCATCGCCTCCCGCGTCCGCGAGGTCGTCCTGATGGGCGGCGGCTACCACGAGGGCAACTGGAGCGCGGTCGCCGAGTTCAACATCAAGATCGACCCCGAGGCCGCGCACATCGTCTTCAACGAGAGCTGGCCGGTCACCATGGTCGGTCTCGACCTCACGCACCAGGCGCTCGCGACACCCGCCGTCACCGAGAAGATCGCCGCGGTCGGCACCGCGCCCGCCAAGTTCGTCCTGGAACTGCTGGACTTCTTCGGCGCGATGTACGAGCAGGCCCAGGGCTTCGAGTTCCCGCCGGTGCACGACCCCTGCGCGGTCGCCTACGTCATCGACCCCGACGTCATGACGGTGCGCAAGGCCCCCGTGGACATCGAGCTCACCGGCACCCTGACCCTCGGCATGACCGTGGCCGACTTCCGGGCGCCCGCCCCGGACGACTGCCACACCCAGGTCGCGGTGAAGCTCGACCACGAGCGGTTCTGGAACCTCGTGGTGGACGCCCTCGAACGGATCGGCGACGTCCAGGCATGACCGCTCCCAGCGTTTCCACCACCGGCAGGCCACCCGGTTCCGCGCAGGGCTCCCCCGTCCGGATCGGTGTCCTGCTGACCGCGCTGCTCGCCGCGTGCGTGGCGTTCCAGCTCAACGCCAGCATGATCAGCCCGGCGCTGAAGAGCATGGAGGGCGCCCTCCACGCCACCTCGGCCGAGATCGGGCTCACGCAGACCGCGTTCTTCACGTCCGCGGCCCTGTTCTCGCTGTTCCTGCCGCGGCTGGGCGATGTCGTCGGCCGCCGCAAGGTCCTCACGGGCATGCTGGCCCTCATGGCGGTCGGCTGTGTCGTCGCCGCGTTCGCGCACAACGTGCCGGTGCTGTTCGCCGGGCGCGTCATCCAGGGCGTGTGCGGCCCGGTCGTCCCGCTGTGCCTGATCATGCTGCGGATGGAGGTGCCCGAGCCCAAGCGCTACGGCACCCTGCTCGGTGTGATCACCGCCTTCAACGGCGGAGTCGCGGGTGTCGACTCCCTCGCGGGCGGCTACCTCGCCGACCACCACGGGTTCCAGTCGGTCTTCTGGGCGATGGCCGTCGTCGCGGCGGTCGCCACGGCCATGGTCGCGCTGATGAGCCGCGAGTCCAGGGCGCCGGTCGCCGAGCGCATGGACTGGCCCGGCGTCCTGCTGCTCGTGGTCTCGGTGGGCTCACTGCTCATCGCGCTGAACGAGGCCGGCAAGCTCGCAGCGGCCGACTGGCCGCTGGTCGCCCTGCTCGTGGTCGTCGCCGCGGTGGCCTTCGCGCTGTTCTGGCGCACGGAGAACCGCAGCGGGCATCCGCTGGTCGCCACGCATCATCTGCGGCAGCGCTCCACGTGGGCGCTCCTGCTCACGACGGTGCTCACCATGACGGGTGTGTTCGCCGTCATGAACGGGCTGATCCCGGCGTTCGCCGAGGACGCGCAGGCCGGACTCGGGATGTCCGCGCAGCAGTCCGCGTGGTGGACGCTCACGCCGTACGCCCTGGCCGGACTGGCCATGGGCCCGATCGCGGGCCGGCTGGCTGCCACCTTCGGGTACGGCCGGATCCTGCGCATCGGTCTCGTCGGGGCCGCGGCGACCGTGGTCCTGATGATCTTCACGCTGCACGGCCATTCGCGGGCCCTGCTGCTGACGGCGTCCATCCTGGTGGGGATCACCTACGCGGGGATCGGGAACATCGTGCTCAACGGGCTCGGCATCGTGCTGTCCCCGCGTGAGAACCCCGGGTTCCTGCCCGGTCTGAACGCGGGCGCGTTCAACCTCGGCGCCGGTCTGAGCTTCGCGGTGCTGTACGCGGTGAAGACCGCGGCGGCCCCCGCGGATCCGTCGTCGACCGGCGACTACACCACCGCGATGATCACGGGCGCGGTCATCATGGCCGTCGCGGTGGTGACATCGTTCCTCATCCCCAAACCGGTGGCTGCGGAAGCGCGTTGAGCCGCGCGCGGGCGCACTGTGGGCCCCGCCGGGAGTTCGCTCCCGGCGGGGCCCACGCGTAGGGTTCCCCGCATGACGAGTGACGAGCGGGAAGAGGCCGTGCGGGCGGCCCTCGACGGAGAGTTGCGGCTTCTCGATCCCGAGGTGCGCGCCTGTCCGGACCGCGTCCTGGAGCTGCTCGACCCGGAGTTCACCGAGATCGGGGCCTCCGGACGCCGCTGGGACGCGCGGTCGATCCTCGAGGTGACGAGCGGCGGCTCCGTCTCCCCGGACTCTCCGGTCGAGGTCAGCGAGATGTCCGGAACCGTCCTCGCCCCGGGCCTCGTCCACCTCACCTACTTCGCCGACAACCAGGGCCGCCGCGTATGGCGCAGCTCCCTGTGGCGACTGACGGAGACAGGCTGGCGCATGTACTTCCACCAGGGCACACCGGCCGGCTGAGTACCCTCACCCCGCGGACGACGCGGAGGCGAGGGTGGGGGCGGCGGTCAGCAGTTCTGCCACAGGCGGGTCATCACCCTGACGCCGAAGCGGAGGCCTTCGAGGGGGACTCGCTCGTCCACGCCGTGGAAGAGGCGGCCGTAGTCGAGGTCGTGGGGCAGTTTCAGGCCCTTGAAGCCGAAGCAGCGGATGCCGAGCTTCGTGAAGGCCTTCGCGTCGGTGCCGCCCGGGTTGCAGTACGGCACCGGGTGGCCGTCGGGGTCCTCCGCGCGTACGGCCGCGCACATCGCGTCCACGAGAGGGCCGTCGAAGGTGGTCTCCATGGCGATGTCGTGGTTGACCCACTGCCGGCTGACCGACGGCAGGAGCAACTTGTCGATGGTGTCGACGAGTTCCTGCTCGTGGCCGGGCAGGAAGCGCCCGTCGACGCGGGCGGTGGCCCGGCCCGGGATCACGTTGGTCTGGTAACCGGCCGAGAACATGGTGGGGTTGGCGGAGTTGCGCAGCACCACCTGCATGAAGTCGGCGACCGGCCCGAGCTTCGCGAGTTCCGCGTCGAGGTCCTCGGCGTCGAAGTCGACGTCGACGCCCTTGAGCCGCGCGGCCTCCGCGAGCAGCGCGCGCACCGGCTCGATCAGGCGGATCGGGAAGGTGTGGCGGCCGATGCGGGTGAGCGACTCGGCGAGGTCGGTGACCGCGTTCTCGTCGTTCGGCGAGGAGCCGTGGCCCGCGCGACCGGTGGCCGTCAGTTCCATCCAGGCCATGCCGCGCTGGGCGTTCTCGATCGGGTACAGCCGCCGGGTGTCGTCGAGCGCGTAGCTGAACCCGCCGCCCTCACCGATCGCCTCGGTGACGCCGGCGAACAGCTCGGGCCGGTGCTCGACCAGCCAGTGCGCGCCGTACCTGCCGCCCGCCTCCTCGTCGGCGAGGAAGGCCAGGACGATGTCGCGGGACGGCCGGGTGCCGGTGCGGGCGAAGTGCCGGGCGGTGGCCAGCATGACCGCCACCGTGTCCTTCATGTCGATGGCGCCCCGGCCCCACAGGTAGCCGTCGCGGATCTCGCCGGAGAACGGCGGGACCTGCCACTCGTCCGGGTCGGCCGGTACGACGTCCAGATGGCCGTGGACGAGCAGCGCCCCGCGGTCCGGGTCGCGGCCGGGGATGCGGGCGACGACGTTGGCGCGGCCCGGCGCGCTCTCCACCAGTTCCGAGCCGATGCCGGCCTCGGCCAGCAGCTCGACGACCCGGTCGGCGCAGGCGCGCTCGTCGCTGGTGGGGTTGGAGGTGTCGAAGCGGATCAGCTCCGCGCACAGTTCGATGGCCTCGCGCTGCGCCTCCTCGGAGGCTGCGGCGAGTGCGGGGGTGGTGCTCATGAGGCTCCTACGGAGGCCGTGCCGGTGGCGGCCGGGGACTGCCCGGTGCCGTCGGCGGTCTCGTCGTCGAGGGTGGTGGTGCCGTAGGTCCTGATCCAGCCGGCGAGTCCGAGGACGCTGTACAGGACGAAGGCGGTCAGCAGGGAGTTGAGGACGGGGATGCCGCCGTCGTAGAACTTGCCGACGCAGAACGCCGCGGCCCAGATGACCAGCGACATCGGTACCCAGACCGGTGAGGTGGCGGGCAGGGTCTGCGTCTCGCGGGTGGCGTCGAGCGGTCCGCGCATGCGGCGCACCACCCAGTACTCGGCGACGATGATGCCGCCGACCGGCGGGATGGCCACGCCGAGCACCGACAGGAAGTCGGTGAAGTGGGTCATGATGCCGACCGCGGACAGCAGGGTGCCGGCGAGGCCGAGGACGATGGTGACCGCGCCGCGGCGCAGGCGCTTGCGGAAGACGACCTGGAAGAAGTTGACGACGCCGAGGGAGGAGCCGTACAGGTTCCAGTCGTTGATCTTCGCCGTGGACATCAGGACGACCAGCACACCGAAGACGCCGGAGGTGGAGAGCACGATCTGGGAGACCTGGTTGCTGCCCACCAGATGACCGAGCAGGACACCGGTCATGCCGACGATGTACTCGGACAGGATCATGGATGAGGCGCTCTGCACGAAGACGTGCGCGCCCTTCTTGTTGTAGCGGGTCATCTCGGGCGCGACGATCGCGCCGGTCATGAAGCCGCCCGCGATGGCGGTCGCGGCGACCGACAGCGGGATCGCCGGGCCGGGGGCCGGCGAGTGGACGAGGTCCGAGAGGGAGTGCTTGGTCAGGGCGTCGGTGACGGACCAGGCGACCATCGCGAAGAACAGCGGGGTGACGATCTTCGCGAAGACCGCCATGTAGCGGAAGCCGAAGACCACCAGGACCGTGATGGCCAGGCCGGCGACGACGCACCACAGCCACGCGGGGCCGCCGACCAGCGCGGAGACGCTGTTGCCGAAGATCGTGTTCTGCACTCCGAACCAGCCGACGAGGCTGATGGAGATGACGAGGCTGACCAGCGCCGAGCCGTTGCGGCCGAACCCGACCCAGCGGGTCAGCAGCGGGGTCGCGAGGCCCTCGCGCATTCCGGCCAGGCCGATCGCGAAGATCACGACTTCCAGGATCACGGCGCCGAGGGTGAAGGCGAGAAGCGCGTTGCCGAAGGACATCCCGACGCCGATGGTGGCGCCGAGCGTGAACTGCGAGATCGATCCGGACTGGGCGAGCCACTGGAGCAGCATCGTCCAGAAGCCGAGCCGTTCGCTGCGCGGGACACGGGCGAGCGCGTAGTCGTCGCTGCCCAGGTCTCTGTGGCCGGCGGCGTCCTGGGCGGTGGCGGTGTTCTTGTGTGCGGCCATGATCACGACTCCCTGGGTGCGCGGCCGAGGGTCTGCAGGTGTGCCAGCGAGCCGTAACGGGACACGAGCTGGTCGAACTCCACGTCGTCGTGGAAGTCCAGGCGTCCGCCGCCGTAGGCCTTGGCGGTCTCGACGGCGAACCGGGCGGCGGCCGCGATGTCGCTCTCGTGGCTCGCGCCCGTCTGGCAGCCGGGCACCGCCGCGGCCGAGGTGACCGCGAGGCCGACGACCGGGGCGGACGTCGCCGTGGCCGGCTGAAGGATCGAATTGATGTGGTGTACACCGTTACCGTACGGGGTGATGTCCTGCGTGGTCACCGGGTACGTGACCAACGGCTCACCGGTGACCACGGCCAGCAGCTCCCCCAGCTGCTCGCTGACCTTGAGCACCCAGCCCTCCTTGACGGTGGGCGACAGGGCCAGGCCCTTGTGGTTGATGATCCGGTTGCCCTTGGTGGTGTCGATGGAGAGCACCGCCTCCATCGCGTCCGTGACCTCGTGCCGGTTCATGGTGGCGATGTCGACCGGCGAGTCCATGAACGGCACCGGGTCGTGCGGTGCGGTCGGGGCGTTCGGGCAGATGTGGGTCGCCACGATCACGTCGCCGTCGAGCACGTCGCCGCGGCGGCGCATGTCCAGCAGCTTGGCGGCGGTGGCGATCGCGGCGATCGCGCCGTCCGCGTCGGAGACCAGGCCGGTGATCTCCGGACGGGCGCCCACGCCGCCGAGCCGTCCGACCACGCCGAGGGTGCGCGCGGTGCCGCCGCGGCCGCGGCCGGCGCGGCCCGGCACGCGTACGAGGACGAAATCCGTGGCGCCCCGCTCGCCGGTGACGGTGGTGACCTGGGTGCCGGAGCCGGCGGGGCCCGCCACGGAGTCGAGGTAGGCGGCGACTCGCTTCCCGTCGGCATCCGGATCGTCCAGCAGATCCACGATGTCCAGGACGTACTTCAACATGTGCAGCTTCTCCTGATCCGCACCTGGGGCGGTGCTGACAGAAGATTCGGGATCCGTTAACCTTCTTGGCAACAGTTTCCCGTTATCTGCAATTCAGGTCTGAATGGCGAGATGGGCGGAGGGACGGACGTCCCTGGCGGACGTCATGCGGAGAGGAGTTGCCGTGCCTGACATCCCCGTCGACCGGAAGACCCCGGCCGGGGCGCTGCAGACCGTCGACCGCGCCCTGCTGGTGCTGCTGGCGTTCGAGCGCACCCGGCCCGACTGGGGCGTGACGGAGGTGGCCACCGAGTTCGGCTGGGACACCTCGGTCGCGCAGCGGCTGCTGTCCACGCTGGCCGGGCGCGGCTTCCTGGTGTCGGACCCGGCGACCCGCCGCTACCGGATCGGTCCCGCCGCGCTGCGGCTCGGCCGCCTCTGGGAGCGATCCGGCTCGCTGGAACTGCTCGCGGAGCCCGTCCTCCAGGAGCTGCGCGCGGCGACCGGGGACACGGTCCTGTTCTGTCTGCCCGACAGCTTCCACATGCGGTGCGTGGCCGCGGTCGAGGGCGAGGAGGGGCCGCTCCGGTACTACCCTCTGGTCGGCGAGCTGTATCCGGCGCACGCGGGGGCGACCAGCAAGTCGTACTACGCGTTCCTGCCCGACGAGCAGCGCCACCGGCTGTTCCGCGGCCGGCCCATGGCCCGGTTCACGGAGCGCACGGTCACCGACCCCGACCAGCTGGAAAGGGAGTTCCGTCAGGTGCGGGCACAGGGGTACGCGTGGACGGTGGGCGAGTACGACGCGGGCATCGGCACCGTCGCCGTGCCGGTCTTCCTCGGCGCCGAGCCCTACGGCAGTCTCAGCCTGGGGGCCGCCGGGGAGCGCTTCCCCGACGGTCCCGAGGACCGGCTCGACGCGCTGCGCAAGGCGGCCCGCCTGCTGGAGCAGCGGCTGACCCACCCGCCCCAGCGCCACCGCCGCCCGCGCGGCCGTACGGCCTGAAGCATCGACCCCATGGTGAGGAACACCCCTTGAACCTGCTGCTCCTGTCCAACTCCACCCAGTACGGCCGCGGTTACCTGGAACACGCCCTCGACACCGTGACCGCGTTCCTGCCGGACCGGGCACGGCTCGCGTTCGTGCCGTACGCGCTCGCCGACCACGACGCCTACACGGCCAAGGTGCGCGACGCGCTCGCCGGGGCCGGCATCGACGTGCACGGCGTGCACGAGGGCGGTGACCCGGTGGGCCGGCTCGCCGAGGCGGACGCCGTGTTCGTCGGCGGCGGCAACTCCTTCCGGCTGCTGACCGCCCTGTACCGGACGGGCCTGCGGGAGGCGCTGATCAAGGCGGTCGGGGACGGGCTGCCGTACATGGGCGCCAGCGCGGGCACCAACATGGCCGCGCCCACGCTGCGCACCACCAACGACATGCCGATCGTCCAGCCCCCGTCCTTCGAGACGCTGGGTCTCGTCCCGTTCCAGATCAACCCGCACTACCTGGACCCCGACCCGGGCTCCACGCACAAGGGCGAGACCCGCGAGGAGCGCCTGACGGAGTTCCTCGAGGAGAACGACGTGCCGGTCCTCGGTCTGCGCGAGGGCTCCTGGCTGCGCGTGACCGGAACCCACGCCGTGATCGGCGGCGAGAACGCCGCCCGCCTCTTCTCCCGCGGCACCACGCCGCGCGAGGTACCGGTCGGCACGGACGTCTCCGAACTGCTCACCATCACCCCGGAGTACGACACACCGGCGCGGTAGGGCCGGGAGCGAGCCGGAGGAGAACCGCCGCCGCGCCGGGGGAGGCGGCGGCGGTTCAGGCCGGCAGGCGCGGCACGCTGTCGAGCAGGCGGCGGGTGTACGGGTGGTCGGGCCGGGTCAGGACCTGGGCGGTGTCGCCGTGTTCGACCATGCGGCCGCGTTCCAGGACGGCGGTGCGTTCGCACAGGGAGGCGACGACCGACAGGTCGTGGGAGACCATCACCAGGGTCAGCCCCTGCTCCTGCTTGAGCTCGGCCAGCAGGTCGACGACCTTCACGCGGGTGGTGACGTCGAGCGCGCTCACGGGTTCGTCGGCCAGCAGCACCCGCGGGGTGCAGACGGTGGCGCGGGCGATGGCGATCCGCTGGCGCTGGCCACCGGAGAACTCGTGCGGGTAGCGGTCCGCCGCGTCGGCGGGCAGGCCGACCCGTTCCAGGGCCGCGGCCACCTTCGGCCGGGCCGTGGCGCGGCTGTCGATACCGAGGGAGAGCAGCGGCTCGGCCACGGTGGCTCCGACCCGGCGGCGCGGGTCGAGCGAGGAGTACGGATCCTGGAAGACGCACTGGACGCCGCGCCGGAAGCGGCGCAGCTGTTCCCGGTCCCGCGGGGACAGCTCAGCCCCGTCGAAGCGGACCTGGCCGGCCGTGGGGCGGGCGAGGCCCAGCAGCAGCCGCAGCAGCGTGGTCTTGCCGGCCCCGGACTCGCCGACGAGCGCGAGACTGCGTCCGGCCTCGACCTCGAACGACACGTCCTCGACCACGTTGCCGACGGCGCCCCGGTAGCGCAGCGCGACGCCGGACAGTTCGAGTACGGGGGTCATCGCGCGCTCCTCAGGTCCAGGGCGGATTCCAGGCGCCGGGCGCTGGCGACGAGGGCCTTGGTGTAGTCCTCGCGGGGCGTGCCGACGATGGCCCCGACCGGGCCCTCCTCCACGGCCCGCCCGTCCTTCAGCACCAGGGCGCGGTCGGTCACCTTGGCCACCACGGCGAGGTCGTGGCTGACGAACAGCACCGCCATGTCCCGTTCCCGGACCAGCGTGTCGATGAGTTCCAGCATCTCGGCCTGGACGGACACGTCCAGGGCGGTGGTCGGCTCGTCCGCGATGAGCAGTTTCGGCTCGCAGGCCAGGGCCATGGCGAGGGCCACGCGCTGACGCTGTCCGCCGGAGATCTCGTGCGGGAAGGCACGGGCGATGCGCTCGGGTTCGGGCAGCCGGACCTGGACGAGTGTCCGCGCCACCGCCTGCTGAAGGTCCTTGCCCTTCAGGCCGGTGCGCCTGCGGAGGGGTTCGGCGATCTGGCGGCCCACACGCATCAGCGGGTCGAGCGCGGTGAGCGGCTCCTGGAAGACGACGGCCGCGTCCCGGCCGCGCAGGGAGGTGAGCCGCTTCTCGGGGGCGCCGACCACCTGGGTGCCGGCGAGTTCGACGCTGCCGGTGGCGGTCATGCCGTCGGGCAGCAGACCGAGCACGGCGAGCGTGGTGAGGGACTTGCCGGAGCCGGACTCGCCGATGAGGCCGAGGCGTTCGCCGCCGGACACGGTGAAGGACAGGTCGTCGACCAGGGTGCGGCCGTCGCTGGTGCGGACGCTCAGTCCGCGTACGTCGAGGAGGTTCACGCGCGCCTCCGGCGGGTGGCCGGGTCGAGGGTGTCGCGCAGGCCGTCGGCGATGAGGTTGACGCCGATGACGAGCAGGACGAGCAGGATGCCGGGGGCGAGCGCGCCCGCCGGGGCGGTGGTGAAGGTGGCCTGGGCCTCCTGGAGCATCCGGCCCCACGAGGCGTTCGGCGGGGGCGCTCCGAGCCCGAGGTAGGACAGTCCGGCCTCGGCGAGCACGGCGAGCCCGAACTGGAGGGCCAGGTTGACCACCAGGGTGGGCCAGATGTTGGGCATCACATGGCCGACGACGGTCCTGGGCCAGGACGTGCCGGAGGTGCGGGCCGCGGTGATGTAGTCCTGCGCGAGGACGCGCTTGACGAGGATGCGCACGAGCCGGGCGACGACCGCGCTCTGCGCCAGGCCGATCGCGAGGACGGCCGAGCCGAGGGTCGCCGAGCGCGCGGCGACGATGAGCATCGCGAGCAGCAGGGTCGGGAAGGCGATGAGGATGTCGAGGAACGCCGAGAGCGTGTCGTCGAGCCAGCCCTGCGCGAACGCGGCGAGCACCCCGAGGGTGACGCCGATCGCGGCGGCGACGAGCACCGACCCGAGGCCCGCCTCGACGGCGATCCGTGAGCCGGTCATGACCTGGGTGAACAGGTCGCGCCCGAGCTTGTCGGTGCCCAGCAGATGCCCGTTCCCGGGGCCGGCGAGGCGCCCGCCGGAGGTGTCGTCGGCGGAGTAGGGCAGCCAGAACAGGGACACCAGGGCGAGCAGCGCGATGAGGCCGGCGAGGACGCAGCCGACGACGAGCGTGGCCGAGCGCCGGGGGCGGCGTCCGCCCGGTGGCGTCTTCTCCGGCCGGACGGTGGGCAGTGTGTCCGCGCGGGTCATCGGGCACCTCCGGAGAGTCGGCCACGCAGACGCGGGTCGATGATCCGCTGGACCAGGTCGGCGACGAAGCCGATGAGCAGCACGGCGAGGGTGGAGACGAACAGCACGCCCTGGATGACCGGGTAGTCGTGCTGGGCGATGGCGGTGGCGAGCAGGGAGCCGAGGCCGGGCAGCGCGTACACCGATTCCACGACGACCGCGCCGAGCAGGGTCGAGGCGAGTTCGATGCCGAGGATCGAGATGACCGGCACGGAGGCGTTGCGCAGTCCGTGCCGCCACATCGCCCGGCCGAAGGACGAGCCCAGGGCTCGGGCGGTGCGCAGATGGTCGCTGCCGAGGACGTCGAGGGTGGCGGAGCGGATGTAGCGGATCAGGGACGCGCTCATCACCAGGGCGATGGTGACGACCGGCAGGACGAGGGAGCGGATCGCCTCGGCGGGCTCCGACCAGCCGTCCGGCGGGAAGCCGCCGGACGGGAGCCAGCCGGCGTTCAGGGCGAACACGGCGATGAGGATCATGCCGAGCCAGAACACCGGAACCGCGATGCCCAGTTGGGACACGCCGCTGAGCAGTGCGCCGTACCAGGTGTGCCGTTTGTGCGCGGCGACGAACCCGGCGGGCACGGCGAGGACGACGGCGAGGGTGAACGCGGCCAGGGTCAGTGGCACGGTGACGCCCAGCCGGGAGGCGACCTCGGGTCCGACGGGCAGCGAGCTGACGAAGGAGGTGCCGAGGTCGCCGCTCGCCAACTGCCCGAGCCAGTGGACGAACTGCTCGGGCAGCGGCTTGTCGGACCCGATGGAGTGCCGTGCCGCGGCGATCTGTTCCGGGCTCGCACCCACCGAGGTGAGTGCGTTGGCCGGGTCGCCGGGCAGCATGCGCAGCAGGACGAACAGCACCACGCTCGCCAGGGCCAGCGACACCAGGAGGAAGGCGAAGCGGCGCAGGAGATAGCGGGCCATCAGCCCTTCTTCTGGATGTCGTAGACGTAGAACTGCGAGTTGAGGCCGTTGAGCGGGTAGCCGGACAGCTTGCTGCTCGCGACGACGATCTGCGGGTACAGGTACAGCCAGTCGCTGGCCGCGTCCTCGGCGGTCCTGCGGTTGACCTTCTTCAGCAGTTCGGTCTGCTCGGCGGTGGTGGAGGCCTGTTCGGCCTGCTCGACCCACTGCGTGACCTGCTTGTTGTCGTAGCCCCAGTAGAAGTCGGGGTTGCCGTACCAGACGAGGTCGCGGTCGTTGACGTGCTCCTGGAGAGTGGCCGAGAAGTCGTGGTTCTTGTAGACCTTCGTGTACCACTCGTCCGGCGTGATCGTGTTGATCTTCACGTTGACGCCGACCTTGGCGAGTTCGGACTTGATGAAGGTCGCGGCGGTGGGGTGCGGGTCGTAGTTCGGGGTGTCGAGGGTGAAGCTGAAGCCCTTGGCGTAGCCGGCCTCGGCGAGCAGCTTCTTGGCGCGTGCCGGGTCGTAGGCGTTGACCTTGGTGAGGTCCTCGTACCAGGGGTCGGTGGGCGGCACCATCGAGCCGATGAGCTTGCCGTAGCCGCCCCACACGGATTCGAGGAGCTTCTTGTCGTCGATGGCGGCGGACACGGCCTGGCGCACCTTGACGTCGGTGAACGGCTTGGCCTTGTCGTTGAAGGCGAGCAGCAGCTTGGTGGTCGAGTCGCCGTCGTTGACCTTGTAGTTCTGGTTGCTCTTGAACTGGTCGAGGGCGTCGGGCGACTGCTCGCTGGTGACCACGTCGACGGCGCCCGTCAGCAGCGCGTTGTTGAGGGCGGTCGCGTCCTTGTAGTAGTGGAAGACGGCCTTCTTGTTCGTGGCCGCCTTGCCCCAGTAGCCGGGGAACCGGTCCAGGCTCAGCGCGGAGCCCCGGGTCCACTTGCCGAGCTGGTACGGGCCGGTGCCGTCCTCGGTCGTCTTCAGGTTCTTCGCCTGGGAGTTGATGATCCAGACGTAGGAGAGGTTGTAGACGAAGGAGATCGACTTCGTCGACAGCGTGACCTTGACGGTCCGCGCGTCGGGGGTGGCGATGTCCTTGATGACCTGGAGGTTGTTCTTGCGGGCGGACTGGGAGTCGTCCGCGATGACCTTCTCCAGGCTGTACTTGACGTCCTCGCTGGTGAGGGCCTTGCCGCTGTGGAACTTCACGCCGTCGCGCAGAGTGAAGGTGTAGGTGAGTCCGTCACCGCTCACCTTGTAGTCCGTGGCGAGCAGCTTCTCGACCTTGCCGTCGTCGGTGAGCTTGAACAGCCCTTCGTAGACGTTGCCGTTGAGGGCCTCGGTGACGCCCTGGCCGCCGCCCGCGGTGTTGTCGAGGTTCTGCGGCTCGTAGAGGGAGCCGACGTTGACGGTGGCGTCCTTGCCGGCGGTGCCGCCGGAGGCGCTGCCGCCCGAGCCGGAGCCGCCGCAGGCGGTCAGGGTCACGGCGAGGACGGCGATGGTGGCGGTGGCGTACAGGGACGTCTTCTTGATGCTCATGGCTGTGGGCGCTTTCGTGCTGGGGGTGCGGGAGGCTACGGGGTGATCAGTGCTGTGCGGGGAAGCCGCCGCGGAAGACGGGGAGCTTCTCACCGGCCTGAATGGGCAGGTGGAAACGGTTCTGCCGCGGCGGCATCGGACAGTTGTACTGATCGGAGAATCCGCAGGGCGGCACGAAGGCGCGGTTGAAGTCGAGCAGGACGCGGTCGTCGTCCTCGGTGCGCCGCACGAAGAGGAAGCGGCCGGCGCCGTAGGTGGTGTCACCGTTGGTGGGGTCGCCGAAGACGAGCAGCAGGGTGCCGTCGTCGTCGAAGGCGCTGAGGGTGTACTCGCGGCCGTCGATGCTGAGCGTGATGTCGCCCGGGACGACGAGGTCGCGGGTGCCGCCGTTGTCCCGGATGTGCTCGAAGGCCACGCGCCGGGCGCCGGGTACGGGCGTGTAGGTCGCCTCGAGCACCCAGGCCGGGTCGTAGGGGAACGCGTCGACGCGGGCGAAGTGGCGGACGGCGTCCGAGTCGGCGTCCCAGAAGCGCAGGCCGTGCTCGGGCTCGCCGGTGACGAGGTCGGTGCGCTTGAGCGTGGTCACGGTCACCGTCCGCGGCCGGCCCGCGCGTGCGGCCTCGGCGTCCGGGCGCTCACCGGCCGGCAGCCAGCGGGTCTCGACGAGGGCGAGGTTGCCCGTCGGCGAGGTGAGGGCCTGATGGCGCTCGGACCGCCATGCGTCCCACTCCCCCGCGGGGTCGGCTGTGGGCTGGTCGGTGGTGGGGTGGGACATGTCAGGACTCATTCGCGCAGCGTTCGTGGGCATCACGCCGCAGATGTCACGCCGCGTGAATTGATGGCCAAAGCGTCACCTTTATCTTCTATAAGGCTCTCTAATGTCAAATGAGATCCACAGGGCGGACAGCGACCCGGACGGCGGACCGGGGACAACCCGTCCGCCGTCCGGGGCCGGACATCAGTGACGCAGCAGCAGCGTGACACCGGCGACCACCGCGCCGAGCACGATCGCGGCGACACCATGGGTGACGCGGTGCGAGCGCAGCCCGGGCAGCAGCCGGTCCACGGCGATCCGGCCGGGGCCGGTCAGGGCGAGGGCCACCGCGGAGACGGCGATGAGCAGTTCGTACTCGACGCCCTGCGGGGCGAAGAAGCCGCCACCCCACTTGACGGAGATCGCGTTGACCAGCGTGCCGGCGACGGCCGCGGCGGCGAGCGGGGTGAGCAGGCCGAGCACCAGGCCGAGCCCGCCGAGGGTCTCGCTGAGCCCGGCCACGACGGCGAACGCCTTGGGCGAGGGGTAGCCGGAGGCCGCGAAGAACTGCCCGGTGCCGTCCACACCGCCTCCGCCGAACCAGCCGAACAGCTTCTGGGTGCCGTGTGCGGCCATGGTCAGCCCGAGTACCAGGCGCAGGACGAGCAGGCCGGCGTCGTACGCGTGCGCGGGGGCCGCCGGGGCCGCCTCCGCCGCGACGGCGGGGCGGGACAGGGCGGTTTCGGAAGTGGTCAAGGCGGGGACTCCTCGTGATTCGTGGGGGCGCGGGGTCTCGCGGCGCCGGGCATGGGGACCCGACATCACTTGAAACTTCAAGCTATACCCCGCGAGAGCATTACTACAACTTTCAAGCAGCTCGGTGTGGCGCCCCACGGGCCTGCCGCGCGCCCAGGGGTGTGGTTACGTCGGACATGGCGGCCCTCCACCGGCCGAAGGGGCATCACGATGACCGCACACGACATCGCCCGGCAGGTCCTGGCCGGCCTGAACACCACCCTGAACCAGGACCTCGAAGCGCTCTACCAGGACCTGCACGCCCACCCCGAGCTGTCCTTCGAGGAGCACCGCACGGCCGCCGAAGTCGCCCGCCGTGCAAGGGACTTGGGGTACGAGGTCACCGAGGGCGTCGGGCGGACCGGCGTCGTGGCCAGGCTGGTGAACGGGGAGGGCCCGACCGTGCTCCTGCGCGCCGACTTCGACGCGCTGCCCGTCACCGAGCGGACCGGGCTGCCCTACGCCTCCGTCAACGAGGGCGTGATGCACGCGTGCGGCCACGACGTGCACGTCACCTGCCTGTCCGGCGCCATGGCACTCCTGGCCGGCGCCCGCGAGCGGTGGTCCGGCACCGTGCTGGCCGTGTTCCAGCCGGCCGAGGAGCTCGGCCAGGGCGCCCAGGCGATGGTCGACGACGACCTGTACGGCCGCTTCGGCACCCCCGACGTCGTCCTCGGCCAGCACGTCATGGCGCTCCCGGCCGGCACCGTCGCCTGCCACCCCGGACTCGCCTTCGCCGCCACCGACGCGCTCCAGGTGCGCATGTTCGGGCGCGGAGCCCACGCCTCCATGCCGGAGGCGTCGATCGACCCGGTGGTGATGGCGGCCTCCACCGTGATGCGGTTGCAGACCGTGGTCTCCCGCGAGATCGCCTCCATGGACCGGGCCGTGGTCACCGTCGGCGCCCTGCAGGCCGGCACCAAGGACAACATCATCCCGGACGAGGCCCGGCTCCAGCTCAACATCCGCACCTACGGACCGCGGGTCCGCCGGACCGTCCTGGACGCGGTGGAGCGGATCGTCCGCGGCGAGGCGGCGGTCGCCGGGGCGCAGCAGGATCCCGAGATCAGCACCCTGCACACCTTCCCGCTGATGGTCAACGACGACGAGGCGTGCGCCCGCACCATGGCAGCCATCGGCGACGTGATCGGCCACGACAGGCTGACCGACCCCGGAGCCTCCTCCGGCAGCGAGGACGTCGGCGTCCTCGGCACCAGCGCGGACGTGCCCGTCTGCTACTGGCTCATCGGCGGCGTCGACCCCGGCACCTACGCGAAGGCTGACGCCGCGGGCACCAGGAGCCGGGACATCCCGCAGAACCACTCGCCGTTCTTCGCCCCCGTGATGCGGCCCACCCTCACCGACGGCGTCACGGCGCTCACCACCGCGGCCCTCGCCTGGCTCGGCCCGGCCCCGCGTGACCCGCCCGCGGGGAAACCTGATCGAGTAGGGTCCCCGGTGTGAACACCGGACCGGCCACAGGCCACTCACGGACGGGCGACCCGGTGGAGGGCTGATCGCACCACGGGAGCCGAGAAGGCTCCCCCCGGGTCCGGCACGCGGACCTCCCGTGCTCGTGCACCTCGACGAGTCCGTTTCCGTGCCGAACCACAGTCAGGTCAGCCGAATGACAGCCACGTTCAACCACACCATCATCGCCTCCAAGGACCCCGAGGAGTCGGCCCGCTTCTTCCGGGAGCTGCTCGAAGCGGGGGCGGCGCCGTCCTGGGGCCCGTTCACCAACGTCCGGCTCGCCGACGGCGTGCTGCTCCAGTTCGCCGAGCCGCCTGTGGAGATCCAGATGCAGCACTACGCGTTCCTGGTCGACGACGACCTCTTCGACCGGGCGTATCAGCGGCTGCGCGACGGCGGCATCGAGCACTGGGCCGATCCGCACATGCGGTGCCCCGGCGAGATCAACCACGAGCACGGCGGCCGAGGGGTCTACCTCAAGGACCCCGCCGGCCACGGGATCGAGCTGATCACCCGCCCGTATCTGTAACCGGGGCGGAGCCCGGCCGGACACCCGCACCCTGGTGCCCGGCCGGGCGTTCAGCGCGCCCCTGACCGGCAGCACGTGCCCTTGACCGGGCAGGACGCGCTCCGAGCCGTCAGGACGTGCCCCGGGACTGGTCAGGAGTCGAGAAGCGCCGGGCACCGGGCCGCCGGTAGCGTGGGCCGGGCTGTCCGGCGACCAGTCCGATGACCTACGGAAGAGTGCACAAAGTCGGAATGCATGGATAATGCCTTGGTTCTCGCGCGGAGCGCGGCCCCGGTGAGCGCCGCCGGACGGGCGTCGCGCCACCCCGGCCGACACCGCCGTTCAGGCGGACCCCCGGCGTCGCCGCGAAGGCGGCCCAGCCTCACAGATGGAGACACGATGAGCAAGGCCACGGACACGCCGTCGCCCGCGGCACACGCTGCCGACAGCCACGACATGATCCGCGTGCTCGGCGCGCGCGAGAACAACCTCAAGGACGTCAGCATCGAGATCCCGAAGCGGCGCCTGACGGTGTTCACCGGTGTCTCCGGCTCGGGCAAGAGCTCACTCGTCTTCGACACGATCGCCGCCGAGTCGCAGCGGCTGATCAACGAGACCTACAGCGCCTTCGTGCAGGGCTTCATGCCGACGCTGGCCCGGCCCGAGGTCGACGTCCTCGACGGGCTGACCACCGCGATCATCGTCGACCAGCAGCGGATGGGCGGCGACCCGCGTTCCACGGTGGGCACCGCGACCGACGCCAACGCGATGCTGCGCATCCTGTTCAGCCGGCTCGCGCAGCCGCACATCGGCTCCGCCAAGGCGTTCTCCTTCAACGTGCCCTCGATCAGCGGCGCGGGCGCGGTCACCGTGGAACGCGCCGGGAAGACCGTGAAGGAGCGGCGCAGCTTCAGCATCACCGGCGGCATGTGCCCGCGCTGCGAGGGCCGGGGCACGGTCTCCGACGTCGACCTCACCCAGCTCTACGACGACTCCAAGTCGCTCGCCGAGGGCGCGCTGACCATCCCCGGCTACAAGCCGGGCGGCTGGAACTACCGGCTCTACAGCGAGTCCGGCTTCTTCGACGCGGACAAGCCGATCCGGAAGTTCACCAAGCAGGAGCTGCACGACTTCCTGCACCGCGAGGCGACCCGGATGAAGATCGCGGGCATCAACATGACCTACGAGGGTCTGATCCCGAGGATCCAGAAGTCGATGCTGTCCA
Source organism: Streptomyces sp. NPDC088817 (assembly GCF_044750345.1). Taxonomy (NCBI): domain Bacteria; kingdom Bacillati; phylum Actinomycetota; class Actinomycetes; order Kitasatosporales; family Streptomycetaceae; genus Streptomyces; species Streptomyces sp. NPDC088817. The sequence continues at coordinate 144,671 of NZ_JBIVJN010000009.1, forward strand.
AGGACCGGGAGGCGATGCAGCCGCACATCCGGGAGTTCGTGGACCGCGCGATCACCTTCACCGACTGCCCCGAGTGCGGGGGCACCCGGCTCAGCGAGGCGGCCCGCTCCTCGCGGATCGGCGAAACCAGCATCGCCGACGCCTGCGCGATGCAGATCAGCGATCTGGCCGAGTGGGTCCGCGGCCTGGACGAGCCGACGATGGCACCGCTGCTCGCCACGTTGCAGCAGACCCTCGACTCGTTCGTGGAGATCGGCCTCGGCTACCTCTCGCTCGACCGCCCGTCGGGCACGCTGTCGGGCGGCGAGGCACAGCGCGTGAAGATGATCCGCCACCTCGGCTCCTCGCTGACGGACGTCACCTACGTCTTCGACGAGCCCACCACCGGACTGCATCCGCACGACATCCAGCGGATGAACGACCTCCTGCTGCGGCTGCGGGACAAGGGCAACACCGTGCTCGTCGTGGAGCACAAGCCGGAGACCATCGCGATCGCCGACCACGTCGTCGACCTCGGTCCCGGCGCCGGCACGGCGGGCGGCGCCGTCTGCTTCGAGGGCACCGTCGAGGGACTGCGGGCCGGCGGCACCCTCACCGGCCGCCACCTCGACGACCGGGCGTCCCTGAAGAAGACGGTGCGCAAGCCGGCCGGCACGCTGGAGATCCGCGGCGCCACCTCGCACAACCTGCGGGGCGTCGACGTCGACATCCCGCTCGGCACGCTCGTCGTCGTCACCGGCGTGGCCGGTTCCGGCAAGAGCTCGCTGGTGCACGGGTCGATCCCGGCCGGCGCGGGCGTGGTGTCGGTCGACCAGGGCGCGATCCGCGGCTCGCGGCGCAGCAACCCGGCGACGTACACCGGACTGCTCGAACCGATCCGCAAGGCGTTCGCCAAGGCCAACGGGGTGAAGCCGGCCCTGTTCAGCGCCAACTCCGAGGGCGCCTGCCCCTCGTGCAACGGCGCCGGTGTCATTTACACCGACCTGGCGATGATGGCCGGTGTCGCCACCACCTGCGAGGAGTGCGAGGGGAAGCGGTTCGACGCGTCGGTCCTCGAGTACCACCTCGGCGGCCGTGACATCAGCGAGGTGCTGGCGATGCCGGTGGCCGAGGCCGAGGAGTTCTTCGGCGCAGGGGAGGCCCGCACACCGGCCGCGCACCGCGTCCTCGGCCGGCTCGCCGACGTCGGGCTGGGCTACCTCACCCTGGGGCAGCCGCTGACCACGCTGTCCGGCGGCGAGCGGCAGCGGCTCAAGCTGGCCACCCACATGGCCGAGAAGGGCGGCGTCTACGTCCTCGACGAGCCGACCGCCGGTCTGCACCTCGCCGATGTCGAGCACCTGCTGGGCCTGCTCGACCGGCTCGTCGACTCGGGCAAGTCGGTGATCGTCGTCGAGCACCACCAGGCGGTCATGGCGCACGCCGACTGGATCATCGACCTCGGCCCGGGGGCCGGGCACGACGGCGGCCGGGTCGTCTTCGAGGGCACCCCCGCCGACCTGGTCGCCGCCCGCTCCACCCTCACCGGTCAGCACCTCGCGGCGTACGTCGGCGCCTGACCGGGGCTTTCGAAGCGTCCGTGCCGTGTCCACGGCCGGGCGCCCCGGCCGACCGGGCGCGGCCGTGCTCAGGCTGTGAGGCCCTCGATCGCCACGGGAAGGTGACGGGGGCCGCGCAGCACCGCGTTGACGCGGTACGGCGGCGGGTCCTCCAGCAGCCGGGAGAACTTGACCCGGCGGAACAGCTCGGGCACGGCCAGGTGCAGTTCCATGCGGGCGAGAGGGGCGCCGAAGCAGTAGTGGATGCCGGTGTGGAAACCCAGGTGCTCGTTGTCCTGGCGGTCGGGATCGAACCGGTCGGGGTCCTCGAAGCGCTTGGGGTCCCGGTTGGCCGCGGCCAGCATGAGCCAGACCGGCGAGCCCTCGGGGATCGTGGTGCCGGCGACGTCGATGTCCGCCAGGGCCGCGCCCTGGTCCCCGTGGTGATCAGCAGGCGGTCGTAGGGGACAGTGTCGCCGTTCGCCAGGCGTACCTGCTTGGCGCCGCGGCCCAGGCTCTCGGCGGCGACGCCCAGACGCCCTTCGGCGTCGATGCCGCGCCGCCTCGGCAGCGCCGTATCCTCGGCGTGAGCCCGCCCGAGCAGCGCCTGCTTGGACAGCGGCGGCCGGTCGTAGGGCTCGTACGGATCGTCGCCGATCACGGTCAGTGATCCGGTGAAGCCCTCGTCGCGCAAGGTCTCCGCCGCGCGCAGGCCGGCCAGTGAGACACCGACGACGATGCGGCGCTCCCTGCGCGGGCCGTGGTAGCCGCGGGCTCCGCAGCTCTCTGCGCTCGGTCCATACGGTCGGCCGGCATGCCTCTCCGCCAGGATCGACCCGCTGGAAGGAGGCGTGCAAGGCGAGCCGGTTCCGGCGCACCTGGTCACGGGCCCGACGAGGCGTTCATGCGCGTTCGCGGAGTTGTGCCGGTGAGGGAGCGTCACCTTCCCCGCGCGACGGCATGACCGAGGGGGCCGGCGGTGCGGACCGCCGGCCCCCTCGGTCATGCCGCGAGTACCCCCGTCCGCAGGGGGCGGCGCGGCGCGACCGGGGTGTCCGCGGGGCCGACGCGGTAGGTGGTCCTGGTGGAGTCGACCAGGGGCTCGCCGAGTGTGATCCGTCCGCTGGAGTGCAGCATGTCGCACAGGTCGGTGGGCAGCGCGACGTAGCAGCTTCCCCGGCCGGTACGGGGCTCGAAGGGCTGCCAGTAGCTGTACCTGCGGCGTCCGCCGGCGTGCACGGTGAGGAACACGAGCATGCTCGGGTCGGAGATGATGCGCAGCAGCTCCGCGCCTGAGGGGCTGAGGGGGGCACCGGCACGGCTGTGGGGGTGGCGCAGGACGACGGCGTGGGCCGGGCCGGGTATGGACTGCATCAGCGGTGGCCTTCCTCGAGGCTGGGACTGAAGATCACTTACCCAGCTCGGGCGATGTTGATCTCTCTTTCCCGCGGCATTTTCCAGCATGTCACCGCCAACACGGCGGCGACACGCCGAACTTGTGTCCACTCCGCCCCGGCAACGGGCGGCCCGGCGCTCATGGATCGCGTGTACCGGTGCCCGCCCACAGGGGTCAACTCGCGCCGGGGAACAGCTCGGCGAGCAGCAGGGCGCAGCGCAGTTCCGTCGTGGTGTGCCCCTCGGGGAGCAACTCCGAGGCCCGGTTCAGGCGGTAGGAGATCGTGTTGCGGTGCGCGTGCAGCGACTGGGCGGTCTGCGCGATGCTGCGGTCGCTGTCGATGTGCACCGCCAGTGTCCGCCGCAGCTCGTCCATCCGCGCGTCGGCACGGTGCAGCGGTCCCAGCACCGAGTGCGCGAACGCCCGTGCCCGGTGCGGATCGGCGGCGAGCAGCGAGACCAACTCGACGTCGGGGTAGTCCACGACCTGACTGCCGGTCGCGCCGAGCCGGGCCACCCGCCGGGCGGCGACCGCCTCCTCGTGCGTGGTGCGGAAGCCGTCCACGCCGACCGCGGGCCTGCCCACCGCGACGCGCAGCGGCGGCGGCAGCGCGGCCTTCATGTCGAGGACGGCGGGCACGTCGCCCTGGGGACTGCCGAGCCAGACGTCCACCCGGGTGGCACCACGCCGGATCACGAGGGGCCCGGGCTCGCTGAGCGTGAGACTCGCCAGCGACGCGGCGACGCCCGCGAAGTCGAACAGCCGCGCCGTCTCGATGTCGAGCCCCTCCAGCCAGAGGATCAGGCCCACATGGGTCTGCTCCAGCCGGTGGCCGAGATCCTGGTCGGCGTCCTCGGCCGGCCGGCGTGTTCCGCCGAGGATCCGGCGCACCGCCTGCATCCGGGCTCCCTCGGTGCTCTCCTGCCACCGGCGCGCCTCCGCGGCGTAGGCGCGCGTGATCTCGCTGATGAACGCCGACCAGCTCTGGATGACCGCGCGCGTGGCCGCCTGGACCGTCTCCAGGCGCCGCTCGGCCGGAACCAACTGCCCGATGCGGCCGATCAGTTCCTGGATGAGGAACTCCTGCCCGGTGTGCACGTTGCGCACGACCTCTTCGAGCGGGATCCCCTCGGCGACGTAGAACGCGATGTTCTGCGCCGGCTCGCTCGACTTCCCCAGCAGGGTGACGTCCTGGGTCACCAGCGCGGTGAGCGTGTCCAGCGTGCTGGCCTCGGTGGCCCGTTGCAGTGCCTCCCGCTCCTCGTCCGAGCGGTCCCCCGGCCAGTCCGTGAGGGTTTCCAGAATGTAGGCCGCCATCCGCCTGCCCGCGTCCACGCCCCAGGCGGTCGCCCGGTCGCCGATCGCCCTGGCGGCCCGGCGCCGTGTGGCCAGTGACGTGACCGGCTCTGTCACCGTGCCCGGCGCAAGGCGGCGGATCCAGTCGTGCTCCATGGTGCTCTCCTCGGTGCTGGCGGGCACTGTGGCCACATCGAACCACTTCCCTCCCGGTATGAGCACGGGTCCGGTCGCCGGGACGCGAAGACCTGTTCACCCCGCACAGGACCGGCGGCCGGGCTTGTGCCCGGTGCCGTGTCCGGCGACGGGCAGGGCCGCCCGGCTCCCCCGGATCCACACCCCCGCCCGGGAACTTTGGGGCCGCTGACCATGGGCCCGGGCACGGCCGGTCGCCCAGAGTCCTCCCCACGAACCATCCATGCGGGCAACCCAACGGGAGTGGGAAATGAGTGTGACCACCCTGGCGAGCGAGGTCGTGTCGCTCCCTTCGGCAACCGGTACCGAGCCGGACAACGAGATCGTCGCGCGTGCCACCGCCCTGCGTGCGCTCATCCGGGACCACGCGGAGCAGGGCAACCGTGAGGGCCGCGTCGTAGCGGCCGTGATCGACGCGCTGGCCGGAGAGGGCCTGCTGAGCCTCACCGTCCCCCGGCGGTACGGCGGCGCGGAGACGAACTCGCGGACCACCGTCGATGTGCTGGCCGCGCTGGCGCAGGCGGACGGATCCACCGGCTGGTCGGCGATGCTGCTGAACATCGGCAACTGGTTCGCGACCACGTGGCCGGTCAGGGCCCAGGACGAGATCTGGGGCGAGGACCCCGCGAGCCGCTGCTGCGTGGTGCTGGCGCCGTCGGCCGAGGGCCGTCGTGTGGAGGGGGGCTGGGTGGTCTCCGGCCGCTGGCCGTACGCCTCCGGGTCGTACGCCGCCAGCCACGCGATCATGGGATTCCTCGCCCCGCGGGAGGACGGCGGCGCCGACCACGCCCTGGCCGTCCTGCACCCGGGCGAGTGGACGATCGAACGTTCCTGGTTCCCGATCGGCATGCGGGCGACGGGCAGCGACACCGTGGTCGCCGAGGAGGTCTTCGTCCCGGACCACCGCGCCCAGTACTTCGACGACCTGGTCAAGGGCGACTACGCGACCGAGCTCCGCGACAGCGAACCCCGGGCGAACGCCGCGTTCCTGCCGACCGGCACCGTCATCTTCGGCGGCATCCAGATCGGACTGGGGCGGGCGGCTCTCGAACACTCCCTGGAGCGGATGAAGACCAAGGGCGTGGTGGGCACCGCCTACACGCGGACCCGCAACTCCCCCGTGCACCAAGTGGCCGTCGCCCAGGCCATGTCGAAGGTCGACGCGGCCGAACTGCTCGCCCACCGCGCCTGCCGGGACATCGACGAGGCCGCCCTGCGGGGCGACTACCCCGGCGAACTGGCCCGCGCCCGCGTCCGCCACGACGTCGGCCACATCGTCACGCTCGTCCAGGAGGCCGTGGACGCGCTGCTCAAGGCGGCGGGCTCCAGCAGCTTCATGGAGACCAGCACGCTGGCGCGGCTCTTCCAGGACGTCGGCATGGCCGGCAGCCATGTGCACGCCACCCCCGGCATCGCGGCCGACGTCTACGGCAAGTTGCTGCTCGGCGCCGACGGCCCGCTGCCCTTCCATGTGTGAGCCGGATCGGAGCGATTCCATGACCGCGACCCTTTCCCACCGCGAGGCCGGCGCCGTGACGCCCGAGCGGTTCCGCCACGTCCTCGGCCACTACCCCACGGGCGTCACCGTGGTGACGGCCCGCACACCGCAGGGCGATCCGGTCGGCATGACGATCGGCAGCTTCACCTCGATCTCACTCGACCCCGCGCTCGTCGGCTTCTTCCCGGCCAGGACCTCCGGCACCTTCCCGGCGATCCGCGACTTCGGCAGCTTCTGCGTGAACGTCGTCGCGGAACAGCACCACGAGCTCTGCGCCCGCTTCGCCGGACCCGCCGGCCGGCGCTTCCAGTCCCTCGCCTGGCGGGAGGCCCCCTCGGGCGCCCCGGTCCTCGACGACGCCCTCGCCTGGATCGACTGCGACATCGAGCAGATCACCGACACCGGCGACCACCACCTCGTGGTGGGCCGGGTGCGGGCGCTGAGCGCCGAGCCGGTGCGGCGGCCCCTGCTGTTCTTCCAGGGCGGACTCGGCTCGTTCCGCCCGCTGACGACCGACGCGAGGAGCGAGGAACGATGAACCGGTCAGTTGCCAAGGCGGCCCCCGTGAGCGCCACGAGACGCGGAACGGCCACCTGGATCGAATGGGACAACGGCGCACGCAACCTCCTCGACCTGGAGGTCACCCGCGCCCTCGTCCGCGTGCTGCGCGAGGCCGACGAGGACCGCGCGTCCTCGGTGATCGTGCTGGCGGGCTCCGCGCGGACGTTCTGCGGCGGCGCCGACCTGGCGAAACTCAAGGCGACCGGGACCGCCGAGGAGTTCGCCGCCGAGGTGATCGAACTGCTGGGGCTCCTACCGCTGCTGCGCAAACCGGTGCTCGCCGCGGTGCGCGGCGACGCGCTGGCGTCGGGCTTCTCGATCGCGCTGCTCGCCGACGCCTGCGTCGCGGCCGACGACGCGGAGCTGGGCACCGTCGAGGTGGCCGGTGGCGGCTGGCCGATGATCGCCCAGGTTCCCGTGCGGCACCTGCTGCCGGCCAAGCTCGCGACGTACAACCTGGTCACCGGCCGTACGTTCACCGCCGCGCGGCTCGCGGCGCTCGGCGTGCTGGCCGGGACCGCGCCGTCCGCCGAGGTCGACCGGCACGTCCAGGAGCTGGCCGAGGCCGCGGCCCGGTCCGGCGCCCTGGCCGCCACCGGACGCCGTGCCCTCGCCGAGCTGAGCGTCAACGCCGGTTACGCCGCGGACCTCGACGCCGCCCTGGCCCACTTCGTCGCCATGCTGGGACCGAAGGAGGCCGACGCGTGAGCGCCCTCGGCACGGGCACGGGCACGGCCGCGGACACCGACGCCGCCGTCGGCCTCGCCCGCCGGATCCGGCTGCACGCGCTGCGGATGGTGACCCCGCACGGGTTCGGCTACCTCGGCCAGGCCCTGTCGTCGGCCGAGCAGCTGGCCGTGCTGCACACCCACTGGTTCCGGCAGGGCGTCGACCGCTTCGTCTGCTCCCCCGGGCACTACGTCATCGCCGCGTACGCCGTGGCCCGCGAGGCGGGCGAACTCACCGACGAGCAGCTCGGCGAGTACGGCCAGGACGGCGCCGACCTGGAGGCGATCGGCACCGAGACCAGTCCCGCCGTCGACCTCACCTGCGGTTCGCTCGCCCAGGGCCTGTCCGGCGCGGCCGGGTTCGCGCTCGCGGACCGGCTGCGCGGTCTGGAGGGCTCACGGCGCACCTTCGTCCTGGTCAGCGACGGGGAGGTGCAGGAAGGCCAGACCTGGGAGGCGGCGCTGTTCGCGGGCCACCACCGGCTGCGCGACGTGGTGGTCCTGCTCGACGCGAACGACTCGCAGGTCGACGGCCCGGTCAGCTCGATCACCACCGTCGACCCGCTGGTGGACAAGTGGGCGTCGTTCGGCTGGTACGCCGAGGAGATCGACGGCCACGACACCGCGGCGCTCCGGGCCGCCCTGGGGCGCGCGATCGAGGACGAACGCCCGGGCGTGGTGGTGGCCAGGACGTCCACGGTGCACGGGCTGGCCTGCCTGCCCGAGGACGCGGACGGGCATTTCATCAAGCTGCCGGCCGAGCTCGCCGCCCGCGCCCTGGCGGAGTTGGAGGACGGCGATGCGTGAGGCCCCCTACCGGACCGAGCTGAAGCCCTACGGCCGTGCGCTCGTGGAACTGGCGCGCACCCGCGAGGACATCGTGTGCCTCTCCGGCGATCTGACCCGGCAGTGCGAGGTCGACCTGTTCCAGGACGTCTTCCCGGAGCGGTTCGTCCACGCGGGCATGGCCGAGGCGAACATGATGTCGATGGCCGGAGCCCTCGCCCGCGAGGGACTCCAGCCCTGGGTGCACACCTTCGGCGTGTTCGCCACCCGACGGCCCTACGACCAGATCGTCAACGCGATCGCGTATCCGAACCTGCCGGTCCGGATCATCGGCTTCATGCCCGGTATCTCCACCCCGGGCGGGCCCAGCCACCAGGCGATCGAGGACGTCGCGATCATGCGGGCGCTGCCGAACATGACCGTGATCGACGTCGCCGACGCGGTGGAGATCCGGCAGGCGGTGCCGCGGATCGCCGACCTTCCCGGCCCGGTCTACCTGCGCCTCAAGCGCGGTGAGATCCCGGTGGTGTTCGACGACGACCACGAGTTCCGCGTCGGGGCGGGCCGGCAGCTCCTGCCCGGCGGCGAGGTCGCCCTGCTCACCAGCGGCATGATGCTGCCCGCCACGCTGCGGGCCGCGGCCGGGCTGCGCGCCCATGGCGTCGACGCCGGCGTCACCAGCCTGCCGACGATCAAACCCCTCGACCACGGCGCCGTCCTCACCGCCGTACGAGGCGCCCGCGGCGCGGTCACGGTGGAGAACCACAGTGTCGTCGGCGGCCTCGGGTCGAGCGTGGCCGAGGTCCTCGCCGAGGCGGGTGCGGGCGTGCCGCTGCGCCGTATCGGCCTGCGCGACACCTTCGCCGAGGGGTCCAGGACCGGCCCCTACCTGTTCGAGAAGTACGGCCTGTCCGTGCGGGAGATCGTCAGGGCCGCCTGGGAGCTGACCGGCCGTGAGGGGCCGGCCCCCGAGGTCACCGTGCCCGAGCCGGAGAGCGGCGAGTACGCCCCCGTGTGAACGGCAGTTCCCTCCAACCACCGTAGAAAGAGACCGACATGGCACTGCACGGCATCGCCTCTCCCGGCGCGACCCTCGGCGTCGACTGGGAGGAGCGCGTCGACTTCAGGCGGCTGCGCACCGAACGTCTGGCCCGGGCCCGCGCCGCGCTCGAGTCCTCCGATCTGGGGGCGCTCATCCTGTTCGACCAGAACAACATCCGCTACACCACGGCCACCCACATCGGGAACTGGGCCCGGGACAAGCTGTTCCGCTGCGTGCTGCTGATGCGCGGCGAGGACCCGATCCTGTGGGACATCGGCTCGGCGGCCCGCCAGCACAGGATGCACGCGGGCTGGCTGCCCGAGTCCAGCTGGCAGGCGGGCATCTCCAGCTGGCGCGGTTCCATCCCCGAGAACGTCGGCGTGGAGGCCGGCAACGCCAGGCGGATCGCCGGGCACCTGCGGGAGCGCGGCCTGCACCGTGAGCCGATCGGCGTCGACGTCGTCGAGATCCCGGTGCTGCGGGCCCTGGAGGGCGAGGGCCTGCACATCGTCAACGGGCAGGAACTCATGCAGCGGGCCCGCAGGATCAAGACGGTCGACGAGATCGCGCTGCTCGACCACGCGGCCGGCATGGTCGACGCGGCCTACGACGAGCTGTACCGCACCCTGCACGTCGGCATGCGCGAGAACGAGGCCGTGGCCCTGGTCAACCGGGTCCTGTACGAGAACGGCTCGGAGGAGGTCGAGGCGGTCAACGCGATCTCCGGTGAGCGGTGCAGCCCGCACCCCCATGTGTTCAGCGACCGCATGACCCGTCCCGGCGACACCGCCTACTTCGACATCATCCACTCCTTCAACGGCTACCGGACCTGCTACTACCGCACGCTCAACATCGGCAGTTCCAACGCCGCCCAGCGCGACGCCTACCAGCGGGCCCGCGACGCGATCGACCAGGCCATCGCCGCGGTGCGCCCCGGCGCGACCACCCGCGACGTGGCCCTGGCCCTGCCCAGCGCCGCCGACCTCGGGTACGCGAGCGAGGAGGAGGCGTTCGGCCTGCAGTACTGCCACGGGGTCGGGCTGTCGGTGTGGGAGCAGCCGCTGATCAGCCGCTACCACTCGCTGGAGCACCCGGTGCCGATCGAGGAGGGCATGGTCTTCGCGCTGGAGACCTACTGGCCCACCAAGGACGGCTCGTCCGCGGCCCGTATCGAGGAGGAGGTCGTGGTGACCGGGGACGGTGCCCGGGTGATCACCCGCTTCCCGGCCGACGAGCTGCTGGTGGCCGGCACCCGCTACTGGAACGGCTTCGGCTTCGCCGTCGACTCCGGTGACCGGGCCCCGGCCGGCGACACGGCGAGGAGCTGACCGTGCTGGAGCACTACGTCGTCTTCCGGCCCCGGCCCGGCCGGGAGCGAGCGCTGGCCCGCGCGCTCACCGAGCTGAGCGAGGGACTGGCCGGCGAAGTCCCCGGGATGACGGACCTGACCTGGGGCGACAACACCAATCCGTCCGGTCTCGACCGCGGGTTCACGCACGGCTGCCTGGGCCGGTTCACCGACCGGGAGGCGTTCGAAGGCTACTGGGCCCACCCGGCCCACGAGCGGTTCATGCACGTCCTCGACGACATCTGCGAGGACCGGTTCGCGCTCGACTACACGAGCCGGACGAGCGGATGACGACGGCGCTCGGCGGGCCCCGGCGACGGGCCCGCTGCGCCGTTCGGTGGGCGAACGCGTCGGGTCCGGGGCGCACGGGCGCTCATGACGGACTGTGCGACGCGTCGGGAGCAGGATGATCGCGACGCGCTACGGCCGAGGGGCCGCGTGAAGCGACCGGGGCACGGGATGGGAGCGACAGGGATGGACGGGATCGGGTTCGTCGGGCTCGGCACGATGGGCCGGCCGATGGCGCGCAGGCTGCTGGCCGCCGGCCACCGCGTGGTGGTGTGGAACAGATCGCGGCCGGCCGTCGAGGAGCTGTGCGGGGACGGGGCGGAGGCCGCGGCGGACCTCGCCGAGGTGTTCCGGCTCCCCGTGGTGATGAGCATGCTGTCCGACGACGCCGGCGTCCGGTCGCTCATCCTGGACAGCGGAGTGCTGGACGACGCCGAGTGCCGCGTGCACGTGAACCACGCGACGGTGTCGGCGGGCTTCGCCTCCGAGGCGGAGCAGCGGCACTCGCAACGGGGCATCGGCTACGTGGCGGCGCCGGTACTCGGCCGGACCGACGTGGCGGCGGCCGGGAAGCTCAATGTCCTGGCCGCCGGTGCCCCCGAGGCACTGGACCTGGCGAGGCCCGCGCTCGAACCGCTGGCCGCGCGGATCTGGGAACTCGGGGACGATCCGGCACGCGCCAACGTCGTCAAGATCACGGTCAACTTCCTGCTGGCCGCCGCGGTCGAGGCCACCGCGGAGGCGACGTCGCTGGTGGAGTCGTACGGCGTCGACGCCGCCGCGTTCGTCGAGCTGATCGGCGGCACGCTCTTCCCCGGTCCGGTCTACGGCACGTACGGCGGGCTCATGGCCGGACAGCGTTACGAGCCGCCCGGGTTCACGACGCGGCTCGGGCTGAAGGACGTGGGCCTCGCCCTGTCGGCTGCGCAGCAGCGCGACCTGGCACTGCCCACCGGCAGTCTGGTGCGGGACGCCCTGCTCGAAGCCGTCGCGGCCGGCTGGTCGGAGCGCGACTGGGCCACGCTCGCCGAGGTCGCCAGGCGAAGGGCCGGCCGCTGACAGGCAGGCGATCCCCGCGTCGCGGGCCCCCCCCCCCCGCGGGGGCGCGGGCGATGGGGGGGGGGGGGGGGGGCGCCCGGGGCCCCCGCGCGCGGGGGGCCCCCGGCCCGGGCCGGGCCGGTCCCGGCCCGCCCCCCCCCGGGGCGCCCCCCCCCCCCCGCGGCGCCGCGACGTCGTTCGCGGGGCGTGGGGTCCGTCGGAGTGGTTGTGCCGCGGCGGCCGGTCCGGCCGGTGCCGTTGGTGGAATACGGCTCGGGATGCGCGACCCGGCCCTCGGGACGCGCGACCCGTTCCGACGCCGGGGCACCGGTCCGTCCGGCACAGCGAGGAGTGAAGGCTCATGGCAGTGTGCGAGGTCTGCAACAACGACTACGAGATGTCGTTCGAGGTGCGCGCGGGCGACGCGGTCCACATCTTCGACAGCCTGGAGTGCGCGGCCCAGCGGATCGCGCCGACGTGCGGCAACTGCGACTGCCGCATCCTCGGCCACGGTCTTCAGGCCGACGGGCGCTTCTTCTGCTGCGCCAACTGCGCGCGCCGGCAGGGAGTCGCCCAGCTCGTCGACCACGCCTGACCTCCCGGCGGGGGAACACGGCGCGCTCCCGCCCCGCCTCGATTCCCGTCGCGGTCACTACGGTGGGGGTATGCGCGACGGCGTGGTGACGCTGTTCCTGTGCGGCGACGTGATGCTCGGCCGCGGCGTCGACCAGATCCTCCCGTGCCCCGGCGATCCGGCCCTGCGGGAGGCCTGGGTGCGCGACGCCCGGTCGTACGTCGAGCTGGCGGAGGCGGCGAACGGCCCGATCCCCGCGCCGGTCCCACCGCGGTGGCCGTGGGGCGAGGCGCTGCCGGTGCTGGCGGCCGCCGCCCCGGACGTGCGGATCGTGAATCTGGAGACGTCCGTGACCCGCAGCGACGCGTTCGCGCCGGAGAAGGACGTCCACTACCGGATGCACCCGGGCAACCTGCCCGCCCTGGAGGTGGCCCGGCCCGGCGTCTGCGTCCTGGCCAACAACCACACGCTGGACTTCGGCCGTGCGGGGCTCCTTGAGACGCTGGACTCCCTGACGGGGGCGGGACTGCCGGTGGCGGGCGCCGGCCGGGACGCACAGGAGGCGTTCGCGCCCGCGGTGCTCCCGGTGGCGGACGGGGTCCGGGTGCTGGTGTTCTCCCTGGGGACGACGTCCAGCGGCATACCGCGGAGCTGGGCGGCGACGGCGGACCGCGCCGGTGTCGCGTACGTCCCGGCGGCGACGGCGGAGGCGGCCGCGGCGGTCGTCGCACGCGTTCGGCGGGCGCGGTCCCCGGGCGACATCGTGGTCGTCTCGGTGCACTGGGGGTCCAACTGGGGCTACCACGTTCCCCGGGAGCAGATCCGCTTCGCCCGCGCGCTGGTCGACGGCGGCGTCGACGTCGTCCACGGGCACTCCTCGCACCACCCGCGTCCCGTGGAGGTGTACCGCGACCGGCTGATCCTGTACGGCTGCGGCGACTTCATCGACGACTACGAGGGCATCTCCGGCTACGAGGGTTACCGCGACGACCTGCGGATCGCCTACTTCCCCTCGCTCAGGGCGGAGACGGGACGGCTCGCGGGGCTGCGCATGGTGGCGCTGCGGGCCCGGCGCATGCGGCTGGAGCCCGCCACCGGGGAGGAGCGAGCATGGCTGCGGGCGACACTCGCCCGGATCAGCACGGGTGTCGTCATCGCCTCGGAGCCGGACGGCACGCTCGGCGCGGTGAGTACGACGACGCCGCAGGAGCCGTAAGGCCCCCGCGGCGGCGCTCCCGGACACCCGGCCCGCCGGGAGGCCGGGACCGGGCGCCGGACGTACCTTCGGACATATGGACGAGATGCCCCGGCGCATCGACCCCGCGACGGACCGGACCGCCGCGGCGATCCTGCTCGGCTGCCTCCCCGAAGAGGTCGGCTACTGCCCCCGCTGCCACGGACTGACCCACCGCTACGGTCGCGACGCCCGGGTTCTGTGCCCGGCCTGCGAGGCGAGTCAGTGGAAAACGCCGCTGTAGGCGTTGAGGGCAGGCTGGCCGCCCAGGTGGGCGTACAGGACGTTCGAGCCCTTGGGGATGTCGCCGCGCCGGACGAGGTCGATGAGGCCGGCCATGGACTTGCCCTCGTAGACAGGGTCGATGATCATGCCTTCGAGGCGTCCGGTGAGGCGGATGGCGTCCAGGGTGGACTGGACGGGGACGCCGTAGAGGTCGCCGGCCCAGCCCTCCAGGACGGTGATCTCGTCGTCGCGCAACTCCCGGCCCAAACCTATGAGTTCGGCGGTGTTGCGGGCGATCTTCGCCACCTGGGCGCGGGTCTCGTCGATCTTGGCCGAGGCGTCGATGCCCAGCACCCGGCGGGGCCGGTCCTGGCCCGCGAAACCGGCGATCATGCCCGCGTGCGTGCTGCCGGTGACGCTGCACACCACGATCGTGTCGAAGAAGACCCCGAGTTCCTGTTCCTGCTGCTGGACCTCGTGGGCCCAGTGGGCGAAGCCGAGGCCGCCCAGGGGGTGGTCGGAGGCTCCGGCGGGGATGGCGTACGGAGTGCCGCCGGCGGCGCGGACGTCCTCCAGGGCCTGGTGCCAGCTGTCCTTGAACCCGATGCCGAAGTCCGCCCGGACCAGGCGCACGTCGGCGCCCATGACGCGGGACAGCAGGATATTGCCGACCTTGTCGTTGACCGCGTCCGGCCACTCCACCCAGCTCTCCTGGACGAGAACGGCCTTCAGACCCGTCTTCGCGGCGACCGCGGCCACCTGCCGGGTGTGGTTGGACTGGACGCCGCCGATGGTGACCAGGGTGTCGGCGCCCTTGCGGAGCGCGTCGGGGACCAGGTACTCCAGCTTCCGGGTCTTGTTGCCGCCGAAGGCCAGACCGCTGTTGCAGTCCTCCCGCTTGGCCCAGACACGGGCACCGCCGAGATGGTCACTGAGCCGGTCCAGCGGGTGGACGGGGCTGGGGCCGAACAGCAGGGGGTGGCGCTCGAAGGACTCGAGGGACATCTGGGGGCTCCTCGCGGGGTCGTCTGCCGGGGGATGAGGGTCCTGCGTGGGCGTGGGGACGGGTGGGTCAGCGCCGGGTGACGCCACCGCCGGGTCCGCCGTCCTGCTCGCCGGCGTCGGCGTCGGCGTCGGCGTCGGCGTCGGCGTCGAGGAGCGCGGTGTCGAGCAGCGGCAGCAGCGTCTGCCAGTTGGCACGGGTGGCGGCCACGGCCCCCTCGACGTCCCCGGACTCGCACAGCGCGATGATCCGTTCGTGCTGGGCGACCGAGCCGCGGCCGCTCAGCGAGGAGAAACGCAGCCTCTCCACACGCCGCAGCACTGGCGTGAACTGCTCCAGGACGGTGCGGACGGCCGGGTTGGCACAGGCGGTGACGGCGACGCCGTGGAAGGCGTCGTCGGCCTCGATCGCCGCGTCGACGTCGCCCCGGCGCAGGGCGTCGGCGAAGCGCGCGTTGGCCTCGCGCATGGCGGCCGGCTCGGCGGCGGTCAGGTGGGGCATCGCCTCGCGGACGGCGAGTTCGTGCATGGCCGCCGTCACCGACTGGGCCGCGCGGGCGGCGCGTACGTCCAGGGGGCTGACCATGGTGTAGCGGCCGGGCTTCGTCCGCACCAGGCCGGCCTGCTCCAGCCGCGCCAGGGCCTCCCGCACCGGTGTGCGGCTGACGCCCAGCCACTCCACCAGGTCGTTGTCGTTGAGGCGCTCCCCCGGTGCGAGGGTGCCGTCGACGATGGCGTCCCGGATGGCCCGGTAGGCGTTGTCCCGGAGGAGTGATCGGGAGACGAGTCCCCTGCTCTGCGGCACTGGCATGCAACATATTGCACGCTGCATGACAGATAACTGTCAAGAGTGCGCCCGCACGGGTCCTCCGCGACCGGCGGCCGGAGCCGCGCGCGGCCTCGTTAGCCCACCTGGCTGTATGTGACGGAGCGGGTCACCGGATCGCGTGTTTCGATCAGCAAGGAGGCGAACGACATGGGACCGCGCGTCCCTCGGGGGCCGGGTGCCACCGCCTCCGTCGACTTCCCACCGCCCGGCGGCGGAAGGGCCGCCGCGGTGGCCCGGTGTCGATCGCCGGCGAAGGCCGGTCCGCCTCGTCACCCACAGGGCGGCCGGCGGCGCCGTGAGGCTCGCCTGGGGCCTTCGCCGGGCCGTGGACACCACCGACGTCGTATCCCCTGCCCCGAAGGAACCGACTGATGACCACGGACAACGAGACGGCCGTCTGCCCGTTCGACTTCAGCGAGACCCTGGAGTTCGACCCCTCCCTCGCAAAGCTGATGTCCCGCGACACCCCCACCCGGATCCGGCTGAGCTACGGCGACGCGGACGCCTGGCTGGTCACCGACTTCGACGGCGTCAAGCAGGTGACCACCGACCAGCGGTTCAGCCGGGCGGCCATCATCGGCCGCGACTACCCCCGGATGACGCCGGAGCCCATCGTGTCGCCCGAGTCGATCAACGTGATGGACCCGCCGTACAGCAGCCGCGTCCGCCATCTGGCGTCACAGGCCTTCACCCAGCCGCGGGTGGAGGCCATGCGCCCCCGGATCGTCCGGCTCGCGGACGATCTGCTGGACACCATGGAGAAGGCGGGACCGCCGGCGGACCTGATCCGGCACCTCTCCGACCCGCTTCCCCAGCACACCGTCCTCGACCTCCTCGGCATCGAGCGGGAGGAGTGGCCCTGGATCCAGAAGGCCGTGCACCAGCTCCTCGTCGTCGGCCCGGACAGCAAGGAGGCCGCGGCGAGCGCCAAGACGGAACTGACGGCCTTCTTCGGTGAGCTCGTCGCACAGCGGCGGAAGTCGCCGGGCAGCGACATCATCAGCGCGATGGCCGCGGCGCGGGACGGCAAGGAGCAGCTCGACGACCGGGAACTGGCGGTCATGACGCTCATGCTGGCGCTCAGCGGCCAGGACACGGCGACCTGCGAGATCAGCGACATCGTGTACCTGCTCCTGACCCGACCCGAACTGGCGAAACGCCTCAGGAGCCGGCCCGAGACCCTGACCGACGTGCTGCACGAACTGCTCCGCCACATCCCCTTCCGCAAGGGGGTCGGCATCCCGCGGGTGGCCCTGGAGGACGTGGAACTGGGCGGTGTGACGATCCGGGCGGGCGACTACGTCCACGTGTCGTACCTGACGGCCAACCGCGACCCGGAGCGCTACACGGACCCGCACGACATCGACGTGGACCGGCCGAGCGCCCCGCATATGACGTTCGGCTGGGGCGGGCACCGGTGCATCGCGATGCCGTTGGCCATGGCCGAACTCGAAGTGGCCATCGGACGGCTCATGGAGCGTTTCCCGGAGCTGCGCCTCGCGGTGCCGCCGGAGGAGGTGCGCTGGGACGCGCAGACGATCAGGCGGTTCCCCCTGGAGCTGCCGTTGGCCTGGTAGGGACGCCCGCCCGGCAGGGGCGACACGGACGCCGCCCGGCCCCGGTCGGCCGGACCGCCGGGGCCGGGCGCCGCCTCGCGACGGTATAAAGAATTCCTATGACTGGCAGGGCGCGTTTCACGGTTAGGCTCTGTGCCCAATCCTCGGGCCATGTTTCCGGCCTTCCGTATTCGAAACGCAAGAGGAGTTCATCCGTTGAACGCGATGTGGCGCGTGAACCCGCAGAAGACGGCTCTGCTCGTGATCGACATGCAGAACGACTTTGTTCTCGAGGGATATCCGATGGAAGTGCCGATGGCACGCCGGCGGATACCCCGGATGCAGGAGGTCGTCGCCGAGTGCCGGGCGGCCGGAATTCCGGTCGTCTACACCCAGCACATTCTGCTGGACACCTTCAATGTGTCCCCGCTGGAATCCACCTACAACACGGCACTGCTGAGCGCGGGCATGCGCAAGGGCACGTTCGGCGCGCAGGTCGTCGACGACCTGAAGCCGGAGGCCGAGGACGTCGTCGTCGAAAAGCACCGCTACGACGCGTTCCACAACACGCACCTGGAGAACGTGCTGACCAGCATCTCCGGGCTGCGCGAGGTGGACACCGTGATCATCGTCGGCACCCTCACCGAGGTCTGCTGCGACTCGACCGCGCGCGGCGCGTACATGCGCGACTTCAAGGTGGCCTTCGTCGGCGACGCCACCGGCGCGCGCAGCGAGGAGGCGCAGGCGGCCACGGAGAACACCATCGGCACGTTCTTCGGCCGGGTGCTCACCACCGAGAACCTGGTCGCGGAAATCCGCGCGAACCGTGAGGGGAGAGCGGCATGAGACCCAGAGAATACGACGTCCGCTACGAACGCCAGGCGGTCGTGCTGCTCTCCCTCGGATTCGGCCTCGTCGGTCTGGACCGCTGGATCATCAGCCCGCTTTTCCCGTCGATGATGAAGGAACTCGGGCTCGACTACCAGGACCTGGGCAACATCATCGGTGTTCTCGGTCTCGCCTGGGGATGTTCCTCCCTTCTCATGGGCGGTCTCTCCGACCGGCTGGGCCGGCGCAAAATCCTGGTCGGCTCGATCGTGTTCTTCTCGGTCTGCTCGCTGCTGACGGGAATGGTCGGCGGGCTCATCAGCCTTCTGATGGTGCGGGTCATCATGGGCATCACCGAGGGCGCGTTCACCCCGACCGCGGTGGCCGCCACGGCGGAGGCGTCGCGGCCCGAGCGCCGCGGGCTGAACATGGGCATGCAGCAGAGCACGTTCGCCCTGTTCGGCATCGGCCTGGGCCCGATCATCGCCACCCAGCTGCTGCGGGTCCTGCCGAGCTGGCACTGGGTCTTCGGTCTGATGCTGGTCCCCGGCCTGGTCCTGGCCTGGTTCGTCTTCCGGAGCGTGCGCGAGCCCCATCAGCTGCCGGCCTTCGAATCCGCCGTCTCCCCCACCGCCGAGGGGCAGACCCGCTGGCTGGACGTCTTCCGCTACCGGAACATCCGGCTGGCCATCCTCGCCCTGTGCGGCGCGATGACGTGCATCTTCGTGCTGAGCGCCATGGTGCCGAGCTACCTGGTCGACCACCAGGGCATCGGGACCAGCCAGATGGGCGTCATCGCCTCCGGCATCGGGTTCGGCGCCTTCGCGGGCCAGCTGGTCATTCCGGGGCTGTCGGACAGGTTCGGCCGCAAGCCCGTGGTCGTCGTGGCGCTGCTGATGGCGATGTGCATGCTGATCGGCTTCATCCTCCAGGGACCGGTGGTGCCGCTGCTGTTCCTGCTGCTGTTCTTCGTCGCCTTCGGGGCCAACGGCTGTCTGGCCCTGCTCGCCGGGACCGTGACCGTGGAGTCCGTCCCCGCCGGTCTGATGGCCGCCGCGGCCGGCACCGTCATGGGTGTCGCGGAGATCTTCGGCGGCGGCGTGGCCCCGTCCGTCGCCGGATATCTGGCGCAGCACCACGGCATCCACACCGTCCTCTATCTGGCGCTCGGCGGACTGCTGCTGTGCGTGGTGGCCGCGTCCTTCCTCCAGGAGACGGCGCCGAAGAAGACCGGCCGTGCCGGTCACGAGGACGCCGCCGTCACACCGGCCGCGGGCGTGCGGCCGGAGCCCGGCCCCGCCGCGCGCTGAGGACCTGTTCGGGAGGCGGACGACCCGCGCGTCGGCGCGGGTCACCCCGTCCCGGGCAGACCGCCGTCCGGGGTACCGGGCGGGTCCTCGTCGAGGAATCGCGCGACGGACGCGGCGAACGCCTCGGTCACCCCGTGGTCACGGCCCGCGTCGCTGACCCCCACCGTGACGTTGATCTGCGGAAGCAGTCCGGGCAGCCGGGACGAGGGCAGGTCCGTCGCCCGCTGCCCCCGGTCGCCGAGGAGGACACCGGCCGGGACCACGGTGATGCACTCCCCCAGGCGGATCAGCGCGTGCATGGTCCGGTAGTCGTCCACCACGTGGAAGCGGGAGATCTCGTACGTCTCGATGAGTGTGGTGGTGATCGCCGCGTGGTGGGTCAGCACGGGATTGTCGAACAGCACGAACCGGTAGCGGGACAGCAGTGCCTTCACGGCCGGGGCGCTGACCTCCTCCAGCACCGTTCCCGGCGGGTGGACGAGCGCCATGTCCTCGGTGCCGACGACGTCGGTGCGGAAGGGGTGGTCGGCTTCCGTGGAGTAGAACAGCCCGGCGTCCAGCTGGTTCAGTTCCAGCAGGTCGATCACCGTCGTGGCGGGCCGGCTGGTCACCCGGAACTCGTCCGCCCCGTACACGTCCAGCGCGCTGCTCACCACGGCCCGCACGGACCGCTCCGACAGCCAGTTGTCCACGCCGAACACGACCTTGTGCGGATGACCGGCCACCTCGGCGAAGCTCCGCGGCCGGGACGGGTCCTGCTTGCCGAGGACCGCAGAGGCGTTGGACAGGTCCCGCATGAGCTGGGCGGCGTACGGCAGGAAGTACGCGCCCTGCGGGGTCAGCACCGCGCCCTTCCAGCCCCGCTGGAACAACGCGAAGCCGAGACTGTCCTCCAGCCGCCGCAGCCGCTGGCTCATCGCCGGCTGCGTGACGTACGAGTCCGCGGCGGCCTTGGAGATACTGCGGTGCTTGGCCACGGCCAGGAATGAACGAAGCGCCTCGACATCCACGGTTGCCCCTCCTTCGGCCACGACACGGGGCTCGATGGACGGGACCCTACTGCCCCGCGGACCCTTTGTGACCTGCTGGGACCGCTGGGGCCCGGCGTAGGCGGAAGGAATTGTTCCGGGCGGGTGCCGCGGGCCGGCGCGGCCGTCAGCCGTGATCGGCGCAGCAGGGGGTGGGGTCGGGCACCTCGAAGGGGGCGAGGAGGCCGCCCGGGGCGGGCACGAGCGGCAGCACGAGCCGTCCGTCCTGCCACAGGGGGCGGACGTGATCGCGGGTCGTGACCGGGGTGTCCGGTGCCGGGCCGCTGCCGGGGCCGGACGGCGCTCCGAGGACCGTGACCCGTTCGATGGCGGTGTGCTGGAGGAGGAGGCTCAGCGGGACCGTGCCGACGAGACGCCCTGCACCGGGGTAGACGACGGCGCGTCCCCGCGTGCGGCTGTGCTGCTCGGCCGCCGCCAGCGCGGCGCCGTCCGCGTACGCCGCCGGACCGTGCCGCAGCGCGCCGAGGGCCGCGCCCGGGGGTGGCCTGTCCTCGTCCGCCTCCGCGAGGAGGGTGACCAGCCGGTGCCACACCGAGGCCGCGGTGTCCGCGTCCGGCAGCGCCAGGGAGACCGCGATGTGCGGTCGCTCGCCGCTTCGGACCGGGTGGGTGCAGGCGACGGTGGTGTCCGGCAGTCCGAGCCGCGTCACCAGGTCGTGGGCGAGGTGGTCGGCGCCGCGCAGGTCCGCCGACCCGGCGTCCACACCGATCACGGTGGGGGCGCCGGGTCCGCCGGGTGTACCGGTCATGCGGGCAGGACCCACATCGGGTTGGAGTAGAACCACAGGTCCTTCCACGGGTCGGCGTCGCCGACCACGTCCATCGCCGGTCCGGCCGGGTCCACGGCGGCACCGCGCAGACCGACCGCGGAGCGGTTCCCGTCGGTGCCGCGCAGCCGCACGTACACGGGCTTGTCCACGCGGCCGAGGGAGTACGTCAGCCGCACCGAGCCGGTGGACTTGTTCACCTCGAAGGACTTGACGACCTTCGTGTTCGGGGTGATGAACACGTCCTTGTCGGAGACGCGGCCCGTGACGGCACCCTGGATCACGTCGACGCGGGCCAGCTTCGGCACGAACTGCGCCCAGTTGGGACCGTCCGCGAGGCTGATCTCGACGACCAGGTCGACCTGGCTGCCACGGCGCACGTGCAGCGCGTCGCCGAGGGTGACGGCCTTGCCGCCGGAGCGCAGCTGGGCGTCGAGGCCGCTGATCAGCCCGCCGTGGTCGACCCAGACGCGGCCGGCGCGGATGCCGTCCATGACCGCCTGGTAGGAGAAGGAGGCGGCACCGACGTGGGTGCGGGAGTACTGGCCGGGCCAGAAGTCGCCGTCGCCCAGGTTCGGTCCGCCGCCGTGGACGGGGTCCTCGTAGCGGCCCTTCGCGTCGAAGTCGCTGCCCGGTCCGCGGACGGAGGAGTCGGCGTAGACGCTGTGGGAGTCGGAGTTGGCGGTGATCCACCACGGCTTGCCCTCGGCCAGCAGGCTGTCCCAGAGGCCGCCGACGGTCGCGGTCATCCAGTCGAAGCCGCCCCAGGTGCGGTAACTCTCCAGCGGGTAACCGGAGAAGGAGTCGGCGCCGGGGCTGTTGTCGTAGTAACCCCGGCCCGAACCGGGGCCGTTCGGCGCGGGCAGGCCGGCGGCCTGGTGGCCGGGGGCGCCCTCCATGCCGACCGCGATCGTCGGCTGCGCGTCGCGCCAGGCACGGATCTCGTGCGGGGAGTCGATGCCCTTGCGGGCGGGGTGGTTGGCCAGGAACAGGGCGTCCTTGACCTTGCGGCGCTTGACCTGCTCGGCGAGGAAGTCGACACCCGCGATGGCGAGCGCCTCGTTGGCGGGGGTGGAGGCGGTGGCCTTCTTCACGGCCCCGTCGAAGGAGTTCTCGAACTCCTTCAGCACGGCGACCTCGTTGCTGCCGGGGTGGACGAAGACGGTGCCGTGCTCGGCGGCCGGGATGTTCCACTCCAGGCCCTGGAAGACGAGCGTGTCCCTGATCTTCCCGCGGGCGGCGACGATGTCCGGGTTGACCTTCTCCACGCCGATCTTGGCGTGCTGCTCGCTGCCGTGGTCGGTGATGACCATCCAGTCCAGGCCGTGCGCGTTGGCCTGGCGCACGTGGTCGACGACCCGGTACTTGCCGTCGGAGCTGTACTGGGTGTGGATGTGGTGGTCGCCGGCCAGCCACAGATAGCCCCCGGAGCGGGCGGGCCGGGAGGACGGCTGGTTCTGGTTCTGGCCCTGGTGGCCCTGGGACTGGGACGCGGCCGCCTGTCCGGCGCCTGCGAGCACGCTGCCCGCCGCCAGTCCCGCGCCGAGCAGACCGGTGCGGCGGAGCATGGACCGGCGGGAGAGCTGATCGGGCGTCAACTCGGCGTCGGGGATGTCGAGGTCGAGCGCCGGTGGCAGGGATCCGCCGCCCGTACCCTGCGCGTGGTCGTGGTGATGCCCGTGGGCGTGACTGTGGCCGTGGCCCATGTCCGAACTCCTGCCGTCGGTACGTGCGAAGCGTGTTCGAGCGGCGCCCATGCTGGGCCCCTGCCGCCAACACGGTGGGAACGGCTGGTGACATCGACAGGTACGGCCGGTGGCACCCGATGTTGCGGCGGGGCCGTGGACACGACGAAGGCCCCGGCCGGGAAACCCGGTCGGGGCCTTCGTCACATGGTCAGATGGCGCCGGTGAAGGTGTCGCACCGGGCCGGGGAGCCCGTGGTGTACCCGGTGGTGAACCAGTGGACCCGCTGCTGCGAGCTGCCGTGGGTCCAGCCCTCCGGGTCGACGCGGCCCTGGGTGCGTTCCTGGATGCGGTCGTCGCCGACGGCCTCCGCGGCGTCGAGGGCCTCACGGATGTCGGAGTCGGTGAAAGGCTTTTCGAAGAAGCCGGTGGTGACGGCGTTCTTGGCCCAGACCCCGGCGTAGCAGTCGGCCTGGAGTTCCAGCCGGACCGAGCCGCTGTCGGCTCCCGTGCGGTCGCGGCCGGCGCGGTTCATGGTGCCCAGCAGGTTCTGCACGTGGTGCCCGTACTCGTGGCCGATGACGTACGCCTGCGCGAAGGGACCGCCCTTGGCGCCGAACCGGTCCTCCAGATCGCGGAAGAAGCCGAGGTCGAGGTAGACGCCGCGATCGGCCGGGCAGTAGAACGGGCCCATGGCAGAGGTGGCCCGGCCGCACCCCGTGTTCCAGCTGCCGGAGACCAGTTTGGTTCCGGCCTTGCTGTACGTCTGCTGGAAGTGCTCGGGAAGTGCGCCCTGCCAGTAGCGCTGGATGCTGTTGACCACACCCACCACGCGGCACTTCTCCAACTCGTTGGCGTTGCTGCCCTTGCGGCACTTCTCCTTCAGGTTCTCGCCCGGCTGCGAGGCGGCGGAGTTCGAGCCGCCGCCGTTCAGGAGACTCGCCGGGTTGACGCCCAGGAGCAGCGCGGCGACCAGGACGACGACGCCGATGACGCCGCCGCCGATGGTGAGCCCTCCTCCGGGAATGCCACCGCCGCTGCTGCCGAGGTCATCGACCTGAGAAGCATCAAGATCCACGTCATCGCGGAATTCCATGGGTCGTTCGTCTCCTGGGGGTTGGTGATCACCCCCATTCTGCCCGGTGCCGTGGACCGGTCGCACGAAGGCGGGCACCGGAGCAGCGACTGCCCGGGCGGACCAGTCCGAGTGGACAGGACCCGAACGCCCGGGGCCAACTGGGAGAAGAGGTCCGCCGAGGTCGTGTCCCGCGGCTGCCCGGATGCGCCGTCCGACACCAATGGAGCGCTCATGACCCGATTGACCGGGGACCGATGACCGGGCACACGGGCGCGCCGACGCGGCGTCCCGCACGAACGGTGGCGGTCCTTCTGGCCGCTCTGCTGCCGGTCGCGGTCGCGGTCGGGCTGTACGCGTTCGGCCGCACGCACACACCCGACTACACCAGCGGCCTGTTCGGGCGGCACGGCGTCGGTGTCTACGATCTCAAGGCGCGCCTGGGCAGCGCTCTGATGGCACTCGCAGTCGTCCAACTGCTGCTCGGGCTGTGGATGTACCGGCGCCTACCGGGAGCGGGGGCCGCGCCGCGCCGGGTGCACCCCGCACACCGGCTCATCGGCCTCCTCGCCTTTCTGCTCTCGCTGCCCATCGCCTACCACTGCATCACCGCCTACGGAGTGAAGTTCACGAGCAGCCGGGCGGCGGTGCACTCCATCACGGGCTGCGTCCTGTACGGCGCGTTCGTCGCCAAGGTGCTGGTGGTGCACAGCCGCCGACTGCCCGGTTGGGCGCTTCCGGTGGCCGGCGGCGCCCTGGTCACCGCTATCGCGCTGATGTGGTACACAGCCGCTCTGTGGTTCTTCGTCGGCTTCGCCCCCGGCTTCTGACCGTCTGCCGTGACGCCGACGTGAAACTGCCGCGGCGTCAGAGAGCGAGCGCGACCGCGGCGCCCGCGCCGCCAAGGCCCAGGGCTACTGCCGCCTCCCGCCAGCCGCCGAAGCCCCATCGGAAGAACCGGTCGACGGCCAGCCGGCCCGGCCCGATGGCGGCGATCCCCAGGGCGACGACGGCGATGCCGACGTTGTATTCCACACCACCGTCCGTCTCCCAGAGGCCGTGGGCGCCGGTGACGGTCACCATCGCGTTGATCATGACGCCGATCAGGGCGGCGGCCGCGAGCGGGGTCAGCAGCCCGAGGGCGAGGCCGAGGCCGCCCAGGAACTCCGAGAGACCAGCGATCGCGGCGAACAGCTTTCCCGGGCGGTAGCCGAGGGCGGTGAACCCCTGACCGGTCGCGGTCAGACCGCTCCCCCCGAAGAGCCCGAAGAGTTTCTGCGCGCCGTGCCCGGCCATCAGCAGACCGAAGGTGAGCCTGATGAGCAGCAGACCGCAGTCGGCGGCGGCCCCCTTGACCACTCCGGTGTGCTGTGCCACCGGCTCCGTGGCACGGGAGGGACGGTACAGAATGCGATTCGTCAACATGGAAGTGCTCCGCTGAGAACGCCAGGACGGGCGTTGCCCCCCAGCTCGGACACGCCGAGGCACCGGTCGGGCGTGGACCGCGCACGGCGCGTGTCCGCCCGTCCCCCCGGGTACCGATCCTGCCGCAGCGGGCGCGGTCTCGCATCCGGGCCTGTCCGCACCCGGCCTGACCGTTCCCCCGGCGCATCGGGCCCGCGTCATGAGATCATGAGGGCCCGGACTACTACAGCCCCGTAGAGGAGCGCCACGCGCATGTTCGACCAGTTGAAGAGCCTGAAGGGCAAGGTCGAGGGCATCGCCGAAGCCCACGGCGACAAGATCTCCGACGGCCTGGAGAAGGTCGGCGAGTTCGTCGACGGCAAGACCGGCGGCAAGCACAGCGGCACGATCGACACCGTCGTCGACAAGGCCCAGGACGCCGTGGACAAGCTGGGCAAGCACAAGGGCTGAGCCCACCGGCCACCGGCCGCACGGCTCCGACGCCGGGCGGCCGGAATCTGCCTCATCGTCGACTTCGCGTCAGCAAAGCCGAACCGGGGCTCATCCCTTGCGCAGGTCCCGGACCCGGCGGATCTTGCCCACCGAGCGCTCCAGGCTCTCCGGCTCGACCACCAGCACCTCGACGCTGATGCCGACCGAGTCCTTCACACCCTTGGAGATGGCCCTGGCGGCCGTCTCGCGCTGCTCCGGTCCGACGCCGGGGCGGGCCTCGATGTGGACCGTCATGTGATCCATGCGGCCGCGCTGGGTCAACTGGATCTGGAAGTGCGGGGCGACGCCGGGCACCCGCAGCACGACCTCCTCGATCTGGCTCGGGAAGACGTTCACCCCCCGCAGGATGATCATGTCGTCGCTGCGGCCGGTGATCTTCTCCATACGGCGGAAGGCGGGCCGCGCGGTGCCGGGCAGCAGGCGGGTGAGGTCACGCGTGCGGTACCGGATGATCGGCAGGGCTTCCTTCGTCAGCGAGGTGAACACCAGCTCGCCGCTCTCGCCGTCGGGCAGCACCTCACCGGTGATCGGGTCGACGACCTCGGGACAGAAGTGGTCCTCCCAGATGTGCAGTCCGTCCTTGGTGTCCACGCACTCCTGCGCCACACCCGGGCCCATGACCTCCGACAGGCCGTAGATGTCGACGGCGTGGATGTCCATGCGCTCCTCGATCTCGCGCCGCATCGCCTCCGTCCAGGGCTCGGCGCCGAAGATGCCGACCTTCAGTGAGCTGGTACGCGGGTCCACGCCCTGCCGCTCGAACTCGTCGAGCAGGGTCAGCATGTAGGAGGGCGTGACCATGATGATCTCGGGTTCGAAGTCCCGGATGATCTGCACCTGGCGCGCGGTCATGCCGCCGGAGGCGGGGATCACGGTGCATCCGGCGCGCTCGGCCCCGTAGTGCGCGCCGAGGCCGCCGGTGAACAGGCCGTAGCCGTAGGAGATGTGGACCTTGTGGCCGCGCCGGCCGCCCGCGGCACGGATGGAGCGGGCGATGAGGTCGGCCCAGGTCGACAGGTCGTTCTCGGTGTAGCCGACCACGGTGGGGAGGCCGGTGGTGCCGCTGGAGGCGTGGATGCGCCGGACCTCGGACATGGGGACGGCGAACATCCCGAAGGGGTACGTCTCGCGCAGGTCGGCCTTGGTGGTGAAGGGGAAGCGGGCCAGGTCCCCGAGGGAGCGGCAGTCGTCGGGCGTCACGCCGGCCTCGTCGAACTTCCTGCGGTACAGCTCGACGTTGTCGTAGGCGTGGCGGAGGGTCGCGCGAAGCCGGCCGAGCTGCACATCGTGGAGCTGCTCGCGGGTCAGGCGCTCGCCGCTGTCCAGCAGCTCGTCCGGGAGGGGCTGTCCCAGCCGGGGCCCCTGATCCACCGGGGCCGTGACTTCGCTGCTCATTGCGACTCCTTCGTCTTCTCGCTTCGTAGGCTGCGGCTGCGCCCGCGGAACTCGGCGATCACCTCGCCCTCGGCGGACCGCGCTTCGCGCGGGCTGTCGTCGATGCGCCGGACGCTCACGTCGTAGATCCCGCTGCGGCCGTACCGGGTGCGCTCGCAGGCCGTCGCCACCAGGACGTCGCCCTCGTGGGCCGGCGCGATGAAGACGATGTCGGCCGCCGCCGCGACCGTCACGGGCCCGTGGCTGTTGCAGGCGCAGGCGAACGCCGTGTCGGCGAGCAGGAAGAGATAGCCGCCGTGGGCGATCCCGTGCCCGTTGACCATCGCCGGCGTCACGGTCATCCGCACCTCGGCGGTTCCTTCGCCGTGGTGCGTCAGCTCGATGCCGAGATTCCGGGAAGCCAGGTCCGCGGCGAACATCGTCTCGACCGGGCCGGGATCGACGTCAGTGGCCTGCGTCACGTTTTCCACCACCTTGTGTACCGACCGAACATTCGGTTAGCGTCGGCAAAGCCAAGTAATCAAGCATCACCACTGCCTGTCAAGAGGTGGACCGCATGCCCCACACCACTCCCGAGCCCGTCGACTTCTTCGCCCGCCACCGAGAGCTGCTGGAGACGGCGGTCGCGGCCACCGGGAGCCGGGACCACTGGAGTCCCTACCCGGAGTCGCCCAGCAAGTCGGTGTACGGCGAGGAGGCCCCGAAGCTCGGTGAGGCCGCTTTCCGGGACCAGCTGGGCAAGCCGTTCGAGCTGCCCGGGCACCCCGGGGACGGAACCGTGCGGGCCACCGAGACCTCCCCCTACGGCTTCGACCTCGGCATCGGCTACCCCCGGGTCTCACCCGAGGAGGCGGTGGCCGCCGCCAAGGCCGCCACGGCCCCCTGGCGCGACGCGGGCCCGGACGTACGCGCCGGTGTCGCCGCCGAGATCCTGGCCCGGCTCAACGCGGCCGGCTTCGAGAACGCGCACGCCGTGCAGCACACCACCGGACAGGCCTTCGTCATGGCGTTCCAGGCGGGCGGCCCGCACGCGCAGGACCGCGGCCTCGAGGCCGTCGCCTACGCCTGGGCCGAGCAGCGGCGCCACCCGCGCTCCGCGCGCTGGACCAAGCCCCGGCGCAAGGGCGGGGATCTGGTGATGGACAAGAAGTTCACGCCGGTCGGACGCGGTGTCTCACTGCTGATCGCCTGCAACACCTTCCCCACCTGGAACAGCTATCCGGGCCTGTTCGCCAGCCTGGTCACCGGCAACCCCGTGGTGATCAAGCCGCACCCGGGCGCCGTACTGCCGCTGGCGCTCACCGTGCGCACCGCCCGCGAGGTCCTCGCGGAGGCCGGCTTCGACCCGAATCTCGTGATCCTGGCCGCCGAGGAGCCCGGCGAGCGGACCGCGGCCCTGCTGGCGCTCCACCCGGACGTGCGCATCATCGACTTCACCGGCTCCACGGAGTTCGGCGACTGGCTGGAGACCAACGCGCGCCAGGCCGCCGTGTACACCGAGAAGGCGGGTCTGAACACGGTCGTCCTGGACTCCACCGACGACTACCGCGGGCTGCTGGGCAATCTCGCCTTCTCGCTGTCCCTGTACAGCGGGCAGATGTGCACCACCCCGCAGAATCTGCTGATCCCCCGGGCCGGCATCACCACCGACCAGGGCGTCAGGAGCGCCGACGAGTTCGCCGCCGACCTGGGCGCCGCGCTGGACAAGCTCCTCGGCGACCCGGCCCGCGCGGCCGGCACGCTCGGCGCCGTCGTCAACCACGGCGTGCTCGACCGGCTGGAGAAGGCGGCGGCGCTGGGGGCCACGGCGCACGCCTCGCAGCCGGTGGAGCACCCCGACTTCCCGCAGGCCACCGTCCGTACGCCGCTGGTGGCGCGCCTGGACGCAGAGGCCGACGAGGAGACGTACACCCGCGAGTGGTTCGGGCCCGTCTCCTTCGTCATCGCCACCGACTCCACCGAGCACAGCCTGCGGATCCTCCGTGAGACGGTGCGCGCCCACGGCGCGCTGACCGCCGCCGTGCACTCCACGAGCGAGGAGGTCCTGGCCGCCGCCGAGTCGGCGGCCCTGGACGCGGGGGTGCACCTGTCGGAGAACCTCACCGGCGGCGTCTTCGTCAACCAGTCCGCGGCCTTCAGCGACTTCCACGGCAGCGCCGCCAACCCCGCGGCCAGCGCCACCCTGTCCGACCCCGCGTTCGTCACCGGCCGCTTCGCGACGCTCCAGTCGCGCCGACCCGTCGCCATCGAGGAGAGCACCCATGCCTGACGAGGTCTACCTGATCGACGGGGCCCGCACCCCGCAGGGCCGCTACGGCGGCGCCCTGGCCTCCGTACGCCCCGACGACCTGGCGGCCCTGGTGGTCGGCGAGGCCGTGCACCGCGCCGCGATCCCGGCCGAGGCCGTCGACGAGGTGATCCTGGGCGCCGCCAACCAGGCCGGCGAGGACAACCGCGACGTGGCGCGCATGGCCGTCCTGCTCGCCGGGCTCCCGCACACCGTGCCCGGCTACACCGTCAACCGGCTGTGCGCCTCCGGCCTGACCGCGGTCGCCTCGGCGGCCCAGGCGATCCGGTCCGGCGAGGCCGACCTGGTCGTCGCGGGCGGCGTGGAGTCGATGACCCGCGCCCCGTGGGTGATGGCGAAGCCTGGCACCCCGTGGGCGAAGCCGGGCGAGCTGCACGACACGTCCCTGGGCTGGCGCTTCACCAACCCGCGTTTCGCCGCCGCCGACCGCGCGGTGCCCGCCGGGGCCGGTCCGGACACGGTGCGGACGACCCTGTCTATGGGTGAGACGGCCGAGGAGGTCGCCGCCCTCGACGGCATCACCCGCGCCGACTCCGACGCCTTCGCGCTGCGCAGCCACCGGCGGGCCGTCGCCGCGCAGGAGGCCGGGCACTTCGACCGCGAGATCGTCCCCGTGCCGGTGAAGGACGGCCTGGTGGAGCGCGACGAGGGCCCGCGCCCGTCGACGACGCTCGAGAAACTGGGCTCCCTGCGCACCATCTTCCGCAAGGACGGCATCGTCACCGCGGGCTCGTCCTCCCCGCTGTCCGACGGGGCGGCGGCGCTGGTCGTGGCGAGCGCGGCGGCCGTGGACCGGTACGGACTCACCCCGCGCGCCCGCGTCGTCACCTCCGCCTCGGCCGGCGTGCAGCCCAACCTCATGGGCCTCGGCCCGGTTCCCGCCACGCAGAAGGCGCTGGCCCGCGCCGGCTGGCAGACCGCCGACCTGGACGCCGTCGAACTCAACGAGGCGTTCGCGGCGCAGGCGCTGGCCGTGGTGCGCCGGCTCAAGCTCGACGAGGACCGGGTCAACGCCGACGGCGGCGCCATCGCGCTCGGCCATCCGCTGGGCTGCTCGGGCGCCCGCATCCTGCTCACGCTGCTCGGCCGCCTGGAGCGCGAGGACGCCCGCCGGGGCCTGGCGACGCTGTGCGTCGGCGTGGGCCAGGGCGTGGCGATGCTGGTGGAGCGGGTGTGAACCGGGACGCGTACGAGACGCTGCTCGTCGAGGAGCGCGAGGACCGGGTCGTGGTGACCCTGCACCGCCCCGAGGCGCGCAACGCGATCAGCGGGCTCATGATCCGTGAACTGCACGCGGTGTGCGACCTGCTGGAGGACGACCCGAAGCTGCTGCTGCTCACCGGACACGGCAACGTGTTCGCGGGCGGCGCGGACATCGCCGAGCTGCTGCGGCGGGGCCGGGACGAGGCGCTCCAGGGGATCAACAGCCGCCTGTTCGAGCGGGTGCGCAGGCTGCCCATGCCGACCGTGGCCGCCGTCGACGGCTGGGCGCTGGGCGGCGGGGCGGAGCTGTCGTACGCCTGCGACATCCGTATCGCGGGACCCGACGCCGTCTTCGGCAATCCGGAGCCGGGGCTCGGCATCCTGGCGGCGGCCGGGGCGTGCTGGCGCCTTCCCGAGCTGGTCGGCGAGTCGGTCGCCAAGCAGGTGCTGCTCGCCGGGCGGAACCTGGACGCCCGGGCGGCGCTGGCCGCGGGTCTGGTCATCGACGTCGTACCCGCGGAGAAGCTGCTGGACGAGGCGCACGCGCTGCTGGACCGCATGGCGCGGTCCTCGGCCACCGCGCTGCGTCTGACGAAGCTCGTCGTCGACGCGCCGGGCGCGCACCCGGTCGCCGACGACCTGGCGCAGGCCGTGCTCTTCGAGGGACAGGACAAGCAGGACCGCATGACGCGTTTCCTGGAGAAGAGGAACAGGAGCAAGGCATGAGCAGTCCGACCGTGCCCGCCGTCGTCGGGGTGATCGGCGGTGGCCGGATGGGGGCCGGTGTCGCGCAGTCGTTCGCGGCCGCCGGCTCGTCGGTGACCGTCGTGGAGAGCGGCGCGCAGGCCGCGGCCGCCGCCGTGGAGCGGGTCGCCACCGGGCTGCGGCGGGCCGCCGAGCGCGGCCGGCTGGCCGAGCCCGCCGAGCAGGTGCTCGCCCGGGTCACGGCCGTCGAGTCCGTGGACGGTCTCGCGCCGGGCACCGAACTGGTCGTCGAGGCCGTGCCCGAGAACGCGGCGCTGAAGGCCGGGCTGCTCGCCGCGGCCGAGGCGGCGGTGGACGCCACGACCGTGCTGGCCACCAACACCAGCTCCCTGTCGGTCACCGAACTGGCCTCGGCGCTGAAGGTGCCGGGCCGTTTCCTGGGCATGCACTTCTTCAACCCGGTGCCCGCCTCCGAGCTGATCGAGATCGTCGTGGCGCCGGAGACCTCGCCCGAGGTCGTGCGGGCCGCGCTCGGCTGGACCCACGCGCTGGGCAAGAAGGACGTCGTCGTCAAGGACTCCCCCGGCTTCGCCAGCAGCCGTCTCGGCCTGGCGCTCGGCCTGGAGGCGATCCGCATGGTCGAGGAGGGCGTGGCCGAGCCGGAGGCGATCGACGACGCGATGAGCCTCGGCTACAAGCACCCCATGGGCCCGCTGCGCCTGACCGACCTGGTCGGTCTCGACGTCCGGCTGGCCATCGCCGAGTACCTGCACGGCACGCTCGGGGAGCGGTTCGCCCCGCCGCAGCTGCTGCGCGACAAGGTCGCCAGGGGAGAACTGGGACGCAAGTCGGGACAGGGGTTCTACACATGGCAGTGACCCCGCCGGAGGCGGCCTCGCCCGACGCGGCGGGGCAGAGTGTCGGATACGGCGTCGAGGACGGCGTCGCGGTCGTCGAACTGCGCAGGCCCGCCGCGGGCAACGCGCTCGACGCGGCCCTGCGGTCCGGGCTGCTGGCCGCCGTGCGCCGGGCGGCCGGTGACGGGGACGGCGAGCGGGTGCGCGCCGTGCTGCTGACCGCCCAGGGCCGGAACTTCTGCGTCGGGCAGGACCTCAAGGAGCACGCCGAGGCGCTCGAACGCGGCCCGGAGTCGGCGTTCGCCGTGGTACGGGAGGAGTACAACCCGCTGGTGGAGGCGCTGCACGCGCTGTCCGTGCCGGTGGTCGCGGCGGTCGAGGGCGCGTGCGTCGGGGCCGGGCTGGGGCTCGCGCTGTGCGCCGATGTGCGGGTGGCGTCGGAAGGCGCGCGCTTCGCGACCGCCTTCACCGGGATCGGGCTGGCCGCCGACAGCGGTATGAGCCTGTCGCTGTCCCGGGCGGTCGGGCCGTCACTCGCCGGCTACCTGATGCTGCTCGGCGACCCCTTGGACGCCGGTGTCGCACAGGAGCTGGGGCTGGTGCACCGGGTCGTGCCCGACGGGCAGGCGGCGGCCGAGGGGCTGGCGCTGGCCCGGCGGCTCGCGGCGGGGCCCACGGCCGCGTACGGCGAGGTCAAGGCGTTGCTGCGACACGCGGCGACCGGGCCGGGGCTGAGCGAGGTACTGGAGCGTGAGGCCGCGGCCCAGATACGGCTCGGCGCCACCGAGGACCACCGCGGCGCCGTACGGTCCTTCCTCGCCAAGGAGAAGCCGTCCTTCGAGGGCCGCTGAGACGGGGCTGCTGAGACGGGGCTGCTGAGACAGGACGGTCCCGGATCCGGGGGTTGCCTGGGCCGGGAAAATTCGACAGACTATTACCCGAACGAATGGTCGGTAGGGAAGCTGGTATCGATGACCACGTCACACGGCGCAGTGTCGAGCGGCGACAGCGCGGAGCAGCGGCTCCAGGAGCAGTTCGACGCGACGATCGCGAAGGACCAGCGGATCGAGCCCCGGGACTGGATGCCCGAGGGCTACCGGAAGACGCTGATCCGCCAGATCGCGCAGCACGCCCACTCGGAGATCATCGGGATGCAGCCCGAGGGTGAATGGATCACCCGGGCCCCCTCGCTGCGCCGCAAGGCCATCCTCTTCGCGAAGGTCCAGGACGAGGCCGGGCACGGCCTGTACCTGTACTCGGCGGCCGAGACCCTGGGCGCCGACCGCGCGGACCTCACCGAGCGCCTCATCGAGGGCCGGCAGAAGTACTCGTCGATCTTCAACTACCCGACGCCGACCTTCGCGGACGTCGGCGTGATCGGCTGGTTCGTCGACGGCGCGGCGATCTGCAACCAGGTGCCGCTGTGCCGCAGTTCGTACGGCCCCTACGCCCGCTCCATGGTGCGGATCTGCAAGGAGGAGTCGTTCCACCAGCGGCAGGGCTACGAGCTGCTGATGACGATGATGCGCGGCACCGAAGCCCAGCGCGAGATGGTGCAGGACGCGGTGAACCGCTGGTGGTGGCCGTCCCTGATGATGTTCGGCCCGCCCGACGGCGACTCCCCCAACTCCGCCGCCTCGATGGCCTGGAAGATCAAGCGGCACAGCAACGACGAACTGCGCCGGCGCTTCGTCGACATGACCGTCCCGCAGGCCGAGAAGCTGGGCGTCACCCTGCCCGACCCCGAGCTGCGCTGGAACGAGGAGCGCGGCCACCACGACTTCGGCACCCCCGACTGGTCCGAGCTCAAGCGCGTGATCAGCGGCGACGGCCCCTGCAACGAGCAGCGCGTGGCACGGCGGAGGGCCGCGCACGAGGACGGCGCCTGGGTGCGCGAGGCGGCGTCCGCGCACGCGGCCAAGCGGGCCGCCAGGATCGGGGACACCCGCGACGCCCTGAACAACGAGGAAGGAACGGCGGCATGAGCAACACCGAGGGTACGAAGGACAGCTGGCCGCTGTACGAGGTGTTCGTCCGCGGCAAGCGCGGCCTGAACCACGTGCACGTCGGCTCGCTGCACGCGGCCGACGACGCCATGGCGCTCAGCCACGCCCGCGACCTGTACACCCGGCGCAACGAGGGCGTGAGCATCTGGGTGGTGCGCTCGGAGCACATCGCCGCCTCCACCCGCGACGAGAAGGACCCCTTCTTCGCGCCCAGCGCCGACAAGGTCTACCGGCACCCCACCTTCTACGACATCCCCGACGATGTCCCCCACATCTAGGAGCAGGACGGACATGAGCGACGTCACCGACGACCACGTCTACCTGTCCCTGGCCGAGGACCACGGGGAGTCGGACGCCCGCTGGGCCTTCGGCACCGGTTTCGAGGACCCGCTGCACGGTGTCGACACCACCGTGCCGGACTCGGTCGAGCCCGCCGAGCTGGCCGCGTACTGCCTCGCCCTCGGGGACGACGCCCTGGTCGGCGCGCAGCGCCTGGCCGAGTGGTGCACGCGGGCCCCGGAGCTGGAGGAGGAGGTCGCCCTGGCCAACATCGGCCTCGACCTGCTCGGCCAGGCACGGCTGCTGTACGCCCGTGCCGGCCAGGCCGACGGCAGCGGCCGGGGCGAGGACGCCTACGCCTACTTCCGGGACGCGGCGGACTTCCGCAACGTCCGGCTCGCCGAACTCCCCAACGGCGACTTCGCGTTCTCCGTCACCCGGCTGCTGGTGCTGTCCTGCTGGCGTCTGGCCGTCTTCCAGCGGCTCGCCGCCACCACGCAGGACCCGGTCCTGAGGGCGATCGCCGCCAAGGGCGTCAACGAGCTCGCCTACCACCGGCAGTTCGCGGCGGACTGGGTGGTGCGCCTGGGCGACGGCACGGAGGAGTCCCACCGGCGGATGCGGGCCGCGCTGGCCGCCGTCGCCCCGTACACGGACGAACTCTTCGCGCCGCGACCGGGGTTCGGCGTCGACCCGGCCGAGGTACGGGAGGAGACGACGGCCGTGCTCGGGCAGGTCCTCGACGCCGCCGGTCTCGAGCCGGCCGAGGCCGAGGCGCTGCCCGGTCAGGGCCGGGAGGGCGACCACACCGAGCATCTGGCCCCGCTGCTGGAGGAGTTGCAGATAGTGGCCCGCGCGCATCCGGAGGCGACATGGTGAGCGCACTGGACGAGCGGCGCGCGCGGCACGTGGCCGAGCAGGTCCCGGACCCGGAGCTGCCCATGCTCACCCTGGCCGACCTCGGTGTGCTGCGCACCGTCGAGATGCGGCCGGACGGCACGGTCGTCGCCGGTCTGACCCCCACCTACTCCGGCTGTCCGGCGATGGCGGAGATGCGCGCGGATGTGGACGCGCGGCTGCGCGCGGCCGGTTTCGCGCAGGTGGAGATCCGTACCGTCCTCGACCCGCCGTGGACGACGGACTGGATCACCGCGGAGGGCCGGCGCAAGCTCACCGAGGCGGGCATCGCCCCTCCCGGCAGCGCGCCCCGGCGCACCGGCGGGGCCGTGCCGCTTGAGCTGTCCACCACCCGGCGCGCGGTGGCGTGCCCGCGCTGCGGTTCGTCGGACACCGAGGAGACGTCCCGCTTCGCCGCCACCTCCTGCAAGGCACTGTGGCGCTGCCGCAGTTGCCTGGAGCCGTTCGAGTACGTCAAGGAGATCTGATGGCCCCGACCACCCCGACGGAGACCGACGTGTCCGCCGCCCCCGCGCGGCGCCGCCGTCCGGCCTTCCACCCGCTGCGGGTCGCCGCGGTGCAGCCGCTGTGCGCGGACGCGGCCGCCATCAGCTTCGACGTGCCCGAGGAGCTGGCGCGGGAGTTCGTCTACCGTCCGGGCCAGTCGCTCACCCTGCGCCGCGAGGTCGACGGGCGCGACGAGCGCCGCTCTTACTCCATCTGCTCCCCCGTCGGCGACCGCCCCCGCATCGGCGTGCGCGTGGTGCCCGGCGGGCTGTTCTCCTCCTGGCTGGTCGACGAGGTCCGCCCCGGCGACACCGTCGAGGTGATGGCCCCCACCGGCGCCTTCACCCCCGACCTCGCCGAACCGGGGCACCACGTGCTGATCGCCGCGGGCTCCGGCATCACCCCGATGATGTCCATCGCCGAGTCCGTCCTGGCCGCCGACTCCCGCTCCCGGGTCACCCTCTTCTACGGCAACCGCCGCACCGACACGGTGATGTTCGCCGACGAGCTCGCCGACCTGAAGGACCTCTACCCCACGCGCTTCCAGCTCGGGCACGTCCTGTCCCGGGAGCCGCGCGAGGCCGAACTGCTGTCGGGGCGTCTGGACGCCGAGCGTCTGGCCGCGCTGATCGAGGGGCTCGTCGACGTGAAGGGCGCGGACCACTGGTGGCTGTGCGGTCCGCACGGCATGGTCCGCGACGCGCAGAAGCTGCTCGGGGACCTCGGTGTCCCGGCGGACCGCGTCCACCAGGAACTGTTCTTCGCCGACGACGAGCCGATCCGCACGGTCCGCCACGAGGACGCCACCGGCGACGGCCCGGTCAGCCAGGTCACCATCACGCTCGACGGCCGCTCCACCACGTCCCCGCTCTCCCGCGAGACGACGATCCTGGACGGGGCGACACGGGTACGCCCGGACATGCCGTTCGCCTGCAAGGGCGGCGTGTGCGGAACCTGCCGCGCCCTGGTCACCGACGGCGAGGCCGACATGCGCCGCAACTACGCGCTGGAGCCCTCCGAGGTCGACGCCGGCTACGTCCTGACCTGCCAGACGTTCCCGGTGTCCGACGCCCTGACCGTCGACTTCGACAGCTGAGCCCCACCCGGGCGGACCGGCGATGGCCTTTCCGACCCAGGACACCGGAGCGTCGGCCGCGCCCGGGCTGTCGGTCACGCCGTGGGCGGCGCGGATCCGTGCCGCCCGGGCCGACCTTCTCGCCGCCCGGCCCACAGCCCGCCTGCCCGGCCTACGACACCGGCGCCATCCGGCGCGCCGGCACCGGACTCGCCCGGACCTGACACCCGCCGACGCACCCCGCCCTTTCGGGTCCGCCCGTTACTCGTACCGGTACTTCAGTGAGTCCGCCTCCGCCTGCTCGATGTCGGCGATCGTCAGCTCCGGCATCCGCAGTTGGGCCAGCGTCACCTCGGCCGAGGTCGGCTGGGCGTCCGCCGGCAGCCACTGCTCCGGCTTCCAGGCCCCGCTGCGCAGAAGCGACTTGGGGCAGTGCGGGTAGACCTCCTCGATCCCCAGCACCAGCGCACTGGCCGGCGGCTTGCCCACGGCGGTCAGCTGCGACAGCAGCTCCGGGCGGGTGGAGACGCAGGCCCGTCCGTTCACCCTGAGCGTCGTGGTGCGCCCCGGGACGACGAACAGCAGCCCGGCCCGTCCGGTGGCGATGACGTTCTGCAGGGTGTCCAGACGCTTGTTGCCGGTCGCGTCCGGTATCGCCACCGTCCGTGCGTCCAGGACGGCGACGAACCCGGCGGGGCCGCCCCGCGGGGAAACGTCACAGTTGCCCTCGGCGTCCGCGCTGGCGACCAGGACCAGCGAAGAGCAGCCGATCAACCGCCGCGTCTGCTCGGTGAGTTCGGTCATCTGCTTGCGTACGGCCGCGTCGCTGGGAAGTTCGTAGGCCTGGCGCAGCGCCTCCTGGTCGGGCACGGCGTCGAGACAAAGCGAGTCGAAGGCACTACCGGCAAGGGTTGGCGTCATGCCACCGACCCTAATGGGTCCGACCTGCGACTGATCTTGGTCAGTGAGCGCAGGGACATACACGAGAGACACCCAATCGCACGGCGATCAGGACTCATCGGCCCAGTGTGCCGTCCGGCCATCCGGTTGGAGAGCGCGCCTCCTGGCGGGCGTTCCTCACTCCCCGGGAACGGGGAGGGCCGCGCGCACCGCTCCGTGGACGGCGCGTGCCAGGCGGGCGCCCCACAGTGAGCGTGGTCCGGCGAAGGTGTGGAGTTCTTCGCCGTCGCTCGGGGTACGGGCGGCGACGCACACGGCGTCGGTGGGGGTGCCGGAGCAGTCGTGGCCCGTCTCCAGCAGCGCCTGCACCTTGGCCTCGGTCGCGGTGACCACGGCGTTGACCAGTGCGGCGTCCGACAGGGCGACCGGGAGCGCGGCGACGATGTTGATGGTGCCGGGCGTGCCACAACCGTCCGTCCCCGGTTCCGGGGAGGCGGCCCATCCGCGCACCCGGACACCGGCGGTGGCGACCGCGGTGGCCCCGCCGTCCTCCGCGCTGCCGTGGGCCGTGACGTCGGCGGCGGTCATCAGGCCCACTCCCGCGCCGTCAAGGCAGGCCGCCTCGGCCAGTTCGGCGAGGTGGCGTTCGGGGTCGGTGCGCCGGTAGCCATGGGCCACCTGCGCGTTGAGGACCCAGTGGCGCTCTCCGATGCCGCCGCCGAGCACGGCGTTGCTGACCATCCGCCATCCCGGCCCGGCCTGCCACAGCAGCGCGGGCAGCCGCAGCCCGTCCTCGGTGCGGGTCAGCCGCCGCGGGGCGGGCAGGGCGACACCCGTGGACGGCGCGACGACGGAGGTCACGGGCTGGGCGCTCCTTGCGGACGGGACGGGCCCGCTGATCGTACGCGGAGGGACCCGGCCCCGCCGGGCCGGGTCCCGCTGCCCGCCCGCGCTCTCGCGCCGAGCCGGTCAGAACCTGGGCAGCGGGGCCTGGCCCTCCACCAGCTCCGCGGCCTCCTCCGGGGTCGCGACGGCCGGCGGGGAGCCCTCCAGGGGCCGGCGTGCCGTCTCCTTCATGCAGGCCACCGAGATCACTCCGACGAGAGCCGCGGCCATGGAGTAGTAGGCGGGCATCAGGTCGCTGCCGGTGACCGAGATAAGGGCGGTGATCACCAGGGGGGTCGTCCCGCCGAAGAGGGAGGCGGAGAGGTTGTAGCCGATGGACAGCGAGCCGTAGCGGACCTGGGTGGGGAACAGGGCGGGCAGCGCCGCGGACATCGTCCCGAGCAGGCACACCAGCGACAGCCCCAGCATCAGCATCCCCGCGGACACCGCGGCCAGGCTGCCCTGCTCGACCAGCAGGAAGGCCGGGACGGAGAGGAGCAGGAAGCCGAGCATGCCGGTCATCAGGAGCGGTTTCCGGCCGAGCCGGTCGGACAGCTTGCCGACCTGGTTGATCAGCAGCATCAGCACCACCATGGTGGCGATCAGGATCAGCAGGCCGTGCGTCTCGGAATACCCCATCCGGTCCGAGAGGTAGGTGGGCATGTACGAGAGCAGCATGTAGTCGGTGATGCTGTACGCGCCGACGAGGCAGACGCACAGGACGAGGGTCGGCCAGTGGTTCCGGAAGATCTTCGCCAGGTCTCCCCTGGCGGTCGCCTCCACCGTGGAGGCCGCCTCGGACGCCCGGTGCACGGAGTCGTCCTCCAGCTTCCGGAACGCGGGCGTCTCGTCCAGCCGCAGCCGGAGGTACAGGCCGATCAGTCCGATCGGACCGGCCACGAGGAACGGTACGCGCCATCCCCAGGAGTCCATGCCGGAGTTGCCGAGCAGCGCGGTCAGGAGTGTCACCAGGCCGGCCGCGCCGACGTAGCCGGCCAGCGTGCCGAGTTCGAGGAAGCTGCCGAAGAAGCCTCGCCGCCGGTCGGGCGCGTACTCGGCGATGAAGGTGGACGCGCCTCCGTACTCACCGCCCGTGGAGAAGCCCTGCACCAGCCGGAAGAGGATCAGCAGGAAGGGGGCCCAGAAGCCGATCGAGGCATAGGAGGGGATCAGGCCGATGGCGAACGTGCCGATCGCCATCATGATCATGGTCAGAGCGAGGACCTTCTTGCGGCCGATCCTGTCCCCCATGGGGCCGAAGACCATGCCGCCCAGGGGACGCACCAGGAAGGACACCGCGAAGGTCGCGAACGACGACAGCAGTTGGACGGTGCCGTTCC
Organism: Streptomyces sp. NPDC088817; assembly: GCF_044750345.1. Taxonomy (NCBI): domain Bacteria; kingdom Bacillati; phylum Actinomycetota; class Actinomycetes; order Kitasatosporales; family Streptomycetaceae; genus Streptomyces; species Streptomyces sp. NPDC088817. The sequence continues at coordinate 184,792 of NZ_JBIVJN010000009.1, forward strand.
CGGACGGGAAGAACACGTGCCCGATGGTGACGGCCAGGTAGCTGTAGATGCCGAAGTCGAACCACTCCATGGCGTTGCCGAGCGAGGCGGCCTTCACCGCCCGTTGCACGGCCGCCTCGTCGGTGACGGTGATGTCCGTGCGCCGCAGTGGAGGGTTCCGGCGCCGTCTGACGGCCCTGAACAGCGTCCGGTGGCGTTTGAGGGCCTCGGGATCGGCGTCCGCCGGGGCGGCGCCGTCCTCCTTGTCCACCATCTGGGTCTCCTCCCTCCCGGACGCCCTGGGCGCGCGGACGTCCATGGGACCGCTTGCTCACTCTTGTCGGCAGCAAACGGTTCACCCGGGAGAGAGCGACATTCCCCACACGGGCACCGCGGTGCCCGCGATCGGCTCTGACGGGATCAGCCCAGTCCGATGTGGACGGGGCCGCCGGTGGGCGAGACGCCGTCGAGCAGGCCGGCCGGGACCCGGAAGACGCGGCCGGGGGCGGCCGGCCAGGCCAGGGTGCGGCGGGCGAGGGTGCGTCCGTCCTGGCGGACGGTCACCTTGGGGAGGCGGACGAACTCGTCGGTCCACAGCAGCAGGCGCCCCCGGGCCGGTGCGGGGTCGCCCGGCCGCAGGATCTGCGGGGCGACCCAGCGGAACGGGGCGTCGGCGATCAGGCGGACGCCCTCGGCCGGCCGGTCCTCGCCGCTGAGGTGGTGGACGACCTGCCGGGCGACGTGCCTGCCGTCGAGGGCGGCGACGTCGGCGGTGTCGACGGGGTGCAGCAGATTGCCCGCGGCGAACACGCCGGGGCGGCTGGTGCGCAGCGCGGTGTCGGTGAGCGGGCCCAGGGTGCCCTCGTCGAGGGTGATGCCGGCGGAGCGGGCGAGTTCGTGGTCGGGGATCCAGTCGCCGGTGAAGACGACGGTGTCGCAGGCGACGGTACGGCGCCGGCCGGTGTCGAGGTTCTCGATCTCCACGGCCTGGCAGCGTCCCTTGCCGATGACGCGGGTGACACGGGTGCGGGTGGCGACGGGGACGCGCAGCACGGTGCGTCCGGCCGCGTTGAAGGCGGCGTAGGACTCCGCCTTCGGGTACTGGCTGACCATGAGGGCGGGGGTGCAGCCGGCCTCGCGCAGGGTGACGGCCGCGGACCAGCTGACGAGTTCGCCGCCGACGATGACGGCCCGCTTGCCGACGGGCTGGTGGTGCAGGTGGACGAGGTTCTGCAACTGGCCCGTGGTGTAGACGCCGTGGGGACGGTCGCCGGGGATGCGGCGTGCGGTGCGCGGCCGTTCGCGGGCGCCGGTGGCCAGCACGATGGCGCGCGGCCGGATCCGGTAGCGGCCGTCGGGGCTGGTGACGTCGACGGTGTGCTCGTCGGCCCAGCCGGTGACCATGGTGCGGGTGCGGATCTCCGCGCCGGCCGCGGTGGCCTGCCGCACGAGGTGGCGGGCGTAGGCGGGGCCGGTCATCACGCGGCGCAGGTCGCGCAGGCCGTAGCCGGTGTGGTCGCTGTGCCGGGGGATGCCCCCGGCGTCCTGCTCCCGGTCGACGACGAGCACGCGGCCGGCCCGACGGCCGGCCAGCTCGGCCGCCGCGGTCAGGCCCGCGGGTCCGCCGCCGATGATGAGGACGTCGGGCGTGGTCAGGGGCGGCTGGTGGGTCATCGGTTGTCCTTGTGCTGGCTGCGGCAGCCGTCGTGGGTGTGGTGCTTCTCGCGCAGGGCGGCGACGGCCGCGCCGCAGAAGAAGCCCTGGCAGCGGCCGTTCATCGCACGGGTGCGGCGGCGCAGTCCCTCCAGGTTGCGGGCGGGGACGGCGGCATGGCAGGCGTCGCGGATCTCGCCCTCGGTGACCCGTTCGCAGAAGCAGACGACGGTGCCGTAGGCGGGATCGCGGGCGATGAGGTCGGCGTCCTGGTAGGGGCGCGTACCGGCCTCGCCGATGTTGGGCATCCGCGGTGGCTCGGGCAGTTCGGCGCGCGGGCGCAGGTCCAGGCCGGCCTCCTCCAGCAGGGTGCGGGCGTGTTCGGCGATGGCGATGCCGGCGGTCAGGCCGGTGGAGCGGATCCCGCCGACGAGAAGGTAGCGCTGCCCGGGGGTGGCTTCGATGAGGTAGTCGGGGTGGTCGATGGCGGCGCGCAGCCCGGCGTAGCTGGCGGTGACCTCCTCGGCCAGCAGGCGCGGCATGAGGCGCTCGCCCTTGGTGAGCAGGAACTCGAAGCCGTCCTCGGAGGTGGCGGTGTCGGTGCGGTCGGTGAGGTCCTCGGCGGTGGGGCCGAGCATGACGTTGCCGTAGATGGTCGGGGAGATCAGCACGCCCTTGCCGCGTGAGGTGGGCACCGGGAGGACGATCTTGTTCACCATGGGGCGGGCGAGCTTGTCGAAGACGAACAGCTCGCCGCGGCGCGGGGTGACGGTGAAGCGGTCGTGGCCGAAGAGGCGGTCGATGTGGTCGGCGCCGAGACCGGCGGCGTTCACCACCCAGCGGGCCCGTACGTCCCCGGCGGGCGTGTGCAGGGTGGTGACCTCGTCGCCCTCGTCGACGCCGGTCACGGCGTGCTGGAGCAGGATCGTGGTGCCGCGCCGGCGGGCGTCGGTGGCCAGGGCGAGGTTCGTGGTCCAGGTGCAGATGATGGACTCGTCGGGCACGGTCAGCCCGCCCAGCGCTCCCTCACCGAGGTCGGGGACCAGTGCGTGGACCTCGTCGGCGTCGATGATCCGGCAGTGCGTGTAGCCGTTGGCCTCGGCCTTCTCCTTCAGGCCGGGCAGTGCCTGGAGTTCCTCGTCGGTCCAGGCCACCAGGACGGCACCGGTGTGTTCGACGGGGATGCCGGTGGCTTCGGCGTACGCGCTCAGCAGGTGGTAGCCACGGGCGACCAGGCGGGATTCGAGTGTGCCGGGCTTGGCGTCGAAGCCGGTGTGCAGGATCGCGGTGTTCGCCTTGCTGGTGGCGTCGCCGACGTCGTCGCGGGCGTCGAGCAGCGCGACCTGGACGTCGTGGCCGGACAGTTCGCGTGCGATCGCCGCGCCGACGATGCCTCCGCCGATCACCGCGACGTCGAAGACGCCGTCGTGGGGGCGGTGCGGGGTGGCGGTCATGAAGGGTCTCCCTCGGTGGCACGGGCCGTCGCGGCCCGCGCCCATGCGGTACGGAACTCCTCGGCCCGGTCGGCGGACCAGCGGGGTTCGTAGACGGTGGTCGGCTGCCAGTCGCCGACGGCTTCTTCGAGCCCGAGCGCCGGATCCAGGGCGCAGCGGGCCAGGGCGGCCGCCCCCAGGGGGGTGGCGTGGGCGTGGGGGTAGATGTCGACCGGCATCTGCGCGATGTCGGCCTGGGCCTGCATGAGGACGGCGGAGTTGGTCAGTCCGCCGTCCGCGCGCAGCCGCGTCAGGGGCCGGCCGAGGTCCTTGGCGACCAGGGTGCCCAGCTCGGCGACCTGCGCGGCGATGCCCTGGAGCAGGGCGAGGACGAGGTGCTCGCGCCGGGTGGCCAGGGTCATGCCGGTGAAGGAGGCGGTGGCCTCCGGGGCCCACCAGGGCGCGGCGAGGCCGGCGAACGCGGGCACGCACAGCACGCCCCCGGCGTCGGCCGCCGCCAGGGTGTCCAGGTCGGTCGCGGACTGGATGAGGCCGAGGTCCTGGAGCCAGCGCACCGCCGAGGCGACGGTGTAGACCTGTCCGTCCACGCAGTACGGCGTCCGGCCGGCCGCCCGCCAGGCCACCGAGGTGGTCAGTCCGGCGCTGGAGCGCACCGGGTCGAGGCCGGTGTTCGCCAGCAGGAACGCGCCGGTGCCGTACGTGCACTTCGCGGTGCCCGGCTCCAGGCAGCGTTCGGCGACCAGAGCGGCCTGCTGGTCGACGATCAGACCGGCCACCGGCACCTCCCGGCCGAAGGCCCGGGTGGTGCCGACGACCTCGTCGCAGGCGGCGATGCGAGGCAGCCGCTCGTCGCCGAGGCCGAACAGGTCCAGGAGTTCCCCGTCCCAGTCGGCGGTGTCCAGGTCCAGGACGAGGGAGCGGCTGGCGGTGGAGGCGTCGGTGACGAACTCCCCCGTGAGGTGGTGGACCAGCCAGGTGTCGGTGGTCGTCACCACTCCCTCGCGGGTGAGGTTGCGCCGCAGCCAGGCCATCTTGGGTGCGGAGAAGTACGGGTCGAGGACGAGGCCGGTGCGCCGGGCGATGCTCTCGGCGTGCTCGGCCAGTTCGCCGCAGACGCTTTCCGCGCGCCGGTCCTGCCACACGAGCGCCTGGGTCAGGGGTGTTCCGGTGGCCGGGTCCCAGGCCAGGACCGTCTCGCCCTGGTTGGCGAGGGCCACGCAGCCGATCGGGCGGCCGGCCGCGCTCACCGCGCGGCGGCCGGCGTTGAGGACGGAGTCGAGCAGTTCGTGCGGGTTCTGCTCGACCCCTCCGCCGTCGAGGTAGGTGGGGCGGACGGTCTCCTCGGCGATGGCGACGGTGCCTTCCTCGGGGTCGACGACGATGGCCTTCGTGCCCGAGGTGCCCTGGTCGATGGCGAGGATCGCGGTCACCGTGCGCTCCCTTCCGTGGCGGCGTCCGCGGACGTGCCGTCGGCGGCGTCCAGGGCGCGGTCGACGTCGGCCATGTCCGGCATGGTCAGCCCGTCCCGTCCGCGCCGGATCAGCAGACCGGTGAAGTAGACGGCGCCGATCGCGAACAGCACGAGCACGTAGGTCCACGGGGCACGGAAGGAAGCATCCCGGAAGATCAGCAGCTCGTACACCAGCCAGACGCCCGCGACGACCAGCACCGGCACTTCCCAGCGGCCCAGCGAGAAGCCCTGGGAGGCGGGCAGGGAGCGGCGCTTGATGGCGTACATCGCGACGGTTCCGGCGTAGATGAGGGCGGGCAGCAGGGTTCCGGCGGAGAACAGCTGGAACAGCGCGTCGGTGGAGCGGGAGAAGACCGCGAGGATGATCTGCGCGATGAGCATCATGAACACCGAGGCGTTCAGGGGCGTGGCGGTGCGCCGGTCCAGGCGCTTGAGCAGCCGCCAGCCGGGGAAGCGCTCGTCGCGGGACATCGCGTAGACCAGGCGGGTGCCGCTCAGGGTGATCACCAGCCCGCAGGAGAAGATCGACACGACGACCAGGACCAGCAGGATCTTGCCGACGACCGAGCCGAGCACGGCGGTGATGACGGTGGCCACGGGGGTGGCCGAGGCGCCGACACCGTCGATCCGGCCGGCCGCCGCGGTGACCGCGATCAGGAACAGGAACCCGAGCACGCCGAGCGAGAGCACGGCCTGGACCATGGCCTTGGGGATGACCCGGGCCGGGTTCTTGGTCTCCTCGGCCAGGTTGGCCGCGGACTCGAAGCCGACGATGGTGAACGCGCCGAGCAGGAACGCCAGGGCGAACGGTCCGGCCGTGGTGCCGCCGCCCAGGCCGTAGTAGCCGCTCGCGGGGACGGTCCCGGTGTCGAAGAGGTGCCCGAAGTCGAGCTTGCCGGTGAAGGCGCCCACCACGAACAGCAGCACGGTCAGCGCGATCATGCCGACGAGCTGCACGGTCACGGCGACGTTGTTGACCCGGTGGGTGGTGCGGGTGGACGCGGCGACGAGGAGTGCCTGGAGCAGTACCACGCCGGCGGTGATCACCCAGGCGTTCTGCGTGGTGCCGACGTAGCGGAACAGCTCCGGAAGGATGGTGGAGGCGATCGTGTAGTCGACGGCGATCAGGACCACGCCCAGGAAGGCGAACGAGATCCATCCCATGATCCAGCCCCATACCGGGCCCACGATCCGTGACACCCATTGGTACGAGTAGCCGCTGATCGGGATGCGCGCGGCGAGGGCGCCGAAGACCAGGGCGATGGAGAGCTGGCCGATCACGGAGATCGGCCAGGCCCAGATGCCCCGCGGGCCGGAGGTCGCGAGCACCGAGCCGTAGGTGGTGAAGATGCCGGTGGCGATGGAGACGAACCCGAAGGCCACGGAGAACGAGGCGTACCAGCCGAGTTCCCGCGCCATCTGCTGGGGCTCACCCGCGCCCGGGGCGCCTGTTCCTGGTCTCTGGGGACCTGATTCTGCGTGTGCCATGACTCTTTTCCCTGTTTAACAGTGCCCCGCCGTGGAGTGCGAGAGCCAGTGAACGTGAGCAACCGAACTCGGTCGGCTGTGCGGGGACGCCCCGCGCGGGGTCTGCCGGGGCCTGTCCGCCGAGGGGCGGCGGGGCCCGCGATGGTGCGCGGGGCCGTGGCCGGAGCGGTCTCGGCAACCCGCCCACGTGACCGTTTCTGTGGATTGTTGACCGCGCGTTGCTGAAAGTGTGGACCCTTGCCCGTCTGCCGTCAAGAGTCGTTCACCGTGCACGGCACCGAGGACGCCCCGTATCGGCACGGGGAAGCTGGTCCGGCCCGGCGCCGGCCGACCGTAGAATGCAGTCACAGATCCACAGAAACGGTCATCACCCAGGGAGGTCGGACGTGCTCGCCGCCGAGCGCCACCGAAGAATCGTCGCCGAGATCGTCCGGCTGAAGTTCGTCACCACCGACGACCTGACCACGCTGCTCGGTGTCTCCCACGAAACGGTCCGCCGGGACCTCGCCCTGCTCGAACGCCGCGGCGAGCTGTCCCGCGTGCACGGCGGCGCCACCAGCACCCAGGCACCGGTCGGCGAGGAGGCGCCCTTCAGCGAACGCAGCGGCAGCCTCGCCGCGGAGAAGGAGACCATCGGCCGGGCGGCGGCGGCGCTGATCGAGCCGAACCAGACCGTCGTCATCGACGTCGGCACCACGGCCCTGGAGGTGGCCCGCGCACTGCCCGCCGACCACGCCGGCGTCATCGCCACCCCGTCCCTGCTCGTGGCCGCGGAGGTCAGCACACGGCCCCGCGTGGAGGTCCTGGTCAGCGGCGGGCGGCTGAGGGCGGGCGACCTCGCCTGCTCCAACGCCCAGGCGGTGGAGTTCTTCGGCAACCTGCGCGCGGACGCCGTCTTCCTCGGCTCCGGCGGGATAGCCCCCTACGGGCTCACCGACTTCCATCTCGACGAGGTCGCCACCAAGCGGGCCATGCTCGCCAACGCCTCGCACCGCTATGTACTGGCCGACTCCAGCAAGTTCGGCCGCACGGCCGCCCACCGCGTGTGCGAGCTCGACGGCTTCGACACCCTCATCACGGACCAGCCCTGCCCGGCCGATCTGCGCACCGCGCTCACCCGGGCCGGGGCCACGGTCGTCGTGGGGTGATCCGTCCGGAGTCCGGCCGGCCCGCACGGCAGGGGCCGGCGAGCCCGGGCCCGCCGCCCCGGGCGCCAGGGGTGGGGCGCCCGGAGCGGGAGGCGGGGCCGGACTACCTGCAGAGCTCCAGGCCGCGGCTGATGACCGCGTCCAGGGAGATGTTCTTGCCGGGATTGTTGGGGTCGCCGGCCCAGATCGGGTCGGGCCCCGGATGCTTCTGCCGGGCGCGGCTGTTGAGACCGTAGGTTCCTTCGGCGGTGATGAAGGTGACGGCCTGGTCGGCGCAGGCGAGGTTGCCGGAGGCGACCGTGAACGGCCAGGGGGTGGTGGTCCGTTCGGTGATGTAACCCGTCGAGTCGGCGTCGCCCTGGGTGGCGGCGGGCTCGGCGTTGTCGGTGCTGTCGCGGTCTGCGGTGCCGGAGCCGCCGATGCAGCCGGTCAGGGCGAGACAACCGAAGACCGCGGCCGCGACGGCGGTGACACGGATGCGCATGATCCCCCTTGGACAAGTGATGAGGATGAGACCGAAAACAACATCATCTGCCCGGTGACCGAAAACAGCGGATCGCGTGTCGGTTCTGTGATGGGATCGTGACGGTCAGTTGGGGGTTCCTACGGCACCCCGCGCCTCATGAACGAAGGACAGGATCCCGTGCACGAGGCGCAGGGGGTGGACGTTTCTCCGGCGACGCGTCAAGCGGTCCAGCAGTTCGTAGCCGGTACACAGCATCACCTCGGTTCCTTCATATGATTCGAGGTTGATGACCGCGGCCTCGAGCAGACGAAGCTCACCGGCGAGCAGGGGGAGATCATCGCGGAGTCGACTTGCAGCCAGTCCGGCTCGTGCGTACAGGGCCGGTATGAGCGCGGATCCGCTGGCGTTGGCCGTTGTTCTCTCGTCCGCGGAGCTTAACCGGGCGATTTGAGCATGGGCGTACTCGAAGAGTTCCACGAGAGCGGCCATCTCCCGAATGCTGATCGCGATCGCATCCGGGCCGGTTGGCGATTCCAAGGGGTCTCGGGGCTGGTCACGGCGGCGTCTACGCATGGATACACACTCCTGGACGGTCCTGCGCCTGCATCAAGCAGGATGATCACAGGTCCTCCGTCCTCGCGTCGCGCCGGCCTGAACACAGCGGTGCGGGCCGCCCCGTGGGGTGGGCGGCCCGCACCAGTGGGGGGCGGGACGTCAGTTGGTCCTGTCCAGCTCCTTCAGGGCCTTCGCGAGACCGTTGGCCCACAGCTGGTTGACGCGGGCGCGCTCGTTGGCGTCGGGGTAGCGGTTGGTGCAGGACGTGCCGGGGCCGCCGCCCGACATCAGCTCGCTGCACGGGCCGCTGTAGTGGTCCGGCAGGCCCAGCACGTGGCCGGTCTCGTGGGCGGTGACGCGGATCGAGTCGTACTGCCGGTTCTGCGCGTAGTCGAGGAAGATGTAGCCCTTGCCGTGGCCGTTCGTGGAGGCGTAGGAGCCCCGCGAGTCGTTGCCCTCGTAGTACGCGAAGTCGCCGCTGCCCGAGGTCGCCTGGAGCTTGACGTTGGACACCGAGCTGTTCCATATGGAGGCCGCGCTCGATATCTGCGAGGCGAAGCTCGGCGCCTGGGACGCGTTGTAGTAGACCGTCACCGACTGGAGGGCCGGGTGGGCGGCCTGCTTCTCGGCGACCGACTTCAGCACGGCGTCGAAGAACGCCTTGTTGTCGGTGGCGCTCTCCGCGGAACCGGCGTACCGGGCGTACGCGGCCGCGGAGGCGGACGGCGCGGAGCCGGCGGTCTCGGCGCTCGCCGGGCTCGCGGTGCCCAGGGCGGCGGAGGCCAGGCCGAGGCCGAGCGCGAGGGCCAGCAGCCTCCGGGAGGTCTTCGCGGACGTGGAGGACGTACGGGACGCCTTCATGTGGGGGGCTCCTACTCGTTCGTGTGGGGTGGTGAACGATCGGTCACGCAGGAGTTTCCGGCACACCAACGGGCCTGCGGATGATGGCAACCGGGGATAGCGCGGGGCTATCGGGGCCGACTCGTACGATTCCGCTGGTTCCGTTGGCATTTGAACGTCTGGTGCGGCGTCACACGCCCCCCTACGCTCCCTCCCATGGAGCTCGAGGTGAGGCACCTGCGTGTGCTGTGCGCCATCGCCGACCACGGCAGCCTGCACCGGGCGGCTCGGCAACTCGGCGTGGCTCAACCCTCGTTGAGCACCCAACTACGCCGTATCGAGCACGCGCTCGGCGGTCAGCTCTTCCTGCGCACCCGTGCGGGCTGCCGTCCCACACCACTGGGACACGCGGTACTGAGCCGGGCCAGACCCCTCGTCGCCGAACTCGCCTCCCTCGTCACCGAGGCACGGGCGGCGGCGGCCCGGGCCGCCGGCGGTACACGGCTGCGCATCGGCGCCACGGCGAGCCGGGCCCTGCCGGGCTGGCTACGCAGGCTGCGCACGCGCGTGCCGCGGACCGAACCCACCCTCCAGATGGACGTGTCGGCGAACTGCCTGCTGCACCTGGTCGCCTCGGGGCGGCTGGACATGGCCTTCGTGCACGAGGTCGAGGGCAGCCCACTGCGGATCCCGGCCGGGCTGTGTGTGCGCGTACTGGTCGAGCGTGAACCGCAGTTCGTCTCCCTCGCCGCCGACCATCCGGCCGCCGCGCTGCCCGAGGTGCGGCTCGCCGATCTCGCGGGCGACCGCTGGATGGTGGACTCCACGGTCGACGGCGAATGGGACGTCCTGTGCCGCGTGCTGCGCGAGGCGGGGCTCGACGCCGACATGCTGCACGGCGACTACCTCACCGCGTACTCCCTGGCCGCCACCGGAGAGGTGGTGACGGTCAGCCAGCCCACCGCACGTCCCCGCGCCGAGCTCGCCATCCGCCCCCTGCAGGGCGACCCCATCGGCGTACGACTCCTGCTCGCGGCCCGCACCGAGTCAGAACTCGACCTGGCCTACACCGAGTTGGAGGAGTCCTACTGGGAGGCGGCCCACCAGTCCCCGGCCTACCAGACCTGGCTGACCCGCACCGGCAGCCACCCGCGCACCACACCCCGCCCCGCCCGCCTCGCCCAGACGTCCCCCGCGGACACCCACACGGACACTCTCCGGCGCAGACGCCCGGTACCGGTCGGCCCGTAGACCAGGCCGGCCACGGCAACCGGACGGCGCACCACCCGCCGGGCCGGTGGTGCGCCGTGCTGGGGCGGGCTCAGCTCACCTCGACGAGGAGGTCTCCGCCCTCCACCTGCTGGATGTGGTTGATGGCCAGCCTGGTCACCCGGCCGGACCTGGGGGCGGTGATGGCCGCCTCCATCTTCATCGCCTCGATGGTGGCCACCGTCGAGCCGGCCGCCACCTCGTCGCCCTCGTCGACCGCGAGGGTCACCACACCGGCGAACGGTGCCGCCACATGGCCGGGGTTGGCCCGGTCGGCCTTCTCGGTCACGGGAATGTCGGAGGCCGCCGCGGCGTCGCGCACCTGGATCGGGCGGAGCTGGCCGTTCAGCGTGGACATCACGGTGCGCATACCGCGTTCGTCCGCCTCGCCGATGGCCTGGAGCTCGATGAGGAGCCGCACACCGGGCTCCAGATCGACGGCGTACTCGTCGGCGGGGCGCAGCCCGTAGAAGAAGTCCTTGCTGTCCAGCACGCTGGTGTCGCCGTAGGCCTGGCGGTGGGCCTCGAACTCCCGGGTCGGGCCGGGGAACAGCAGCCGGTTGAGCGTGGAGCGGCGGGACTTCTCCAGTCCGGCGCGGTCCTCGGCGGTGAGCTCGGTGACGGGCTTGGCCTGGGCCCGGCCGTTGAGCGCCTTGGTGCGGAACGGCTCCGGCCAGCCGCCGGGCGGTGTGCCCAGCTCACCGCGCAGGAAGCCGATCACGGAGTCGGGGATGTCGAACCGGTCCGGCTCCTGTTCGAAGTCCTCCGGCGCCACACCGGCACCCACCAGGTGCAGGGCGAGGTCGCCGACCACCTTGGACGAGGGCGTGACCTTGACCAGGCGGCCCAGGATGCGGTCGGCGGCGGCGTACATCGCCTCGATGTCCTCGAAGCGGTCGCCGAGGCCCAGCGCGACCGCCTGGGTGCGCAGGTTGGACAGCTGACCGCCGGGGATCTCGTGGTGGTAGACGCGTCCGGTCGGCGAGGCCAGTCCCGCCTCGAAGGGTGCGTAGATCCTGCGGACGCCCTCCCAGTACGGCTCCAGGTCGCCGACCGCCCTCAGGTCGAGGCCGGTGGGCCGGTCGGAGTGGTCGGTGGCGGCGACGATCGCCGACAGCGACGGCTGGGAGGTGGTGCCTGCCATGGAGGCGACCGCGCCGTCCACGGCGTCGGCGCCGGCCTGGACGGCGGCGAGATAGGTGGCGAGCTGACCGCCCGCGGTGTCGTGGGTGTGCAGATGGACCGGCAGATCGAACTCGCGGCGCAGCGCGGAGACGAGCCTCGCGGCGGCGGGCGCCCGCAGCAGTCCGGCCATGTCCTTCACGGCGAGGACGTGCGCTCCGGCAGCCACGATCTGCTCGGCCAGGCGCAGGTAGTAGTCCAGGGTGTAGAGGCGCTCGGAGGGGTCGGACAGGTCCCCGGTGTAGCACAGGGCGACCTCGGCGACCGCCGTCCCGGTCTCGCGTACGGCGTCGATGGCCGGCCGCATCTGGCCCACGTCGTTGAGGGCGTCGAAGACACGGAAGATGTCGATGCCGGTGGCGGCGGCCTCCTGGACGAAGGCGTCGGTCACCTCGGTCGGGTACGGCGTGTAGCCCACGGTGTTGCGGCCGCGCAGCAGCATCTGGAGGCAGATGTTGGGCACCGCCTCGCGCAGGGCGGCCAGGCGCTCCCAGGGGTCCTCGGCGAGGAAGCGCAGGGCGACGTCGTAGGTGGCGCCGCCCCAGCACTCCAGGGACAGCAGTTGGGGCAGGGTGCGGGCCACGACCGGGGCGGCGGCGAGCAGGTCCTTGGTGCGCACGCGGGTGGCGAGCAGCGACTGGTGCGCGTCGCGGAAGGTGGTGTCGGTGACGCCGATGGTCGGCGACTCGCGCAGGAGGCGGGCGAAGCCGTCGGGGCCGAGTTCGACGAGCTTCTGCCGGGAGCCGGCGGGCGGCTCGCCCGCGGGCAGCGCCGGCAGCTTGGTGACCGGGTCGATCACCTCGGGCCGTTCCCCGTGCGGCTTGTTCACGGTGACGTCGGCGAGGTAGGTGAGCAGCTTGGTGCCGCGGTCGGCGGAGGAGCGCGCGGTCAGCAGGTGCGGGCGCTGCTCGATGAACGACGTGGTGACCCGCCCGGCCTGGAAGTCGGGGTCGTCGAGCACGGCCTGGAGGAACGGGATGTTCGTGGCGACCCCACGGATGCGGAACTCGGCCACGGCGCGCCGGGCCCGGCCGATCGCCGCCTTGAAGTCCCGTCCGCGGCAGGTGAGTTTGACGAGCATCGAGTCGAAGTGCGCGCTGATCTCGGTACCGGCGTGGGTGGTTCCGCCGTCCAGGCGGATGCCGGAGCCGCCCGGGGAGCGGTAGGCGCTGATGCGTCCGGTGTCCGGACGGAAGCCGTTGGCCGGGTCCTCGGTGGTGATGCGGCACTGCAGGGCGGCGCCGCGCAGCGTGACGGTGTCCTGGGAGAGCCCGAGGTCGGCCAGGGTCTCACCGGCGGCGATGCGGATCTGGGCCTGGACCAGGTCGACGTCGGTGACCTCCTCGGTCACCGTGTGCTCGACCTGGATGCGCGGGTTCATCTCGATGAAGACGTGGTTGCCCTCGCGGTCGAGCAGGAACTCCACGGTGCCCGCGTTGCGGTAGCCGATCTCCCGGGCGAAGCGCACCGCGTCGGCGCAGATCCGCTCGCGCAGCGCCGGGTCGAGGTTCGGCGCGGGCGCGATCTCGATCACCTTCTGGTGGCGGCGCTGGAGCGAGCAGTCGCGCTCGAACAGGTGGATGACGTCGCCCTGGCCGTCGGCGAGGATCTGCACCTCGATGTGGCGCGGGTCGACGACGGCCTTCTCCAGGAAGACGGTGGGGTCACCGAACGCGGACGCCGCCTCGCGGGACGCCGCCTCGATGGACTCGCGCAGCGCGGCGCGGTCCTCCACCCGGCGCATGCCGCGCCCGCCGCCGCCCGCGACCGCCTTGACGAACACGGGGAAGCCGATGTCCTCGGCGGCGCGGACGAGTTCGTCGACGTCGGTGGAGGGCGCGCAGGAGCCGAGCACGGGCACGCCGGCCGCGCGGGCGGCCGCCACCGCGCGGGCCTTGTTCCCCGTCAGTTCCAGCGTGGCGGCGTCCGGGCCGACGAAGGTGATGCCCGACTCCTGGCAGGCGCGGGCGAGTTCGGGATTCTCGGACAGGAACCCGTAGCCGGGGTAGACGGCGTCGGCGCCCGCCCGGCGGGCCGCGCGGACGATCTCCTCGACGGAGAGGTACGCGCGGACCGGGTGGCCCGGCTGGCCGATCTGGTAGGCCTCGTCGGCTTTCAGCCGGTGCAGCGAATTGCGGTCCTCGTGGGGGAAGACGGCGACGGTTCGCGCGCCCAGTTCGTAGCCGGCGCGGAACGCGCGGATCGCGATCTCGCCGCGGTTGGCGACCAGCACCTTGCGGAACATGCTCTATCCCTTCGGCCTGCCGGTGAAAGGACCATGGTGTCGGGCATGTCCTCGCCATGCCATGTGAGCCAGGCCACTCATTCCGATTCTCTCCCGCGCTCCCGGCGCTGTCGTGGCGCCGTCGTCACCCGCCGAGTGCCGCGTGGACGACGCGTTCGGCCTCGTCCTGGACCTGGGAGAGGTGGCCGGGGCCCCGGAACGACTCGGCGTAGATCTTGTAGACGTCCTCGGTGCCCGAGGGGCGGGCCGCGAACCAGGCGTTCTCCGTGGTCACCTTGATGCCTCCGATGGGCGCGCCGTTGCCGGGCGCCTCGGTGAGGACGGCGGTGACGGGTTCGCCGGCGAGCGTGTCGGCGGTGACCTGGGCCGGGGACAGCTTCGCCAGGCGGGCCTTCTCCTCGCGGGTGGCGGGTGCGTCGACACGGGCGTAGGCGGGTTCACCGAAGCGGGCCGTGAGTTCCGCGTAGTGCTGGGACGGGGTCCGGTCGGTGACGGCGGTGATCTCGGAGGCGAGCAGGGCCAGGACGATGCCGTCCTTGTCGGTGGTCCACACCGAGCCGTCCCGGCGCAGGAACGACGCGCCGGCGGACTCCTCGCCGCCGAAGCCCAGCGAGGAGTCGATCAGTCCGTCCACGAACCACTTGAAGCCCACGGGCACTTCGACCAGCCGGCGGCCGAGGTCGGCGGCGACCCGGTCGATCATGCCGGAGGAGACCAGGGTCTTGCCCACACCCGCCTCGGCGGGCCAGCGAGTGCGGTGGGCGTAGAGGTAGGAGATGGCGACGGCGAGGTAGTGGTTGGGGTTCATCAGCCCGGCGTCCGGGGTGACGATGCCGTGCCGGTCGGCGTCGGCGTCGTTGCCCGTGGCGATCCGGAAGCGGTCGCGCTGCCCGATGAGCGACGCCATCGCGTACGGCGAGGAGCAGTCCATGCGGATCCTGCCGTCCCAGTCCAGCGTCATGAAGCGCCAGGTGGGGTCGGTGAGCGGGTTGACCACGGTCAGGTCGAGCCGGTGCTGCTCGGCGATGCGGCCCCAGTAGCGGACGGAGGCTCCGCCCAGCGGGTCGGCCCCGATCCGCACGCCGGCGTCCCGGACGGCGTCGAGGTCGAGCACGCTCGGCAGATCGGTGACGTAGGCGCCGAGGAAGTCGTAGCGGCCGGTGCGGGGAGCGGTGAGCGCGCGGGTGTACGGGAGGCGCCGTACGTCCTTCAGGCCGCCCGCGATGATCTCGTTGGCCCGGTCCTGGATCCAGGAGGTCGCCTCCGAGCCCGCGGGGCCGCCGCTGGGCGGGTTGTACTTGAAGCCGCCGTCGCCGGGCGGGTTGTGCGACGGGGTCACGACGACACCGTCGGCGAGGCCCGAGGTGCGGGAGCGGTTGTGCGTCAGGATCGCGTGGGAGACGGCGGGGGTGGGGGTGTAGCCGTCCGCCGTGTCGATGAGGACGGCGACGTCGTTGGCGGCGAAGACCTCCAGCGCGGTGACCCGGGCGGGTTCGGACAGGGCGTGGGTGTCCGCGCCCAGGAAGAGGGGGCCGTCGGTGCCCTGCCGGGCGCGGTACTCGCAGATGGCCTGGCTGGTCGCGGCGATGTGGTCCTCGTTGAACGCCGTGGTCAGGGACGATCCGCGGTGTCCGGAGGTCCCGAAGGCGACCCGCTGTCCGGCCTCGGCCGGGTCGGGGTGCAGCGTGTAGTACGCCGTCACCAGCCGGGCGACGTCGATCAGGTCCTCGGGTCCGGCCGGCTTGCCCGCTCGCTCGTGCTGCATGGCACCCACGCTCCTCCGCGTCGCTCGTGCGTCCGCTGTCCGCTCGCGGTCTCATCTTCCCCCGCTCGCGGGGAGCGAGTCGTGCTCGCGCCGAACCCGGTCGCAGGTCGCGTCGGCGCCGGTCCCGGGCCGGGGAGCCGGTGTTCGCAGGCGTGAAGAGCGGCCTTCGGGGCAGCCGCTCCCATGCTGGTGCTGATGGGCATGGTGTGGATCGTGCTGCTGATCACCTTCATCGGCCGGCTGAGCGACCACGTCGGACGGCGCCCGGTCTACGGGGTCGCGGCCGCCGCGATGATCGTCCTCGCGGTCCCCGCGTTCCTGCTGATCAAGGCGCAGGGGAGCTGGCCGGCGCGATTCGGCCTTTTGACGGTGAGGTTCCTGCCGGAGAGCGCCCAGGTGCCGCTCAACGGCTCCCAGCCGATGGTGGGGTCCGCGCGGGAACGGCGCGAACTGATCACCACCTCGCGGGCCCTGTACAAGGCGGGCGACTGGACGCCCGGGGCCCAGGGCCGGGCCCGCGGCGCGTAGCCGCCCGTGGTGGACATGCTGGGCGCGTACGGCTGGTGTACGGTCCCGATATGCCGTTGGCGCGTGGACTTCGCAGCCGGCGGACGGGCCGCCGCGGGCACGCGCCCGACGGCGAGTTGGCCTTCGCCCGCACCACTGGGTAAGCAGCGACCAACTCGGCATGCTGCGTCAACTCGGCCTCGCCCCGGTGTGACCCCGCCAGCGGGTTGACCGCGCGCCAGTTCCGCGGGCATCGGCCCGTGCCTCGTGAGGAGGAATGCGGTGACGAAGCGGGGATCGGGCTCCTCCGAAGCAGGCGCACCGGGCATCTTGAGCGTGGCCAGTCCGTTCTCGGTGGCCGAGACCGTGGAGCGGCTCAAGCGAGCCATCGAGGCCCGCGGGATGACCCTGTTCGCGGTGGTGGATCACGGTGCGGGGGCCCGGAGCGCCGGGCTGACGATGAATGACACCCAGGTGCTGGCCTTCGGCAATCCGCGGGGCGGGACGCCGGCGATGACGGCGCGACCGCTCCTGGCGATCGAACTCCCGCTCAAGGCCCTCGTGTGGGACGACGGCCACGGCCAGGTACGGGTCGCCTACCAGGACGCGGCCGAGCTGGGGCGCCGCTACCAGGTCCCGGCGGAGCTGATGACCCCTCTGTCGGGCGTCGGCGATCTGGTGCGGACCGCACTCGAAGGCTGACGCACCGACGGTGGGAGCCTCGCCGTGCAGCGCCCTCGAACGGGACCGACACTCGAAGGCGTGAACACAACGGACACGCCACCGAATGACTCCCCGAAACGACACGGACCGCCGGACGCGGACGTTCTGGTGGTCGGGGCCGGTCCCACCGGGCTCCTGCTCGCGGGCGACCTCGCCAGGGCCGGAGTCGATGTCACGTTGTTGGAGCGACGCGATCACGAGTCCAACCTGAGCCGCGCCTTCACCCTCCACGCGCGGACCATGGAACAACTCGACGCCCGGGGCATGGCCGACGAACTGCTCCGCATCGGCACACCGACCAGGGCGCTGCATCCGTTCGGCCGCCTCAGCATCGACTTCTCCGGGCTGCGAACGCGCTTCCCTTTCGTCCTCACCATCCCCCAGTGGCAGGTCGAGCGGTCCCTGCTGCGCCGGACCGAGGAAGCGGGAGCCACCGTCCTCCGAGGGTCCCGGGTCACCGGGCTGCGGCAGGACCCGCAGGGCGTCGACGTGGACGTACACCATCCGGACGGCACCACGGCCACACTCCGGGCCCGCTATGCCGTCGGTACGGACGGGGCGCGCAGCACCGTCCGGCAGAGCCTGGGCATGCCGTTCCCCGGCAAGTCGGTCATCAGGTCCGTGATGCTGGCCGACGTGCTGCTCGCCCGCGCGCCCGACGACATTTTCAACTTCAGCTCGAACGAGGACGGTTTCACGTTCTTCGCGCCGTTCGGGGACGGCTGGTACCGGATCATCGCCTGGGACCGGCACCGGCAGATGCCCGACGACGCGCCGGTCACCCTGGACGAGGTCCGGGACATCACGAAGCGCACGATCGGCGATGACCTCGGGATGCACGATGCGCGCTGGCTCTCCCGATTCCACAGCGACGAGCGGCAGGTACCCCACTACCGGCAGGGAAGGGTGTTCCTCGCGGGCGACGCCGCGCACGTCCACTCGCCCGCCGGCGGCATGGGCATGAACACCGGGATACAGGACGCCGCCAACCTCGGCTGGAAACTGGCAGCCGTCCTGCACGGCTGGGCCGATGACGCGCTGCTGGACAGTTACCACGCGGAGCGCCACCCGGTGGGGCGAAGGGTCCTGCGCGTCAGTCACGCACTGCTGTCGGCCGTCACCAGCGGATCGTCTCCGGTCCGCGCGTTGCGGGTCGCGCTGGCCACCGCCGTGCACCAGTCGATCGTGGTGGAGGGGCGCGCGTCACGCGGCATCTCCGGCATCGGGATCGCCTACCGCGCACCCCGGGGCGCTCATCCGCTCACCGGACGCCGGGTTCCCGATCTCCGTCTCGCACAGACGCCGGTGCGGCTCTACGAGGCGCTGCGGGACGGCAAGTTCGTGCTGGTGGGCCGCGATGTCGCCGCGGTCTCCACGCTGTGGGCGGGGCGGTTGGTGACCACGTCCCCGGCGGCCGGTCTGCGCCCGACCCTGTTGGTCAGGCCCGACGGTCATGTCGCGTGGGCGGCCGAGGACCCCGGCCCGGACGAGGTACGCGAGGCCCTGACGCGCTGGCTGGGTGAGCCCGGCCGGCGGGAGACGTGACCGGGCTCTCGGCCTCGTGGGGCCGGCTGCGCCCCGACCTGGTGCTCGTACCACTGCTCCGCCATGGGAGAGTGGTCCCCTACACAGGGCAGGTCGGGAGGAAGAGCAGTGCCGGAAGGGCGCCCGAAGCGTTCGAGCAAGTCGCGTCTCGCGGTGATCGCGCTGATCGCCGGTCTGGGCACCTGGCTGGGCGTCGTGTGCTACTCGATCGCGACAGAGGCCCCGCCCGGCGCGCCGAGCACGGCGGCGCTGGCCGACATGGCCCGGAAGGCGGCCGCGGAACGGGACGCGGACGGCCTCCAGACCCTGTTCGACGAGGACACCGTCTCCGACGACTACGCCGCCGACTACCTGGACCGGCTGGGCGAGCACCCCCCTGCGTTGCGGGTCGGGGTGGAGCACCGCGACGGACACGACTTCCTGCTGCTGCGCTCCGCACAGGGCTACTCCGTGTGCACGGCCTGGCACATCACCGAGCGGGACGGCCGCCGGCTGCTCGACGGCGTGCCGCCCGCCGAGAACCTGTGCGCGCCCTGACGGAAGACCGGTGTTTCCGCAGGTGATCCCCGCTTTTCCGGCTGCGGATGCATCCCCTGGCGCCGTCGGCCATGCTGGGAGGAACCCCGGCGTTAAGGAGTATGCGATGAGCATGCTGGACAAGCTCAAGGGACTGCTGAAAGGTCACGAGGAGCAGGCCGGCAAGGGCATCGACAAAGGCGGTGACTACGTCGACGAGCGGACCCAGGGAAAGTACCGGAGCCAGGTCGACACCGGTGAGGACAAGCTCAAGGAGCAACTCGGCCGGCCGGACCCGGGTCAGGACCAGCCGCCGCAGTGACGCCCCCGTGATCACAGGCGCCGGTCCCGTGGGCCGGTGCGACGAGTTCGGGCCGCCCCCGCGAGGAGGGCGGCCCGAGCCGCGTTCGGCCCACGTGGGACGGGACGGATCGGCGGTCTCAGGACCGCGTGAGGGCCAGGGCCAGGACGGCCGCCCCGGCGAGCACCGCGAGGGCGATGAGGACGAAGGCGAGGCACCGCGCCCGCAACTGGTGGTAGCGCTGTTCGTACTCGCCGCGCAGCGCCCGGCACCGTTCGGCGACCCGCTGGAGGTCCGCCCGGGCCCGCAGCAGGCAGTCGGAGACGTAGTGCTCCTCGATCTCCTCGCGCTGCGCCGTGGTCAGCCACTGCAGGGGCTCGGTGAAGGCCCGGGCCCGCTCCTCGGCCTCGGCGACGCGGGTCTGCCACAGCAGATAGCCCTCGACCTGCTCGACCAGTCCGGTGGGCCCGCCCGGCTGCCCGTCGGGGCGCTCCGCCGCCTCGGTCATCCTGGCAGGCCCAGGTTCTCCCGCTTGTCCGTGACCGAGACCTCCGGGTGGTGCAGGTCGAAGGCCGGGGACTCGCTGCGGACCACGGGCAGGGTGACGAAGTTGTGCCGCGGCGGCGGGCACGAGGTGGCCCACTCCAGGGAGCGGCCGAAGCCCCACGGGTCGTCGGTGTCGACCTTCTCGCCGTACTTGGCCGTCTTCCAGATGTTGTAGAGGAACGGCAGCATCGACAGCCCCAGCAGGAACGAGCCGATGGTGGAGATCTCGTTGAGCGTGGTGAAGCCGTCGCTCGCCAGGTAGTCGGCGTACCGGCGCGGCATGCCCTCCGCCCCCAGCCAGTGCTGTACCAGGAACGTGGTGTGGAAGCCGACGAAGAGTGTCCAGAAGGTCATCTTCCCCAGGCGCTCGTCGAGCAACTTGCCGGTGAACTTCGGCCACCAGAAGTGGAATCCGGCGAACATCGCGAACACCACGGTGCCGAAGACGACGTAGTGGAAGTGGGCCACCACGAAGTACGAGTCCGAGACGTGGAAGTCCAGCGGCGGCGAGGCCAGCAGGACGCCGGTCAGACCGCCGAAGAGGAACGTCACCAGGAAGCCCGTCGCCCACAGCATCGGCGTCTCGAAGCTCAGGGACCCCTTCCACATGGTGCCGATCCAGTTGAAGAACTTCACCCCGGTGGGCACCGCGATCAGGAAGCTCATGAAGGAGAAGAACGGCAGCAGCACACCGCCGGTGACGAACATGTGGTGCGCCCACACCGTCACCGACAGGCCCGCGATCGAGATGGTGGCGCCGATCAGGCCCATGTAGCCGAACACCGGCTTGCGGGAGAAGACCGGCAAGATCTCCGTGACGATGCCGAAGAACGGCAGCGCGATGATGTACACCTCCGGATGCCCGAAAAACCAGAACAGGTGCTGCCACAGCAGCGCACCGCCGTTGGCCGCCTCGAAGACGTGGGCGCCCCACTTGCGGTCCACCTCCAGGCTGAGCAGCGCGGCCGCCAGGACCGGGAAGGCCAGCAGCACCAGGACGCTGGTGAGCAGCACGTTCCAGGTGAAGATCGGCATGCGGAACATGGTCATGCCCGGGGCGCGCATGCAGATGACGGTGGTGATGAAGTTGACCGCGCCGAGGATGGTGCCGAAGCCGGACAGGGCCAGGCCGAGGATCCACAGGTCCGCGCCCAGGCCCGGTGTGTGGACGACGCCGTTCAGCGGGGCGTAGGCGAACCAGCCGAAGTCGGCCGCTCCCTGCGGGGTGAGGAAACCGGCGATCACGATGAGGCCGCCGAACAGGTACAGCCAGTAGGCGAACATGTTCAGCCGCGGGAAGGCCACGTCCGGGGCGCCGATCTGCAGAGGCATGATCCAGTTCGTGAAGCCCGCGAACAGCGGCGTCGCGAAGAGCAGCAGCATGATCGTGCCGTGGACCGTGAACAACTGGTTGAACTGGTCGTTCGACAGCAGTTGCAGCCCCGGGCGGGCCAGTTCGGCGCGCATCAGCAGCGCCATGAGGCCGCCGATCAGGAAGAACGTGAAGGAGGTGATCAGATACAGCGAGCCGATCGTCTTGTGGTCGGTCGTCGTCACCCAGTTCACCACCACGGCACCGGGCCGCAGGTGACGACGGGGAGCGGCGGTTTCCCGCGTGGTGTGCTGGACGTCTGTCATGCGGCCCGTGACACGCTTTCTCTCGGGAGATGGGTACACGAAGGTCCACGCGGTTCTCCCGCAGGGCCCGCCCTCCATCCTTCCGCCTCACGCCGCCGAACCGGAGGCAGCCGTCGCTTGGACGGAGTAACGCCCGGCGGATTGCACCCGGTTGGCCTACGCGCCTCACGCTCCTGGCGGGCAGGGCGCGCGGCGCGGCCGGCCCGGTGTGCGGCGCGGGCCTACCCGGTGGCGGACGGGGGCAGTTGGGCCGGGCTCACCCGCTCCCCCAGCACCTCGGACATGAACCGCACCAGCCACCGCTGGGACGGGCTGCGCGAGGACTCGTGCCGCGCGTACAGCGCCACCTCGATCGGCTCGGTGTCGAACGGAAGCCGCACCAGGCGCAGTTGGTGGGAGGCCGCGAAGACCTCGCCGACGTACTCGGGGACAATGGCGATCAGGTCGGTCTGCTCCAGCAGGTAGGGCAGCATCGAGAAGCGGGTGGCGTCCACCACCACCCGGTCGAGCAGTCCGTGCGCGGCGAGCACGGCACGCGGGACGACGTGCCCGCTGGGGCCGAAGACGGTGGCGTGGGACTCGGCCGCGAGCTCGGCCAGGGTGACCGACTCGCCCCGCACACGGGGGTGGCCGGCGGCGACCATGCCGACGTAGCGCTCGTGGAACAGCGGGATCCGCACGGTCCGGTGGGAGGTCAGCACGGGGGTGGCCACGAACGCGTCGATGTCGCCGCGGCGCAGCTGGTGCTCCGCCTCGTCCACGTCCAGCGGCCGCACGGTGAAGGACACGCCGGGAGCCCGCTCGCGGGCTGCGGCCATCAGGCGCGGCAGCAGGGTCACCTCGCCCAGGTCGGACAGGGCCACCGTGAAGCGGCCGGACATGGCCCGCGGGTCGAAGTCGTCGGCCTGGCGGACCGTGCCGTCGATGTCGGCGAGGGCGCGCTGCAACGGCTCGTACAGCCGACGGGCGCCGGCGGTCGGCGTCAGCCCCCGTCCCGTGCGCCGGAACAGCTCGTCGCCGAAGTGACGGCGCAGCTTGCCCAGGCTGTAGCTGACGGTGGGCTGGGTGACGTGGAGCGTGTCGGCGGTGACCGTGACACTGCCGGTCTCGTACAGCAGTACGAATACCCGGGCGAGGTTGAGGTCGAAGTTCCTCATATCGAAGGACTCTATATCGCGAAGGTAAAAGATTTATTGGTGTTCATGTCAGCGCTTGCCTAGCGTGGCGTGCGTCACTCCGAAAGGAACACCCGTGCCTTCCGTACGCCGCCTCTGCCACGAGTTCCTGGAGCGCCAGGGCCTCACCACCGTGTTCGGCAACCCCGGCTCCAACGAGCTGCCCTTCCTCGCCGGGCTCCCCGACAGCTTCCGCTACGTCCTCGGCCTGCACGAGGGTGCCGTCGTCGGCATGGCCGACGGGTACGCGCAGGCGACCGGACGGCCCGTCCTGGTCAATCTGCACGCGGCCTCGGGCTCCGGGAACGCGATGGGCGCGCTGACGAACTCCGTGGCCTCCCGCACCCCGCTCGTGATGGTCGCCGGCCAGCAGGTGCGCTCCGCCGTCGGTCCGGAGGCCAACCTCTCCAACGTGGACGCCCCGGCGCTGATGAGGCCGCTCGTCGGCTGGGCGGCCGAGCCGGCGTGCGCCCAGGACGTGCCGCGCGCCCTCGCCCAGGCCGTCTTCGAGGCGGAGCTCCAGCGGCGCCCGACGTACCTGTCCGTCCCCTACGACGACTGGGCGGCCGACGCCGGCGACAACGCCCTCGCCGTCCTCGACCGGCGGGTCGCCCGTGCTTCCGTCCCCGATGGGGAGCAGGGCCGCCGGCTGGCCGAGCAGGTCGCCTCCGCCCGGCGGCCCGCGCTGGTGCTGGGCGGGGACATCGACTCGGCGGGGCTGTTCGACGACGCCGTCCGGCTGGCCGAGCGCCTGGGCGGCCCGGTGTGGGCGGCCCCCTCGCAGTTCCGGCTGCCCTTCCCCAACCGGCACCCCCTGTTCCGCGGGGTGCTGCCCGCCGGGATCGCGCCGGTCTGCGAGGCGTTCGAGGGCCACGACCTGGTCCTGGTGCTCGGCGCGCCGGTGTTCCGCTACCACGAGCACCTGCCCGGCCGGTACCTGCCCGAGGGGACCCGGCTGATCCAGGTGACCGAGGACGCCTCCGCCGCCGCGCGGGCACCGATGGGCGAGGCACTGGTCGCCGACCCGGGAGCCGTCATCGGCCTGCTCCTGAAGCTGCTCGACGAACCCGCGGCTCCCGCCGGCGCCTTCCGGCCCGCGCCCACGCCACCGACCGGTGACGGCTCCCGGCTGCACCCGGAGCAGGTCTTCGCCGCGCTGCGCGACGAACTGCCCGAGGACACCGCGTACGTGGTCGAGTCGACGTCGACGAACTCCGCCTGGTGGCGCCAGATGGACCTGCGCCGGCCCGGCTCCTACTACTTCCCGGCGGCCGGCGGACTCGGGTTCGGGCTGCCCGGCGCGGTCGGGGTCGCCATGGGGCAGCCTGGCCGGCCGGTGGTGGGCGTCATCGGGGACGGCTCGGCCAACTACGGCATCACCGCCCTGTGGACGGCCGCACAGCACCGCGTGCCGCTGACCGTCGTACTGCTGCGGAACGGCACGTACGGGGCACTGCGCTGGTTCGGCGGCCTGCTGGGGGTGCCGGACGCCCCCGGTCTGGACATCCCCGGTCTGGACTTCACCCGCATCGCCGAGGGATACGGCGTCCCGGCCCGGCAGGTCGGCGACGCCGAGGAGCTGCGGGCGGCCCTCGCCGAGCGCCCGGACCACCCGCGCCTGCTCCAGGTGGACACCACGCTCACCACCCCGTCCTGATCCGCCCCGAGAAACGCCCCGAGAAAGAGGAGAGGAACCGCGATGGCATTCCTGGACAGCGACGTCTGGGGCAAGAAGTTCTTCAGCGACGGCTGGAGGGACGCCTCCGGCGAGCAGCCGGTCGTCGAGCCCGCGACCGGCGAACAGCTCGCGACGGCGGGCCTGGCCACCCCCGAGGACGTACGGCGTGCGTCCGCCCGCGCGGCCGAGGCGCAGCGCGACTGGGCGGCGGCCTCCCCGCGGCGGCGGGCCGCCGTGCTGCGCCGGGCGGGCGAGCTGCTGGCCGAGCACTCCGCCGAGATCGAGGACTGGCTGGTGCGCGAGGCCGGGTCCGTGCGGGCCAAGGCGGCCTTCGAGGCGCGGCTCGCCGTGGGCGAGTGCTTCGAGTGCGCGGGCCTGCCGACGGCCCCGCAGGGCGAGGTACTCACCTCCGAGGACGCCCGCTGGTCCTTCTCGCGCCGCCGTCCCGCGGGCGTCGTCAGTGTCATCGCGCCCTTCAACTTCCCGCTCGTCCTGGGCCTGCGCTCGGTGGCGCCGGCGCTGGCCCTGGGCAACGCGGTGCTGCTCAAGCCGGACCCGCGCACGGCGGTGAGCGGCGGTGTCGTCATCGCGCGTGTCTTCGAGCAGGCGGGGCTGCCGGACGGCGTGCTGCACCTGCTGCCGGGCGACGGCTCGGTCGGGCGGGCGGTCGTCGAGGCGCCCGAGGTCCGGGTGGTCTCCTTCACCGGCTCGACCCCGGTCGGGCGGGCGATCGGCGAACAGGCCGGACGCCTGCTCAAGCGGGCCCACCTGGAGCTGGGCGGGAACAACGCGCTGGTCGTGCTGCCCGGGGCGGACGTGCGGAAGGCGGCCTCCGCGGGCGCGTTCGGCTCCTATCTGCACCAGGGCCAGATCTGCATGACGACCGGCCGCCACATCGTCCACGAGTCGCTCCTGGAGGAGTACACCGCGGCGCTGGCCGAAAAGGCCGCGGCCCTGCCGGTCGGCGACCCGGCCCGTGAGGACGTCGCGCTCGGCCCGCTCATCGACCGGCGCCAGCTGGAGCGGGTGCACGGCATCGTCACCGACAGCGTCGCCGCGGGCGCGACCCTCGCCGCGGGCGGCGAGATCGTCGGCGCGGGCTACCGGGCCACGGTGCTGAGCGGCCTGACGACCGACATGCCGGCCTGGCGCGAGGAGATCTTCGGGCCCGTCGCGCCCGTCATCGGCTTCTCGACGCCGGAGGAGGCCGCGCGGATCGTCAACGACTGCGAGTACGGGCTGTCCGTGGGGATCCTCGGCGACGTGGGGACGGCGATGAAGCTCGCCGACCGGATCGACTCCGGCAAGGTCCACATCAACGAGCAGACCGTCAGCGACGAACCCAACGCCCCCTTCGGCGGGGTCAAGTCCTCCGGCACCGGGTCCCGGTTCGGCGGTGCCGCCGCCAACGTCGAGGCCTTCACCGAGACCCAGTGGGTCACCGTCCGGCCCGACATCGCCGACTACCCGTTCTGACCTCGCTCGTCCCCGCTCTTCCCGCTCGTCCCGCCCGTCCGCTCCCGTCCCCAGGGGGGAACGTCCGCAATGACATCCGCCGTCTCGTCCCAGACGACCGCGCAGTCCGGCACCGCCGGGCGCGGCACGTGGACCGTGGTCCTGTGCTGGATCACCGTCATGCTCGAGGGCTACGACCTCGTCGTCCTCGGCGCCATCATCCCGACCCTGCTCAAGACCCGGCACCTCGGCATGACCGCGGGCGACGCCACCATGATCGCGACGCTGTCGCTCGTCGGCGTCGCCATCGGCGCCGTCTGCGTCGGCCCGCTGGCCGACCGGCTGGGCCGCCGCCTGCTGCTCATCGCCTCGGTGGTCGTGTTCTCGGTGTTCACCATCGTGGTGCCGCTGGCCGGGTCCGTGGCGATGTTCGCCGTCCTGCGGCTCATCGCCGGTCTGGGCCTCGGCGCCTGCATGCCGGTGTCGCTCACGATGATGGCCGAGCACGTGCCGGCCAGCCGTCGCGCCCGGGCCAGCACCCTGACCATGACCGGCTACCACACCGGTGCCGTGATCACCTCGCTGCTGGCCCTCCAGGTGACCGACAACTGGCAGATCCTGTTCTACGTCCTCGGCGTGGCCGGCCTCCTCGTCGCCGGCATCCAGTGGTTCCGGCTGCCGGAGTCGGAGGCGTTCACGCAGGCCAAGCAGGCGACGGGAGCGCGGCGGGTTCCGCTCACCGAGCTGCTCAAGCCGGTCTACCTGCGCGCGGGCATCGGCATCTGGGTCGCCTCGTTCATGGGGCTGCTGCTGGTCTACGGCCTGAACACCTGGCTGCCCAAGCTCATGAACGACGCCGGCTACCCCGTCCCCACGGCCGTCACCCAGCTCCTGATACTCAACGTCGGCGGAGTCGTCGGCCTCGTCGTCGGCGGCTTCGTGGCCGACCGGCGCGGCATCAAGGGGACCATACTCGGCTGGTTCGCGGTGTCCGTGGTCATGCTCGGCTGCCTGAGCGTCAAGATGAGCAGCGACATCCTGCTGAACGTCGTCGTCTTCCTCACCGGCGTGTTCGTCTTCTCGGCCATGGTGCTCGTCTACGCCTACGTGACGCACTTCTACCCGGCGGCGGTGCGCGGGACCGCCCTCGGCTCGGCCTCCGGCATCGGCCGGATCGGCTCGATCGTCGGTCCGACGATCACCGGGGCCCTGGTCACGGCGGGCATCGGCCATCCGTGGGGCTTCTACTTCTTCGCCGCGGTCGCCGTACTCGGCTTCCTGGCCGTGCTGACCCTGCCGCGGCACGCCCCGCAGGTGGAGACCGCCGGGGCCGCCGCCTGACGCGGCCGCGCTTTTCTCGCGACGGCACGGGACCGCCCACCAGGGGGCGGGCCCGTGCTGTCGCCGCTGGTGACCCAGCCGACCGGCTGTGCGCCGATGGCCGCGGGATCATCCGTCACCCGGCGCGGTCGCCCGTCACCTGGCCGGGGAGCACCGGTGTGCGTGGCGCGGCGGGCCAGCCGTCGGTGGCCTGCGCGACCGCCCCGGACAGGGCCGTCCCCGGGTCTCCGACGCCCTCGGGCAGGGCGAGCTCCGCCCAGATCACCTTTCCGTGCGGGGAGTAGCGGGTGCCCCAGTGCTCGGTCATCTGCGACACCAGGAACAGACCCCGGCCGCCCTCCTCGGTCGTCGCCGCGTAGCGCAGATGCGGCGAGGTGCTGGTGCCGTCGGACACCTCACAGATCAGCGTGCGGTCGCGGATCAGCCGGACGTGGATCGGCGCGCCTCCGTAGCGGATGGCGTTGGTGACGAGCTCGCTCAGCACCAGTTCCATGCTGAAGCCGAGCTCGGACAGGCCCCACTCGTCGAGGGTGCGGGCGGCAGCGACGCGGACCCGGGCGACGGCGGCGGGGTCGGGCGGCACGTCCCACTCGGCGACCCGGTCGCACGGCAGCGCCCGGGTGCGGGCGATGAGCAGGGCGACGTCGTCCTTGGGGCGTGCGGGCAGCAGCGCATCGAGGACGGCCTGGCAGCTCTGCTCCGGCGAGCGGTGGGGGTGGCCCGCCAAGGCCTGGCGCAGCATCTCCATGCCGACGTCGAGGTCCCGTCGGCGGTCCTCGACGAGCCCGTCGGTGTACAGGGCGAGCTGGGTGCCCTCGGGGAGCTCCAGCTCGGCCGTGCGGAACGGCATGCCGCCCAGGCCGAGCGGCGGACCGTGCGGCAGGTCCGGGAAGGTGACGTCGCCGTCCGGGCTGATCAGCGCGGGCGCGAGATGACCGGCGCGCGCCATGGCGCAGCGGCGGGTCACGGGGTCGTAGATCGCGTACAGGCAGGTGGCTCCGACGACGGCCGCGGCGGCGCCGGTGGAGGCCTCGTCCTGGTCGATGCGGCCGACGAGGTCGTCCAGGTGGCTCAGCAACTCGTCGGGGGGCAGGTCGAGTGTGGAGAAGTTGTGCACCGCGGTCCGCAGCCGTCCCATGGTGGCGGCCGCGTGCAGACCGTGCCCGACCACGTCCCCGACGACCAGGGCGACCCGTCCGCCGGGCAGCGGGATCACGTCGAACCAGTCACCGCTGACACCCGACTGGGCGGGCAGATAGCGGTAGCCGACCTCCAGCGCGCTCAGCTCGGGCAGGGCCCGCGGCAGCAGGCTGCGCTGCAGGGTGACCGCGAGGGCGTGCTCGCGGGCGTAGCGGCGGGCGTTGTCGATGCTGACGGCGGCCCGGGCCACCAGTTCCTCGGCCAGGGACAGCTCCTCCTCGTCGAACGGGCCGCGCTCCTTGCAGCGCCAGAAGTTGGCCATGCCGAGGACCACACCGCGGGCCTGGATCGGGGCCGAGATCAGCGAGTGGATGCCGTAGTCGACGATCGCCTCGGCGCGTGCCGGGTCCTGGGCGTGCCAGCCCTGGGCCGACGCCAGGTCCGTCACCAGTTCCAGGTGGCCGGTGCCGTAGCTGCGTGCCTGGGGCGTGGACGGCAGGAAGTCGATCAGCCGGCCCTTCTCGTAGAGCGGCGAGTCGTCCTGGACACCGCGTACGGCGATACGGCGCAGGCCCGTCGCGGTACTGGCGGGCTCCTCGCCCTGGAGCACGCCCTCGGCGAGGTCCACGGAGACGTAGTCGGCGAAGCGGGGGACGGCGACCTGGGCGAGTTCGTCGGCCGTGCGGGCCACGTCGAGGGTGGTGCCGATGCCCAGTCCGGCGTCGTAGAGCAGTTCGAGCCGTTCCCGGGCGACCTGGGCGCGGCCGGAGATGGCCTGGAGTTCGGTGGAGTCGCGCAGGGTCACGACCGTCCGCCGTCCGCATCCGTCGCGGTGGGTGGGCCGCTGGTTGACGGCCAGCAGGCGGGATCCGGCGAGGTGCACCTCGTCGGTGGCGGTGCGGCCGGAGGTGAGCAGTGCGACCGTCTCGGGCTCCAGCGTCGGGAGGTGCGCCACCTGCCGGCCCTCGGCGTCCGAGGGCAGGTCCAGCAGCCGCTTGGCCTCGTCGTTCGCCAGCAGCAGCCGCCCGTCGTCACCGAGGATGAGCACCCCTTCGCGCACGGAGTGCAGTACCGCGTCGTGGTGGTCGTACATGCGGGTCATCTCGTCCGGGGCGAGGCTGTGGGTCTGCCGCCGCAGCCGCCTGCCGACCAGGGCCGTCACGCCGGTGGCCAGGCCCAGCGCCGCCGCCCCGGCGCCCAGGATGATCGGGATCTGCCGGTTCACCTGGCTGGTCACGTGCTTGACCTGGAGACCGGCGGAGACCAGCGCCACGACGCGGCCGCCGTCCCTGATGGGAACGGTGGCCTGTACCTCTTCGCCGAGCGGCCCGTGGACACTCTCGGTGTAGACGTCGCCTGCCAGCGACGGCCCGATGGTGCCGACGAAGCGCTGCCCGATGCGGCTCGGCAGGGGGTGGGTGTAGCGGATGCCGTTCGTGTCCATGACGACGATGAAGTCGACCCCCGCGGACCTGCGCGCCGACTCCGTGAGGGGTTGCAGCACCTTCGACGGGGAGGGCGTCCGCAGTGCGCTCACGACGCCCGGGGAGTGCGCGAAGGTCTGCGCCACGGCCACGGAGCGGCGTTTGGCCTCGGCGTTGATGTCGCGCTGCGACTGGAGGACGAGGGAGAAGACGGCGAAGGCCACAAGCAGCGCCACCAGCGCCACCTGCAGAACGAACACCTGTCCGGCGACGCTTCGCGGGCTCTTTCCCAGCAGCGAGCGCAGCGATATACGTCGAAGACGGGTAAAACGGTCTGCCATCCGGCATTTGTAACATCCGCCCTCCCGTATCGTCACGGCTTTCACGATTGATCGTTCGGCAGGGGCGGGTCCGGACCGTGCGAGGAACCCTCGGATCGCGGAATTCCCGGCGGGTGAAAGCGCTGTCCCCGACGGCGGGGAGAATTTCCGCCGAGTCGGCGTCGACCGACGGCGCCCGGCCGCGAGCCGTCCACGGAGAATCACGGAAAGTAGCCGCCCGCGGGCCAACCGCGCGATCACCGCGGCCGGGTGCGGCCGGCCGGGCCGGCACCGGCGGAGGCGTACCGGGGGCTGACGCCAGCGGTGGGCGCTACGCCGGGGCCCGAGACCGGCGCCTGGGCGCTACGCCGCGGGCCGACTGCGCGATCACCGCGGCCGGGTGCGGCCGGTGCGGCGGCGAACGGGCCCGCCGGGCCAACGTCGGCGAAGGCGTGCCGGGGCTGTGCCCGAGGCCGGCGCGTGGGTGCTACGCCGCGGGCCAGGTGCGCAGCATCGTGTCGAGGCGGTCGAGGATCCAGGTCCACGTTTCCTGGGGGGCCGGGGCGCTGTGGTCGAAGCCGCCGGCCAGTTCGAGGCTGACGTAGCCGTGGAAGACGCTGCCGAGCAGCCGGACGGCGTGGGTCTCGTCCGGCTCGGTCAGGTCGTAGCCGCGCAGGATCGCGCGGGTCATCTGCGCGTGCCTGCCCCCGGCGCTCGCCGCGGCGGTCTCCGGGTCAAGACGCAGGCGCGCGGCCGCATAACGGCCGGGGTGCTCCCGGGCGTAGTCGCGGTAGACGTTCGCGAAGGCGGCGAGGGCGTCCTTCCCGGCCCGCCCGGCCAGCGCGTCGGCGGCCCGTTCCGCGAGTTCCTCCAGGGCGAGCAGGGCGATCCGCGTCTTGAGGTCCTGGGAGCTCTTCAGGTGCGAGTACAGGCTCGCGGCCTTGACGTCGAACCGCCGGGCGAGCGCCGAGACGGTCACATGCTCGAAGCCGACCTCGTCCGCCAGCTCCGCTCCCGCCCTGACCAGGCGTTCCGTGGTCAACCCCGCACGCGCCATGCCGCTCCTCCCACCCGAGCCCACCAAGAACCTGAAGTCATTGAACATATGCCTAAGCCCCTTAGGCAAACGGGAGGGCACTGAGTCCGGCGTGAATACCAGCATTGGCATGGACCTGTTCAGTCAGTCCCGCTAAGCTGCTCCCCGACCCGGTTGAGAGCGCTCTCAGGTCGCGGTAGTTCCACCCCGTGTTCCACCCCCACCTCGTTGGAACGACGAAGGGCACCCCTGTGAGACGCACCAAACTCCACCGCGTGGCCGTTGCCGCGCTCGTCCTGCTCGGCAGCTGGGCCATGGCGGGCGCCACCCCGGCCGGAGCGGCGACCCCCGCCGCCGCACCCTCCGCCTCCCCCGGCCTGCTCCAGGCGATGCAGCGTGACCTGGGACTCTCCCCGCAACAGGCCGAGGCGCGCCTGGCAGCGGAACGCACGGCCACGGCCGTGGAACCGAAGGCCCGCGCGGCCGCCGGCTCCGCCTTCGGCGGCTCGTGGTTCGACAGCGAGAGCGGCCGCCTCACCGTGGCCGTCACCTCCGACGCCTCCGACTCGACCCTGCGCGCCGTCCGGACCGCCGGTGCCGAGGTCCGCACCGTCCAGCACAGCGCACGGCAGCTCGACACGGCCAAGGCCCGCCTCGACAGCACGACCGCCCCGCAGGGTGTGAGCGGCTGGCGGGTGGACCCGAAGGCCAACACGCTGGTCGTGGACGTCGTCGGCGCCGCGCGCTCCGACAACGATGTCCAACGCTTCCTCTCCAAGGCCCGCGCGGCCGGCCCCGTCACCGTCCGCACGGTCTCCGCGGCGCCGCAGACCTTCGCCGCGGGCACGGTCGGCGGCGACCCCTACTACACCGGCAACGTCCGCTGCTCCATCGGCTTCTCGGTGTACGGCGGCTTCGTGACCGCCGGACACTGCGCCCAGGCCGGCGCAGGGGTGAGCGGCTGGGACGGCTCGTACATCGGCAACTTCCAGGGATCCTCGTTCCCCGACAACGACTACGCCTGGGTCAGCGTCGGCAGCGGCTGGTGGACGGTCCCGGTCGTCCTCGGCTGGGGCACCGTCCCGGACCAGCTGGTGCGCGGCTCCGCCGTGGCTCCCGTCGGCGCCTCGATCTGCCGCTCCGGCTCGACGACGCACTGGCACTGCGGCACCGTGCTGGCGCGCAACGAGACCGTCAACTACAGCCAGGGCGCCGTGCACGAGCTGACGAAGACCAGTGTGTGCGCCGAACCGGGCGACTCCGGCGGCTCCTTCATCAGCGGTGACCAGGCCCAGGGCGTCACCTCCGGAGGCTGGGGCAACTGCTCCAGCGGCGGCGAGACCTGGTTCCAGCCGGTCAACGAGATCCTCAACCGCTACGGACTGACCCTGCACACCGCCTGACCCGCACCGACCAGGGGGCTCCGGCAAGGCTCGGCCGGGGCCCCCTTCACGGTGAGACGACGGAACGCGCACGCAGCCGAGTGACGGCTCGCGCGGTCAACCGGTGCCGGCCGCCTTGCGGAGCCTGTCCCGGGCGACCCGGGCCGCCGCGTACCCGGTCCCCGCGACGAAGCGCATCATCGGCCCGAACATCGGGGCGGCGAGCGACCCGGTGAAGTACAGACCCGGCACCGACGACTCGAACCCCGGGCTCAGCCGCGGTGCGCTCGAACCCGGCACCTGCCTGAGCGCACGGCGCACCGCCGGCGACAGGAACGGAACGGCGTCCAGGTCCAGACGGTAACCGGTGGCGGCCAGCACATGGTCGACGTCGAGCGCCTCCGCCACGCCACCCGGCCCGGCCACCTCCAGCCGCACGACGGACCCGTCGGTCCCGGCCCGTACGACCCGGCACGAGGTGCGCACCGGCACCACGCCCTCGACCCGGTCCCGCAGCCACCATCCGCCCGACGGCCGCAACGCGCGCCGGAACAGCAGCAGCCGGGCCGCGGCCGGCAGATGCCGCACCCCGCCGGGAGCCCGGCAGACCGCGGCCAGGATCCAGCCCGTGCCCAGGGGCGAGGCGGGCCTGCCGATCCGCCGCGTCCAGGACCGGGCCTGCTCCGGGGCCGTCCCCCACAGCACCCCGTTCTCCCGTACCAGCACGTGCGCCCGGGCACCGGACTCGTGGAGCAGCGCGGCGCTCTCCAGGGCGGACTGTCCCCCGCCGACCACGGCGACCCGGAGGCCGGCGTACCGGGACAGGTCGGTGTGCTGGCTGGTGTGCGACACCGGCGCGCCGGGCCCCGGCCCTTCGGGCGCGAGGCCGCGCAACTCGCCTGGTATGTGGGCCAGTCCGTTCAGGCCGGTGGCCACGACCACGGCGGCGGCCGCGAGTTCCTGGCCGTCGTCCAGCCGTACGGCGAACCCCGCGCCGGATGTGCCCGGCTCGACCGCCGCGACCCGGGCCGACTCCACCTCGCCGACGTACTGCTTCTGGAACCACTGGCCGTACCGTACGAACACCTCGCACGGGATGGGCGTCAGTTCGGTCAGCTCCGGCTCGCCGTGCACCTGGAGGAAGTCCGCCAGCCGCCCGCCCGGCTCCGGCGCCGACAGGTCCACGGCGTCCGGCGTCGACTTCAGGAACATCCCGGTCGCCATGGCGTGCCGCCAACTGCCCATGACCTCACCGAAGACCCGTACCGGGATTCCCGCCCCGCGAAGGTGCGCGGCGACCGACAGCCCGTACGGCCCGGCGCCGACCACGACGACCGGAAGCGCCGGGCGCCCCGGCCGTGCTCCCCCGCGTGCAGGCCACGGCCCCGGAAGCGACTGCGTCATGCATCCCCCCGCTGGTCCCCTCGCCGCCTTCCCCAAGGCGGGCGTGACACTCCGGGATGTGCGCGCCGGCCAAGTGCCGCCGCACGTCTCCCCCCTCCGCCGCTCAGTGTTACCCACCGACCGCCGCCGGAATGCGATATGGGGACACGTTGCCAAAAATTGTCCCGAGTGTTGACCGGCCGCGCCCGCGCGTCCCACAGGGAAGGAGCACGAACACCCGGCTCCCGTCCTCGCGGCGGAGGACGGGAGCCGGGTGCCAGGACCTAGTGGTCCGTGGCGGCGGGAGAGCCGACCGCTGGTGGTGCGGTCATCAGCTTCCCGAACAGCGCCATGCAGGTGGAACAGTGTCCGGCCCGCTGCGCGCTCGCGCCGTCGACGTGCTGACCCAGTTTCTGTCCGCACAGGGTGGTGGTCGTGTGCTTGGCCATGACGTGCCAGACCAGAGCCCCACCGGGCTTCTCTGCTCCTGCACACATCTCATACATGATCGGCTCCACTCCCTCGATGGACGCCTCTCTCACTCAAGGAGACACCGGGTGGGCCATCTGCACGCAGCCACGGACGTCCATTCAGGTGAAAAACGCGCCCTGGGTGGTGCCATCATGGGGCGCATGCGAAAAAGCGGAGCGCTGCGGACAGCGGCCGTGGTGGCCGTCGGTGGGGCGCTGGCGATGTCGCTGACGGCCTGCGGCGGTACGGGCCACCGGCGCCCGGCCGGCCACGGCGGGCCGGCGGCGCACACGCCGGGCCGCGGGGCCCTTCCGAGCCGGGTGCCGGGCATCGGCGACCGCTTGTGGCATCGGGTACCGTCCGGGTCCCGCCAGGTGGTCGCCGTCTACGGAGCGGGGCCCGACTCCCCCGACGCGACGGTCGAGTTCTTCACCCAGCACAGCACGCACTGGGAGCGGGCGGGTTCCTGGCCGGCCCACAACGGCAGGAAGGGCTGGACGACGGACCATCACGAGGGCGACCAGCGCACCCCTGTGGGGGTGTTCACGCTGAGCGACGCCGGCGGCGTGCTCGAGAACCCCGGGGCGAAGCTGCCCTACACCCGGTCCGCCGCCTTCCAGGCTCCCCGGTCGTGGACGAAGAACACCTGGCACGACTTCGACTACGTCATCGCCATCGACTTCAACCGCGTCAAGGGCACACCGCCCAACGACCCCGCCCGCCCGGAGGGGCAGTCGAGGGGTGGCAGCATCTGGCTGCACATGGACCACGGCAGCGGCACCTCCGCGTGCGTGACCCTGTCCGAGCCGGCGATGCGTTACCTGCTGCGGTCCCTCGACCCGGGTCAGCACCCGGTGGTGGTCATGGGCGACAAGGCGGAACTCCGGGCCTGACGCCGCCCTGCGCGGCTGCCGGCCGCGGCCGTCTCACGGCCGTGCGACGTCGAGCAGCGCCATGCGGACGACGACACGCTTGCCCACCGGCTCGCGCCGCACCTCGAACCGCTCCACCACGGCCATCACGATCTCCAGACCGTGCTGGCCCACCCGCCCCGGATCGGCGGCCCGTGCCACGGGCAGCACCGGATCGCTGTCCCAGACCGCGATGTCCACGGCGTCCCCGACGATCCGCAGGTCCATCAGGATGGGGCCGGAAGCGTACTTGCGGGCGTTGGTGACCAGTTCGCTGACCACCAGCTGCGTGAGGTCCATGGCCCGGTCCGAGACCGTCAGTCCATGGCCGGTCCTGGCCCGGCTCAGGAACGCGGCCGCGAGATGGCGGGCCTCGGCGATGCACGCGCCGTCGCCGTCGAGGGCCGCCGCCATGCGTATCACGCCGGTATCCGGCGCCGACTCCGCGCCGCCGAGGAGGACGGATTCCATCCCAACCGCCTTCACCACCCTGTTCACGGCGTGCACATACCCCTCTTCCGGCCAGGCACGCCTCCGGCCGTCGTGTCTGCTTCGTCACACGTGCGACCCACCACCGCGACCCACCACCGCGGCGCGCCGAGCCCGGCGGCGACCGCGCTCACCGCGATCCCGCCGCGTCCACGAGCCGGACAGCACGGCGACAAGGTGCCGGATGCATCTACCGTTCGTGGTGCCGGTCGAGCGACGGCCTCGACGGTCGAGGGGAGCCCAGCATGGCCGAGGACACCGCGGAGCGGACAACACGGGAGCACGGGACGGTCGTCGCCCTCCGCGAGGTGGGCGTCCGCCGCTACACGACCGGACAGGTGATCCTCGACGACGTCGACTGGACGGTGCGTGCGGGAGAGCACTGGGCACTGCTGGGCGCCAACGGCGCCGGGAAGACCACGCTGCTGCGGCTGCTCGGCGCCCTGATGCACCCCACGACCGGCAGCGTCGAGGTCCTCGGCGAACTCCTCGGCCGTGTCGACGTGCGGGAACTGCGCGCGCGCATCGGGCACGTCACCACCGCGCAGCGCGTGCCCGCCGAACTCGACGCCCACACCGTCGTGCTGACCGGTCACACGGGCACGGTGCAGCCTCTGTGGCGGATGTACGACGAGGAGGTACGGCAGCGGGCCCGCGAACTGCTGGCCGAGCTGGACATCAAGGAGCTGGCCGACCGGCCGTACGGAGTCTGCTCGGGCGGGCAGCGGGCGCGCGTCCTCATCGCCCGGGCCCTCATGGCCGAACCCGCGCTGCTGCTCCTCGACGAGCCCTTCAACGCCCTGGACCTGCCGTCCCGCGAGGATCTGGTCGAGGCCATGCACCGGCTCGCGGAGGGACGGCCACGGCTCGCCACCGTGACGGTCACCCACCACCTCGAGGAACTCTCCCCCGCCGTCAGTCACGCCCTGCTGCTGCGCGAGGGCCGGATCCTGGCGCAGGGACCCGTCGAGGACGTGCTGACCGGGCCGTGGCTGACCACGTGCTTCGGCCGCCCCATCGAGGTCAGCCGGCACGAGGGCCGCTGGTGGGCCTATTCCGGGCGGCGGAGCCCCGGGAGCGCTTGAGTCGGGATCCCTCCGGTCCTTCGCACACGGCGGTCCGACGCCGCTTCCCTCTACCCGAAGTAACATGATCCACTTTGGCTCCGGGTTTTT
Organism: Streptomyces sp. NPDC088817; assembly: GCF_044750345.1. Taxonomy (NCBI): domain Bacteria; kingdom Bacillati; phylum Actinomycetota; class Actinomycetes; order Kitasatosporales; family Streptomycetaceae; genus Streptomyces; species Streptomyces sp. NPDC088817. The sequence goes on from NZ_JBIVJN010000009.1 coordinate 221,463, forward strand.
TCCCAGTCACCTCGGACGTACCCGTGCCGTCCGACCCCCCGTGCGAAGGATCCCCCATGCCGTCTCCGGACGCTGCCCTGCAGCAAGCGCATTCCGACTATGAACACCACAAGCAGACCTGCCGCCAATGTCATGCACACGCCATGCCGTGCGCCGTGGCCAAGCACCTGATGCGCATCTACAACAACGCCCGAAGAGGCCTCGCCCGCGCCGAATGACGCCGAAGCCGGGTGACACCGCAGGGGGCGGCGGGGGCCGGTAGTCCGGTCCCCGCCGCCCCCTTCGCGGTCCGTGGCGTCGTCAGGCGGCGCTGCGCCTGATCCGGCGCAGCAGCACGACGCCCGCGGCCACGAGCACCGCACCGGCGGCCGCGGGCCACAGCTTGGCGCCGGTCTCGGCCAGGCTGCCCCTGACGGCCTGCGGTTCGGTCTGCGCCTGGGCCTGCGGTGCGGTCTGCGCGCCGGCCGCCGACTGGCCGTCTCCGCCGGGAGCCGGGGTGTAGGCGGGCGTGCCCACCTCGCCACCGGTCCCGGCACCCGTGGCACCCGTTCCGGCCTGCGGGGAGGTGTCGGCCTTGGGTTCCACCGCGCCGCCCGTGGGCTCCGCGGGCTTCTCCGCCCCGGCGCCGCCCTTGCCGGCCCCGGCCGCGCCGCCGTTGCCGTTGCCGCCGTTCCCCGCCGCGCCGGAGCCCCCTCCGGGCCGTGCGCCCGAGGTCTCCGCCGGCTTCTCCTGGGGCTCCTGCGGCTTCTCCGACTGCTGCGGCTTCTCGGGCTGCGCGCCCTGGTCGGCCCCGGCGCCGCACGTGCGGCCGCTGTTGATGCAGTCGACCATCCGGCCCATCAGGTCCTCGTCGAAGACGTTGATGAAGTCGCCGTGGTCCGTGCCCGGCTTGTGCAGCTGCTCGGGGAAGGAGTCCACGGCGAACAGCGGAGTGGTCGCGCCCCCGTCGTTCAGGCTCGGGGCGTCGACGCCGTAGACGATGCGCTGCACCAGTTGCGGGATCGCCCGGAATCCCTCCGGGCAGTTGCCGTCGCCGTCGGCGAACGCCACGTGCGTGCGGTGGTTGGCGCTGTCGGCGTTCCGGCCGTCCCAGCAGCTCTGGAACCTGAAGGTGCGCACCACGTCGCTGCCCTGGGGGCACAGCGGGTACTTGTCCTTCAGCTGCCGGTCCTCGAACCCGGTGCAGGACCAGGAGGCGTTGGCGTTGGCGGGGCCGTTGACGAACGCCTTGGCGTCACCGGTGATGATGCGCAGGAAGCGCGGCATCGCCGTCACCTTGCCGCGCAGGCTGCCCTCGAAGGACAGCGTGACCTGCTTCGGCGTCACGATCCTGCCCGCGTTGCCCTCGGTCCCGCCGCCGGGGGCGTCGGCGTCCCGCTCCCGGGTTCCGTCCTGAAGGCGCAGCACGGGCCAGTAGTAGGTCGACCTGTCGCCCTTGTCGTCGCAGCTCGTGTCCGCCTTCGCCAGGTCCTCGTCACTGGCGAAGGCGCTGTTGCCCTGGTTGCCGATGTAGTCGTGGAAGTGGTGGGCGCCGTTGGTGACGCCGGGGGCGACGATCACGTTGTCCGAGTTGAACAGGCCGCCCTTGTTCACTCCGCAGCTGGAGGCGAAGCTGCCGCGTGAGGCGTCCGCCCCCGCACGGGGCTTGCCGGCGTCGGGCTGCACGGAGTTGATGTCCGCGTAGTCCGCGGCCACGGGCCCGTTGCCGGCCGGGCCCTCGTCGGCGCCCTGTTCCGGCTCCTGCTGCCCGTCCTGCGGCCGGCTCTGGTCCTGGCCGCCCTGCTCCTCACCGGTCTGCCCGTCGCCGCCCTCGGTGTCGGAGGTGCGCAGGGCGCAGGCCGCGAGGTCGTCGAGCCCCTCGGGCCGCTCCCCGGCACGCCCGATCGCGTCGGCGATGCCGCCGATCGTCGCGGTCCGCTCCTCCGTGAGCGGACCGACGATCCCCTTGTCCACGGCGTCGACGTCGATCCGCCCGTCGCGCACCGCGTCCAGCATCTTCTGGTAGGCGCTCGCGATCTGCTGGTCCAGGACCGCGAGTTGCTCGTCGACGGTCGCCTTCGCGTCCTGAGGCACCTCGGTCAGCCGGGCGCCGACGTCCGGGCAGTCGATCGTGGCGCCTCCCGCCGCCGGGCTCTGCTTGCGGTCCCCCACCGACTGCACGGCCGACGTGTCCTCGGTGGCGGAGGCGTACACGTTGGCGACCATCAGCCCGCCTCCGCCCAGGATGAGCGCCATCGCACCGATGGTGGCGCGCCGTGGGCCCGTGGGTCGTCTGCGCGTGTTGCGTCTCACCGAACTTCTCCTACGCGTCGTGGCCGGCCGGGAATGCGATTCCCCCCCGTCCCATACGGAGTTCGGCCCGGGAATGTTCAGACGCCCCGCGGATTTCCCCCGCGTCGCGGATCCGGGCGGCGAGCGGTGGCGGCCCGCGCGAGCGGCGGCGCGGCGCGTCATGGATCAGCAGATGGCGCGAACGCCCGTTCGGCGAGCATGACGAAAGCCCCACTCCCGGTCGGGAGCGGGGCTCGTCCACGAGCGCCGGGCAGGCCTTGCACCTGCATCTCCCCGCAGGAAGCGGGGCGTCTTTCCTTGGACCACCAACGCACAGCCGATCACCGGGAGTTCCGGCGACGCGCTCAAGATCGAGCATAGCGCAGATGCCCGGCGGGGGCACGTCGCCGCGCGGGCCGCGCCTCATATCACCCCGTCACCAGGGCAATGGTTGCCGAGATCGCCAGACGCGCCGTGCCGGTTCTCGCACATATCGGCGCAAAACGTGTGTTATTCGACTCATGCACACATACTCGCGGCGCACCTTGCTCAGTGCCTCGGTCACGGCTGCCGCTTCGGGACTCCTGACCGCCTGCTCCGGGGCCGGCCCCCACGCGGAGCCCGGCCCGCACTCGGGGTCCGCGCCGGGCTCGGGGCAGACCGCGCGGGGCCCCGGGGCCGTCGACGGCTTCCGTCCGTTCGTGCCCAAGGGACCCAAGGGATACGTGAACCCGTCCGACCCGGAGGTCCTGGCCGCCGAACACAGGCGCGGGCGCGGGCCGGTACGCAAGTACAGGTTCACCGCCCGGGAGACGTCGTTCGACCTGGACGGCAAGACCGTGAAGACCTGGGCGTACGGCGACGAGATCCCCGGCGAGCAGGTCCGGGCCACCGCGGGTGACATCCTCGACCTCACGCTGCGCAACCGCCTGCCGGTGGGGACGACGCTGCACTCGCACGGTGTGCGGCTGCGCTGCGACATGGACGGCGTGCCGGACCTGACCCAGAGAACCATCAGACCCGGCTCGGAGTTCAACTACCGCTTCGTCGTGTCCCACCCCGGCACCTACCTGCTGCACTCGCACGAGGGCATGCAGCTGGACCGCGGTCTGTACGCACCACTGATCATCGACGACCCCAGGGAGCCCCTGTCCTACGACAGGGAATGGGTGGTCGTCCTGGACGACTGGGTGGACGGCCTGGGCGGCTCCACTCCGGAGGCCGTGCTCGCGCAGTTGCAGAAGGTCAAGGGGCCCGTTCCCCGCGGCATGCACATGGGCGGCATGGACATGCACGGCGGGGGCCACGGCGGCCACGGCGGACGTTCGGCCCCGCAGGGCTCGTCCCACGGCCCCGACCGCATGCTGCGGGCCGGACTCAGCCGCATCCTGCAGGGGATGGGCGGCAACGTCGACTACCCGTACTACCTGATCAACGGCTGTGTCCCGCACGACCCCTCGGTCTTCCGGGCCCGTCCCGGCGAGCGCATCCGGGTGCGGTTCATCAACGCGAGCGCCGACACCGCCTACCGGGTCGCACTGGGCGACCACGAGATGACGGTGACGCACACGGACGGCTACCCGGTCGATCACATCACGACGGACTCGCTGCTCATCGGCATGGCGGAGCGGTACGACGTCGTCATCACCGCCGAGGACGGGGTGTTCCCGCTGGTCGCGCTGGCCGAGGGCAAGGACGCGCGCGCCCTCGCCGTGCTGAACACCGGAAGGTCGAGGGACCTGCCCCCGCCCTCCGTCCACATCGACGAGCTGGACGGGCGCCTCCTGCTGGCCCACCAGCTGACCGCGGACGACTCGGTGACGTTCCCCGACGAGGAGCCGGACCGCGAGATCCAGATCAAGCTGACCGGCAACATGAAGTGGTACGACTGGAGCTTCGACCGCCGGCCGTACTCGGTGGAGCAGCGGCATCCGGTCCGTCAGGGCGAGCGGGTCCGGATCACGTTCCACAACCGCACCGGCATGTGGCACCCGCTGCACCTGCACGGCCACACCTTCGCCCTCGTCGGCCCGGACGGCAACGGCCCCCGCAAGGACACCGCGATCGTGCTGCCGCAGGACAAGCTGGTGGTGGACTTCTACGCCGACAACCCGGGGCTGTGGATGCTCCACTGCCACAACCAGTACCACTCCGAGTCGGGAATGATGACCATCCTCGGCTACCTCAAGTGACCGACGGGCCCGCCCGGCCGCCGCGGACACCGCGCGCGGCCGGGCGGGCCCGCTTCCTGGGCCGGGCACGGCGGACCGTCACTCATTCGCGACTGGAACCCGCCGCTCCTCCGCCCCGCGCCCGGTGTCACCCCATCGGCGGGTCCTGGCGCGCGGGGAGGGCGCCGGGGCTTCGATCCTGACGTGGGATGACCGCCGTCCGAGGGTGTCCGCCGCGCGGGTGGCTCCCGAGGACCTGGCCGCCGGAAGGGCGGGTCGCCAATGAGGCTTGTCGTCGATCTCAACAAGTGCCAGGGATACGCGCAGTGCGCGTTTCTCGCACCGGGCGTGTTCACCATGCACGGCGAGGAGTCGCTGGTCTACAACCCGCGGCCCGGCACGGAGCAGCGGGAGAAGGTCGCCCGCGCCGTCGCGGCGTGCCCGGTGCAGGCGATCACGGCCGAGGGACTGCCCGAGACGGGCGGGGAGCCCGTCGGCGCCGGGCGGGGAGCCTCCGATGCCCGCTGAGGCGTTCCACGAGTGGCTCAGACGCGAGGGCCGGATCGTGATCGTGGGTGCCTCGCTGGCGGGCCTGCGGGCCGCCGAGACGCTGCGCGCCGAGGGGTTCGCCGGATCGCTCACCCTGATCGGTGACGAGCCCTACGAGCCGTACGACCGTCCCCCGCTGTCCAAGGCGGTACTGCTCGGCAAGGCGTCCCCGGACCACACCGAGCTGCCCCGGCGCCGGGACGTCGACGCGACCTGGCGGCTCGGGGTCGCGGCGACCGGTCTGGACATGGCGGCCAGGCGGGTGCGGCTGGCCGACGGCGACGAGGTGCCCTACGACCGGCTGCTGATCGCGACCGGCGTGCACGCCCGGCCCTGGCCGAAGGAGGAAGAGGCCCAGCTGGACGGGGTGTTCGTGCTGCGCACCCGGGACGACGCGGCCCGTCTGCACCGGCGGATGAAGGCGCCGCCGCGCCGGGTGCTGGTCATCGGCGCCGGCTTCACCGGTTCGGAGATCGCCTCCGCGTGCCGGGACCAGGGCATCACGGTGACGGTCGCGGAGCGGGCCGGCGCTCCCCTGGTGGGCGCGCTCGGCGGGGTGATCGGCGCGGTGGCCGCGGAGCTGCACCGGGAGAACGGGGTGGACCTGCGCACCGGGATCATGGTGACCGGTCTGGAGGGGGACGCGACGGGCCGGGTGCGGGTCGCTCACCTGTCCGACGGCAGTTCCGTCGAGGCGGACGTGGTGGTGGTCTCGCTGGGCGCGACCCGCAACACCGGCTGGCTGGCCGGCTCGGGGCTGGGTGCGGGTCCGCGCGGCATCGCCTGCGACGCGGGCTGCCGGGCCTTCGACTTCCGGGGCATCGTCACCGACGACGTCTTCGTCGCGGGCGACGTCGCCCGCTCCCCGCATCCGCTGTTCGGCTACCAGTTCCTGTCCCTGGAGCACTGGGGCAACGCCGTCGCCCAGGCCGAGGTGGCCGCGCACAACATGATCAGCGACGCCGCCGACCGGCGCCCGCACATGTGGGTGCCCGCGTTCTGGTCCTCGCAGTTCGGCGTGAACATCAAGTCGGTCGGCGTACCGTCCCTGGGCGAGGAGGTCATGATCACCCAGGGGTCGCTGACCGAGCGGCGGTTCGTCGGCGTGTACGGGTACCAGGGCCGCGTGATCGCCGCCGTGAGCTTCGACAACACGCGGTGGCTGGAGTTCTACCAGCGGCTGATCGAGACGGGCGCGCCGTTCCCGGTGGAGTTCCCGACGGTGGACCGCCGCCCCGAGGGCCGCAAGCCGGTGCCGGCCGACTTCCCCGACCCGTCGCTGCCGACGCACGGCCCGACCGTGACCCTCAGCGGTTACTCCCCGGCCGACCGGCAACTGGTCTTCACGCCGTCCCGCCACTGAGCCGGCCCGGCTCCCCTCCCGGATCCGGGATCCCCGGACCTCCACGCCCCAAGGACCCGACATGACGCACGGCCCGCTCCTGCACCGGATCACCGACTACGCCAACCGCGCCGACCCGTATCCGCTCTACGAGGAGCTGCGCAGGACGCCGGTGCTGCACGAGGAGGAGGACGGCCCTTACGCCGTCAGCTCGTACTACGACATCCTCGGGCTGCTCCACGACCCCAGGGTCAGCTCGGACGCCACCAACCTCACCGCCGCCGGCGTGGACGAGCTGTCGGGACCGGAGGCCACCGGGCTGCCGCCAAGCTTCATCAGGCTCGACCCGCCCGAGCACGACCGGCTGAGGCGGATCGCCAACAGCTCCTTCGGCCCACCGCACCGGCCCGACCGTATCGACTCCATGAGCGGAGAACTCGGCGGGATCATCACCGAGCTCATCGACGGGTTCGGCGACGCGCGGGAGATCGACCTCGTCGACCAGTTCGCCTACCCGTTCCCGGTGACGGTGATCTGCCGGCTGCTCGGAGTGCCGCGCGAGGACGAGCCGCGTTTTCGCGCCTGGGTGGACCCGATCGTCGCCGCCCTGGACCCGGAGACCCGGCAGCGCACCGACGACGACGTGCAGCACGCCGCGCAGGAGGCCCGGATGCAGCTCGGCATGTACCTGGCGGGTCTGGTCGAGCAGCGCACCAAGGAGCCCCGCGACGACCTGCTGTCCGATCTCGCGGCCAGTCACGGCGCGGACGGGACCATGGCGATGATGGAGGTGCTTAGCACGGCGGTGCTGCTGCTGATCGCGGGCCACGAGACGACGGTCAACCTCATCACCAACGGGATGCTCACCCTGCTGCGCCACCCGGAGTATCTACAACGGCTGCGTGAGGATCCGGGACTGTCCGTCAGGATCGTGGAGGAACTTCTGCGTTACGAGCCTCCGGTGCAGCTGGTGCCGCAGCGCACCTGTATCACCGACATCGAGCTGCGCGGGGTCACGATTCCCAAGGGGGCGCGGATCTGGCTGATGCTCGCCGCGGGCAACCGGGACCCGGAGCGGTTCACGGATCCCGACCGGTTCGACCCCGACCGCGAGGACATCGAGCACCTCGGCTTCGGCAGCGGCATCCACATCTGCTTCGGCGCACCGCTGGCCCGGCGGGAGGCGCAGCTCGCGCTGGCCGAACTGGCCCGCCGCCTGGACAACCCCCGCCTGGTGGAGGATCCGCCGCCCTACCGGCGGAACGCGGTGCTGCGCGGCCCGCGCCATCTGAACGTCGCCGTCGACTCGGTGCGTTCGTAATGCGCCAAGAACCGGGAAAGTGTCTGGACAGATCTCAAAAACAGGACAAAATGGTATGCATCCCCCCACTGCCGCTTCAAGGAGCCGCCACGGTATGGCGTACGGAGCCGACCACAACGCGACCCCGCCTCCCCACCCCGATCTGGGTCCTGCCCGCGGCTGCGAGGCCTGCCTGGGCTGGGGGACCGTCGTCACCGATGACGGTCACCACGAACTGTGCGTCTCCTGCCAGCAGGACGCGGACGACGGCCCGCTCGACACGCGTACGCCCCCGCCCCGCACAAGTGGTACGTCGACCGACTCGGCCGTAGCGTCTTTTAGAAGTCAGGACGTCGTCGGCCGGGAGCGGACATGGGCAGACACACAGTGAGGACAGCGGTCGCGCTCTGCGCGGCGGGGCTGCTCGCGGCGAGCACGGGTACGGCCTCCGCCGCGCCGGCCGCCCCGCACGGGAACACGGACTCGCCGCACGCGGAGAAACGGACGGACGGGCAGCCGGTGCTGGTCGACTGCCTGTGGAAGCCGCGACAGCGGCCCGGCGCGTTCATCCTCGCCTGCGGTGACGGCAACAGCGTCCTGTCCGCCCTGCACTGGTCGCAGTGGAACGAACAGTCCGCGACGGCCAGGGGTTTCAACCTCGTCAACGACTGCAAGCCCTACTGCGCGGCCGGACGGTTCCACGACTACCCGGTGATCGTGCGGCTGGACAGCCCGGCCCCCTGGAAGAAGCGCCCGGAACTGCGGCACTTCACCCGGCTGAGCCTCGAGTTCCCGGCGGCCCGCCCGGAAGGCGCCGCACGCGTGGAGACGTATCCCCTCTGGGACTGATGCCCGTCACGGATTCTCGTCCGTGGTCGTCGGGACGCTTGCGAAGGTCCCGGTCTGGGCACTCGGGGGTCCCGGAGCCGCGGGTCCCCAGGAGGGACCGGACGCGACGGCCGGGTGATCACCCAGGCAAGGGGAGAACGTGACGTGACGCTGCGCATCGGGGCAGAGGAAGAGTTCCACGTGCTCGACGTGGAGAGCGGCCGGCTGGTGCCACGGGCCCACGCCGTACTGGACCGGCTGCGCGGGCCCGGTTTCACCGCCGAGCTCCAGCAGTCCGTCGTGGAGGCCAACAGCTCGGTCCACGACACACTCGACGACCTCCTCGCGGACCTGGCCCGGTCGCGGCGGCTGCTGGACACGGCGGCCTCCTCGCTCGGCCTGGCCACAGTGGCCGCCGGCACGGTGCCGCTGGCACGGGTCGGTTCCGGCAACATCACCGCCGGGGGCCGCTACCGGCACATGGCCGACGACTACCGCAGGGTCGCCGACGAACAGCTCATCTGCAGCGCGCAGGTGCACGTCGACATACCGGACCGGGACACCGCCGTACGCGCCATGTGCCTGGTCGGGCCGTGGCTGCCGCCGCTGCTCGCGCTGTCGGCCAGCTCGCCGTTCTGGCTCGGCGCGGACACCGGTTACGCGAGCTGGCGGACGATGCTGTGGCAGCGCTGGCCGACCGCCGGGCCGCCCGGCTGCTATGCCGACGCCGCCGCCTACGACGCCGCCCTGGAGGAGCTGATCCGCTCGGGCGTCATCGCCGACGCCGGCATGATCTACCACGACGTACGGCCCTCCGCGCACCAGTCCACGCTGGAGCTGCGGATCTGCGACGCCTGTCCGCGCGTGGAGACGGTCGTGCTGGTCGCGGGTCTCTTCCGGGCACTGGTCCTGGACGCCTGCGAGCGGCTGGCCCGCGGGGACGGCGGCCGGTGCGACGGCCACCACGAGTGGCTGCGGGCCGCCGCCTGGCGAGCCGCCCGCTCGGGCCTGGAGGGGCCGCTGGTCGACCCGGTCACCCGGCGCCCGGCCCCCGCGCCCGAGGTGCTGCGCGCCATGGCGACACGGCTCCGCCCCGCGCTGGAGGCGTCCGGCGACCGGGAGGCCGTGCACGAACTCCTCACCCGGGCCCTGGCCTGCGGCAGCGCCGCGCACCGGCTGCGGCGCGCGGCCGAGGAGGAGGACCTCCTCGCCAGCATCGACCTCATGGTCGCCGAGACCCGCGGCGCCACCGGTCCGCGCGCGGTCGCACCGGCCCGCCCTGTCCGCGCTCCCCGTCCCAGCCCGATCGCAGGCGCCGGAACCTGACGGGCCCTTCTCGTCCCGGCCCGACCCGCGTGCCGCCCCTACCGGCGGTGCCCGAGACCGTCCCAGGAGAGTGGTCAGCGCCATGTCACCCGTTCCCGCCACCGCAGCCACCGCCGACTGCCCGGCCGTCCCGGCCTCCCTCGGGGCGCCCCGCGCCTCCGGCACGGACGGCAGACCTCCCGCGGCGGCCGTCGAGGCCGTCGCGGAAGGGAGGTCCCTCTGATGTGCGGGCTCAGCGGCGAGGTCCGGTTCGACGGCCGGCAGCCGGGCCTGGCCGCGGTCGAGCGGATGACCGACCGGCTCGCGCCCCGCGGGCCGGACGGCCGCGGGGTGTGGTCGCAGGGGCCCGTCGCCCTCGGCCACCGACGGCTGAAGATCATCGACCTGACGGACAGCGGCGCGCAGCCGATGGCCGACCCCCGGGCACGCGTCGTGGGCGTGTTCAACGGGTGCGTCTACAACTACCGCGAGCTGCGCCGCGAACTGGCCTCGCGGGGCCATCAGTTCTTCTCGGAGTCCGACACCGAGGTGATCCTGAAGGCGTACGTGGAGTGGGGCACCTCCTGCGTCGAGCACTTCGTCGGCATGTTCGCCTTCGTGATCGTCGAGCAGGACAGCGGGCGGGTGGTCCTGGCCCGCGACCGGCTCGGCATCAAGCCGCTGTACCTCGCGGAGTCGCCGGGACGGCTCCGGTTCGCCTCCTCGCTGCCCGCGCTGCTGGCGGCCGGCGGGGTGGACACGTCCATCGACCCGTTCGCACTGCACCAGTACCTGAGCTGGCACGCGACCGTGCCCGCGCCCCGCACCATTCTCAACGGCGTGCGCAAGCTGCCGCCGGCCACCGTCCGGGTCGTCGAACCGGACGGCACGTACCGCGACCACCGCTACTGGCAGCCGGAGTACACGCGCCGCCCCGAGTACGCCTCTCTGAGCGACGAGGACTGGACGGAAGCGGTCCTCAAGGCGCTGCGCACGGCCGTACGGCGCCGGATGGTCGCCGACGTACCGGTGGGCGTACTGCTGTCGGGCGGCCTGGACTCCAGCCTCATCGTGGCGCTGCTGGCCGACGAGGGGCAGTGCGACCTGGCCACGTTCAGCGTCGGCTTCGAGTCCGAGGGAGGCGAGGAGGGCGACGAGTTCCACTACTCCGACCTGGTGGCTCGGCACTTCGGCACCGCCCACCACCAGCTGATGGTCCCCTCCGACCGGGTCTCGCAGGACCTCGAGGGTGCCGTCCTGGCCATGAGCGAGCCCATGACCAGCCACGACGTGGTCGCCTTCCACCTGCTGTCCGAGCAGGTGGCCAAGGAGGTCAAGGTCGTGCAGAGCGGCCAGGGCGCCGACGAGGTCTTCGCCGGCTACCACTGGTACCCGGCGATGGCCGGCGTGCCCCGGCACCGTGCGGCCGACGCGTACGCCGAGACGTACTTCGACCGGCCACACGCCGACCTCGCGCGCATCCTGGACCCCTCGGTGCTGTCCGGCCACGACGTCTGCGGCGACTTCGTGCGGGCGCACATGGCCGAGCCGGGCGCCGAGACCGCGCTGGACGCGGATCTGCGGCTCGACACCCACGTGATGATGGTCGACGACCCGGTCAAGCGGGTCGACAACATGACCATGGACTGGGGTCTGGAGGCCCGCGTGCCGTTCCTCGACCAGGAACTGGTCGAACTGGCCGCCGCCTGCCCGCCCGGGCTCAAGCTCGCGGACGGCGGCAAGGGCGTCCTGAAGGCGGCGGGCCGCAGGGTCCTGCCGCAGGAGGTCGTCGACCGGCCCAAGGGCTACTTCCCCGTCCCGGCGATCAAGCACATGGCCGCGCCGGTGCTGCTCCGCGTCCGCGAGGCCCTCTCCGCCCCCGAGGCGCGGGCCCGCGGGCTGTTCCGCCAGAGTTACGTCGACGAGCTGCTCGCCGCGCCGGACGCCCACCGCACCAAGCGCGGGGCGAACGCGCTGTGGCAGGTTGCTTTGCTGGAGATATGGCTGCAGACCCACGGAATCCGCTGACCGGCGAGCTCCCCGGGGCGCCCCCGCCCGGGGACGCGGGCGACACACGAGTGGACCGGCCCCGCACCGCTGACGCCGAGTACGGGGCGGATCCCGTGCGCGCCCCGTCGCCGGGGTGGGCGCCACGCGCGCGCGAGGGCCTCGCCGGCCACTCGTCGTCGGCGCCGGCCGTCCCCGGACAGGTCGGGCGCGGTGGGGCGCAGGCCGCGCCCGAGGTCGTGCTGGTGCCGGACACGGCGGTGCCGCTCGACGCGGTGCCGCGGGTCCTCGTCTCGCACGGATGCTGGTACCCCTCCGTCGACCCCGACGGCCGGAACGTCGCGTTCATCTGCGACCGGGGCGGGGTGCCCCAGTTGTGGGCGGGCCCGGTCGACGGCGACGACGTGCACCTGCTGGACACCGAGCCGGATCCGGTGACCGAGGTCTCCTGGTCGCCCGACGGCCGGTGGATCGCGTACACCACCGCGCCGGGCGGCAGCGAGCATACGCGCGTGCTGTGCGTACGCCCCGACGGCACCGGGCGGCGGGTCCTGGCGGGCGGCGAGCCGGGGAGTTCGGCGTACCTCGGCTGCTGGACGCACGACGGTTCGGCGCTCGCCGTGACGGTCGCCGAGGCCCCCGCGTACCTTCCTCCCCCGGTCGGGGCGGAGGCCGGCGCGGGTGCCGCCCCCTCCGGCTCGCTCGTGCCCGGCGCCGCCACGACGGTCCACCCGGAGGGCTGGACCGCGCGCGACGGCCGCGCCACCCTCCTGGGCACCCCGTCCCGGCCCAGGCCGCCGACGACCCGTGTCACCGGAGTCGACGCGGTCTCCGCCGCCGACAGCAGCACGGCCCCGGCCGAACCCACGCCACGGACCCTGTCCGCGTACCTCGTCGACCCCGACGGCTCGGCCGCCCCCGCACTGGTCGCGAGCGAACGGGACGCCGCCACCCTGCGCGTGTGCGACATCAGCCGGGACGGGCGGCTGGCACTGGTGCGCCGGGGACCGCGGGCCCGGCGGGAGGCCCTGGTGGTGCGCACCCGGGATCTGCGGGTGACCTGCGCGCTGCCCGTGGCCGACGGCGACCCGTGGATCGGCGCGTTCGCGCCCGACGGCCGTACGGTGTGGCTGCGCAGCGACCACGACCGCGAGCACGCCGCCCTGCACGCGGTCGCCCTCGACCGGCGTGGACGGCGCCTCGGCCTGACGGTGACCGCCCAACGCGACGGCAGCGGGCTTGAGTTGCTGGCCGTGGACCGCGACGGCCGCGGCGCCGTGCTGTCCTGGAACGTGCGCGGGGTCAGCGAGCTTGAGGTCGTCCCGCTGATCCCGGTGCCCGGAACGGCCCTCGGCCCGTCCCGTGCCGTGCCGCTGCCGCACGAGGTCGTCACCCGCGTCGCCGTCACCGCGGACCCGGACGCGCCCGTCGTCGCGCTGTCGGGATCGCTGCGCCGGCCGGGGGTCTGGTGGCTGCCGCAGGGCGCCGCGCTGCGCACCCCGTGGTCCTCGCGCGACGAGGACGTCGTCGCCCCCGGCGTCCACCGTCCCGTACGGCCGGTGCAGATGCGCCCCGTCGCCCGGGACGGACTGGGCCTCGGCGGCTGGTACTACCGTGCGCCGGGCCGCTCGCCGCGGGAGCCCGCCCCCTGTGTCCTGCATCTGCACGGCGGCCCGGAGGAGCAGGAGCGCCCGGTGTTCGACCCGCTCTACCACGAGCTGCTGGGCCGGGGACTGGACGTCTTCGCCCCCGATGTGCGCGGCTCGTCCGGTTACGGCCGTTCCTTCGTGGACGCCGATCTGGGCAGGGGCAGGTTCGCGGCGATCGACGACGTCGCCGACTGCGCGGCGCACGTTCTCCTGGAGGGCCTGGCCGACCCGCTCCGGCTGGCCGTGATGGGCCACTCCTACGGCGGCTATCTGACGATGGCGTCCCTGGTGTGGCATCCGGAGCTGTTCCGCACCGGTGTCCCGGTGTGCGGGATGTCGGACTTCGCGACGTTCTTCGCGGGCACCGAGCCGTGGCTGGCCCAGTCGGCCGCGCACAAGTACGGGCATCCCGAACGCGACCGTGAGCTGCTGCGCGCGCTGTCCCCGATGAGCCGTGTCGACGCGCTGCGGGTGCCGGTGCTGGCCGTGCACGGTGAACACGACACCAACGTGCCGCCGGGCGAGTCCGAGCAGTTCGTGCGGGCGGCCCGGGAGCGCGGGGTGGGGGCGGAGCTGCTCGTCCTGCGCGAGGAGGGTCACGACTTCCGGCGCGCGGACAACCGCCGTGCGTTCCGCAGGACCGCCGCCGACTGGATCCAGCGTCACCTGACCGGCTGACACGCGGGCGGCCCGCTTACGTCGGCCCCGTGTGTCCCGTGCCCGCGACCGCGCGGTTTCGGGCGCGCGCCCTCCGGGCACCCGTGCCAGGCTTGAAACGGGCGTGGGCGGCGGGCGGCAGGCGGAACACGGCGGAAGGGCGATCGAGGAGGTCCGGGACATGACCGAAGCCGGTACGTCGGCGACCGGTACGGGCGGAACCGCCCGCTGGGAGAACCAGTGGTACGGGCCGCTGCCGAACGTGGCGCAGGCGGCCGGATACGCCGACGCCCCGCCCCGGATGGGCTTCTTCACCGACACCTCCGTGTGCATCGGCTGCAAGGCCTGCGAGGTGGCCTGCAAGGAGTGGAACGCGGTGCCGGAGGACGGTCTCGAACTGACCGGCATGTCCTACGACAACACCCAGGGGCTCGGCGCCGACACCTGGCGGCACGTGGCCTTCATCGAGCAGCGCAGGCCGCTGGGCGGCGGTCGGGAGCCGGGGGCGGACGGCGCCGGTTTCGACGCGTTCGAGGCGGCCCGGCAGCTCGGTTCCACGCCCCCCACCGCGCCGGACCCGGCCCCGGCGGGCGCGCCGGCCGACGTGATCTCCCCGGTGTCGCCCGACGGGCGGACCGAGCTGCGCTGGCTGATGTCGTCGGACGTGTGCAAGCACTGCACCCACGCGGCCTGCCTCGACGTGTGTCCCACCGGGGCGCTGTTCCGCACCGAGTTCGGCACCGTCGTGGTCCAGCAGGACGTGTGCAACGGCTGCGGCTACTGCGTGCCCGCCTGCCCGTACGGGGTCATCGACCAGCGCAAGGAGGACGGCCGGGTCTGGAAGTGCACCCTGTGCTACGACCGGCTCGGCGTCGGCATGGAACCGGCCTGCGCGAAGTCGTGCCCCACCGACTCCATCCAGTTCGGCCCGCTGGACGAGCTGCGTGAACGGGCGGCGACGCGGGTGGCGCAGCTCCACGCGTCCGGCGTCACCGACGCCCGGCTGTACGGGGAGAGCCCGGACGACGGGGTCGGCGGCGACGGCGCGTTCTTCCTGCTGCTCGACGAGCCCGAGGTGTACGGCCTGCCGCCCGACCCGGTGGTCACCACCCGGGATCTGCCCTCCATGTGGAAGCACGCGGCGACCGCGGCCGTGTCGCTCGCGGCACTGGGCGTCGCCTCGTTCGTCAGGAGGCCACGGTGAGCGAATCCGACGTCACCCGTGAGGGCGTGACGGGGGCGCGGCCCGGCCGGGACGCCCCGGCCGGCGGCGGCAACGGGCACGGACGGCACCGGCGCCGCCGCGGGCGCGGCGAGCAGTCGATGGTCCCCGAGGCCCGGTTCTCCTCCTACTACGGCAAGCCGGTCCTGAAGAAGCCGACCTGGAAGTCCGTCGACATCGCCGGCTACCTCTACCTCGGCGGCCTCGCCGGGGGATCGTCGCTGCTGGCGGCCGGGGCGCAGGCCACGGGGCGGCACGCCCTCGCCCGGACGGCGAAGCTGGGCGCGGCGGGCGCGATCTCCGCCTCGCTGGTCGCGCTCGTGCACGACCTCGGCCGGCCCGCCCGTTTCGTGAACATGCTGCGCGTCTTCAAGCCCACCTCGCCGATGAGTGTGGGCTCGTGGCTGCTCGCCGGGTACGCGCCGCTGACGATGGCCGCCGCGGCCACCGACGTCGCCGGCCGCTACCGCGTGCTGGGCGCCGCCGCCACCGCGGGCGCGGCCGTGCTGGGGCCGGCGGTGGCCACCTACACCGCCGTGCTGATCTCCGACACGGCGGTGCCCTCGTGGCACGAGGGCTACCGGGAGATGC
The DNA here is from genome assembly GCF_044750345.1 of Streptomyces sp. NPDC088817. Lineage (NCBI taxonomy): Bacteria > Bacillati > Actinomycetota > Actinomycetes > Kitasatosporales > Streptomycetaceae > Streptomyces > Streptomyces sp. NPDC088817. The sequence continues at coordinate 237,355 of NZ_JBIVJN010000009.1, forward strand.
CCTTCGTGTTCGCCGGTTCCGGCGCCGGCGCGGCCGCCGGGCTGGCGCTGGCCTTCGTGCCGGCGGAGCAGGCGGGGCCCGCGCGCCGTATGGCGGTGCTCGCGGCCGGGCTGGAGACGGGCGCCTTCCGGCTGATGAAGCGCCGGATGGGCCTGGCCGCCGAGCCGTTCGAGCAGGGCGGGGCCGGGCGTCTGCTGCGGGCGGCGGAGCTGCTCACGGCGGGCGGCACCGTGCTGGCGGCGGTCGCGGGGCGGCTCCATCGCGGGCGCGCGGCGGCCGTGGCGGGCGGCCTGGCCCTGCTGTCCGGCTCCGCCGCGCTCAGGTTCGGCGTGTTCCACGCGGGCGTGGCCTCGGCGGAGGACCCCAAATACACGGTCGTACCCCAACGGGAGCGCCTCCGCACCGCCGGCGCGGACTGACGGCCCGGGAGAGGGAGAGGCAGGCGGTTTCACGCAGTACGGCCCGGGTACCTCGGGGTGGGCCACGGACCGACGGCACCGAGCAGCAGTACCGAAAGGGATCCCTGTCATGGGTGTACGCACATGGATCGACTCCTGGCCGGTCTACCGCCAGCTCAAGGGCACCGACCCGCTGGGCCGCGGGGCGGCCGCCAAGAGCGGGCCCAGCGCACGGCTCACTCCCCGGGTCGCCTCCGCCGACCGGGTGGTGAAGTCCATCTGTCCGTACTGCGCCGTCGGCTGCGGCCAGAACGTCTACGTCGAGGACGAGCGGGTCACCCAGATCGAGGGCGACCCGGACTCCCCCATCTCCCGCGGCAGGCTGTGCCCCAAGGGCGCGGCCAGCCTTCAGCTCACCACGGGCGGTGCCCGTGAGCACTACGTCCTCCACCGGCGCCCGCACAGCACCCGGTGGGAGCGCCTCGACCTGGACACGGCGATGGACATGATCGCCGACCGGGTGATCGAGGCCCGTCGCGCCGGCTGGCAGTGGGAGGTCGACGACACCCGCACCCGGCGCACGATGGGCTTCGCCAGCCTCGGCGGGGCGACGCTGGACAACGAGGAGAACTACCTGATCAAGAAGCTCTTCACGGCGCTGGGCGCGATCCAGATCGAGAACCAGGCCCGTGTTTGACACTCCTCCACCGTTCCCAGTCTGGGAACCTCGTTCGGCCGCGGCGGCGCGACCAACTTCCAGCAGGACCTGCAGAACTCGGACTGCATCGTCATCCAGGGCTCGAACATGGCCGAGTGCCATCCGGTCGGGTTCCAGTGGGTGATGGAGGCCAAGGCCCGAGGCGCGAAGCTGGTCCACGTCGACCCGCGGTTCACACGCACCAGCGCGCTGGCCGACGTGCACGTGCCGCTGCGCGCCGGCTCGGACATCGCCTTCCTCGGCGGGATCATCAACTACGTCCTGCGCGACGACAAGTACTTCCGTGACTACGTCGTGGCCTACACCAACGGGCCCGTGCTGCTGAACGAGGACTTCCGGGACACCGAGGACCTCGACGGCGTGTTCTCCGGCTTCGACCCCGACACCGGCACGTACGACAGCGCGAGCTGGCAGTACGAGGGCATGGAGACGCAGGCGGCCTCCGGCAGGCGCGACCTGGAGTACGAGAAGCGCACCGGCCGCCGCAGCCTGGTGAGCGAGTCGGCGCGCGGCGAGGCCCATGGGGCGGGCGGGGCGGACATCGGCGAGGGCCGGCCCGAGCGCGACGAGACGATGACCCACCCGCGGTGCGTGTTCCAGGTGCTCAAACGGCACTACGCCCGCTACACCCCGGAGATGGTGGAGCAGATCTGCGGGGTGCCGCAGGACCTGTTCCGGCAGGTGTGCGAGCTGGTGACGGAGAACTCCGGCCGGGACCGGACCACGGCGTTCGCCTACGCGGTGGGCTGGACCCAGCACACCGTGGGGGTGCAGTACATCCGCGCCGCCGCCGTGCTGCAGACCCTGCTCGGCAACATCGGCCGGCCGGGCGGCGGCATCATGGCCCTGCGCGGGCACGCCTCCATCCAGGGGTCGACAGACATCCCCACCCTGTTCGACCTGCTGCCCGGCTATATCCCGATGCCGCACGCCCACCTGAACGACGACCTGGACTCCTTCGTCCAGGGCGAGGCGGCGCGCAACGGCTACTGGGGCAACATGCGTTCCTACCTGGTGAGCCTGCTCAAGGCGTACTGGGGTGAGGCGGCGACGCCCGACAACGACTTCTGCTTCGACTACCTGCCGCGGCTCACGGGCTCCCATTCCACCTACGAGACGGTGACGGCCCAGATGGAAGGCGTCTGCAAGGGCTACTTCCTGCTGGGAGAGAACCCCGCGGTGGGCTCCGCCAACGCCAAGTCGCAGCGGCTGGGCATGGCCAACCTGGACTGGCTGGTGGTACGCGACTTCTCCCTCATCGAGTCGGCCACCTGGTGGAAGGACGGCCCGGAGATCGAGACCGGCGAGATGCGCACGGAGGACATCCGCACCGAGGTGTTCTTCCTGCCGGCCGCCGCCCACACCGAGAAGGACGGCAGTTTCACCAACACGCAGCGGCTGCTGCAGTGGCACCACCAGGCCGTCGAACCGCCCGGCGAGGCACGCAGCGACCTGTGGTTCACCTTCCACCTCGGCCGGATCATCCGGCGCAAGCTCGCCGGGTCGGCCGACCCGATGGACCGGCCGGTGCTCGACCTGACGTGGGACTACCCCACGAAGGGCGAGACCGCCGAGCCCGAGGCGGAGGCGGTGCTCGCCGAGATCAACGGGTCCGACGCCGAGGGCCGCCCGCTGGCGTCCTACGAGCAGCTGAACCCGGACGGTTCCACCGCGTGCGGCTGCTGGATCTACTGCGGTGTGTACGCCGACGGCGTCAACCAGGCCGCGCGCCGCAAGCCGGGCAGGGAACAGAGCTGGGTCGCGGACCAGTGGGGCTGGGCGTGGCCCGCCAACCGCCGGATCCTGTACAACCGGGCCTCGGCCGACCCCGACGGCAAACCGTGGAGCGAGCGCAAGGCGCTGGTGTGGTGGAACGAGGAAGAGGCGCGGTGGACCGGCCACGACGTCGCCGACTTCGCCAGGGATAAGTCGCCGCACCACCGGCCGCCGCCGGACGCGACCGGCCCCCAGGCCCTGTCGGGCGTCGACCCCTTCGTGATGCAGGCCGACGGCAAGGCCTGGCTGTACGCGCCGTCCGGGCTCACGGACGGGCCGCTGCCCACGCACTACGAGCCGCAGGAGTCGCCGTTCCCGAACCTCCTCTACGGGCAGCAGCGCAATCCGGCGCGGTACGTGACGCGGTCGCGCCCGGACAACCGCTACGGGCCCAGCGCCGGCGAGCCGGGGTCGGAGGTGTTCCCGTTCGTGGCCACCACCTACCGGCTCACCGAGCACCACACGGCGGGCGGCATGTCGCGCTGGCTGCCGTATCTGGCCGAGCTGCAACCGGAGTTCTTCTGCGAGGTGTCGCCGGAGCTGGCCACCGAGCGCGGTCTTGAGCACACCGGCTGGGCGACGATCGTCAGTGCCCGCGCCGTCATCGAGGCACGGGTGCTCGTCACCGACCGGGTGCCGCCGCTGACCGTGCACGGCCGCACCCTGCACCAGGTGGGCCTGCCCTACCACTGGGGCCCGAACGGCTACAGCACCGGCGACGCCGCCAACGAACTGCTGCACCTCTCCCTCGACTCCAACGTCCACATCCAGGAGGCCAAGGCGTTCGGCGTCGACATCCGCCCGGGCCGCCGCCCGAGGGGACCGGCCGCGGTGGAACTGGTCCGCTCCTACCAGGCGCGGGCGGGCATCGACGAGCACACCGGAACCCAGCCCTGACCGGCGGCCGACGCGGGGCTCACCTGAGCACGACGGAGTGGGCTCCGCGCGGGACGAGTTCGCCGATCACCGGATGGCCGGGGATCTCCCCGGCGATCAGGAGGCCGCCGGAGGTCTGCGCGTCGGCGAGCAGGAGGCGGGTGTCGGCGTCGGTGTCGCCGAAGTCGGTGAACGGCTCCACCCAGGCCAGGTTGCGCCGGGTACCGCCGCTGACGTAGCCGTCGCGTACTGCCTCACGGGCGCCGTCCAGGTAGGGCACGGCGGCCGTGTCGACCACCGCCGTCACGCCCGAGGCGCGGGCGAGTTTGTGCAGATGGCCCAGGAGGCCGAAACCCGTCACATCGGTGGCGCAGGTGGCACCGGCGGCCAGGGCGGCGGCGCAGGCCTCCCGGTTGAGGGCCACCATGGTGGCCACGGCCTGCTCGAACCGCTCACCGGTGGCCTTGTGACGGTTGTTCAGCACTCCCAGGCCGAGCGGTTTGGTCAGGGTCAGGGGCAGCCCGGCCCGGCCGGCGTCGTTGCGCAGCAGCCGGGCGGGGTCGGCCAGTCCGGTGACGGCCATGCCGTACTTGGGTTCGGGGTCGTCGACGCTGTGCCCGCCGCCCACGTGGCAGCCGGCCTCGGCGGCGACCTCGAGACCGCCGCGCAGCACCTCGCGGGCCAGCTCGAAGGGCAGCACGTCACGCGGCCAGGCCAGCAGGTTGACCGCGAGGACGGGGCGGCCGCCCATCGCGTACACGTCCGAGAGGGCGTTGGCCGCGGCGATGCGGCCCCAGTCGTAGGGGTCGTCGACGACTGGAGTGAAGAAGTCGGCGGTGGACACCACCGCCTGCGCGGCGCCGTCCCGCGCCGGCAGCTCCACGACGGCCGCGTCGTCACCGGTGGCCAGTCCGACCAGCAGCGGGGTGTCCCCCGCGTCCGGCAGCACCGCCGGCAGCCCGCCGAGCACGTCCTCCAGCTCACCCGGCGGAATCTTGCAGGCACAGCCGCCGCCGTGGGCGAACTGGGTGAGCCGTACGGGGGTTTCATGGGTGGCGGTCACGCTGGGCTCCTGTCTCCTGTCTCGGTGATCCGGCGATCTCCCGGTCCCACTGGACCGGTCGGTGCGCCCACGCCGTCCCGGCCGCCCTTCCGGTAGCCTGGCGGCCGGTGGAGGCGTGTGGGTGCCTGGTGGCCCTCCCGGTCTTCAAAACCGAGGTGTCCGAGGATCTCGGGCAGGCGGGTTCGATTCCCGTCCGCCTCCGTTCTTCTCCGTGTCCGGCCGGCAGCGTCTGTGCTGGTCGTCCACTCGTTCCGTACCGCCGTGGGCGTCGAGGTACTCCAGGAGCGGCACGGCGACCCTGCGGGTGGTGTCGAGGGCCTTGCGGGCCTCGCTGAGGGTGAAGGGCTGGGGCAGGCGGCGGAGTGCCGCGGTGGCCTCGGCGTCCGCTCCGGGGAGCAGGACGATTCCCTCGCCGACCCGCAGCAGGGCGCCGGCGGAGACCGCCGCGGCCAGGGCCTTCCGGTCGAGGCCCAGCGCGGTGAGGCGGTCGGCCTCGGGGGCGCGGAACGGCGCCTTCTCCAGTTCGCGCCGTACCGCGTCGACGGCGGCGCGCACCGGCGGCGGCAGGGTGGGTCCGGTGCTGTCGGGCCGGTACAGGCGTCCGTCGCGGCGCAGCAGACGCGGCTCGCCCGGCGCCGCGGCGAGGGCGTCCACCAGCGCCCGGTCGGGCAGACCCAGCAGATGCCGGGCCGCCTCGGCCGGCAGCCCCGGTTCCATGGGACGCGCGCGCGCGTGCTCCTCGACCGCTTCGGCCAGACGCTCGCGCAGCCGGGCCCAGTGGGCCTCGTCGGCCAGCCAGTCCCCGGTGACCGGTTCGGCGGGCGGGGGGACGCCCATGGCCAGCAGGTGGGAGCGGCGGACGAGTCCGCGGCGCCGCAGCTCCTCCGCTCCGTCGGGGCGGCCCGTCATGGTGCCCAGTACGGCGGCCCTGGCCCGTCCGGCGCCCCGCCGCGTCAGGTCCGGCGGGCACACGTCGAGCACGGTCACCCCGCAGGGGCTGTGCCCGCCACCGGGTTCGCGCAGGACAGCCCGGTCCCCGACGCGCAGGGGCAGTGGAGGGCGCAGGGTCAGCCGGGCGGTGTCCTCGCCGAGGGGGCGGACGTTCACGGCGACGGCCGCGGTGCCGATGTGCAGGGTGACGTTCCGGGGCAGGTCGCCGACGGGCTCGCCGGTGACGCGGACGTCGATCCGGTCGGTGAACAGCCAGCGGTCCGGTGCCAACAGCACCTTTCCGCGACGCAGTTGTCCGGCGAGGGGGCCGTGCACGTTGACGGCGACCCGCGCCACCCCGCTGACGGCGCTCCGCTCCTCCTGCAGGCACTGGAGTCCGCGCACCCTCAGCGTGTGCGTGCCGGGCCCGCTCACCAGCCGGTCGCCGATGCGCAGGGTGCCCGCGCCGAGCGTGCCGGTCACGACGGTGCCGTGGCCGCGCACGGTGAAGGCGCGGTCCAGCCACAGCCGTACGTCCGCGTCGGCGGGCGGCACGGGCAGGGCGTGGGCCATTCGGGCCAGTTCGGTGCGCAGTTCGTCCAGTCCGGCGCCGGTCACCGCGCTCACCGCGACCGAGGGCACGGTCCCGAGCGAGGTCCGGGCCAGCCGCTTGACGGCCTCGGCGCGCACCGGCTCGGGGTCGGCCAGGTCGCTGCGGGTCACGGCGAGCACCGCGTGCCGTACACCGAGCGCGTCGAGGATGGCGAGGTGCTCCTCGGACTGCGGCTGCCAGCCCTGGTCGGCGGCGACCACGAACAGCACGGCGGGCACCGGTCCGACTCCGGCCAGCATGGTGGCCACGAACCGCTCGTGGCCCGGTACGTCCACGAAGGCGAGGCGTTCGCCCCCGGCGTCCGGCGGCGTCCACACGAAGCCGAGGTCGAGGGTGAGTCCCCGGCGCCGCTCCTCCTCGTAGCGGTCGGGTTCCATTCCGGTGAGGGCTCGTACCAGGGCGGACTTGCCGTGGTCGACGTGCCCGGCGGTGGCCAGCACTCGCATGGCGTGGTACCTACCTTTCCGCCGCCGACCGCACGGCCCCGGCGAGGCGTTCGTCGTCCGCGGGCGGCACCGCGCGCAGGTCCAGCAGGCACCGTCCGGCCTCCAGGCGCCCCACCACGGGCACCTCCCCGGTGCGCAGGGCGGCGGCGTACGACTCGGGCAGGGACAGCGCGGCGCTGGGCAGCGTCACGCCCGGCGCGCCGCCGCCGCCGACGGTGGCGGTCCCGGCGACGGCCCGGACGTCCTCGACCCCGGCGGCACCCAGCTCGGCGGCGAGGCGTTCGGCCCGCCGCATGAGCGCGGCGGCGTCGGCGGTCAGGAACTCCGCAGTCGGGGTCCGCGGGCCCGTCAGAGTCGCCTCCAGCGCGGCCAGGGTGAGCTTGTCCACCCGCAGGGCGCGGGCCAGGGGGTGCCGGGTGAGGACGCGCAGGAGTTCCGCGTCGCCGAGGAGCAGCCCGCACTGGGGGCCGCCGAGCAGTTTGTCGCCGCTCGCCGTCACCAGGGCCGCGCCGGACCTCAACTGGCCCTCGGCGTCGGGCTCGTCGGGGAGCAGCGGATGCGGGGCGAGCAGTCCTGAGCCGATGTCGGCCACCACCGGCACGCCCAGCGCCGACAGATCACGTACCTCGGCGGTCCGGGTGAAGCCCGTGATGCGGAAGTTGGAGGGGTGGATCTTCAGGACGAACGCGGTGTCGGGGCCGATCGCGTCGGCGTAGTCCCGGACGGTCGTACGGTTCGTGGTGCCGACCTCGCGGAGCCGGGCCCCGGTGGAGACCAGCAGGTCCGGCAGCCGGAAGCCGTCCCCGATCTCCACCATCTCGCCGCGGCTGATGACGATCTCGCGGCCCGCGGCGAGCGCGGTGGCGGCGAGGACGAGCGCGGCGGCGCCGTTGTTGACGACGTGGGCCGCGGCGGCGGACGGCACCCGGCCGCGCAGCGCGTCCAGGGCGGTACGGCCCCGACGGGCCCGGACGCCGGTGCGAAGGTCGAGTTCGACGTCCGTGGGTCCCGCGGCGTCCTGGACGGCCTGCCGGGCCGCCGCGGACAGCGACGCACGGCCGAGGTTGGTGTGCAGCAGCACCCCGGTCGCGTTGATCACCGGACGGAGCCCGCCGGCCGACCGCGGCAGCAGCGCCACGGCGGTGTCCGCCACCTGTTCGGGGTCGACGGCGCCCTGACGCGCCTGCTCCTGTGCCTGCCGGACGGCGGCCTTCACCGGGCCCGGTCCGAGCCGCGCCGCCGCGTCCGCCAGGCGCGCGTCCCGCAGGACGGCGTCCGTACGGGGGATCCGCCGCCGGGCATCGCCCACGGCCCGGTCGTGACCGGTCGGGTCGCGACCGGTCGCGACCCGACCGGTCGCCTCGGCGCCGGGGGCGTCCGTACCGGTCTCCTGGCCCGCTCGCCGCCCCGTGACCTGCTGCTCCACCTGGCCTCTCCGTCCGCAGACCGACCTCGCGGGTGTCAACGCCCGCCCATGGTCCCCCAGTGCCCGCGGCCGTCCGCTCGACACGCCGTACGGCAGGTCGGGCTTCCGCGCATCCGCCGCCCGGCCGCGCCCTTCGGGCGGCCGTTCGGGTACCCGGCCGCGACCGGGCGACGCGTCCGCCTCGCCCCCGTCCGCCGCGCAAGCTGATTCGGCCCGGTGACGGCACGGTGTGCGGTCCCGTCATGGGATCGCACACCGCGGCGTGTTGAGGGTTGGTCCGGAGCGTGGCGGTCAGCCGCCCGTGCGGTCGGTGCGCAGCCGTACCTGCTCCTCCAGGCGGCGCAGGCTGCTGTCGAGGGCGTCGCGGGCGGCGCGCTCGCCCGGATCGTGGCGGTCGTCGAAGAACGACAGGTGGACGGTCACCTCACTGGCCCCGCTGCCGAGGCCCGCGACCTGGAGCCAGCCCGCGTAGCCGCCCTGCTCGCGGGTGCCCCACTCGATGCGCATCTGGTCGCGTTCGGCACGCAGCTGGGCGGCGGTGTCCCGGTCCGTCTGGTCCTCGTGCACCGTGACGGCAGGGGGCTGCTCCACGTGCACGTGCAGTTCGCCGGGCAGCCAGGCGTCGAACCGGCCGACGTCGGCGGCCTGCTCGAAGACCTGCTCGGGCAGAGCGGGCATCGTGCGTGAACGTTCGTACTCGGCCATGACGGCACCGTTCCTCCGCTCGGGGGTCGTACCACGGACGCGTGCCCCTCCTGCCAGGGCCGAAAAGCCCCCGTGGCGGAAACGGGGGCGGGACGTCAGGGCGGGGCGGGCCACAGTGCGCGCAGCACCGCCCAGGTGACGGAGACGAACGGTACGGCCACCACGGCGCCGACCACGCCCGCGACGATGCCGCCCGCGATGACGGAGACGCCGACGACGAGCGGGTGCAGGCGCACCGCCCAGCTCATGACCACAGGGTGCAGGACGTGTCCTTCGAGCTGGCCGATGACGACGATGAGGGCGAGCACGGCCAGCGCGGTGAGCGGGCCACGCGCCGCGAGGGCGACCACCGTGGCCACGGCCAGCGCGACCGGTGAGCCCACGAGCGGCACGAACGTCGCGAAGAACACCAGCAGCGTCAGCGGCAGCGCGAGCGGTACGCGCAGCACCGACAGGACGATTCCGACGAGGGCGGCGTTGGTGGCCGCCACGATGATGATGCCGCGCGTGTATCCGGCGAACGTCCGCCAGGCGGCGTACCCGGCCCGGTCCCACACCGGCCGGGCCCGGCCGGGCAGGAGCTGGTCGCGCGCCCACCGCCAGAGCTTCTCGCCGGAGTGGATGAAGAAGACGGAGGAGAAGACCGCGAGGGCACCGCCGGTGACCAGTTCGACGAGCCTGCCGAAGCCGCTGAGCGCGCTGCTGAGGAGCCCGGCGCGGTGGGCGGACAGGTAGGCCAGGATCTGCTTCTGCAGGTCGGCCAGTTTGCCCCGGCTGAGCCGGAACGGCGGGCGCTGGAGCCACTCCTCGATCCTGTGGATGCCGCCGCCGAACTCGCCCGCGAGCTTCGCCGACTCCCCCGCCACCGTGTTGCCGACGAAAGCCAGCAGGGCGGACAGGAACAGGATGCTGCCCACCAGGGCGACGGCGACGCACAGCGCCCTGGGCAGGAAGCGGTTCAGCAGGTCGGTGAGGGGCCGCAGGATCGTGGTGATGACCAGGCCGAGGAACAGGGCCACGGCGATGAGCTGGAAGCGGCCGAGGACGGTGAAGACGCCGTAGACGACGATGCCGACGAGGATGAGGCGCCAGGCGTAGGCGGCGGCGACCCGCAGCCAGGGGACGGTGCTCTCGGCCCTCTGGGCCACCGGAACGGTCCGGGCGTGCGGCGGGAGGCGTACGGAGCCCGCCGGGCGGCTGCCGGACACGCGGCGGACCGGCCGGGGCCCGCGGCCCGGCCCGCCCGCCGGAGCACCCGCAGCAGCCACCGCGTCTCCCCTTCGTCCTGGGCTCCTCTCGAACCTCCTGAGCCCTCTTGAGCACCGTAAGGTCAGGGCGGGCGGGGGCCGGGGTGCAGTTCGGCCGGGTGGGCGGTCATCGGGGGCATCGGGGGGAACGGGTGCCCGTACGGCGCGCGGTGCCGCGCGGGTGGACCGGGGTGGTCCGGCCCGTCACGGCGTCGTCTCCTCCAGCAGTTCGGGGCCGTTGTTGCGCACGTTGTTGACGGCCGGGGAGACGGGCCGGGCGCCGAGCCTGCCGCCCGCCGGGGGACTCAGCAGCGCCCGCAGTTCGCCGGGGTCCTGATGGCGGGGGTCGAGCCAGGCGTCGTAGTGGTCCGGGGTGAGGGCCAGCGGCATCCGGGGGTGGACGCGGCCGGCCTCGTCGGTGGCCTCGGTGGTGATGACGGTGCACGTGGTCAGCCAGGCGGCGGGGTCGTCGTCCCGTGCCACGTGCGGGTCGCGCCAGTACGCGTACAGGCCGGCGAGCGCCATCAGCTCACCGTTCTCGGGGCTGATGTAGTAGGGCTGCTTGCGGGTCCTGCCGGTGTCGGGGGACTTGATCTGCTGCCATTCGTAGAAGCCGTCGGCGGGCAGCAGGCAGCGGTGCCTGACGAAGGCGCGGCGGAAGGCCGGCTTCTCGTGCACGGTCTCCACTCGGGCGTTGATCATCCGGGCGCCCGCCTTCACGTCCTTCGCCCAGGACGGGACCAGCCCCCACCGCAGCGGCCGCAGCTCCCTGCGGACGGCGGCCGGGGTGCGGTCCTCGCGCGGGGCCCGTTCGAGGACGGCCCACACCTCGTCGGTCGGGGCGACGTTCCAGTTCGGCGCGAGCGCCTCCTCGGGGCGCCACTCGGTGACCCGGAAGTGCCGGACCAGGTCCTGCGGACCTCGGGTGGAGACGTAGCGACCGCACATGGGGCCAGGGTGCCACGGTGGCACGGCGGGGAGCGGGAGCGCCTCACGCCCGCCGGTGGGGTCAGCGCTCGGGGGCCGGCAGGGTCATCTCGAAGCGGCAGCCGCCCGGGATGTTGCGTACGGCGGCCCGGCCCTGGTGCGCCTCGACGATGCCGCGGACGATGGCCAGGCCCAGGCCGGCTCCCGCGGGCGGTGTGCGGGAGTGGGTGCCGCGCCAGCCGGTGTCGAAGACGCGCGCGAGGTCCGCCTCGGGGATGCCGCCGCAGCCGTCCGTGACGGACAGGACGACACCGCCGGGGGCGCGTGCGGCGGCGACCGCGACCGTGCCGTCGGCGGGGGTGCGGCGGATCGCGTTGACCAGCAGGTTGCCCAGTACGCGGTTCATCTCCTCGGCGTCCACCTCGACCGGCACCGGCTCGACGTGGCCGGCCACGAGACGGACGCCGAGTTCCTTCGCCAGCGGATCCGCCCCGGCGAGCGCGTCGCCGACCAGGTCGTACACGGAGATCCGGGAGCGGGTGAGGGCGAGGGAGCCGGCGTGGATGCGGGACAGCTCGAACAGGTCGCCCACCATGGCGTCGAGGTGCTCCACCTCGGTGCGGATCTGCCGCAGGTAGCGGTCCGGGTCGGCGGCCACCCCGTCCTCCAGCGCCTCGGACATGGCCCGCAGTCCGGCGAGCGGGGTGCGCAGGTCGTGGGAGATCCAGGCGACGAGTTCCCGGCGGGAGGACTCCAGGGCGCGCTCCCGCTCCCTGGACTCGGCGAGCCGGGCGCTGGTGGCCGCCAACTCGCGGCTCAGATACTCCAATTCGGCGGTCGCCGGGCCGTGGGGCGCGGCGAAGTCGCCGCCGTCGCCGAGCGCGCGGGCCGCGCGGGCGAGCTCGCGGCTGCGGGCCACGACCCAGCGGCCCAGGAGCAGCGCGGTGGCCAGGGACACCACCGCCGCCATCGCCACCACGGTGGTGACGACGGACAGGTCGTGCGGGGACAGGAACATCGCCTGGGCCACGGCCAGGGTGCCGGCCAGCATCGCGCCCACCGCCACGGCGGCGACCACGGCGAGCGAGGCCGTCAGCGAGCGCCGCCGGATCAGCCGCAGCGCGCCCGCCCCGGCCAGTCCGGCCACGGCGGCGCCGAGGAAGGCGTACAGGGCGATGAACAGGGGCTCGCGCACCGTCAACTCCCCTCGTGTCCGGTGGGGTCGAAGCGGTAGCCGACACCCCACACGGTCTGGATGAGGCGGGGCCGGGCCGGGTCGTCCTCGACCTTGCCGCGCAGCCGCCGGACGTGGACGGTGACCGTGGACAGGTCGCCGAAGTCCCAGCCCCACACCTCCCGCATCAGGTCCTCGCGGCCGAACACCCTGCCGGGGTGGCGCAGGAAGAAGGCAAGCAGGTCGAACTCGCGGAGGGTGAGCGCGAGTTCGGTACCGTTCCTGGTGGCGCGGCGGCCTGCCGGGTCCAGGGCGAGTCCGGCGGCTGCGAGCGGTGGCGGCGCGGTCGCGGGGCGGGTGCGCCGCAGCACCGACTCCACCCGCAGGACGAGTTCGCGGGAGCTGAACGGCTTGGTGACGTAGTCGTCGGCGCCGACCTCCAGACCCAGGATGCGGTCCTCCTCGTCGCCGCGGGCCGTGAGCATGATGACCGGCACCGGGCCCCGCCCGCGTATCCGGCGGCACACCTCCAGGCCGTCCATGCCGGGCAGCATCAGGTCGAGCACGACCAGGTCCGGCCAGTGGGCGGCGGCCCGGGCGAGCGCGGCCGGACCGTCCGCGGCGCGGTCGACGACGTGGCCCGCGCGGTCCAGGTAGCCGGAGACGATCTCGGCGACCGTGGTGTCGTCCTCGACGACCAGCACCCGCGCCGCCTCCGGCCGCCGCCCGCCGGACCCGGCGTCCCTGGATTCGTACGACTCCTGCATGCCTCCAGCCTGACACCGCGCCTGCGTGCGCGCCGCCCTCCAGGGGGCACTCCCCGGCCTTCGGCGTCCGGACGTGAGGCAGCTCACGGGAAGGTCACGAATACGTATCGGACATTCCGCACTTCAATCTTCACACCGGGTACACATGTTCGCTAAGTTGACGATCAGGCCGCACGATTGCCTCCGGCGAGTCGCGTCGGATCGTGCGACCTCCGCCGAGTCCGGTACGCACCCGCAGCGGCCGGAGCCGGGGAACCGACCAACCTCGGGGTGAAGCGGCCCAACTGTCCCTCGGGACAAGGGCCGCGGGGCACGCCTTCCACAGAACGTCCGCCCGATGCCGAGAGCTGAACCGGTAGGCGGCCCATGGGAGGGGTGCGTCCTTCTTGACGCCGGAACGACCGAGCGAGGACAGGCCGAGCCGCGCCGAGGTCCAGCAGCGGATCAGCAGCCTCTACGACCGGGCGGAGAACGCCACGGGGAACTTCAACGCCACGCGGGCGATGAACAACATCGCTCGTACGCGACGGGGTTCGGCCGACTGGGGCCGTTCCGGGGGCTCCGATCCGGCGGTGGACCGGGTGACCCGGAAGTGGTTCGACGCGGGGCGCGCCCAGTTGGGGCCGATCGCACCGGCGGTTCTGCCGCCGGACCGTATGCCGAAACCGGCCGACTCCCCCGCCGCGGCGCGGGGCGGGCGTCCGGCGGATGCCCGCGAGGGGCTCGCCCTCGAAGCGGGCCGGGCACCTCGGCCGGAGCTGCCCGCCGGCCCGGCGGCCCCGGCCCCCGAACTGCCGGCCGCGGCCCGGACCACCCCGGAGCTGCCCGCCGCCGCCTCACCCGTACCGGAACTGACCGCCCGCCCCATGCAACCACCCACCGGCACCATGGGCGCGGCCGTACAGCCGGCCACCGGCACCATGGGGGCACTCTCCAACCGCTCCATGCAGCCGCCCCCCACAGGCACCATGAACGCGCTCCCGAACACAACCACCGGCACCATGGAGGCCCCGACCACCGGCACCGTGGGAGTGCTCCCCCACCGCACCATGCAGCCGCCGTCGACCGGCAGCCTGGGCACGCTCCCGAACGCAACCGGCGGCGCGCCCGCCACCGGCACCATGGGGGTGCTGCCCAATGCCCTCATGCAGCCGCCCACCGGCGCCATGGGCGCGCTTCCCGACGGCGTCATGCAGCCGGCGACCGGCACCATGGGGGTGCTCCCCAACCCCACCATGCAGGCACCCCCCACCGGCAGCCTGAGCGCGCTCCCGAACATGACCACCGGCGCGCCCGCCACCGGCGTCGTGGAAGCCGCGACGACCGGCGCCATGGCCGTACTCCCCCACCGCACCATGCAGCCACCGCCCACCGGGACCATGGGGGTGCTTCAGGACGGAACCACGGGGGTGCTCCCGCCAACAGCCATGGAAGCGCCGTCGACCGGCACCATGGGGGTGCTGCCGAACCGCTCCATGCAGGCACCGCCCACCGGCGGCGCGCCCGCCACCGGCACCATGGGGGTGCTCCCCAACCCCACCATGCAGCCGCCCCCCACCGGGGGCCTGGGCGCGCCCCCCACAGGGGCCATGGAAGCCCCGACCACCGGTGCCATGACCGTGCTCCCCGACCGCGCCATGCAGCCGCCACCGGGCGGAGCCATGCAGGCCCCTCTCGCCGGCGCCCTGCAGGCGGCGCCCTCCGTCGGCAGCCTGGGCGCGTTCTCCGGTGGGGCCGTGGAGGCTGGGAGCCAGGATGTGGGGGCGCCGCCCGCCGGGCCCGTCGCGCCGTTCGCGAACGAGGGCGGGGCAGGGCGGCGTCGGCAGGCCGTCGGGGTGCGGCGGGCCCCCAAGGAGCGGATGCGGAACAAGCTCGCCCAGGCCGGCGAGATGCTGGCCCGGCACGCCGCGCGGCAGAGCACGCCGCCGCCCGCCGCGCCCGCGCCTCAGCCGGAGGCGGCGCAGTGGCAGCAGCACGCCACCGGACTCTTCGACACGACCCCGCCGCTGGACGGCAACTCGCTCTTCGACGCCAGCCAGGCGGGGGTCCCTGGCTCCGCGGGCGTTCCTGGAGCGGCGGGCGGGGCGGGAGCCGCCCCCGGCCCCGCCGTAGCCGAGAGCCCGGCCTCCGCCTATGAGCGGAAGGCCGCCAAGGCACTGGCCTTCGCCCGCGCGCAGATCGGCAAGCCCTGCGTGTGGGGAGCCACCGGTCCGGGCTCCTACGACTGCTCGAGCCTGACCCAGGCCGCCTGGCGGGCCTCGGACGTGGCCCTGCCCCGTACCACCCATGAACAGGCCGGCTCCGGCGCGGCGATCGAGCTCGCCGCACTGCAGCCGGGGGATCTGATCTTCTTCTACGGCGAGGTCAGCCACGTGGGCCTGTACACGGGCAACGGCACCATGATCCACGCCCCGAGTCCGGGTGCATCGATACAGGAGGAGTCGATCTTCTTCGCGGGCCCGCAGGCCATCCACAGCGCGATACGGCCGGCCTGAGCCGTCACGGGCGGGGAGGTCCGGGTGACCGCCACGGCCTCACCCGGACCTCCCCGCCCGGCGTTCACACGTCCTTGCGGCCCACCCCGGCGTACACCCAGAACTGGGACGGGTCCTCCGGGACCTCCTCCTCCCGGTCCGGGCGCCACAGCGGGACGTAGACCAGCCCCGGCTGCGCCAGGTCGAAGCCGTGGAAGAGGGACTCGATCTCGTCGTGGGAGCGTGCCGTGACCGGCGAGGTCGCCCGGTCCCGGTACAGCTGCCCGACCGCCGCCGCCGTGTCCGGGCGGTCCTCGTCCGTGGCGTGGGTCAGGGCCAGCCAGCTGCCCGCGGGCAGCGCGTCCCGGAAGGCGGCCACGATCCCGCCGGGGTCCTCCTGCGGGGTGACGAAGTGCAGGATCGTGATCATCAGGACGGCGACGGGCTCGTCGAAGTCGATGAGCTTGCGCACCTGCGGCGCGGAGAGTATCCCCGCGGGATCACGGATGTCGGCGGCCACGATCGCCGCATCCGGGTTGTCGGCGAGCAGGGCCTCGCTGTGCGCGACCGCGACCGGGTCGTTGTCGACGTACACCACCTTGGCGCCGGGACTGGCGGCCTGGGCGACCTCGTGCACATTGCCCTGGGTGGGGATCCCGGAGCCGAGGTCGATGAACTGGCGCACCCCGGCGTCCACCAGGAACCGCACGGCACGGCCGAGGAAGGCACGGTTGGCGCGGGCCAGGGTGCGCACCTGGGGATCGATCGCCGTGAAGGCGGCCACCGCCTCCCGGTCTATGGCGAAGTTGTGCTCGCCGCCCAGCATGGCGTCGTACATCCGGGCCACGCTGGCCTTGCCCGGATCGACGCCCCGGGGCAGCCCGTCTCCGTCCCGCATTCGCCAACTCCCCTACTCTTAAATGACCTTGACTGTGCATCATATAGTTGCCAGCGGCATACCACGCCGTACCGCCCGACCGGTCCGACCGGCCCGTCCGTCCCCGCCCCCACCGGACCTCCGGCCCACCGGCCCCACCCGGAAGGCACACGATCCTGCGGAACACAGAACGCGGCCACCCCGATGACCCACCCCCCACAGCGCCGCTCCGCCGCCGTTCGCACTTCTCCCCCGCGGCCGACGCCATCGGCTCGGAGCTGGACCTGCACCTGACCGGCCGTCATGTCGTGCACGGGCTCGCGCCGAGTTTCTGCGACGCGGCCTCGGTGTACCTGCTCCAGCGCTGGCTGCTGGAGGAGAACTCGCGCACGGCGGCCGACCCGCCACAGATCGAGGCGCGCCGGCTCGCCCTGCGCATAGGGTCGGACAGCTCGGAGGACTGGGAGCATCTGCTGCCGGTCGGGGAGGTGCTGGTCTTCCCCCGCCACACGCCGTACGCGCGTGCCGTGGCGACCGGGCAGACCCAGTTGCTCGACGGCGTCGACCGGCACACCTTCGAGCGGCTGCGCGGCACCGACCCGGACGACGCGGGCGTGGACGCCCTGCTGCACAGCGCAGGGTTCCTCATCGTCCCGCTGCGGCTGCGCGGCGCCGCGGTCGGTTTCATCGCCTGCACGCGCGGTCCTGGCAAGGAGCCGTTCACGCGCGGCGAGGCGGTGGCGGTGGAGTCGCTCGGCGCCCGGGCCTGTGTCGCCCTCGACAACGCGCGCCGCTACGAACGCGAGCGCCGCACGGCGCTGGCCATCCGCCACAGTCTGCTCCCGGAGACCGGACAGGCCTTCGAGAGCTGCCGGGTCGCGCACGGCTACCGGCCGGCCGGGCAGGACAACGTCATCGGCGGCGACTGGTACGACGTGCTGCCCCGAGGGGACGGGCGGCTGGCCATGATCGTGGGCGACGCCATGGGGCACGGACCGGAGTCCGCCGTGGCCATGATCCAGCTGCGGACCGCCGTCCGCGCCCTCGCGGCGCTCGACATCCCGCCGGCCGAGCTGATGGACCGGCTGGACGCCGTCGCCGGCACCACGCCCGGCGCCTCCTTCGCCACCTGCATCTACGCGGAGTGGGACGCGGAACTGCACACCTGCACGTTCGTCGGCGCCGGCCATCCGCCGCCCCTGATCCGCGGTCCCGGCCGCCCGGCGGCGCCGGTGACCCTCGCCTCCGCCGGACTCCCCCTGGGACTGGCCACGGGCCCCTACGAGCCGACCGTGCTGCACCTGTCCGAACCGACCCTGCTGCTGCTCTACAGCGACGGTCTGGTGGAGTCCCGTACCCATGACATCGACCAGGGCATCGCCCGCCTCGCCCGCGCCCTGGACGCCGGGGCCGACGACATACCGGACGCCGGCCACCCGGACGCGCTGCCGTCGCTGTGCCGGCGGCTGCTGGCCGGCTCCGGTCACGACGGCGCCGACGACGTGACGGACGACCGGACGCTGCTGCTCGCCGAGCTGACCCCCGGGAAGAACTGACGGGGGCCGGAGGGTGCACTGGGCTGCTTGTCGCATGAGCGGAGGCGGCCGTTCGAGCGATGTCCTCACCTGATGTGGTGAGGGAGTGCGGCATGAGGCGTACGCGGGCCGTGTGAGCGCCGTTTGCTCCGGCATGGAGAGCACTTCTGGGGCCGTGCCGCGCTCGCTCGGCCACCTCACCGCGGAACGGCCCTACGCGGAACTGACCAGCGGACTTTCGGATCCGTCACCGGTCCACTCACCGCCCCGCGCCTCGGACCCGGCGCCACCGCGCGTCGGCGAGCTGCGCGCGCCCGAACCGCCGCCGGTCCAGTGGGCGTCCTTCGCGGACGCCGGCCCGCCGGCCCCGGCCGTGGCGTCCGCCGGGCGGGAAACCGGTACGCCGTTGCTCCGGCCCTGGGGCGTCGGCTCCGGGGAGAGGCCGCCGGAAGCGGCGGCGCGAGTGGTTCCCGCGGTTCCGGCGGTGCCCGTGCCACGTGGGCTGCCGGGTCTGTGAGTCCGGGCGGAGAGGGGGCCGGGCCGTTCCCCGGGGCCCGGCCCGGACCGCGGGGGGCACCGCTTGCTCACGGCTCGGTGACGGCGGGATCACGATGGTGGGCGTGGGCGTTGCCCGGCCCCGGGGGTGTCGTTGAGCGCGGCATGGAAGCGTGGGAGGACGCCGAATGCCCCTGGTGCCGCTCGCTGCTCGGCTCCGGCCGGGCCCTGACCGTTCCGGACGCGGGGCTCCGCGTCGGCCGCCTCTGGCACTGGACCGACGACTGGCCCGCCTGGTGGGAACGGGCACGCCCGATCATGCTGCCGCTGGCGGCCCTCACCGTGGCTGCCGCCCTCATGATGGCCCTGACCTGACCCCCGCCCGTGGAGCCGGGCGGGGTGCTGGTTGACCGGCCCGGCTCAGGTCTTGCTCAGAAAAGACGCGGAAGGCTGGTGGATCACCTCGACGCGCTGACATGATCTCGACAGCTGCCGGCCGGACAGCACACGCGAGGTCATCATCCACACGCCGCATCACGTCGGCCGGGCCGTCTCGGAGAACTGATATGTCTTGCCGAAACCTTACGGCGCTGGGCGTCGCCTGTGCCGCGGTACTTCTGTCCGTCTCCGCGTGCACGACGGACCGTGCGGACGCGGCGTCGCCCGAGCGGCCCCAGGACTCGACCACGCCCGCCCCGGTAGCGGACGGCATCGTGCCCAGCACCACGCGGCCCTCCCCGCTGAAGCCGCCGGAGCCGGACCCTGGCGCGTCACTCGCGGGCCGCCGGAAGGTGACCGCCGGGAACGCCGTCGTGCCCTACAGCAAGGGGAGAAAAGGTGACGCCCTCACCGTTTCGGTGAGCTGCCAGGGCCAGGGGAAGATCACAGTGGCGGTACGACCCGTGCTCGTCTCGTTCCCCCTGGAGTGCGATACCGGCCAGGTCAGCACCATCTCCAACCAGCTGGCCCTGTCCGGGGTGGAGCGCGGTGGAGTCGTGGCCGTCGAGGCGCCCCAGGACGTGCGGTGGTCGCTGACCGTCGGCCGCGGCGCACCGGCGAAGACGGATTCGTCGGGTGACGACTGAACTTCCGCCGGCCGGCCGGGGCTTCCTCAGGTACGGAAGCCGATGTGGACGTGGTCATGGTGAGTGGCGTCGCTGAAGAACTGGTTCGGGGTGCGGCCGCCGGAGAGCAGGACGGGGCCGCCGACGTTGTAGGAGCCGGCGGCCGCCGCGTCGCGCATGAAGCGTTCGACGAGGGAGCGCGGGGTGGCCGGGTCGACGACCGCGTGGCCGTCGATCTGCCAGACGTCGAAGGCGCGCCCGCGCGGATGGTCACTGGGCCGGCTGGTGCCGAAGACGTGCAGCGGGTGCCCCGAGCGGACCACACTCACGTACATCCGGTACGTCCCCGCCAGACGCAGCATCGCGGTGGGCACGCTGTCGTGGACCCGGCCGCTCCTCAGGTCGGCCTCCGCCGCGGGCGGCAGCGCGATCCGGGAGTCCGACAGCGTTCGCCGCACCACCGTCGGCGGCGAGGCCTCCGGCGGGCCCGGCCGGGCCGGGTGCAGCGCGGTGACCGTCCATCCGGTCCGGGACCGGACGAGCCGTACGTCGACCGTCGTGCCGCCCGGACGGACTGCGCCGCCGTGCCGCGTCCACTGCCGGCACACGACCAGCACGCTCGCCGAGTCGGTGAGGATCCCGCCGTACTGGGCCTCCACCACCTGCAACACGGCCTCGTCGGCGGACGGCAGCAACGGCCCCGCCTGCGCCACGAGACCCGTCGGCAGGCCCTGGGCGGCCACTCTGGCACGGGCCGCGGACGCGCCGCCCCTGCCGCCGGGCCAGGCGCCGATCGCCGCGACCAGATTCACGGCCCGCC
The DNA here is from genome assembly GCF_044750345.1 of Streptomyces sp. NPDC088817. Classification (NCBI taxonomy): domain Bacteria; kingdom Bacillati; phylum Actinomycetota; class Actinomycetes; order Kitasatosporales; family Streptomycetaceae; genus Streptomyces; species Streptomyces sp. NPDC088817. The sequence goes on from NZ_JBIVJN010000009.1 coordinate 257,686, forward strand.
GCTTCACCTCCGGGTGGATCTCGGCGGGACCGGGGCGCCAGAGGGTGGTGTGCGGGAGGACCGCCCCGGTGTTCGTGGGGGACGGATACGTGGCGGAGGAGGCCCGCTCCGTGGTGGCGCCCGCGCAGCCCGCCGCCCCGAGCAGCGCGCCCGCCATGCCCAGCAGTACGGTTCTGCGCCCCGCGGGGCGCGCCGCGCGTTCCCGCCCATCGGTCATGCCCTCCAGTGTCCGCCCGCACCGCGCGACGGCCCAAGCGAAGGCGACCGACGGCGTGCAGGTCGGGGCGGGGCACGGGCACGCCCCGCCGCACCCGCGCCAGGCGCCGGCTCAGTGAACGCCCACGCGGCGTACAGCTCAGGGGCCGCGCACCGTAACCCTGCCCCGCCCCCCGCCGAGTGGCGGCTCAGCGGACGCCCATGAGGCGCGGCGCACGCCGGCCCTCTCCCGTCCGTGCCGGGCGACGGGCCGGTGAAGGCGGCCCCCAGCGGGCTTCTCAGAGGCCCGGGCGCAGGCGGGCCGCGAGTACGGTGATGTCGTCGTCCGTCCCGGCAACCTCCGGGGCCGGGGCGCACAGGAATTCGCCGAGGATGCCGTCCAGGAGTTTGCCGACTCCCGCACCCGGCCCCGTGCGCGGGCCGGAGAGCCGGGCGAGCGAGGTGTCGATGTCCTCGCCGCGCCGCCCGATCAGTCCGTAGGTGAACAGGACCAGCGTGTCGTCCGGGGCGAGGGGCAGCCTCGTCGCCTCGTGGGCGGCGAGCCCGGTGCCGGGGCCGGTGCCGATCGGGGGGCCCACCCGCAGCGGGACCGGCCCGGCCGTGCCGTCGGCGTGGAAGACGACCGGCGGCAGGTGCCCCGCGCTCGCGATCTGGGCCGTGCCGTCCGCCGGGTCCAGCAGGGCCAGCAGGCAGGTCGCCGGGCGGCGGCCGCTCTCCGCGGACATCATGGCGTCCAGCCGGCGCAGGATGCCGTGCGGCGCCAGGTCGGTGGAGGCGACGTACCTCAGCGTGGAGCGGTAGGCGTTCATGTCGACCGCCGCGTCCAGGCCGTGGCCCATGACCTCGCCGACGACCAGCAGGACGCGGCCGGAGTGCAGACGCAGCGTCTCGCACCAGTCGCCGCCCACGCGCCCGTCCGTGCCGCAGGGCGCGTAACGCGCCGCCAGATCCACGTCCGGGTGCGTGCGTTCCGGGTCGGGCGGCAGCACCTTCCGCAGGTCCCACACCCGCGGGCCGGCCTGACGCTGCTCCTCCGAGTGCCGCATGTGCGCGGCGGCCAGCCGTGCCGCGTGGTGGACGGCCGCGGTCTCGTCGTCGCGGAAGGGCCGGTCGGCACGCAGGGCGAGGGCGACGCCGTAGACCCGGTCCCAGGCGAGCAGCGGCACCGAGAGGGTCACCAGGGCCGCGCCGCCGTGGCTGGACGAGGCCGTGATCGGATGGCCCGCGTCCAGGGCACGGACGGAGACCCGGTCCCGCGGGGCCTTCTCCAGGCTGTCGAGGAGGTCGCGCCGCCCGGCCACGGCGGCGGAGTGCAGGGACTCACCCGCCTCACGGTGGCCCTCCAGCGGGCCGTAGAGATCGACGGTCGCCGAGTCGCACAGCTCGTCGACCAGGAACGCGGCGAGTTCGGCCGCCGTCCTGCGGTCGTCGAGGGTCGTACCGATCGCGGCGACCGCTCGCCGGGCCAGTGCGAAGCGGTCCGTCGCGGCGCTCCCGGGGCCCGACACCAACTCGCCTTCCACCACGACCCCTTTCTGCCGTTCTGCCGGATTCATCCCAGCACTGCGGACGGGCCTCGGGAGGTAGCGACCCGCGGGCCGGGTCCGCCGGAGCGGATTCTTCACCGGGGTGAGCACCGGTGCGCGCGGCAGGGGCGGGACGAGAGCGGGGCGGGCTTCTCGGACACCCCCTCACCTCCGGCTTCACGAAGCCCTAACATCATGGCCAACAACACCCTGACCAGGGCCAAATGTTCACGAGAAGTGAGGGCAGTGTGGCAGAGACCGAGGGACCGGCGGTGCCCGAGCGCCTGCTGATCACCCGTACCACGGCCGACGACGGCAGCTGTGTCGTGGCCCTCGCCGGAGAGGTCGACCTCGACGGCAGCGCACAACTGCGCGACGCGCTGCTGTCCTGCCCCGGGACCGCGCCCGGCACCGTGGTCGACCTCGGCGACGTGACCTTCATGGACTCCAGCGGGATCAACGCCCTCATCACCGCCCACCAGGCCGCACAGGCGGGCGGCACCCGGCTGCGGCTGGCCGCACCGCAGGAGCCGGTGCTGCGGGTGCTCCAACTCGTCGGCGTGGACACGCTCATACCCTGCTACCCCACCCTGGAGGCGGCCCTGGCCTCCCGCTGACCCGGGGGACCCGGTCACTCCGGTGTGCCGTACACCTGCCGGATGTTCGGGCGGGGGGCCGGCCGGTGGCGGGCCGCCGGGCCCTCGGCGAAGGCGCGCAGCAGGTTCTCCGTGGTGCGGGTGACGAAGGCCCGGGTGCGGGCGTCCATGCCGTGGTCGCGGCCGCCCTCGGGGGTGCCGGCCATCAGCGCCTCCACCCAGCGCATGGTGCCGGTGGCGAAGACGCCCGCCCCGCTCGGCACCGTGCAGTACGCCGAGTCGCTGTGGCTGCGATTGCCCGCGCACACCAGCGGTGAGTGCGCGGTGATCTCCAGCGGTGCCGGGACGGGCGAACCGGGGGTGACCCGGTCGTACTCCACTCCGACGAGGTGGTCGAAGCTCTCGCCGGGGCGCGCTCCCGTTCCCTCGTACAGCCAGTGGTCCGCCGCGTGCACGATGTACGGGGCGTCCACCGGATAGCCCTCGTAGAGGACCCCGGTGAGGGACGACTCCGGGTCGGCGCCCGGTGCCTGCCGGAAGTCGGTGGTGACCAGGGCGGGACGGGACGGGTAGCAGGGGTCGTCCCGGTAGGAGGACTTGTAGCAGACGACGGTGCGCCCGGCCCCCGCACCGTCCCCTTCCAGGCGGACCCGGCGGAAGCAGGTGTTGGCGCCGAGGAAGGCCACGTTGGTGCCCGCGTCGCGGGCCTCGGCCACGTGCCGGCGCTGCTCGGGCGTCCAGTATTCGTCGTGGCCCAGGCAGACGAGCGCGGTGGCGCCGCGCAGCACGCCGGGGTCGTGGTGCAGGTCGGTGCCGGTGGTGTACGCCAGGGGTATGCCGAGGCGTTCGGCGAGGACCACGGCCGCCCACTCGTACACGAGGAACTTCTCGGCGCCGTCGGCGTCGTAGGGCCGGTCGAAGCTGACGGCGAGAGAGCGGGTCGCGTACGTGCCGGAGGCCCCGTTGTACAGGCTGGAGCCGCCCCATCTGTTGTACGCCTGCCAGGTCGCCGGGGCGTGCAGGAGTACGGTGCGGTCGGCGCCGTGCGTGGAGCGCACGATCAGCGGGACGTACCGCTGATGGCCGTTGTCGGTGTCGAGGCGCAGCAGGTAGGCGCCTTCGGGCCAGCCCTCGGTGCCGAAGGCGAGGGTGCGGGGCCAGTCGGCGCGTACGGTGCGGGTCGCCGACAGTGTCCGGGCGGCGGGCCGCGCCCGTCCACGTACGGGCCGGGAGCGCCAGACGAGGCGGGCGTGGCTGCCGCCGTACCAGCCGACGCGGAAGGCCGAGACGCGGAACGAGGACGCCGTGGTCGACACGTGCAGGCCGCACTCCTGGCCCGGGGTGACGCTGATGCGGTCGGTGAAGCCGGCCACCGCGTCGGGCGGCCCCGTGGAGCTGATCCGCCAGTCCCGGGTGCCCGGGCGGTCCCGCTCGGCCTCCGGGCGGCGGCCGTCCGTGGCGGGGGACGGCCGGTTCGCGGAGGTGTGGTCGCAGGCGACGGCCGCCGCGCCCAGTCCGGCCCCGGCGCACAGACAGAGGAAGCGTCTGCGGGCGGGACCGTGCGCGGAGCCGTCCTCCGGGTCTCCCGTGTGCCCCGTGTCCCCCGTGCGCTCCTGTGCGTGGTGCGGGCTCACATCGCCTCCCTGGGGGTGAACGGGCCCTCCCCGGCGGATTCGGCGTGCCTCCGACGAAGGTAGCGGCCGCGGCGGGGGTCCGCACGGGCGCGACAGCTGCGGGGCGGACCACTGGGTGCGTCTTCGGCACAGGCGTACGAGCCGGCATACGGGCAGGCGTACGGGCACGGCTGCGGGGCCGTCGGGCGGTGATGGCCTCGACGGCCCCGTGAGCGGTGGTCTGCGCGCCGCCGGTGCGGCGGCGGACCTCAGCCGGTCCTGCCGCGTCCGGTGACGGCGTCCCGGATCCGGTCGACCAGTCCGGCGCCGGGCGCGAGGAGCTTGTTCGCGGGCGGCCTGTCCGGGGCGGCGGGGTGCGGCCGGGTCGGTGCGGTCTTCTTCGCCGAGCGCACCTTCTCGCCGAGCTCTTCCAGTTCCTCGGGCTTGGTGGCCTCCCGCAGCAGCGGGAAGAGGTTCTGTTCCTCGTCGGTGACGTGCTCGCGGATCTCCCGCATCAGACGGCCGACGAGCTCGTCGAACCGCGGGTCGTCCACGCCGAGGCCCTCCAGGTCCTTCATGGTCTGCTCGGCCTCGGCGTGGTCCTCGACCTCGCGGTCGGCGATCGTGTTGCCGTCCCGGACGAAGCGACGCACCGCCGGGTACAGGTGCATCTCCTCGGCCACGGAGTGGCGGACCAGTTCGATGGTGGCCTGGTCGGCCAGGTCCTTGCGCCGCGCGTTCCCCATGGGGAGGGCCTCCATCTGCGCGAAGATCTCCTCCACTTCGCGGTGGTCGGTGGTCAGTTCCTGAATGACGTCTCCGCCGTGTCCCATGGCCGGGCTCCTTGCTGCTGGACCTGGGGTCTTACCGCTGGACCGCCGCCGGGTTCCCACCCCGCGCGACGGCACACCACCGGGTGCCTCCGTACCGTGTGGGCCGATTGCCCCGGCGTGCGCAGGGAACCCGGGGGAATGCCGCATACGAACCGCTCACCCCCTGGAGAGGACCATGAGTCTGCTGCGCGTGGCCGGTCGGCCCCTGCTCGCCTCCATGTTCGTCGTCGGAGGCATGAGTTCCTTCCGCAGTCCCGAGGAGCTGGCGCCGATCGCCGAACCCGTCGTACGGCCGATCACCGAGCGGGTGGCGGCGCTGCCGGACCGTACCGAGCAGGTCGTACGGCTCAGCGGCGGCGTCCAGGTCGTGGCGGGCGTGCTCCTCGGTCTGGGGTGGTTCCCGCGGCTGTCGGCCGCGGCCCTGGCCGGAACCCTCGTACCCACCACCATCGCCGGGCACCGCTTCTGGGAGGCGGAGGACGACACGAGCCGCGCCCAGCAGCGCATCCACTTCCTGAAGAACCTGTCCATGCTGGGCGGCCTGCTGATCGCGGCCGACGACACCGGCAGCGGGCCGTCCCTGCTGTGGCGCGGCCGTCACACGGCCCACGAGCTGCAGCGCGAGGCGCGGCTGGTGCGCCGGTCGGTACGGGCGACGGCGCGCCCGGCCGCCGCGCTCGGCGGCCTGCGCGCCAAGCTGCCCGCCCGCGACGGCGGATGAGCGACGGGGAGGACACCATGAGCGAGCACGCCCGCGCCGGTAGCCGCCTCCCGGTGTTCACCGGGCAGTCCGGTCACGAACTGCTCGGGATCTACCTCAACGACCATCTGGCGGGCGCCACCGCGGGCACGGAACGCTCCCGCCACCTGGCCATGGCGACCCGGGGCTCGGAGATCGGCGACGCGATGGCCCCGATCGCGGCCGAGATCGCCGAGGACCGCAGGAGCCTGCTGGAGATCATGCGCGGCCTCCAGATCCCCGTACGCCGCTACAAGGTGTACGCCGGCCGCCTCGGCGAACGGGCCGCGCGGCTGAAGAGCAACGGCGGACTGGTGCGGCGCTCTCCGCTGAGCACCCTGCTGGAGCTGGAGCTGCTGCAGTTGGGCATCCGGGGAAAGGCCTGCGCGTGGGAGGTGCTGCGCGGGCTCGCCGACCGGGACACGCGCCTGGATCCGCAGCGCCTGGACGACCTCTTCGAGCGGGCCGGGCGGCAGTACCGCGTCGTCGAGGACCTGCGCAGGCTCCAGGCCGCGGAGGTCTTCCGGGACCGCTGAACGGCCGCCGCGATCCATGTGCGTGCATGGGCCAACGATGACCGACGCTTGGTTCAACAGTCCAGACTGATAAACCTATTGTTACTACGTGGACGTCGAACAGGTCGGTACGGGCACCACCACAGACTCCCCGGAGAGCACGGCACGCGAGGACGGCACGGCTTCCCTCGCCTCCGATCTGCGGGTGACCGTCGCGCGGATCACCCGGCGGCTGCGGCAGGCGCACGCCGTGGGTGACGTGTCGCTGTCCGGCATGTCCGTGCTGGCGCGGCTCGCCGCCGACGGCCCGGACTCGCCCGGCGCGCTGGCCGAACTGGAACGCGTCAGGCCGCAGGCGATGGCGGCGACCCTCGCCGCGCTCGAACAGCGCGGCCTGGTCCTGCGCTCCGCGCACCCCGTCGACCGGCGCCGCTGCGTGGTGGCCGTCACCGACGCCGGGCGCGACATGCTGGCCGCGCGGCGCACCGAGTCCGTCGGCCGGCTCGCCGACGCCATCGAGGAACTCACCCCGCGGGAACAGCGCACGCTCGCCGCCGCGCTGCCCCTGCTCGACCGGCTGGCGGAACGGCTGTGACCCCCCGTACCCCCGCCGTCGTGGGCCCCCACTACAAGTGGGTCGCCCTGTCGAACACCACGCTGGGCGTGCTGATCGCCACGATGGACGCCTCCATCGTGATCATCTCGCTGCCGGCGATCTTCCGCGGCATCGGGCTCGACCCGCTCGCGCCCGGCAACATCGGCTATCTGCTGTGGATGATCCTGGGCTATCTGCTGGTCTCGGCGGTGCTCGTGGTCGTACTCGGCCGGCTCGGCGACATGTTCGGCCGGGTACGCATCTACAACCTCGGGTTCCTGGTCTTCGCCTTCGCCTCCGTGGCGCTGTCCCTCGATCCGTTCAGGGCCGGGGCGGGTGCGCTGTGGCTGATCCTGTGGCGGGTGGTGCAGGCCTTCGGCGGGTCCATGCTCACCGCCAACTCGGCCGCCATCCTCACCGACGCCTTCCCCGCCGGGCAGCGCGGGACGGCCCTGGGCATCAACCAGATCACCGCGCTGGCCGGCCAGTTCCTGGGCCTGCTCGCGGGCGGGCTGCTCGCCACCGTCGACTGGCGTGCCGTGTTCTGGGTGAGCGTGCCGATCAGCGTGGGCGGCACCATCTGGTCGTACCTGAGCCTGCGGGAGACGGCGCCGGGGCGGCGCGGCCGTATGGACTGGCCGGGCAACCTCACCTTCGCCGCGGGCGCCGGAATCCTGCTCGCCGCGATCACCTACGGCATCCAGCCCTACGGCGGGGACGCCACCGGCTGGGGCAACCCCCCGGTGCTCGCCGGGCTGGTGGGCGGCTGCCTCCTGCTGCTCCTGTTCTGCTTCGTCGAGACACGCGTCGCCGAGCCCATGTTCCACCTCGCGCTGTTCCGGGTGCGGGCGTTCGCCGCGGGCAACGTGGCCGCCCTGCTGACCGCGATCGCGCGCGGCGGGCTCCAGTTCATGCTCATCATCTGGCTCCAGGGCATCTGGCTGCCCCTGCACGGCTACGACTTCGAGGACACCCCGCTGTGGGCGGGCCTCTTCATGCTGCCGCTGACGCTCGGGTTCCTGCTCGCCGGTCCCGTCTCCGGCCATCTCTCCGACCGGTTCGGCGCCCGGCTGTTCTCCACGACGGGCCTGCTGCTGGTGACGGCGTCCTTCATCGGCCTGCTGGCCCTGCCGGTGGACTTCGCCTACGGGCCGTTCGCGGCGCTGCTGCTGATCAGCGGGTTCGGACAGGGCATGTTCTCGGCGCCCAACACCTCGTCGATCATGGGGAGCGTGCCTCCGGAGTACCGCGGTGTGGCCTCGGGCATGCGCTCCACCTTCCAGAACTCGGGCACCGCCCTGTCCATCGGCGTGTTCTTCTCGCTGATGATCTCGGGGCTCGCGTCCTCGCTGCCGTCTGCGCTGGGCGACGGGCTGCGGGCGCACGGCGTACCGGCGGCCGCGGCCCAGCACGCCGCCTCGCTGCCGCCGGTGAGCACGCTGTTCGCCACGTTCCTCGGCGACAACCCCGTACAGCACCTGCTGGGACCGAGCGGAACGCTCGACCGGCTCCCCGCGGCGCAGCAGCAGGCCCTGACCGGGCACACGTTCTTCCCCGAGTTGGTCTCCGGGCCGTTCCACCACGGTCTGACCATCGTGTTCGGCGTGGCCGCGGCGATGGCCCTGGTCTCCGCGGTCGCCTCGGCGCTGCGCGGCCGGCACCGGCTGCCCGAGGAAGGGGCCCGGCGGCCGGCTCCGCTGCCCGGACAGACGCCGGCGGGACCCTCGCTCGACGAGCAGGGGTCCCGCTGAGGGCGTTCGTGCCGGTCCGGTGGCGCTCCCGGACTCGTCCGGGAAGGGTTCGTCCGAGGGGCGCTCGGGCCGCCGTCCTCGCCAAATCGGCGTCAGCCCTTGAAGATGTCCTTCGTCTTCTCCTTGGCCTGGCGGGCGTCGCCCTTGGCCTTCTCGGCCTGTCCCTCGGCGGTCATCCTCTCGTTGCCCACCGTGCGGCCGACCGTCTCCTTGGCCTTCCCCTTCATCTGTTCCTTCTTGGCCTTGCCCTTCTGGTCACCAGCCACAGTCGCTCACTCCCAGCGGAATCGGTGTCGGTGTCACCATGCGGGTGCTCGGCGAAGCGGTGGCCAAACCTCCGGATCTCGCTGCCGATCACGACGAGTGACCGGCGGCGTCAGCCGTGGCCCGCTCCGGTGTGCTCGGCGCTGACCTCGCGCGGACCGCGCCGGCCACGGGGGTGCCGGTAGCGGCGGAAGTCGAGGACTGCGAGCGCGAGGGCCCCCAGCAGAGCCACCAGGGCGCAGCCGACGGCGTAGGTCACGGCCTCGCGGTAGTCCCTCCCGTTCTCCGCGAGCACCATGTAGAACAGGCCGGGCAGGGCCGCCGTGCCCACCGCGCCGCCGAGCCGCTGTCCGGTCTGCAGGGCACCGCCGGCGGCCCCGGCCATCCGCACCGGTACGTCACTCAGTGTCATCGTCACGTTCGGGGAGATGACGCAGCCGCTGCCGACGCCGCCCACGAACAGGGCGGGCGCGGCCCACCACGCCATGGCGTCCGGCGGAGCCGACCGCAGGATCAGCGCGGTGGCCGCCAGCCCGAGGACGACCGTGACCAGCCCCCAGACGGTCAGCAGCCGTCCGAACCGCTCCACCAGCCTCCCCGCGACCACCGCCGCGGCCGCCGAGCCGATCGCGAACGGGGTCACGGCGAGACCCGAGTCCAGTGGCGTGTAGCCGAGGCCGTCCTGGAAGAACAGGGCGAACACCAGCCACACCCCGCTGAAGCCCACGAAGTACAGCGTGCCCAGCGCGGTGCCGGCCGCGTAGCCGCGGGTGCAGGTCAGGAGCCGTGGATCCAGCAGCGGCCCGCCGTCGCGTGCCGCCACCCGCCGCTCCCAGCGGGCGAAGGCCACCAGGAGCACCAGACCCACCACGAACAGCCACCACAACCTGCGCACTCCCCCGCTGTCGGCGAACACCAGGGGCAGCATCAGGCCCAGCACCCCGGCGCCCAGCAGGAGCACGCCCGGCAGGTCGAGGTGTTCCCGGCGGCCGGGCGCCACGCGGGGCAGCAGCCGGAGGCCGAGCAGCAGCGCGAGCGCCCCGATCGGCACGTTGACGTAGAAGATCCAGCGCCATCCCTGGGTGCCGTGCGCCAGCGCCAGGATCAGTCCTCCGGTGACGGGGCCCACCGCGCTGGAGATGCCCACCGTGGCGCCGAAGAGCCCGAAGGCACGGCCACGTTCGGCACCGCGGAACATCTGCTGGATCAGCGCCGAGTTCTGCGGGGCGAGGCAGCCCGCGCAGGCGCCCTGCGCGATCCGGGCGACGACGAGCCAGGTGATCGTGGGTGCGGCGCCCGCTCCGGCGCTGCAGATCACGAAGCCGGCCAGGGACCACAGGAAGATCTTGCGCCGTCCCACCGCGTCGCCCAGCCGGCCCGCCGGAACCAGGACGAGGGCGAACGACAGGGCGTAGCCGGAGACGACCCACTGCACGGAGGCCGGCGAGGCCGTCAGGTCCCGCTGCATCGACGGCAGCGCCACGGCCACGATCGTCACGTCGAGCAGGCTCATGAACCCGGTGGCGAGCGTGACCCACAGGGCCTTCCACCGCCTCGGATCACGCCCCGCCGCATCGACGGCACGCGCACCCCTGTTCACGAAGGCTCCTCGTTCACGAAGGCTCCTTCCGATCAGCACCGAAGCCCGCGCCGGGCCCCGGGCGGTCGCCTTCAGCACGCGCCCCGGCCAGGCGGGCCATCCACAAGCACCTGAGACCGACGGTCGACATGCACACGCGCACCCGCCTGGCGGGCCACAGCCGCGCCTGCCCACGACGGAGGGCGGTACCCACACGCGTACCCTCCCAGCGGGCGACAACCGCCCGCACCCCCGACCGACCGTCGATATCCGCACGCGCACCATCCCGGCGAGCCACATCCGCGCCCGCCCTCGACCGGCGAACGTTCCACGCACGCATCCGACGCGCGCCTCGTGCTCCACGGCTGCCCTCCCAGCGTCGGCTGATCCCCGCGCGGAGCCGGCTCGGCTCGGCGCCCTTCGCCGCGGTCCCTCACACCCGGCTCGACAGGCGCGTCGGCGCGAGAAGGGGAAATATATGGGTGTGAGGTTTGCGCACCGGGGTAGACGCTGCGGGGTCCGCCTTGATCAACAAACTTGATCAGGAAGGTGGACGCGTTACGAAGGTGTTCCGGATGAGAGGGAGGGCCGCACGATGGCGGTGACCACAGCGGCGAAGGCGACTCGGGCTCGTACGGAGCTGCCGGAGGTGGCCGACCCCTCAAAGGTCGCGCCCACCGACGCGCGGGCCCTGTCACGGCTGTTCTTCGAACGGCTGACGACGCTGGAGGAGGGCACGCCCGAGCACCAGTACGCGCGCAACACGCTGATCGAGATGAACATGTCCCTGGTCCGCTACGCGGCCGGCCGCTTCCGCAGCCGGGGTCCGCAGGAGATGGAGGACATCGTCCAGGTCGGCATGATCGGCCTGATCAAGGCGATCGACCGGTTCGAGCTGGCCCGCGAGGTGGAGTTCACGTCCTTCGCCGTGCCGTACATCGTCGGTGAGATCAAGCGCTTCTTCCGCGACACCTCCTGGGCCGTGCACGTACCGCGCCGGTTGCAGGAGGCCCGCGTCGAGCTGGCCAAGGCCACCGAGGAGCTCGGCAGCCGGCTGGGCCGCAAGCCCACGACCGCGGAGCTCGCGGAGCTGATGAACCTGCCCGAGCCGGAGGTCGTCGACGCGATGGTGGCGTCCAACGGCTACACCTCCGCCTCCCTGGACGCCGCCGTCAGCGGCAGCGAGGAGGGCGAGAACGTCCTCGCCGACTTCATCGGCGCCGAGGACACCGGCATGGAGCTCGTGGAGGACCTCCACAGCCTGGCTCCGCTGCTGGCCGAACTCGACGAGCGGGACCGGGTGATCATCCACATGCGGTTCGTCGAGGAACTCACCCAGGCGCAGATCGGGGAGCGGCTGGGCATCTCGCAGATGCATGTCTCCCGCCTGCTCAACCGGCTGCTGGGGCGGCTGCGGCAGGGGCTGCTGAGCACCCGCTGAGCAACGTCCTCCCGTCCGGGGGCTTTTACGCCTTGTGCGCCAGGCGGGCGAGCCCGCGCAACACACGGCTGCGCCCCTGGTCCGGGACCGTCCACAGGGTCTGGCCGCGCACCCCCCAGCGCTCCAGCAGGGCGTTGGCGGCCAGGAATCCGCTGGTGGCCGCACGTTCCATGAGCGCCACCGGCAGATCCGTACGGACCGTGTCGCCGGCGAGCACCAGGTACGGGTCGGCCGTGCGCACGGTGGGCCGGTCACGGTAGCCGCCCACCGGGAACAGCGGGCAGTCCGCCCGCCACTCGTGCCGTTCGTCCATGACGCGCGCGGCCCGCGTCTCGGGGTACACCCGGTGCAACTGCCCTACGAGCCGATCCCGTTGGACGTCCGGGTCCGCTTCCTCGGGCAGGGCGTAGGCGTGCAGCTCGACCACGGACCCACCGGTGCGCGCGGCCCAGCGGGCGGCCTCGCCCTCCCAGCGCTCCAGCACGCTGACGTTGTCGAGCGTGCCGTATCCGCTCGTGCCCAGGAAGCCCGGACGGTCGCGGGCCACCGGGCGGTCCAGCCAGAGGCGGGAGACCAGGAAGGGCGGCGCGGTGCGCAGGCGGCCGATTCCCGCGCGCCACGCGGGGTCGCCGAGCCGCGCGGAGTCCGCGACGAGCCGCCGCAGCCCCGCGACGTCGAGGGCCAGCACCACGGCGTCGTGGTGGCGCGGTCCGTCCGGCAGGGTCACGGTGAATCCGCCGTGCGGAGCCGGTACGACGCTGTGCACGGGTGCCGACGTGCGCAGTTCGGCGCCGTGCCGCCGCAGGTAGCGGGCCAGGGGGTCCCACAGGGCGGCCGGGAACGGCTCGGCCGGGACGTCGAAGAGGAGCCCCTCCGCGGAACCCAGGAAGTAGATGTGGAACATGAGGACCATCTCGGCGGCCGACAGCTCCCGCGGGTCGGCGAAGAAGCTCCTGGAGAAGACCTCGAAGGCGAGGTGACGCGCGGCCTCGGGGAAGCGGATCGACTCCAGGAAGTCGTGGGCGCTGACGTGGTCGAGGCGGTCGTAGACGTCGGGCACGCGCACGTCGAGCAGCGGCAGCGCGGCGACCGGGCGCATCCGGGTCAGGTCGCGCGGTGGGAAGGACGGGCTCAGGGCCGCGAAGCCGAGGGCGCTCCAGGGCGGGGTCCGGGGCACGTGCCGGAAGCCGTCACGCATCCCGGAGCGGTGCCACAGCGGGTAGTCCGGCAGACCGTTCAGCCGTTCCAGGCCCGGATCGGTCCGGCGCAGCAGCCCGCGCAGGTTGTAGTACTGGCGGAAGAAGGCGTGGAATCCCCGGCCCATCGTCACGGTCGTGCCGTCCCGCAGTGTGGTGGGCCACCCCGCGAGGCGTCCGCCGAGGACCGGTTCACGCTCGTACAGGGTGACCCGCACACCGCGTTCCGCCAGCGCGGTCGCCGCGGCCAGCCCGGCGACACCGCCCCCGACGACGGCCGCCGCGGGGGCCGGCCCGCTGATCCGCGGCGCGCCCGGGACCGGCAACAGCACCCCGGCACGCCGGTCCCGGCCACGACGGACACGACCCGTCGGCCTCGAACGCGAGGCCGCCTCGCGGCCGGCGGGCACGCCTGCCGCGACGCGCGGACCGTCACCACCGGGGCCATCGCTCACGGGGGCCGCTTCGCAGTCGCCGGAACCATCGCTCGCGGGGGCCGGCTCGTAACCGCAGGGGCCATCGGCCTCGGCGGCCGGGACGCGACCGCGCCTGAGGGGACCGGTCGCGGTGGTCGGATCGTCGGCGACCGGACCGCAGCCACATGCAGCGGGACCAGCCGCGGTGGTCGGCTCGCAATCGCCAGAGGCAGCGCTCGCGACGACCGGACCGCAGTCGTGTGCCGCGCGACCGGTCGCAGTGGTCGGGGTGTCGTCGTGCGGTGTGGGCATGCGGGCTCCGTGGGTCGTGGGGTATCGCGCGGGGAGGTGTCGCGCACGGCGGGGGGCGGTCAGGGGTCGGGGAAGGGGCGGCGGGGCAGGCGGGGCAGTTCGAGTGCGGAGCGCAGCATGGGTCGGACGGGGGTGCGCAGGCCGATCGCCAGGTCCTCGTGGAGCCCGGTCCAGCCGTCGAGGAAGCGCAGCAGCCGCCGTGCCGGAACCCGCCGGAACAGCTCGGCGAAGAAGGCCGCCCCGTCGACGCGGCCGCTGTCGAGGGCGTGCAGCAGGACGGCGTCCATGACCCGTGCGCGGGTCCGGTGCGCGGGCGGCGGCAGGGGACGGCGGCCCGCGTGGAGCGCGGCGGCCACGGCGCGCGTCTGGCGCTGCACGGCGGCGAACGTGAACCCGGTCGACGGGCGGGTCGCCCCGGAGGCCGCGCCGATGAGGAAGACCGACGGCCCGCTCTGCCGGGCGAACACGGCGTCCGTCATCGGGATCACCCCTGACTCGGTGCCGGTGACCTCGAAGCGGCCGAGCCGCAGCACGCTGCCCGTGTAGTGCCGCAGGGCGGCCTCGTACGCCTCGCGCGGCAGGACCCGCGCGGAGAACTCGGTGTACTCGACGAGCGCGTGCCGCCGCCCGGTGGGCAGGACGTACCCGAATGACAGCCCGTGCGCCGGCTGCGGTGTGCGGAAGTCCATGAACTCCACGGTGTGCGGGTCGAAGACGGGTCGGTCGTGGCGCACGAACCAGCCGTGGAAGTGCTGGAGCAGCGTGGTCCTGGCCGCCGGGAGGCTGCCCGGCGGACGCGAGTCGAACACCCAGCGCGCCCGCACGGCCACCGGTCGCCCGTCGGCGGTACGGGCGCGCACCTCGGCGCCGCCGTGAACCGGCTCGACGGTCTCGACCGCGGCCGTCAGCCGCCGCGTGTCCGGGCTGCCGGCCGTCCAGTGGGCGACGAACGTCTCGAAGTCGTCCGACCGGAGCATCTTGTAGCGCAGCGGGGCGATGTCCCGTTCGGTGGCGTGCCCGTCGGCTCCGTGGACGCGCAGCCGCCGCCAGGACGTGGTGAGGGCCGCGTCGTAGGGGCCGTTCTCCGTCTCCCAGTAGCACCAGGTGCGGTGGGGCGGGCGCAGCGGGCCCGGCGGCGCATCCAGGAGGACGACGGTCACGGGGCGTGCCCCGGCGGGGCGCCGGGCCAGCCAGTGGGCCAGGGACAGGCCCGCGGCTCCCGCTCCGACGATGGCGACGTCCGCCTCCAGCACGGTTCAGGGCTCCTTCCCGCCGCGCCCGTACGGACTCGGGCGTCACGCGAAGCATTCCGGCTGTTCCGGGCGTCCGGATGCAGCGCGCGCGGCGTGTCGGCGGGGGCGGCGGGCCCGGTGGGGCGGTTTCCCCGCAACGTGCCCCCGTTCGGCGCATCCGGCGAGGCCGTCGCCGAGGAATGACTCAGACGAACCGTGCTTCGCCGAACCGTGCTTCGGCCATGCGAGAGGAATGGGTGATGACCAGGACCCTCACCGGGCGCACCGATCACGTGGTGGTCGTCGGTGCCGGTCTGTCCGGGCTGTCGGCCGCCCTGCATCTGCTGGGCGCGGGCCGCCGGGTCACCGTCGTCGAACGGGACCCGCTGCCGGGCGGGCGGGCCGGGCGGCTGGTGCGGGGCGGCTACCTCATCGACACCGGTCCGACCGTGCTGACCATGCCCGACATCGCCGAGGAGGCGTTCGCCGCGGTCGGCGAGCGGCTCGGCGACCGGGTGGAACTGGTCCCGCTGCGTCCGGCGTACCGGGCGGGGTTCGCCGACGGCGCCGTGCTCGACGTGCACACCGACGCGGCCGCGATGGAGGCCGAGGTGGAGCGCTTCGCGGGCGGCGCGGAGGCGGCGGGGTACCGGCGGCTGCGCCGCTGGCTCGAACAGCTCCACCGGGTGCAGCGGCGCCGGTTCATCGACGCCAACTTCGACTCGCCGCTGCAACTGGTCAACGCCGATCTGGCCCGGCTGGCCGCCCTGGGCGGCTTCGGGCGGCTCGACGCGCGCATCGGCCGTTACCTGCGGGACGAACGGCTGCGGCGGGTCTTCTCCTTCCAGTCCCTGTACGCGGGGGTGGCACCGCACCGGGCGCTCGCCGCGTACGCGGTGATCGCCTACATGGACACCGTCGCCGGGGTGTACTTCCCGCGCGGCGGCATGCACGCGCTGCCCCGGGCCATGGCGGATGCCGCCGCCCACGTGGGCGCCGACCTGCGGTTCGGCCGGGACGTGATCCGGCTGGAACGGTCAGGCGACCGGATCACCGCGGTCGTGACGGCCGACGAGCGCATCCCGTGCGACGCCGTCGTCCTCACGCCGGACCTCCCCGTGGCCTACCGCCTGCTCGGGCGCACGCCGCGCCGCCCGGTGCCTGTGACCCATGCGCCGTCCGCCGTGGTCCTGCACGCCGGATGCGATCGCACCTGGCCCCAACTGGCGCACCACACCCTGTCGTTCGGGCGGGCGTGGCGGCGCACCTTCCACGAACTCACCCGGACCGGAGAGCTCATGAGCGACCCCTCCCTGCTGATCACCCGCCCCACGGCCACCGATCCGGGGCTGGCCCCGCCGGGCCGACATCTCCACTACGTCCTGGCGCCCTGCCCGAACACGACTCTGGGGCCCTCCGCCGCGCAGTGGGGCGACCTCGCGCCGCGCTACCGCGACGCGCTGCTCACCGAGCTGGAACGCAGGGGCCTCGCGGGCATCGGGTCGGCGATCGAGACGCAGTGCCTGGTCACTCCGGCCGACTGGCAGGCTCTGGGCCATGCGGCGGGCACGCCGTTCTCCGCCGCCCACACCTTCGCGCAGACCGGTCCCTTCCGGCCCCGCAACCTGGTGCGCGGCACCGAGAACGCGGTGCTGGCCGGGTGCGGCACCACGCCCGGCGTCGGCGTGCCGACCGTCCTGCTGTCCGGCAAACTGGCGGCGGCCCGCATCACCGGAGGGGCGGCGGCCGGGCCGGGGACGCGCAGACCGGCGCGCACGGCGGCCCAAGGGGCGCGCTCATGACCGGCCACGAGCTGGACGCGGCGGGCATCACCGATCCGGCGCTGCGTCAGGCGTACACGCGGTGCCGGCGGCTGAACGCCCGTCACGGCAGGACGTACTTCCTCGCCACCCGGCTGCTGACCGCCGAGCGGCGGCCGGCGGTGCACGCCCTGTACGGGTTCGCACGCTGGGCGGACGACATCGTCGACTCGCTCGACCCGGCGGTGAGCGCGAGTTCGCGGTCCGCGGCACTCGCCCGGCTCCAGGAGGAACTGGAGTCCGCTCTGCGCGAGGGCCGCAGCGACGAGCCGACGGTGCGGGCCGTGGCCGACACCGCGCGCCGGTACGGGATCGACCACCGCCACTTCACCGACTTCATGGCCTCGATGCGCAGCGATCTGGAGGTCACGGACTACGCGACCTACGCCGACCTGCGCGCCTACATGCACGGCTCGGCGGCGGTGATCGGGCTGCAGATGCTCCCCGTGCTCGGGACGGTGGTGCCGCGCGAGGAGGCGGCCCCGCACGCCGCCGCGCTCGGCGTCGCCTTCCAGCTCACCAACTTCCTGCGGGACGTGGGCGAGGACCTGGACCGCGACCGGGTCTACCTGCCCGCCGACCTGCTGGCAGCGCACGGGGTGGACCGGGAGCTGCTGCGCTGGAGCCGGGACCGGGACCGCCCCGACCGGCGCATCGTGGCGGCGCTGCGCGCTTTCGAGGACCTCACCCGGCGGGTGTACCGCCGGGCCGCGCCCGGCATCGCCATGCTCGACCCGGTGTCCCGGCCGTGCATCCGGACCGCGTGCGTGCTGTACGCGGGCATTCTCGACGCTGTCGCCGACGCCGGGTACAGCACGGTGCGGCAACGGGCCGTGGTGGCGCGCAGGCGCCGTGCGGTGGTCGCCGCGGACGGTCTCGTCCGGGTGGCCGCGGCCCGCCTGACCGAGCGCCGCCGTGGCCCCGTTCGTACGGAACGGCCCCTTTCCACGCCCCTCATCACGCCCTCCGCGCCTTCCGCCCCGGCACGCCAGGAGGTCGTGTGAGCTCCCGGCAGTCCCCCGGCCGCCCGCGGCGCCGGCTCCTGCGGGTGCGGCCGCGTCCCGTTCCCTGGCAGGACCAGCGCCCGACCTGGGTGGACGCCCGCCCGGCCGTCATCGCGCAGGCGCTGAAGCGGGCGCAGGCCCGCCCGTCGGGCAACTGGTACGTCGTCGGGCCCACCCGTGACGTGGGCGGCGGGCGCCCCATGGCCGGGACCGTCGGCGGCCGGGAGGTCGTCGTCTGGCGCGGCGCGGGGGGCCGGCTGGTGGCCGGTCCCGGAATCTGCCCGCACCTGGGGGCACCGCTGGCGGACGGCGCGGTCCGGTGCGGCACGCTGATCTGCCACTGGCACGGACTCGCCCTGGACGGGGCCCCGTTCGCCGACTGGGAGCCGCTGCCGGTGCACGACGACGGGGTGCTGGTCTGGGTGCGCCTGGACGACGTCGGCGGTGAACCGGCCACCGCCGCGCCGTTCGTTCCCCGGCGGCCCGCCGGTTCCTCCTCGCTGCCGGCCGTCTACGTGGGCGTCGGCGTCTGCGAGCCCGAGGACGTGGTCGCCAACCGGCTGGACCCCTGGCACGGCGCCTGGTTCCACCCGTACTCGTTCGTGGACCTCAGGGTGGTCGCCCCGCCGGAGGGGGGCGCGCGCCGCGGCGGGACGGAGGGCGACGACGGTTTCACCGTGGACGTGTCCTTCAAGGTGGCGGGGCGGCTTGTCGTGCCCGTGCGGGCGGAGTTCACCGCCTCCGAGCCGCGCACGGTGGTCATGCGCATCACCGAGGGCGAGGGGCGGGGCTCGGTGGTGGAGACACACGCCACGCCGCTCGGCCCGGACTCGTCGGGCCGGCCGCGTACCGCCGTCGTGGAGGCGGTGATCGCCACCTCCGACCGTCCGGGCTTCGCCGCGGTCCGCCGCGCGGCGCCGCTGCTGCGACCGCTGATGCGGGCGGCGGCGGGACGCCTGTGGCGCGACGACCTCGCCTACGCGGAACGCCGCTGGACCCTGCGCTCCATGAACCGCTTCCCGGGCTGACGGTCACGCTCCCTAGGATCCGGCCGCGCGTTCGGGTGGGGCCGGCCGGCCGGTGGCCGGGGCGGCCCTGCGGCCGTCGCCGAGGAGGGTCTGCTGGGCGTGGGGGACCACGTGGATGAGGCGCAGGACACCCCAGAGGATCAGTCCGGCGCCGATCAGCTCCGGGAGCAGCCACCAGCCCGTGCGGATCTGTTCGCCGAAGAGCGTGACGCCCAGCAGGAGGCTCACCGTGGCGTCGCCGAGCGTCAGCGCCGGCTGGGAGGCGGCCAGCGAGCCGGCCTGGAGGGCGTTCTCCAGCAGCAACAGGGCGCCGATCCCGGTGAGCGCGAACCCGTACGTCTGCCAGGTGGTGAGGAAGACCGGGAGGCCGGAGGCGTCAAGGGTGCCGGCCGCCGACTTCAGCAGGGCGGCGGTCAGGGCGTTGCCGATGGCGGCGGCCGCGGCCAGCACGGCGGCGCGGAACAGGGCGGGGCGTCCCGGCCGGGCGAGGACCACCGCCGCGGCCATCGCCCCGAGGCAGACCGCCAGGGCCGGGATCCACCGCATCATGGACGCCTGGTCCCGGGCCCCGGAGGGGGCGGCCGAGACCAGGACCAGTGTGAGCCCGCCGACCATGCCCGCCACGCCCCACCAGCCCGCCCGTGGCAGCCCCCGGTGCATCAGGGGGGCGGCGATGAGCAGGGCGAACGGCAGTTCCAGGATGAACAGGGGCTGCACCAGTGCCATCGGCCCGTTCACCAGGGCGAGAGCCTGGAACAGGGCGGCCCCCATGACCCCGCCGATACCCGCCAGCCAGGCGGGGCGGCGTGCCAGGGCGAGCAGCAGACGCAGGCCGCCGCCGCGCGCGACCGTGGAGGCCGCCTTGCGCTGGAAGGCCGTGCCCATGGCGTTGCTGGCGGCCCCCATCACGGCGAAGCACGCGGCCAACCCGATCACACGTCCACCATGCCCGACCGGCGCCGTGCCGTCCTGCGGTCGGAGAGGCCATACATCGGCCTTATGAGTCCATAGACGGGACCCGCGTACCAACTTAGGTTTGCCTTAGTTTAGGGTTGCCGACGAGTCGAACGTCCTCGCTCGAAGGGAACCTGATCATGCCCCGCCCCCTGCGGGTAGCCATCGTCGGAGCCGGCCCCGCCGGGATCTACGCCGCCGATGCCCTCCTCAAGTCCGACGTGGCCACCGAGCCGGGCGTGTCCATCGACCTCTTCGAGCGCATGCCGGCCCCGTTCGGCCTGATCCGCTACGGGGTCGCGCCCGACCACCCCCGGATCAAGGGCATCGTCACGGCCCTCCACCAAGTGCTCGACAAGCCGCAGATCCGGCTCTTCGGCAACGTGGACTACCCGGGCGACATCAGCCTGGACGACCTGCGCGCGTTCTACGACGCCGTGATCTTCTCCACCGGTGCGACGGCCGACCGGGCGCTGCCCATACCCGGCATCGAGCTGGACGGCTCGTACGGCGCCGCCGACTTCGTCTCCTGGTACGACGGGCACCCGGACGTGCCGCGTACCTGGCCGCTGACGGCGCGGAAGGTCGCCGTGCTCGGGGTCGGCAACGTCGCCCTGGACGTGGCCCGCATCCTGGCCAAGACGGCCGACGAGCTGCTGCCGACCGAGATCCCGCCGAACGTGCACGAGGGCCTGAAGGCCAACGAGGCCGTGGAGGTCCACGTGTTCGGCCGCCGGGGCCCGGCACAGGCCAAGTTCAGCCCGATGGAGCTGCGGGAGCTGGACCACTCCCCCACGATCGAGGTCGTCGTCGACCCCGAGGACATCGACTACGACGAGGGGTCCATCGCGACCCGGCGCGGCAACAAGCAGGCCGACATGGTCGCCAAGACGCTGGAGAACTGGGCGATCCGCGACGTCGGCGACCGGCCGCACAAGCTGTTCCTGCACTTCTTCGAGTCCCCGTCCGAGATCCTCGGCGAGGACGGCCGGGTCACCGGCCTGCGCACCGAGCGCACGGAACTCGACGGCACCGGCAACGTCAAGGGCACCGGCACCTTCAAGGACTGGGACGTCACGGCCGTCTACCGCGCCGTGGGCTACCTCTCCGACAGGCTGCCCAAGCTGCCCTGGGACCTGGAGTCGGGCACGGTCCCGGACGAGGGCGGCCGGATCACCGCCGAGTCCGGTGAGCACGTGCGGTCCCTGTACGTCACCGGCTGGATCCGGCGCGGCCCCGTGGGCCTCATCGGCCACACCAAGGGCGACGCCAACGAGACGGTCGCCAACCTGCTGGACGACTTCGCGAACGGGCGCCTGCACACCCCCGCCTCGCCCGGCCCGGAGGCCGTCGACGCCTTCCTCGCCGAGCGGAACGTCCGCTTCACCACCTGGGAGGGCTGGTACCGCCTGGACGCCGCCGAGAAGGCCCTGGGCGAGCCGCAGGGCCGCGAGCGTGTGAAGATCGTCGAACGCGAGGACATGCTCCGGGCGAGCGGCGCGTAATCCCGCGCGCGCCCGCACGGATTCCGACGCGGGACGAGCCGGGCCCCGCGAGGGGCCCGGCTCGTCCCGCTGTACGGGAGACAGGTGCGCGCAGGCGCACGCACCGCCCCGCCCGGTCGCCTAGGTGTTCGCGCACACGTTCCCGGCGGCGGGGTTGAGCAGGCCGATCAGGTTGAGCGAGTTGCCGCACAGGTTGAGGCCGAGGTCGAGGGGGACCTGGATGACGTTGCCGGAGAGCACCCCGGGGCTGTTGCTCGCCGAACCGGTCGCGCCGGCGTCGGCCGCGGCGGTCCCCGCGCACGTCATCAGGGCCGCGCCGGCCAGTGCGGCCGCAGCCGTCATTCTGATCCTCATGGAGAACTCCTGTCGCTCGAAGAACACGGGCGTTCCCACGGTGAGGGTCCCGGGCCCCGCAGTACACCGTTCCACCGCCGAATGCAGTAGGACTGTCAGCCTCTCAGGGCGTGACCTGCTCCGAACGGGGAAGGCGGCCCCCGAGGCGTCGGTCCTGCCGGAGTTCCGGTGCTCCGGCGCCCCCGTCAACGCCGCGCCGTCGCCCGCCGGAAACTCGCGGTGGGCGTCCACGGGCCACCGCCCGGACGGGCTGACCACCGAGAACGCCCGGCCGGATCACGCGTATGGCCCTGGGCCGGCGGTGCCGCCGCCGCGGCGGTACGGGTGTCGACCCCGCCCGACCGGGCATGATCCGGCTTGGCGATACTGAACGCACATGCCGTCCCCGCTCTCAGATTGGCTCATGTCGAACTCTCCCTCCCCCCGTCCCGCGACACCTCCCACGGTGTGGCCGGCCCGCGGCCGCCACACCGGGCCCGCCGCGGAGGACGTCGTACGGCGGCACCTGAAGCAACTCAAGGCCGACGGCGTCGTCTTCGACCACCTCGAACCGGAGGACGCCGGCCCCGGCGGCGAGAAGGTCTTCGAGGCCCGCTGGCTGGTGCCCGGGGAGGTGACCGTACGGGCCCGGCTCATGCTGTCGCCCCTCACCGGCTCCGGATCCGGACAGTCCGCCCCGGAGCACGAGTGGGTGCTGATGGCGGAGGCGGAGCAGCCGTGGGATCCGCGGTGGCCCTCCCCCGCCACCATGTTCTGGCCGCAGGGGCCCGACGCCGGCTGGCAGTACGAGGCCGTCACCGGGCTGCGGCTCGGCGAGGTCACCCCCCTCCCGGAAGACGACAAGGACCTCCGGCGGATCCTGCGGCACGCGGCGCGGGACACCTGGACGCTGCACGTCGTCGTCCACGAGGCCATGACGCCCGACGAGCGCGGCCGGGCGGCTGTGGTGCGGGGACTGCCCGAGGGGCTGCGGCACCGGGTGGTGGAGCACCGGGCCGCGCCGCACCGGTTCCGGGCCGTGAACTGGGTGCTGGACGACTTCGGCGTCCGGCTGCCCCGCGGTGGCGCCGTGGTCCTGCCCGGCAGTCCCGCGCCGCCCGGCTACGACGTGGCCGACTTCTCGGTGCGCAGCGTCTTCCTCGACGGCACGGAACCGGCCGAACTCATCGACGCCCTCAACCGTTTCGCCGCGCTGCCCCGGCCCCTGCCGAACGGCGCCGACCGCGCCCTCACCGCACTGCGCGAGGACTGGCGGCTGCTGACCTTCGAGGAGGAACTCGCCCGGGCGCGCGAGCTCGTCACCATGTACTCGGAGGCCCTGGAGGCGATGACGAAGTCCCGGGACCTGTACAAGGAGGCCGCCGAGCGCGCCCACGAGGCCCTCGCCGTGTACCGGGAGGCGGAGGCCGGGGGCGTACTGCCCGCCGGGAAGCAGGCCCGTACGGCCACGGGCTCCGCCTTCCAGCAACTGGCGCGCGGACTCGGGCGTCTGAAGGGCACCGCCCTGTCGCTGCGCCCGGGCAGTGCCCCGGAGCGGCGGCCGAAGGCCGGTGCGGCTCCTTCCGACGACGATGGCGCGACTCCGGCCGGCGGGGACGCCGGCACGTCCCCACCGGCCGGAGGCTCGGATCCGCGGACCGGGGACTGAACCCGGTTCGCGGCGGTAAGGGTGCCCGGACCCGCCGGGCGACGCGGCCCGGACACGCGGTCCGCGCGGCGGCACGTCCGGGAGGCCGCCCGGACGCGCCGCGGCAGGGCGGCTCCCCCGAGGGCGGCACCGTCCGTCGGGCCCTGGGCGTTCACTTCCGCACGGGGCCTTTCCCGGCGCCGGGCAACCGGCCTACGGAGCAGGCGGATTGACAGCCCCGGAGCCCAGTCCGGCCGGCCGGGGCGGCGGATGCCGCTCGGCCGCCTGCACCATCAGCAGCAACGAGAGCGCGGCCAGACTGGCCAACGACGCGCACACCGCGGTCAGTCCGGCGCTGAGCGGTGGCGCCACCGTGATCGCCAGGGCGCGGGAGGCCTGCGCCGGGGCGAACCTGCCCTCGACGTAGCCGACCGCGGCCGGCACCGCCGGGACGACCGCGCCCGCCACCAGGGCCGCCACACCAGTGCGCAGGGCCAGCAACAGGGCCAGCAGCCCGCACAGCCCCGACACCGTGAGGGCAAGGAAGCAGACGAGCAGGGGCACGCCCTGCCAGCGCAGCGGGAAGTAGGCCGCGCCGCACACCACGAGGGCGGCCGCGGCGATCCAGCTGGGCCAGAACGTCGGCCGCCCGGCCCGCTCCCCCGGCTCCCGCGCAACCTCCGGCTCCTGCGGCGGGACCGCGCCCGGCTCGGTGACCGGCACATCGCGCGGTGCGTCGTGCCGCTCCCCGGCCAGCCGCCCGATCAGCTCGACGAGTTCCTCGACCGTGCGGCTCGCGGCGGCCGCGCGGGTCGCCGTCCGGCCGCAGTGCGGCAGGTGCGGCGGCCGGTGCAGCAGCGCCACCAGCCGGGTGACGTCCGCCACGCTGCGGCCGCCGACCGCGGCGCGGATCGTGTCGTCGGCGCTGTCGGCCGGCCGCGGCGGCCGGGTCAGCTCCGCGACCAGGCCGGCGACGTCCTCCACGGGCCGGTCGAGGGCGACCGCGCGCAGGGCGTGCCGGACGGCCTCGGCGTGCTCGGGCGATCCCTCCAGGAGGGTGACGAGCCGGAGGACCTCCTCCAGGGGGCGGTCGTCGACCGCGGCCCGGACGAGGCCGCCGACCGGATCACCGGCCGCGCCCTCGCCCTCGCCGCCTTCATCCATACCGCCGGGCGGCCCGGACCAGTGGATCTCGTCGGTGAAGTCGATGACGGCCTGGTTCGACTGGGATGGTGAAGAGCGGGTGGTCATGCTGGGCTCCATGGCAGGGGTGCGGCCGCCTCTGCGCCCCCGAAGCGCGACACGCCTTTACCCCGCCATTACAAGGTCGCCGCCGCCCGGCGCGCCACCGGGACGACGCAGCGGGGTGACGTCCGGTCATGGAAGTGCGGCAACCTGGGCATCCGACAAGGGAAGGCGCCGCGAGCGGCACGACGAGGAAGGGCCCGAAGCGTGGACTCCACCGGGAAGGTGCTGCTCATTGCCGTCGCACTGGCCCTGGCCGCCGTGCTGGCCGTCGCCGTCGTGCTGCTCGGGCGTCTGGTGCGCACCCGGCGGGAGCTGCGCCGCGCGGGCCTTCCCACGGGGCCGCGCTGGGTCTTCTGGGGCGCGGTCGTCTATCTGCTCCTGCCCACGGACCTGTTGCCCGACCCGGTGTACCTGGACGACATCGGCGTGCTGCTCCTGGCCCTGCGTTCGCTGCACGCCGCCGGCGGTGACCGGCTGCCCGTACCGGCTCAACGACCCGGACTTTTCGGGCGCCGCGGGCATCCGGCCGCCAAAGACTACTCTCCGTAAGGAAACCAATCACCCGTTCGATTCGTATAAGTCTCGGGAACCCGAAACGAAGTCAGCGGGCCAAGCGACGCCACAAGCAGCAACACGGCTTGGTCGCGGCTGCACCGACAGGGGAGAGACGATGCAACCGTTCGCGCTCAACTACGCTCGTCCGGCAGTGGAACTGGACGCCTCCACGCCGTACGCCTACGACTCCGGGCTGCAGTTGAACGTTCTCACGGACGGACGGATCGCCGCATCCGACCACGCGCTGCTGAGAGAGCTGGGAACCACGACCTCCACGGCGGGCTCCAAGACGCACTTCGACGACTGACACGGCCGCGGAGATGACCGTACTGATCCTCACCGGCGAGGAGGACGTGACGGCGGACATGGTGGTGATGCACCTGAACGCCTCCTCCACCCCGGTGGTCCGGCTGGATCCGGCCGACCTGACCGCGGGCGCCGCCCTGTCGGGCGAGTGGGCCCACGGCTCCTTCGACGGCCATCTGTCGGTGGGCGGACGGCTGGTGAGCGTGAACCGCCTGCGCTCGGTCTGGGTGCGCAGACCGGGAGTTCCGGCGGCCCGGGCGGGCCGGCCGTCCGCGTGGCTGTCGGAAGAGGCCGCACAGGCCCTGTACGGCATACTGCGCGGCTGCGGAGCCCGCTGGATGAACCATCCGGAGGCGGCCGAGCGTGCCCGGCACAAGCCCTGGCAGCTGCGCCTCGCCCAGCGCAGCGGCCTGCCGGTGCCGGCCACGCTCATCACCACGTTCCCGCAGGCCGCCCGGGAGTTCGCCGACCGCTACCCGGACCTGGTGGTCAAGCCGGTCTCCGGCGCGCATCCGCAGGAGCCGCCGCGGGCGGTGCCGACCAGCCGGGTCGCCCCGGACGCGGACTTCGGCGCGGTGGCCTACGGGCCGACCCTGCTGCAGCGCAGGATCGCCAAGCGCGCCGACATCCGGCTGACCGCGGTCGGCGACACGCTGCTGGCCGCCCGCAAGGCGACCCCGGCGGACGCCGACCCCGATGAGGTGGACGTCCGGTTCGCCACGTCCGGGACGCCATGGCATCCGGCCGAGGCCCCGCCACGCGTGGCCGCGTCGGTGCGCACCTATCTGCGTCAGGCCGAACTCGCCTACGGAGCCTTCGACTTCGCCGAGGACGCCGACGGCATCTGGTGGTTCCTGGAGTGCAACCAGTCCGGCCAGTTCGGGTTCGTCGAGGTGGAGACCGGCCAGCCGATCGCCGGCACCATCGCCGAATGGCTCGGCCGCCCGGCCCCACGGGCACACGAGTACGCCAACGGCAGACGTACGACGGCTCCTTGACGGCACGCGGTGCCAGGAGAGCGTCCGCTCGTACGTCTGCCGCGAGGCCAACCAGGCCGCAGGCGACCGGACTTGGGACGGCCGGACTCAGACCGCCAGGGACAGGATGCCGTCCTCTTCGGCGTCGGTGCTCACGTCCGCGTCCACTGCTCGCCCCCGGGCGAGCAGCAGGGCGTCCGCCTTGCCGATGGCCTCGTGGATGCCGGTGGCCCCCATCATGACGCACAAGGTGTAGCTGACGTCCTCCAGCTCCCGGGCCGCCTCGGCCCGCTCCCTCTCCGCCTGAGCGATCTTCAGCGATGCGTACCGAGTCAGCAACGTCCTGACGACCTTCGGGTCCGGAACCAGCACGGAGCGCCCCTCTCTTCGATTTTTGCTCCGTATGCCCGCGGCACGCCGTGCCATGCACGACGACCGGCCGCGGGCATATGTTTGACCGAATTCAGTCGTTTTCCGGTGGCGGGGCCACCGCTCGCCACCGGGGGGCCGCCGGTTCTACCGGCCGCGGCTCCCGGTTCTGCGCCGCACCGCGGCGCGGCGCTCCCCGGCGGTCATGCCGCCCCAGACACCGTCGCACTCGCTGTTGCGCAGGGCCCAGGCCCGGCACTCGCCCAGCACGGGGCACCGGTGGCACACCGCGCGGGCCTGTTCTATCTGACGAGCGGACGGACCGCTCTCCCCGAGCGGGAAGAACAGCTCGGGGTCCTCGAAACGGCACGCCCCGCGCTCGCGCCAGTTCTCGATCGTTCGGACAACGGTCACCGGTACCTCCGCTGAACACTCGGCCGCACATGTCCGGGCAGCTCCCGTCTGCGGCAGCAGGGCGCCGCACGACCCGGCAGAGGTATCCGCAATATAGGTGCTTTTCGGCCCCACGGCCACGATTGGGTGAGCGCCACGCAGAAGACACGCAGGAGAACACTCCGCCATGAGCCCCTCGGGGCGGACGCCCTGCGGCCGCGGGCCCGCTCGACGGGTGATTCTTCGCGCTGGTGGCCGAATTCGTGCAGTGGGTCCGGGCGGTCAGGGCCGCCCGGAGGTCCCGGGGGCGGGCGTCAGGGCAGGCCGGAAGTGCCCGGGCCCGGCGGTCAGAGCCGGCCCGAGGTGCCCGGGCCCTGGCTCACTCGGCGAGCGCGTCGGCGAGGTCCGCCGTGGCCTCGGCGATCTCACGGTCACGGTCGGCCAGCAGCGCCGGCAGCGCGCCGCGCCGGGCCCGCACCGCCTGCCGCGCCCTGCGCTCCCACACGACCGGATTCTCAGGGTGGTTGAGGAGCTTGGGGTAGACAGCGGCGACGCTCTCCCACTGCCGGGCGTCGGCGATGCTCCTGAGCAGCTGGATGATCCGCGGCCGGCAGGTCACACCCGGAAGCTGGGCGAGCTCCCACAGAAAGGGGACGGTGGCGGCGGTTGCCTGTTCCACCACGAAGCCGTACTGGCAGATCCGTCCGCGCAGCTCGTCCAGCGCGGCACCGGCGGTCCGGGCGTCGCCCGAGGCCACCTGGCGGAGTAACAGGGGGATGTCGGCTGCGGGGCCGGTGGAGTCCCTGATGTCGCTCCAGGGCACCTGCCCCAGGCCCGGCAACGGGATCGCGCGGTCGGTGCGCTGAGCGGCGGGCTGCTCCGTCGGTGCGGTGCGCATGGCGTCGTCCTTTCCGGCGGCGGTCGTGAGGGGGGAAGGGTGGTTCAGTGGGGTGGACGCGTCGACAGCCTCACCCAGACCGACTTGCCGGCCGGGGGCCTCGGGGTCCAGCCCCAGTCCTCGGCCAGGGCGTCGACTATGCGCAGGCCCCGGCCGTGTTCCGGCAGGCCGAAGCCCGCCGGGGTGCGGCATATGGGGCGGCCGGCGCAGGGGTCGGAGACAGTGATGAGCAGCTGGGCCGCGTCGACTGCGAGTCCGAGCCACACGGCCGTGTCACCGGGCGGGGCGTACGGCACCGCGTGCGTCGCAGCGTTGGCGGCGAGTTCGGTGACGACGAGGGCGGCGTCGTCGGCGCAGTGGTCGAGCGACCATCTGCCCAAGGTCTCGTGCGTGAAGGCGCGGGCCCGGGCGAATCCCTCCCGGCCGCAGTCGATCCGCAGTGCCGCGGCCGCGATCGCGCCGGGGGTCCCCTCCGCCCACGGCGCGATCACGGCGGCCGCGCTCGGCACTTCGAGCTGTCGGCTCACTGGTGAAGGCACGTCATCTCCCTGATGCGACGTCACCGAACGGCGTCCACAAGGGGTTGACGCCCCGGCTATTATCCACGCTGACAGCGCCCGCGTGCAATTGCACGCGAAATTTCTCGTGAAAGTGCGAGCGGGCGTGCGAACGGAACAGCAAGGAGACCGCGGTGCCACCAGTGCGGAACGGAGTGCGGGCCAGTTCGCTGGACGCCCGCTGGATCAAGAGCCGGCACAGCAACGCCGAAGGCAACTGTGTGGAGGTCGCCACCCTGGTCGGCGGCGACATCGCGCTGCGCAACTCCCGTGACCCCGACGGCCCCGCGCTGGTCTACACCCCCGCCGAGGTGGCCGCGTTCCTGGCCGGCGCCAAGGACGGCGAGTTCGACCATCTGCTGTGAGCGCGGCCGTCCGCCGGGAAGCGGAGGGAACGTGCCGACTTCCCCCGGCGAGTGCCCTCCGCAGCCGTACGGTGCGGTACGGTGACTTCTCAGTCTGCCGGTCTACTGGGAGCCAGGATGTCCGCCGAGCCACATCGCATCTCCCGCCTCGAACCCTATCTGGACCGGTCCGAGCCGGCCCCGACTCTGCTGAAGATGCTGGTCGGTGTCCAGTTGGCGGGCTTCCGCGAGGACGCCGCGATGTCCCAGGAGCAGTCGGCGCGCGAACTCGGCTTCAGCGCCGCGAAGCTCTCGCGCATCGAGTCGGGCAAGGGACGCCGTCCCCCGGCCGAGGGTGACGTCCGCGCCCTGCTGAAGCTGTACGGCACCGACGAGTACGAGTCCTCGGTCCTGCTCAGGCTGCTGCGGCGGGCGGGCGAGCCCGGCTGGTGGCAGCGCTACGACAAGCGGCTGATGCCCGAGTGGTTCGACCGGCTGGTCGGCCTCCAGGAGGCGGCCGCCGCGATCCGCACCTTCGAGATCCAGTACGTGCCCGGGCTGCTCCAGACCGCGGCGTACACCCGGGCCGTGGTGGAGCGCGGGCTGCCGACCGCCTCGGCGAACGAGGTGCAGCGGCGCATCGAACTGCGCACACGGCGGGCCGAGTTGCTGTTGCGGCAGGACGCGCCTCAACTGTGGGCGGTCATCGACGAATCGGTCCTGCTGCGCGTTCTGGGCAGCCGCGAGGTCATGCGCGAGCAGCTCGACCACCTCGTCACCATGGCGCAACGCCCCAATGTGACCGTGCAGATCGTCCCGCTGGACGTGACCAACGCGTCGGCGCCCTCGATCCCGATCACGTACCTCCGGTTCGGCGGCCTCGATCTGCCGGACGTCGTCTATCTGGAGCACATCCGAAGCGCCAACTTCCTCGAGGACCGCGACGAGACGGAGGAGTACCGGATCGCCCTCGACCGGCTGGCGGACGAGGCGCTCACTCCGCAGGAGTCCCTGGCGTTGCTGCGCAAGACGGCCAACGACCGCTACGCGTCAGCGTCCTAGCCTCTTCGCCCCCGGGCCGGAGACGATCGGCCGAGGCCACTCACGCCGTCCGGACGAGACCGGCCGGACGAGACGAACGCCCCGTCCAACACCCGATGTCCGGTTCCTGGACGGGGCGTTGTCGTGTGCTGCGTCAGCAGATCACGCCTATGCCACCGAACTCCACCCACTCGTGGGTGAGTTGACGGGGCGTCACCTCGGTGTCGGGCCGCCAGGTGGACACCTCGACCAGACCGGGTTCGAGCAGCTCCAGGCCCTCGAACCATTCGGCGACGTCCTTCTCCTGGCGCACCCGGCCCCAGTGGCCCTGCGTGGCCTTGTCCATGAAGTCCGTGACGAAGGCCCGTACTTCGGGGTCCTCGCTGACGAGCTGGCACATGAGCATGATGCTGCCGGGCACGAGCCGTTCCCGTACGCGCTCCACCACGGCGAGCGGGCCGTCGGTGTCACTGTCCGGGATGCAGTGGAAAACCGAGTTGAACAGCACGGCCACCGGCTGCGAGAAGTCGATCAGGCGCTGGGTCTCGGGGTGCGAGAAGATCTGGTCGGTCTGCCGCATGTCGGCGTGTATGACCGCGGTGCGCTCGTCCTGCTGCAGCAGGGCCCGGCCGTGGACCAGCACCATGGGGTCGTTGTCGACGTAGACCACGTGCGACTCGGGGTCGACGCGCTGGGCGACCTGGTGCACGTTGTTCTGGGTGGGCAGACCGGAGCCGTGGTCGAGGAACTGCCGGATGCCGTGCTCCTCGGCGAGGGTGCGGACGGCCCGTTGCAGGAAGCGCCTGTTGTTGAGGGCGAGCCGGCGGGTGCTGGGGACGACCTTGTCGAGTTCCTCGCACGCGGACCGGTCGGCGGCGTAGTTGTCCTTGCCACCCAGGTAGTGGTCGTACATACGCGCAGCTGTCGGCACGTTCTCGTCGATGTTCGTGGACAGCTGGTTCTCCGCAGGCATCAGTCCCCCAGATTCGCCGATTCCACCGCGCCAACTGGGCCGGTCCGACTGAGAGTACATCCTAGGGAACCGGCGTCTTCCCAAACCAGTCGGCGGACGAACGCCGGCCCGTGACGGCATCACGGTCTGTCCCGATCCCCACGAATTCTTCACCGGACGGCACCCATCAACCACGCGGTTCGGAGCACTCGGATCCTCCGTCGGACAAGGGGGTGTCATGGTCTTCGTCGCCGTACTGCTGCTGCCGCTCGTGTCCGTGCTGCTGGTGGTCATGGACCGCGTGGAGCAGCGCATGCTGGATCCGGCTCCGGCGCGGGGCCGCCATGCCGGGCGCCGCGGACATCTGCGGCTGCTCCCGGGTGGCCGCCGGGGCTCCGTGCCCGAGGCCGGCGCGGTCGTGTCCGCTCCGGGCCCGTCCTCCTCCGGCGAGCGGCGGCGGGCGGCCTGAACCGGCGCGCCACCGGGCCCACGCGCGTACGCCGGATGTGCGCCGGGCGTGCGTGGGCCGGGCCCGTTCCGTGCCCGGTTTCGCCGGTGGGCTTGCTCCGGTACCCGGGTCCTGTGACACGCTCGGTGACGACCGGCCCGTAGCGCCGGTCGTCACCCTGTCCGGCACAGTGGAGAGGCACCGGTATGCGCATCGGACTGCTCGGCACCGGCCCCTGGGCACGGATGGTCCACGCCCCCGCCCTGAGCGCACACGGCGAGCTGGACTTCGCCGGCGTGTGGGGGCGCCGTACGGCCGCCGCGAAGGATCTCGCCGAACGGCACGGCACCCACGCCTTCGACGACCTCGACACCCTGCTGGCGGAGGTGGACGCGGTCGCCGTCGCCCTGCCCCCGCACATCCAGGCCGACCTGGCGGTGCGGGCCGCGCGGGCGCAGTGCCACCTGCTGCTGGACAAGCCGCTCGCCGCGACGGTGGAACAGGGCCGTGCGGTGGTCGGGGCCGTGCGCGAGGCCGGTGTGGCATCGGTGGTCTTCTTCACCACCCGCTTCCAGCCCGAGCCGGCGGCCTGGATCGCCGAGCAGGCCGCCCGGGGGGACTGGTTCACGGCGCGGGCGCAGTGGCTGGGCGCGGTGTTCACCGGCGACAGCCCGTTCGCCGACTCGCCGTGGCGGCGGGAGAAGGGCGCGCTGTGGGACGTCGGGCCGCACGCGCTGTCGGTGCTGCTGCCGGTCCTCGGCGACGTACGGCGTGTGACGGCCGCCGCGCACGGTCCCGGGGACACGGTGCACGCCGTCCTCGACCACGTCGGCGGCGCGTCCAGCACCCTCACCCTGAGCCTGACCGCTCCCCCGGCGGCGGCCGGGGCGACCGTGGAACTGCGGGGCGAGGCCGGTGTGACCCTGCTTCCGGAGGCCTCCGAGGACGCCGTCGCCGCCTACACGCGCGCGACGGACGCACTGCTCACCGCCGCCCGCACGGGCCGCCCCCACCCGTGCGACGCCGGGTTCGGTCTCCGGGTCACCGAGATACTCGCGGCGGCGGAGACGGAGCTGACGCGCGACACCGACTAGGACCGCGCGTTCGGGTCGTGCCGGGCTCGCGGGTTCCGGCTCAGCGCCTCGCGGGGCCCGGCACCGCGCCTGGTGGGTTCCGGCACCGCGCCTCGTCGGTTCCGGCGTGCGGGACCGGGTCCGGCGTAGCAGCGTTGTCATGTGGCGAAGCTGCTTGGCCCGGTCCGGCGTCGGGATCCGCAGCGGCGCGGCTGGTTGCACGGGGCCCCTCCGCCCCGCTGGGTGCGTGCGCTGCCGGTCGTGCTGGTCCTCGTCGTCTGCGTGGTCACGCTGCTGAGTCCGAACCCACTCGACATCGGCTTCCTGCTCGGTGCCATCCCACCGCTGGCCGTGCTGTCGTACGGGCCGATGGCGACCGCGCTGCTGGGTTGCACGGTGGTGGTCCTGCTGAACGTGCCCGCCTTCCAGCTGAACCAGCCGGGCAACACCGACCTGGAGACCGTCACCTTCGTCGCCGTGCTGAGCGTGTTCCTGTCCTACGTGCGCAGCCGCCGGGACGCGCAGCTGGACCTGGAGCGCACGGTCGCGGAGGCCGCGCAGCGTGCCCTCGTGCCGCCGCTTCCCGAGCGGGTCGGCCCGGTGCGGTGCGCGGGTCTGTACCGGGCCGCGCAGCGCGGCACGCTGGTCGGCGGGGACTTCTTCGACGTGCGCCGGGGCCCCGAGGGGGTGCGGGCGGTCATGGGCGATGTGCAGGGGCACGGCCTGGCCGCCGTGTCCACCGTCGCCTCGCTGCTCGGCAGCTTCCGGGAGGCGGTGCTCGACCGGAGGGACCTGACGGGGGTGGCCGCCGCCCTGGACCGCCGGCTCGTGGTGGACTCGCAGGAGGTGCGGCACGCGGAGCTGTTCGCGACCGCCGTGCTGCTGGAGTTCGACGGGGACGCCGGGTCGGTGCGCGTGGTGACCTGCGGCCATCCCCCGCCGGTGCTGCTGCGCGACGGGCACGCCGAGGAGGTCGACCTGGTGCCGTGGACGCCCCTCGGTCTCGGTCTGTCCGACGGCGTCCCGCGGCGCGGCGGGTACGTCCTGCCCCTGCGCCGCGGTGACGTGCTGTTCCTCGCGTCCGACGGTGTCACCGAGGCCAGGGACGCGGCCGGCGCGTTCTATCCCCTGCTCGACCGGCTGCCCCGGCTCTCCGCCGCCGACCCGGCCGAGCTCGCCGACCACGTCATGGCGGACCTCCTCGCGTACTGCGGCACCCTCCGCGACGACGTGACGATGCTGGTACTCGCGCCCCGCCCGCCCGAGGACGGCTGACCCCGGCCGGAGAGGGGCCGGTCAGCCCACGTCCCACAGGAACCGGTGGGTGTGGATGCCGAAGCCGCCCCGCCTTGCCGATGAGGTCGGCGGGCCGTTCCCTGGACGTATGCGTCGCTGTGCGGCCGTCACACGGGGGCGGTGGCCGGGGGGGCGGAACCAGCCCGGCAGGTGGGCGTGCTTCCGGCCAGGCGGGGGGCGGTCGTGGGGTGCGGGGGCCCGGGCGGGGGCGTGGAGGCGTGCACGCGGGGCGTGCGATCGGCGGGCGACCTGCCCGGCCGCATGCAGAAGGGACGGTGCGATGGATTCCGACATCCGGACCAGGACCGCGATCGAAGAACACTGGCGAGCCTCGGAACGCGGGGACACCGAGGCCGAGCACGCCATCTACGCGGCGGACGCCGTCCTCGACTATCCCCAGTCAGGTGAACGATTCCGGGGCCGCGCGACGATCTCGGCGCAACGTGGCGGGCACCCCGCCAGTCGCCACTTCACCGTCCACCGGATCATGGGCGGCGGAGATCTGTGGGTGAGCGAGTGCGTCATCACGTACGACGGGGTGCCGACCTACTCGGTGAGCATCATGGAATTCGCCCAGGACCACGTGGTGCACGAGACGCAGTACTTCGCCGACACCTTCGGCGCCCCGGAATGGCGGACGGCGCTCGCGGAACCGATGCCGGGCAGGAGCATCGCCAGGGCCTGATCGCCCGCGCCCGCATGCGCGCGGGAGCAGCTGCTTCGGGCACGGGACATCCGGCAGTATGGCCCCATGTCCTCCCTGCCAGAAACCCAGGACCGCGCCGCAGGCGCCGCTGCCCCGATACGGATCCGCCTGGCGGCGGCCGCGGCCGCGGTACTGACCGTCGCTGCGGGGCTGGGCCTCAGGACCGTGACGGCGGGGAGCGCGGCCAAGTACGGCGGAGACGCGCTGTACACCGTCCTGCTGGTGACCCTCGTCGTTCTGGTGGCGCCCCGGGTGAGACCCCTGACCGCCGCCGTAACCGCGTTGGCCGTCAGTTGGGGGATCGAGTTCCTGCAACTCAGCGAGGTGCCGGCGGAGCTCTCCCGGCACAGTGCCGTCGCCCGCCTCGTACTCGGTTCCACCTTCAACCCGCCCGACCTGCTCTGGTACGCGGTCGGCGCCGCAGCGGGCTGGCTCGTCCTCACGGCGGTAAGGAGGGATGCCTAGGGCCTGCTGATGGGCTACGGGAAGCTTTGCCGGCGGCCGGGCCCCTTCGCGGAGGAACTCGTCGGCAAGTATGGCGAGAGAGTGAATATGCTGCGTCCATGCCACATGTGACCGTGACGTACACCAATGAACTGGGCGAGTACGAGGCCCTCGAGTGTGAAGTGATCGGCCCGGAGCTGCACTCGCTGATCGTCGCCAACAGCGGCGCGCGCCCCGAGGCGTGCCGGATCCGTTTCGTCTACCCGCAGGACGACTGGTACATCGCCGGCCGCACGGAGGACACTCACCAGGCGGTCCACATCGAGATCGCGCTGATGCCCGGCCGTAGCGCCGAGGTCAAACGCGCGCTCAGCGAGTCCGTCCTCGCCCTTCTTCGCGCACGTGTCGGGCCTTTCCCTGAGTTCGAGGTCCACTTCTCGGTCGAAGTACGCGACCTCGACGCGGACGGGTATGCGAGCCACATCGCTTCCGCCGGGGACGTCCCTCGGAACGCCATCCCGCAGGGCTCCGAGGTGGCTGACGCCTGACCATGGGCCCCGCCCGCCGGCCACGGTCCGCTGTTCGCCGTTGCTGGTGACGATCTTCACTCGCCGGCCTGCCGGCGAGTGAAGCGCATTCCCATGGCGGCCTTGTGAACCTGAAAGCAGAACTCATTGTCCGCCGGGACCGCCGGCCGTACGTCTATGGCGTTCATGCGGCGATCAAAGCACGGCCCGCTGTTCCAGCCACGTCCCGTCGCGCATGATGACTCTGCCGCGTAGTTCCGGCTCGCCGCGCCAAGCGCGCACGGTCTTCGGCGCCACGCGCACGTACAAGAAGGAACCCTCCTCCGCGCGCGGGTCCCACCCGAACTTGGCGGCGAACGCCTCCGCCGCGTCCCCAGGTACATCCTGGTCCAGGAAACACTCCGCCTCGCCCTGGAGCAGCACCACATCGAAGGTGTCCGGCAGCGCCAGGCGCACGCGCGGCTCCTCGCGGACGTTCCGCGCAGTTGCGGAGGTGGCACTGGTGCACATCCACACCGCTCGCCCATCCCACAAGAACCACAGCGGCACCTGGTGCGGCCCGTGCTCAGGATGCGCTGTCGACACCCACACGTCCCGTTCGGCAACGAGCCGTTCCAGAGTGTCGCGCCTACGCTCCGCCGCCCGGCGGCGAACAATCCCCGTGCTCTGCATGAGCGCCGACCCTAGCCAGCAGGCTCAAAACGCGCATGAGGCGAAAGACCTACTCCCGGCGACCGATGACCCCGCGATCGGCTGAGCAAAGGTGCGATGAGGGCGGCAGTCGCCTGCGGCTGAATAAGCACGCTGGCCCTTGGGCAGTGCACACCTTGGGCCGAGCTGCGAACCTCTTGTCGCACAGTGGGGGGCAGGCGCGATGAACGATCAGATTGTGACGGCGTTGATCTCTGGCTTGGTAGCGCTGCTGGTGGCCGGCGTCAGCGGGCTGCTGACGCTGCTGCAGATTCGCCGGGAACGCCGGAAATGGCTGACGGACCTCAAGACCGCCTGGGCGCTGGAGAACCACAAGACGCGCCTGGCGTCCTACCCTGATGCCTTCACCATTCTCCGGCGCCTGTCGCACGGTAGTGCCGAGGCTGTGACGCCACAGGTTGCCGCCAGGGTCGCGGCCGAGCTGAACGACTGGCTGTACTCAACGGGCGGTTGCTGTCCTTCGCTGTTGGCATTACGAGATCGCCCAGTGTCCCGCCTCGCAGGCCCTCGGTGGACCTGATCCGCTTGGAGCCGAGACAGCCCCCATGGCGTACGACGTGTGACGCTCAGCCCGTCGTGCTGGGAGACGGTCCGTCGGAGCAGTGGTCGTAGGCGGACTTCATCGAGGGGTACGACGCGCTCAGGGCTATCCGACTGCCCGGGGCGTCGTCTTCACAGACGTATCTCCATGGGCCTGAGTCCGGCTTGATCCGCAGCAGCACTTCGTAGGACGAGATCCGCACATGCCGGGTGTCCCTCGCTGCGACGACTCCCAGACTGTACTGTTCCGCGCACTCGTTGTCCCCATCGCCGGCACACCAGAAGACGTGCACGGCGTCGGACGTGTCGTTCGTCAGGGCGATCGGGTCGACGTTCTCGGGGTCAGTCGGATCCGGGTTGCAGCCCGCGGTGCAGAGGGCAACCAGGCTCAGGAGGACCACGGTCACGCAACGAGGGACACGATCAAGCAGAACGTTCACGGGCCCTCTCGAAGGTCGTCACGGGAAGCCGCACCGTATCGCATGACCTGGGCTTGCGGCTGCTCTTCGTCGAGGGGTACCGGCCTCCTTCTCTTCAGCGGGAGTACTTCGAGGAGTACGCCGATCGTCTGCGAGCCGCCCACCCCGATTGGTCCGCCGAGCAGATCCACTCGGCGGCGAGCCGGTATGTGTCGCCACCCGGCACCGCCCCGCACAGCGCCGGCGCGGCTGTCGACCTCACCCTGGCCGACGCCGACGGGCACGAACTGGACCTGGGCACGCGCATGAACGCGGACCCGGAGGAGAGCGACGGCGCTTGCTACACCCATGCCGCCGACATCAGCGAGGAGGCCCGCGCCAACCGGAAGCTGCTGTGCACCGCGCTCACGGCTGCGGGGCTGGTGAACTACCCCACGGAGTGGTGGCACTGGTCGTTCGGGGACCGGTACTGGGCCTTGAGCGCGGGAGAGGCCGCTGCCCTCTACGGTCCGAAGGAGATCGGCCCGTGCAGCTGACCGACCCGGCCTTGCCGGACTGACCGGTCGCACGTCGGCAGGGAGCGGTCGAGGGCCCCGCATGGGCCGGAGGAGCCGGCGGCACGGGACCGGTCCCCCGTTCCGGTCCCGTGGCCGCGGCTCGTCGAACCTATGTGTACCGGGCAGCCGTTGGGTATCGCGCCGATGCCCCTTCGGGCGGGTGGAGGGCTCACCCGTGCACAAGTGAGTCCGGTATGCCCGTCTTACTCCGCGCCGAGGGTGGGTGGTTCGAGGTCGCCCAGTGCCAGATGGGCCAGGACGACCTCGTACAGGTCGCTGCCGGCGGCGAGGAGCTGGCGTTCCAGGACGGGCTCCACACCGCGGACGTGCTCGCGGACGGTCTGCGCGTGCACGCCGAGCAGTTGCGCGGCGCGCTCGGCGTTGCCGCCGGCGGTGATCCAGGTGCGCAGGGTGCCGCGCAGGTCCCGCGCGTCCGCCGCCAGCCGGCCGAGGAGGTCGCGTGCCCAGGTGCGCAGCGCCGGTCCGGTCAGCAGGTCACCGAAGCGTACCGGGCCCGTTCGCGGCTCCGGACCCGCGGCCGGCTGATGGTCCAGGCCGGCCTGGGTGTTGAGGGCGAGGTGGACGGCGGCCCGGGCGGTCAGGCTGCCGAAGTCCGCGCCGAGCAGTCCCTCCACCCGCTCCATACGGGCCCGTACCGTGTTGCGGCTCACCCCGAGGATCTTCGCGGCGCTCACCGCGGTGAACTCCAGGCCCAACCGGGTGGTGGCGAGCAGTTCGGCGCGCGTGTGGTGCGCCATCGTGTCCAGCGGCCGCAGCAGCCGGGTGGACCAGGCGCGCAGCGCCTCGGGATCCATCAGTCGTTCGGGGTGACTGCGCTCGGCGTACACGGCGGCTCCCTCCGGGCGGAACCGGGCGACCGCGAGGGCGCTCACGGCCTGCCCGTACGCGGTGGCGGTCCGGGCCAGGCTGTGGCGGGTGCTGCCGCCGAGGAACGTACGCGGCCGCGTGCCGACCAGAGAGCGCAGCCGGCGGCCGTCGGTCTCGACGGGCGCGACCACGATCACGTGCTCGTCGACCGCCGGGCAGAGCACCACCAGCGCGCGCTCCCCGGTGGCGTCCAGGCACTCGGCGGCCAGCCGGTCGCGGTCGGCGCGGTGGGCCTCGACGACGTAGACCCAGGCGGCGTCCGTGTCGAGCAGTCCGGGCCACAGGCCCGCGGCCACCCGGCGGGCCGAGACGGGGTCCTCCACCATCAGCAGTTGCAGGATCGCCAGCCGCAGGGCCGCCGTCGCCTTTTCGAGCCGGTGTCCGGCCACGGTCGACTCGTCGGCCCGCAGCAGCAGTTCGAGCACTCCGGCGGTGTGGGTGACCATCTCGGCGGCCTGCCGGTCGAAGGGCTCGGCGCGGGAGACGGCCAGGACCCGGGCCCGGGCCGACCGGGGGTGCGGGCCTGCGACCCGTACCAGACGGACGTGGTGTCCGCGGTCCTCCAACGCGGCGGAGGCGAACCGCCCGGAGACGATGTCCGCGACCAGGTTCGCGTCCAGGGGCACCGGTTCCCCTGCGAGCAGGGTGCCAGTGCCGTCCAGCAGGCAGCCGGTTCCCCGCACGGACGCGGCGAGCCAGGCGACGACCTTGCGCACGTCCCGTCCGGTCGGCCGCAGTTGGTCGAGGAGTCCCTCGGCCCAGGACGCCCGGTCGGCCCGACCGCGCGCTCCGGTGACCCCGCCGGTCCCGTCCTCTCGCCCGGCCATGTCGGCCCTTTCCTCATCCGTCGCATGTCCGTGGCCTTGACCTCGGTGTTTCCGGTCGGCGACGTTACCAGGCAGTATCCCTCCGGTCCGGACCAGGACACACCGCGCGACCGGACACGCACGCGGAAAGGCGGCTCCGCCGGAGGTTCACAGGGGGGATGGTGAACACCGGCGAAGCCGCACGCCCGGGGCCGGGGGGGGGGGGACAGCACCCGGGCGGTTCCTGAAACCCTGCTTCCCCTGGATCCGGGAAGTACGCCTACGAATTCCCGGCGCGGTCGAGTGGCACGGCTCGGGCAGAGTGCCGCGGGGGCCGCACAGCGGCTCCGCGGCGCGTACCGGCCGTGGGCAGGCCCCTGCGCAGCCATGCGGGCGGTTCGGCTTAAGCTCGGCGGATGGCCAAGTATTTCGACGTGCACCCCGACAATCCGCAGCCGCGCGCGATCCGTCAGGTCGCGGACAGCGTGCGCGACGGCGCGCTGATCGCGTATCCGACCGACTCGTGCTACGCCCTGGGCTGCCGGCTGGGCAGCCGGGACGGTATCGAGCGGATCCGGACGATCCGGCACCTGGACGACCGGCACCACTTCACCCTGGTGTGCCAGGACTTCGCGCAGCTGGGCCAGTTCGTGCGGATCGACAACGACGTCTTCCGGGCCATCAAGGCGTCCACGCCCGGCAGTTACACCTTCATCCTCCCCGCCACGAGGGAGGTGCCGCGCATGTTGCAGCATCCCAAGAAGAAGACGGTCGGGGTGCGCATCCCCGACCACGTCGTCACCCAGGCCCTGCTCACGGAGCTCGGCGAGCCGCTGCTGTCCAGCACGCTGCTGCTGCCGGACGAGGAGGAGCCGTTGACGCAGGGCTGGGAGATCAAGGACCGGCTCGACCACGTGCTGGACGCGGTGGTCGACTCCGGCGACTGCGGCACCGAACCGACCACGGTCATCGACTTCTCCAGTGGCGAGGCGGAGGTCGTACGGCAGGGCGCGGGCGACATCTCGCGGTTCGAGTAGCGAGCGCCGGGCGCTGGGCGGGCACCGTGAGCTACGGGCGTCCGCCGCCGCGGGGCCCCAAGCGGCGGCGCCCCCATGCGACCTGACCGCACACACCACGCAAGGGGCACACAACAGGCCGCTGATTGACATGCACGCACCCTAGACGGAATTCTGAGAGCGCTCTCACTTCAGGTACGGACCAACCAACTCCGTATCCCCCCAACCCCCCCACGGAGGTGGAGCATGCTCAGCAGACTCAAGGTGCTCACGTCGGCAGGGGCCGCCACGGCCCTGGTCGGCGCACTGCTCGGATTCGGTCTCCCCACCAAGGCCGACGCGGCGGTGCCCGACACGATCCCGCTGGAGGTGACCAACGACTCCGGCCGCGGCGAGCAGCTGTACATCTACGACATCGGCACGTCCCTCGCGTCCGGTCAGCAGGGCTGGGCCGACGCGGACGGCACCTTCCACGCGTGGCCGGAGGGCGGGAACCCGCCGACGCCCGCGCCCGACGCCTCGATCCCCGGTCCGGCCGCCGGACAGTCGGCGACCATCCGGATCCCCAAGTTCTCCGGCCGGATCTACTTCTCCTACGGCCAGAAGCTCGACTTCAGGCTGACCACGGGCGGACTGGTCCAGCCCGCCGTCCAGAACCCGAGCGACCCCAACCACGACATCCTCTTCAACTGGTCCGAGTACACGCTGAACGACGCCGGGCTGTGGCTCAACAGCACCCAGGTGGACATGTTCTCGGTGCCGTACTCGGTGGGTGTCCGTCGCGCCGACGGGGGCACCGTCACCACCGGCCGCCTCAAGCCGGGCGGCTACCACGCCGTGTTCGACGCCCTGCGCGCGCAGTCCGGCTGGGGCGGCCTGATCCAGACCCGGTCCGACGGCACCGTACTGCGGGCGCTCGCGCCCGGGCACGGCATGGAGAACGGCGACCTGCCGGGCAACGTGATGGACGACTACGTCAACCGGGTGTGGGAGAAGTACGCCGGCACCACGCTCACCGTCACCCCCTTCGGGGACCAGCCCGACATCCGCTACTACGGCCGGGTCTCGGGGGACGTCATGAACTTCACCGACGCCTCGGGCGCCGTCGTCACCAGCTTCCAGAAGCCGGACGCCGACAGCGTGTTCGGTTGCCACAAGCTGCTGGACGCGCCGAACGACAATGTGCGCGGCCCCATCTCCCGCACCCTGTGCGCGGCGTTCAACCGCTCCACGCTCCTGGTGAACTCCGAGCAGCCGGACGCCTCGGCGGCGGACTTCTACCAGGACGCGGTGACCAACCACTACGCGCGGGTCATCCATGACCGGATGGCCGACTCCAAGGCCTACGCGTTCGCCTTCGACGACGTCGGCAACCAGGAGTCCCTGGTCCACGACGGCGATCCGCAGCAGGCCTACCTGACCCTCGATCCCCTGGACTAGAAAGCGAGTTGACCACGAAGGGGTCCGGCCGGCGGCCGGCCGGACCCCTCTCGTACGCCGGGCATGATCGTTGTTACGGTGCACCGCGTGTCTGACTCCTCACGCGATACCGTCGAAGGCGCCGGCTGGACGGGCGCCGAACCCGGCTCCTACCGGCAGTTACTGCCCGCCAGGGTGCGGAAGTTGTCCTGGCTCGACCCACGTGTCCTGTGGTCCGCCCGCAACGGGGTGGTCGCCTCCTGGTTCGGGGACCCCACCGGCCGCACCCGGTCCCGGTGGGTGGCGCAGCGGGCGGCGGCCGGCGCCCCGGCGGACAAGGTGATACGCAGGCCGGAGGGCGAAGAGTTCTCCTTCCTGGTCATCGGGGACACCGGCGCGGGCGACGACTCGCAGTACGCGGTCGTGCCCGGCCTGCTGAAGGCCGGTCGGGGCACGTCGTTCGCCGTGATCGCCAGCGACGTGATCTACCCGGTCGGGAGCACCGACGACTACGGCACCAAGTTCTTCCGCCCGTACCAGGACTATCCGGCCCCGATCTACGCGATACCGGGGAACCACGACTGGTACGAGGACCTCGGCGGATTCATGCGCGTCTTCTGCGACGACGCCCCGCCGCTGCCGCCCGAGCCGGGACCCCGGCCGCTGGGCCGCGCCTGGTGGCGTGCGCTGCTGTGGCACCGGCCGCGCCCGGTGGACGAACAACACCTCGCCGAAGCGAAGAAGTTGCGGTCCCAGCCGGGTCAACAGGCCGACCAGCCGGGCCCGTACTGGGCGATCGACGCGGGGCCGGTACGCATCGTCGGCATCGACACCGGACTGCTCGGCACGATCGACGCCGAACAGGGCGCCTGGCTGCGGGAGGTCTCGCGGGGGCCCCGCCCGAAGATCCTCCTCACCGGATCACCGCTGTACGTGGACGGCGAGCACCATCCCTGCCCCATCGACGGCGGCGGCACCGTCGACGACATCGTGCGCGACCCGGCCCACCGCTATGTGGCCGCGATCGGCGGCGACATCCACAACTACCAGCGCTACCCTGTCGACGTGGACGGCCGCACCCTCCAGTACGTCGTCTCCGGCGGCGGGGGCGCGTTCATGCACGCCACCCACACCATCCCGCGCGTCTCGGTGGCGAACGTCACCGAGTCCGACTTCCGCTGCTATCCGCTGCGCGGCGACTCGCTGGCCTTCTACAGCAAGGTGTACGCCCGCCGGCTGCGGCTGCGCCGCCTCCTCACGCTCACCGAGGCCGAGGCGATGGCCGTCGTCGCCGAACGGCTCGGCGTCCCGTCCGTCCGCCGCGGGGGCGAGCCCGTACGGGTCACCCGGCGCGTCCGCCTGGTGGCGAGCCTGCTCGGCGCCGGACGCCGCCCGGAGCGCGGGGCCCGCTTCCGGCTTCCGGTGCGCAAGCTCTACACCCAGCTGTTCTCGCCGGGTTCGGCCACCTTCAGCCCGCCGTTCTTCAAGTCGTTCCTGCGTCTTGACGTCACCGGGGAGGCGGTCCGGCTGCGCTGTTTCGCGGCGACCGGCGGGCGGGCCCAGGAGATCGCCCCGCCCGTCGAGGACGAGGTCACCATCCCCCTGAACTGACCGGTGACGCACCGGCAGTCCGGGGCGGGCCGGTCACCAGCGGCCCGGTTCGCTGCCGGTGACCGGCTCGGACGGTGCGCCGTCCACTCCGACCGGTACGTCACCGGCGAGCATCACCCGGTGCATGATCCGCGGGTGGCCGAGGTGGGCGCTGTCGCCGGGTGCCAGGTGGATGGTGGCCCGGTTGTCCCAGAAGGCCACGCTGCCCGGCTCCCAGCGGAACCGGACCGTGTACTCGGGCCGGACCGCCTGCTCGAGCAGCATCTCCAGGATCGCCGCGCTCTCCGCCCGGGAGAGGCCCTCGATCTGCTCGACGTAGTAGCCGTTGACGAACAGCACCCGCTCACCGGTCTCGGGGTGGACGCGTACCAGCGGGTGGACGGTGGCGATCTGGTGGCCCATCAGATGGCGTACGTACGCGTCGTCCCCGGGCCGCGGCTGGTAGCCGACCCCGAGCCGGTGCTCGGCGCGCAGCCCGTCGACGAAGGCGCGCACCGGCGCCGACAGCCCGGCGTACGCGGCTGCCAGGTTGGCCCAGGTGGTGTCGCCGCCGTACGGCGGTACGGTCTCGGCGCGCAGGATCGTCGCGGCCGGCGGGTCGACGCGTGCGCCGTGGTCGCAGTGCCAGCCGCGCAGCAGCGTGTGCCGGCGCCGCCGCAGCCACTCCTCGTGGTCCATGCCGAACCGCCCGCCCAGCTCCAGCCGGTCGGCGGTGGTCTCCACCTCGGGCACGTCGGCCGGTGAGGCGCCGCCGCGCCGCCGCAGGACCACCGGCTCACCGAAACGGCGGGCGAGGGCCACGTGGGAGGCGTGGTCCAGCCGCTGCCCGCGGAAGAACACCACCTTCCAGCGCAGCACCGCCGCGCGGATCTCCGCGGCGACGGTGTCGTCGAACTCCCCGGCCAGATCCACTCCGGTGATCTCGGCCCCGATGTATCCGGCGACGGGCCTGACCTC
The DNA here is from genome assembly GCF_044750345.1 of Streptomyces sp. NPDC088817. Lineage (NCBI taxonomy): Bacteria > Bacillati > Actinomycetota > Actinomycetes > Kitasatosporales > Streptomycetaceae > Streptomyces > Streptomyces sp. NPDC088817. The sequence continues at coordinate 301,860 of NZ_JBIVJN010000009.1, forward strand.
GATCCCACCGGTCCGCCGCCCACCCGCTGTGCCCGTGTCCGTCGTCATCCCCGCGCTCCGAAATGGTCGTCGTAACGGTCTGCGCCGATCGTGTCAGCGTTTTCCGTCCGCGGCGACAGGGCCTCCCCTGCCCGCGGGCTGACGCCGGGGACCCTTTCAGGGGAAAGTGCCGGGCGACGCGCGTGGGGGCGGGTCGGTTCGTCGACATCTCTGCCGTGACCCTGCCGCTGATCCCGCCCATGCTCGCCACGCCCGGTTCCCTCCCGCCGGCCGCCCAGGACGCGCGGTGGGCGTACGAGACGAAGCAGGACGGCCAACGCGTGGTGGCGTATCTGCCCGGGGACGGCGGGCTGCTGCTGCGGGCCCGCTCCGGCGAGGACATCACGGCCGCCTACCCCGAACTGCGGCCCCTCGGCCAGGTGCTCGGGGCCACGCCGGCGATCCTGGACGGCGAGGTGCTGGCGCTGGACGAGCGGGGCCGGGCGAGCTTCCAGCTGCTCCAGGGGCGCATGGGGCTGGCGCACGCCCCCGGCAGGGCGGCGCGCCGGGCCGCACGGATCCCCGTCCACCTCGTGCTCTTCGACGTGCTGCACCTGGGCGCGCACCCGCTGCTCGCGCTCCCCTACCTCCGGCGCCGCGAGCGGTTGGAGGATCTCGGCCTGACGGGTCCGTACTGGTCGACGCCCTCGGCGGTCGTCGGCCACGGCGCCGAGGCCCTGGCCGCCACCCGCGAGCACGGCCTCGAGGGCCTGGTCTGCAAGCGGCTGGACTCGGTGTACGAACCGGGGGTGCGCTCCCGGGCCTGGATCAAGATCCGCAACATGCGCAGCGAGGACGTCCTCGTGGGCGGCTGGCTGCCCGGCAAGGGGCGGCTGACGGGCCTGCCGGGCGCCGTCCTGATGGGCCGGTTCGCGGGCGGGCGGCTGCGCTACGTCGGCAGTGTGGGGACCGGCTGGAGCGAGGCGGAGCGGTCCGAGCTCGCCGCGCTGCTGGCGGCCCTGGCGACGGATGCGTGCCCCTTCGACCCCGTGCCGGCGGTGCGCGGGGCGCACTGGGTGCTGCCGCGCCTGGTCGGCGAGGTCCGCTACAGCGTGCGCACGCGGGCGGGGATGCTGCGCCAGCCCTCCTGGCTGCGGCTGCGCCCCGACCTCACACCGGAGGAGGCCGCCGTGGTCGACCCGCCCGAAGATCCGGAGAGGTGACGGGACGTCAACTTCCGTACACCGGACCGTCCTGAACCGCACGGGCCGCCCGTACCGAGGTCTAGGGTGTCCCGCATGTCCGTCCCCGAACTGATCCGTATCGTCTCCCGCGACTCCCCCATGGCACTCGCGCAGGTGGAACGCGTCCGCGCCGAACTGGCCGCCGCGCACCCCGGTGTGCGCACCGAGGTGGTCCCGGTGCGCACCACCGGCGACAAGTGGCTGGGCGATCTGTCCGCGGTCGAGGGCAAGGGCGCCTTCACCAAGGAGGTCGACGCCGCGCTGCTGGCCGGCGAGGCGGACCTCGCGGTGCACTGCCTGAAGGACGTGCCCGCCGACCGGCCGCTGCCGGCCGGCACGACGTTCGCCGCGTTCCTGAAGCGGGACGACGTCCGTGACGCCCTCGTCCACCCGGGCGGGCTCACCCTGGACCGGCTTCCGGCCGGTACCCGCGTCGGCACGTCCGCGGTGCGCCGTGTCGCCCAGCTCGCGGCGACCCACCCGCACCTCGAGTGCGTGCCGTTCCGCGGCAACGCCAACCGGCGGCTGGAGAAGCTGGCCGCGGGCGAGGCGGACGCGCTCCTGCTCGCCGCGTCCGGCCTGGAGCGCATCGGGCGCGCGGACCTCATCAGCGAGGTGCTGTCCCCGGAGGCGATGATGCCGCCGATCGGGGCGGGCATCCTCGCCCTGCAGTGCCGGGAGGGCGACGGCGAACTCATCGAGGCGGTCGGGCCGCTCGGCGACCCCGGCACCCATCGCGCGGCCACCGCGGAACGCACGTTCCTGCATGTGCTCCAGGGGCACTGCAACAGCCCGATCGCCGGGTACGCGCAGGTCGACCGGGGTGGGGAACTCTCGCTGCGCGCCTGCGTGTTCACCCCCGACGGCAAGATCCGGCTGAACGCCCACGAGTGGGCGGGCCGGCTGGACGCGGCCACGCTCGGCACGTCGGTCGCCGTCGCCCTGCTCCGCCAGGGCGCCCGGGAGATCATCGACGGGATCCCGCACTGAGGACGGGGGCGGCGGAGTGCGGCGCGGCGGAGGCCTCCGGGCGTACGGCGGGGCGGCGGGTCAGCCCGCGGTGCCCGGTCCTGCCTGGTCGCGCAGGAAGGTACTGATCTGGTGGGCCAGCCCGCCCTGCCCGGCGGTCGCGTGCGTGCCGGCTGCGGCGGACTCCTCGTGCCCGTCGACGCAGCCGGTCCACAGCGCGCGGGAGGTCCACTCCTCGTCGACCCGCAGCTGGATCTGCGCGTCGATCTGGGACAGGGCCGCCTCCGGCCCCGCCGCGTACAGCACCGCCGTGACCCGGCGCAGCGGATAGACGTCGTAGCCCTCGATGAACTGCGAGTTGCGCCAGTCGACGAACGCGCCCTCGCCGTCGGGGCCGAGCCGCACGTCGATCTGCCCGTCCTCCAGGTGGACGCAGAAACGCCGTGTGCCGCGGTTCTCCACGGTGACGCGGAGGCGGAAGTACGTCAGCCCCTCGGCGGCGTCGTCGCGTCCCCGCGGCGGCTCGGACCGCTCCAGTCGGTGGACGCGGACTCGCAGACCGGCATGCTCCTCGTACTCCTGCCAGTCCCCGACCACGTTCGGCTCGTACACAATGCACCTCTCGACTTCCAAGAGCTGCTTCCTATCCGCGCGCTCAGCGCACTGTCAAATGTGCGGAATGCGCCGTGGCCGGGGAATTCGCCGCCTTTGATCGCTGATCAAGCCGTGGGCAGCGGGAATTCGCCGACGGGCCGTCGAGGCGGTCCGCCGGGCGTGCCGCACATCACTTCGACGGGCGGCACCGTGGGCGGTCCGCCGGGCGCCGTCAGCGGGCCAGCCGGCCGAGCAGGGCGGAGGCCGCGGCGATGCCGAGCGCGGCGGCCACCACGAGGACGGCGAAGTCGGCGGCCAGGTGCGCGGGGGTGCCCAGCAGCAGCCCGCGCAGGGCGTCGACCTGGTAGCTCAGCGGGTTGACCTTGCTGACGGCCTGGAGCCAGCCGGGCATGACGGCGACCGGGTACAGGGCGTTGGAACCGAAGAACAGCGGCATCGTGATCGCCTGCCCGATGCCCATCAGCCGGTCGCGGCTGAGCACGATGCCGGCGATGGTCATCGACAGGCAGGAGAAGAACGCCGAGCCGAGGACGACGGCCGCGGCGACACCGAGCAGCCGCAGCGGGTTCCAGGTCAGCGCCACGCCGAGCAGGGCGGCGATGGCGATCACGACGATCGCCTGGATCAGCGCCTTCACCCCGGCGGCGAACGCCTTGCCGGTGACCAGGGCGGAGCGTGGGGTCGGGGTGACCAGGAGCTTGTTGAGGACGCCCACGTCGCGCTCCCAGATGATCTGGATGCCGTAGAAGATCGCGATGAACATGGCGGACTGGGCGATGATGCCCGGGGCCATGAAGTCGATGTACGGGATGCCGCCGGTGGGGATCGCCCGGATGCGGGTGAAGGTCTGACCGAAGATCAGCAGCCACAGGGCGGGCTGCACCGCGCGCGTGTAGAGCTCGGTGCGGTCGTGGCGGAGCTTCTGGAGTTCCACCGCGCACATGGCGAGGACCCGGGCGGGCAGCAGCCGCCAGCCGGCACGGGGTTGCGGCGGCCGCAGCAGCAGGCCGATGTCGTCGGCGCGGACGGCGTCAGCCGACGCGGTGCGCGGTGCGGCGGGTGCTTCGGACATCGCGGAAGTCTCCTGAGGTGTCGTCGAGGCCGCTGCCGGCCACGTCCCGGAAGACGTCCTCCAGCGTGGGCAGCGGGTCCTTGGCCGGGGCGCCCTGGGCACGGCGGCGCTCACCGAGCCCTTCGCGCAGCTCGGCCGGGGTGCCGAGGGCCCGGATGCGGCCGCGGTGCATCAGGGCGACCCGGTCGCAGTACGTGTCGGCCTCGTCCATGTAGTGGGTGGTCACCAGGACCGTCATGCCGGTCGCGGCGCGGACGGCGCCGATGTGCTCCCACACCCCGGTGCGGGCGATCGGGTCGAGCCCGATCGTCGGCTCGTCGAGGATCAGCAGGCGGGGTGAGCTGACCAGGGCCTGGGCGAGTTCGAGGCGGCGGACCATGCCGCCCGAGTAGGTGTTCGCCAGGCGGTCGGCGGCGTCGGCCAGACCGACCGCGGCCAGCGCCTGGGCGACCCGGTCGGCGCGTTCGCGGCGCGGTACGTCGAAGACGCGGGCGAACAGGGTGACGTTCTCCCGGCCGGTGAGGGCGGCGTCGGCGGACAGCTGCTGCGGGACGTAGCCCAGCATGCGGCGTACCTGCATGCGTTCGGCGGCGGCGTCGTGGCCGAAGACGCTGACCATGCCGGAGGGGACCGGCAGGAGGGTGGTGATGCAGCGGATCGCCGTGGTCTTCCCGGCGCCGTTGGGCCCGAGCAGCCCGAACACCTCGCCCGGGCGGACGGACAGGTCCACTCCGTCGACGGCGTTGGTGTCGCCGAAGGAGTAGGCGAGCCGGGCGCAGGCGACCGCGTCCGCGTTCGCGACAGGCTCGGCTACGGCGTTCCGGGTCATGGGCGGTCGGCCTCCTCGCGCAGGTTCTCTGCCAGTCTGCGCAGGGCGGGGATCGCCCCGCGCAGCGCGTCCCGGTCCTTCCCGTCGAGCCGGTCCACCAGACGGCGTACGAGGGCGGCGCGGCGTTCCCGCCAGTCGCGCAGGCGGGTTCCGGCGGCCTCCGTCAGCAGCAGGCGCGCGGCCCGCCGGTCGGCGGGGTCCGTCTCACGGATCAACTGACCGTCCCGGACGAGCCGGTTGACCAGTGTCGAGACGGAGTTGCCCGCCAGGTGCAGTTCCTTGGCGGCCTCCGAGACGCCTATGCCGGGACGGCTCTCGACCAGGCGCAGCAGCTCGATCTCGGCGCCGCGCGGACGGGTCACGGTCATCCCGTCGCGCAGCCGGCGGCGGATCAGCCGCTGGACGCCGACGAGGGCGTCGGCCAGCTCTTCGGGGAAGGTCTCCGGTGTCACCTCTGCGACGTTACCTCTGTAGCAGAGGTAATAACCCCAAAAGCCGGTCAAGGATGGCGCGGACGCCGGGCCGGACCCGCATTCCCACCGCCATGGAAATGCGCGCATTTCCTCCGGTGGCGATTCTCCGGAATCTGGACAACAATTGAGATTCGTGCGGTCGCATATCGTCACCGCATTCCCGGAACAGTTGCGAAATCGCCGACTTCGGGAATCCCGAGTCCAGTGCTTCGGACAGGAGGCACGTCCGTGGGAGCCGGCGCGCCGGGCCCCGATGCTCATCCCCTAGGTCCGAGCCCCGCCCCTCCCAAGGTGTCCGTCCATCCAGCACCTGCTGAGGGAGGCGCAGCGCATGCGTACCACCGGCAGAACGAAGACCCATCCGCATGACGACGCCCCCGACACCGCCGAGGCGTTCGAGCGGCTCTCCCGTATGCCCGAGGGCGCCGAGCGCAAGGCGCTGAGGGACGAGCTGGTCCAGGTGTGGCTGCCCATGGCCGAGCGGATCGCCGTGCGGTTCCGCGGGCGCGGCGAGGCCCTGGAGGATCTGTACCAGGTCGCCGCGCTGGGTCTGGTCAAGGCCGTCGACCACTACGATCCGGCGCGCGGCTACGCGTTCGAGGCGTATGCCGTGCCGACGGTCACCGGGGAGATCAAGCGGCACTTCCGCGACCACATGTGGACGCTGCACGTGCCGCGCCGGGTCCAGGATCTGCGCAACCGGGTGCGGCGCGCCACGAAGGAGCTGGCGCAGACCACGCCCGGCCGGGCGCCGACCGTGGCCGAGATCGCCGAGTACGCGCACCTGAGCGTGAGCGACGTGCACACCGGGATGGAGGCCCTGGACTGCTTCGCCGCGCTGTCCCTGGAGGCGGAGGTCCCCGGTACGGACGGCTACGCGCTCGGCGACGGGCTGGGTGAGGCCGACGCGCGGTTCGACCTGGTCGTGGACCGGGTGGCGGTCAGGCCCTGCCTGGAGGCGCTGCCCGAACGGGAACGCACCATCCTGTACCTCAGATTCTTCCGTGGCATGACGCAGAGCCGGATCGCGCAGCAGCTGGGCATCTCGCAGATGCATGTCTCGCGCCTGCTCAGCGGGTGTTTCGCCCAGCTGCGTGAGGAACTGCTCACGGAAGCCGGTTGAGCGGCGCCGCGCCGCGCCGTCCGCGCGCCGGCCGTCACGGAGGCCGCTCCGTTTCGGCGGCGCGCGGCGGGTACTCGGCAGGCGCCTTCCGCGCGCCGGTCGGACACTGGTGTCAGGCTGGTGGAAACCGGTCTGACTCGACCAGGACGGGCCATGAACCACGACAGGACACCTTCCGGCAGTTCCCCCGACGTCGTCTCCACGCACTCGGTGTGCGGCGCGCCCTGCTGGGTGAGCCTGACCAGCCGCGATCTTCAGGCAACGGAGGATTTCTACCAGGCGGTGCTGGGCTGGGAGTGGCGGCCGGCCAGACTCGGCGACCACTTCCGCATCGCGCTCGCGGACGGCGCCCCGGTCGCGGGGATCGGCGCGGTGGCGGGCATGTGGCAGATGGCGGTCGCCTGGACGCCGTACTTCGCGGTGCCGAGCGCGGACCAGGCCGTCGCGCGGGTGCAGGAGCGCGGCGGTACGGCCGCGGTCGGGCCGATCTCGTTTCCGCCGGGGCGGGCGGCGCTGCTGGCGGACCGGGACGGGGCGACCTTCGGGATCTGGGAGGGTGACCTCTTCACGGACTGGGAGACCTGGCGCAAGGCCGCGCCGGCCTTCATCAGGCTGCACACGCGCGACGCGTTCGACGCGGCCATCTTCTACGGCGAGGTGCTGGACTGGGCCTCGCGGCGGCCCGGCTGCTGCGAGGTCCGCTACGAGGGCGACGAGGTGGTGCTGCGCAGCCACGGCGAGGTCGTGGCGCGCATCGAGTCCGGCGCGCTGGAGGCGGCGCCCGACCCCTCGATCCGCCCGCACTGGCAGATCCATTTCCGCGTCGCCGACGTCGCCGCCTGCGCCCGCGCCGCCGAGGCCCACGGCGGCAGCGTCCTGCGCGAGGGCCCCGACGAGGCCGTGCTCCGCGACCGGGACGGCGCGCAGTTCACGGTGACGTCCCGCCGCGAGGCCTGAGCGCCGGAGGCGTTCACCGGCGCGGACGACGACGTGGAGGATGGGCTTCCTGCCGGTTGCCTCTCACCGGTGTTCCGTGGATCCGGCCTCCGGCACCAGTGGCCCGTACCCGGCTGCGCCGGCGCAAGTTCGGCGGCCCGGTGAAGCTGACCGAGCCCCGCGAGCGTGAGGTCTGGATGTCGCAGAAGGCGGGACCGGTGATCGGTGAGCTGCTGCGGGAGACGGTGATGCCGCCGCAGACCGCGGCCGCCTTCTACAAGGCCGCGGCGAGGATCCCCGGCGTGACCGTGGACTCCGACGCGGTGGACGCGGCCGGTCGGCACGGAATCGGAGTGGCCCGCGACAACACCCGCACCGGTGACCGCACCACCTGGATCTTCGACTCGACCACCCTGGAGTACCTGGGCGAACGGAGCTACCTCATCAGGGACACCTCCATGGGCAGGAAAGGCACCCTGACCAACAAGTCGGCGGTCCTGGAGCGCGGTCGTCGACGCCCTCCGCGAGAGGCCGTCGACCAAGAAGTCGTCGACGACGACCTGACCCCGGCATACGCCCTCGTCAGCGACGGGTCTTCGGGGGGCGGGACAGGAGGATCAGGCTGCGGGGGTCCGTGCGGAGGATGGCGGTGGGCTTGTGCTCGGATTCGTCCGGGGGGTCGGCGGGGTCGGCCGTGTCCAGGAGGGTGGTCCACCGGTCGCCGTACGCGGGGCCGGGCAGGCGGAAGTCGACCGGTTCCCAGTAGCCGTTGAACAGCAGCAGGAAGGAGTCGTCCACCAGGGGGCGGCCCTGCCGGTCGGGCTCGGCGATGGCGTCGCCGTTCAGGAAGACCGCGACGGAGTGCGCGTCGGAACGCTGCCAGTCCTCGTCCGTCATCTCGCGGCCGTCCGGCAGCAGCCACACCAGGTCCGGCAGCGGCTGGTCGGACCGGGTCGCCGTCTCCCCCTGGAAGAAGCGGCGCCGGCGCAGCACGGGATGGGCGGCGCGCAGTGCGATCAAATACCGCGTGAAGTCGGTGAGTTCCCGCTGCCCGTCGGTCAGCCGCCAGTCGATCCAGGAGACCTCGCTGTCCTGGCAGTAGGCATTGTTGTTGCCGCCCTGGGTGCGTCCCAGTTCGTCGCCGTGGCACAGCATCGGGATGCCCTGTGAAAGGAGCAACGTGGCAAGGAAGTTGCGCTGCTGGCGGGCCCGCAGTTCCAGGACGGCCGGGTCGCCGGTCGCCCCCTCGGCCCCGCAGTTCCAGGACCGGTTGGCGCTCTCGCCGTCCCTGTTGCCCTCCCCGTTGGCCTCGTTGTGCTTGTCGTTGTAGGACACCAGGTCCCGCAGGGTGAACCCGTCGTGCGCGGTCACGAAGTTGACGCTGGCGCGCGGCCTGCGCCGGTTGTGGGCGTACAGGTCGGCGGAGCCGGTCAGCCGGGAGGCGAACTCACCGAGCGTGTGCTCCTCGCCGCGCCAGAAGTCCCGTACGGCGTCGCGGTACAGGCCGTTCCACTCCGACCACAGCGGCGGGAAGTTGCCCACCTGGTAGCCGCCCTCGCCGACGTCCCACGGCTCCGCGATCAGCTTCACCCGGCTGATCACCGGGTCCTGCTGGATCAGGTCGAAGAACGCCGACAGCCGGTCCACCTCGTGGAACTGCCGGGCCAGCGTGGCCGCGAGGTCGAAACGGAAGCCGTCGACACGCATCTCGGTGACCCAGTATCGCAGCGAGTCCATGATCAGTTGCAGGACGTAGGGGTGGCGCATCAGCAGGCTGTTGCCGGTGCCCGTGGTGTCGTAGTAATGCGCCCAGTCCCCGTCGACCAGGCGGTAGTACGAGGCGTTGTCGATGCCCCGGAAGGACAGGGTCGGGCCCTTCTCGTTGCCCTCGGCGGTGTGGTTGTAGACGACGTCGAGGATCACCTCCAGTCCGGCCGCGTGCAGTGCCTTGACCATCGACTTGAACTCGGCGACCTGCTGCCCGCGCGTCCCGCCTGCGGCATAGCCGTTGTGCGGGGCGAAGAAGCCGATGGTGTTGTAGCCCCAGTAGTTGGAAAGGCCCCGGCCCTGGAGCACGCCGTCGTGCACGAACTGGTGGACCGGCATCAGCTCGACCGCCGTCACACCCAGCGAGGTCAGGTGCTCGATCACCGCCGGGTGCGCCAACCCCGCGTAGGTGCCGCGCAGTTCGCGCGGCACCGCCGGATGGGTGCGGGTCAGGCCGCGTACGTGGGCCTCGTAGATCACGGTGTCGGAGTACGCCCGCCGCGGCGGACGGTCGTCGCCCCAGTCGAAGGCCGGGTCGGTCACCACGCCCAGCATGGTGTGCCCGGCGCTGTCGGCCGGGTCGGGACCGTGCGCGGCACGCTCGTACAGCGAGGGGTGGTTGTCGATCTGCCCGTCCACCGCCGTGGCATAGGGGTCGAGGAGCAGTTTCCTCGGGTTGCAGCGGTGTCCGGCGGACGGGTGCCAGGGCCCGTGCACCCGGTACCCGTAGCGCTGCCCCGGCCCGACACCGGGCAGATAGCCGTGCCACACGAAGCCGTCGGCCTCGGTCAGGGGCACCCCGCGATGGGTGCCGGCGTCGTCCACCAGGACGAGGTCGACACGCTCGGCCACCTCGCTGAACAGCGCGAAGTTGGTGCCCTTCCCGTCGTACACCGCCCCCAGCGGATAGGGGTACCCGCTCCACACGGGTACCCCTTTCCGGCGCTTGCGCCCGGTCATGGGGCCGCTTCCAGCAGGGCCTGCGGCCCGCTGAGCGGAGAGGCCAGAGCCGCGACCGGCAGCTCGCGCGGTGTCCGCAGCCCCTCGCGCAGGGTCGGGGCCGGAGCCGTCGGGACCAGCGGGACACGCACCCCGGCGCGGGCCCGCTGCGAGAACCAGATGACCTTGCTGCCGGTCGCGGCGGCACAGCAGCCCCAGCCGTCGCTGGTCGCCGCGATACGGGCCAGGCAGCCGCGCAGGTCCTGGTCGGGGCGCAGGTCGTGGTTGTTCTCCGCGACGGCGGTGATCAGGTGCTGGCCGGTCCACCACATCTCGATCGAGGTGTGCTTGTCGGTGGCGTGCTCGTCAATGGCCTTCAGCAGCATCTCGGCGCCCCCGCAAACGGGTTCGACGAGGTCCTCCAGGTCCCAGAAACGCAGGTGCGCGGCCAGGATGCGCCTCACCTGCCCGACCCGTTCCGGGCTGACTTCCACGTCGAGGTGGTAGTAACAGGGCACTGCGGTCTTCATCGTCGTTGGCTCCTCACCGGCGAGGCCCACGCTCCTCTCCCGCATGCCGCGAGAGGAGCCCCGAACACGAAGCGTGAGCGAGTGTTGCCTCTGAGTAGGATCAACAGTGCGCGCGCTACGCCATCCGTGCAACACGAGCAGGTCAGCGGCCTTGTTGAAGTTCCAACAGGACGCTGTGTCGTTGAACGTGCACCATGAGTGAAGTCTCGAGCGCCGTCAACGGGACCGCTGCCCACGCGTGCGCGGTCGCCGCCCCGGTTGTCGGGGGAACGAGCCCATCGAGCGCATCCGAAAGGTGAATGGCGCCATGCTGCTACCCGCCAAAGCCGAAGTCGCCCGGCATCTTCGCCGCTACCGGGCGTGGGAACGCGCGATGCTCGCGTCACCGGACGACCGCCGGGTGCGGTCCACTTTCGAGGATTCCGGCTACACCCTGTGCGTGCTGATGGGTAAACGGTGCGCCCGGGAGGCCGCGGACGCCGCCGAGCGTTATCTGTGCACCAGCCTCGTCACCTACCTGCGGGAGCAGAGCGGCCGGCCGCACCGGAACGCCGTGCCTCGGCGGGGCCCGCCGAAGGCGGCCCAGAAGCGTTCCCGCGCCGGACGGTAGGCCCCCGCCCGGCACGACCCGATCCCCGGCCGGGTGCGAGCCCGGCCTCGAGCACGGTGGAGGTGACACCCATGAGTTCGACCCCGAGCCAGGCCTCGAGTCCCGCATCGAGCACGGCCTTCGGTCCCGCCTTCGGTCATGCCCCGGCGATCGGCCGCATCCCGGTGCGGGACGTCCGTCCGGCCGTCGACGGCGGCAGGCGGGCGGCCAAGGCGGTCGTGGGTGAGACGTTCCCTGTCACCGCCACCGTGTTCCGCGAGGGCCACGACGCCGTGGCGGCGAACGTGGTGCTGACGGATCCGGAGGGCCGGCCGGGCCCGTGGACGCCGATGCGCGAACTGGCCCCCGGCACCGACCGCTGGGGCGCCACCGTGACGGCCGGCGCCCCAGGACACTGGACGTACCACGTCGAGGCCTGGGCGGACCCGGTCACCACCTGGCGGCACCACGCGCGGATCAAGGTCCCGGCCGGCATCGACGCCGGTCTCGTGCTGGAGGAGGGGGCCGCTCTGCACGCCCGGGCGGCGTCCGGAGTGCCCGAGGGGCCGGAGCGGGACACGCTGCTCGCCGCCGTGGCGGCGCTCCAGGACGACACGCTGCCGGTGATGACCCGGCTGGCGGCGGGGTTGACGCCGGAGGTGGACGCGGTCCTCGCCGGTCGTCCGCTGCGGGACCTGGTCACCGCCTCCGAGCCGCTGGCCCTCCTGGTCGAGCGGGAGCGGGCGCTGTTCGGGTCCTGGTACGAGTTCTTCCCCCGGTCCGAGGGCACCGTCGAGGAGCCGCACGGCACCTTCCGCACCGCCGCCCGCCGGCTGCCCGCGATCGCCGCGATGGGCTTCGACGTCGTCTACCTGCCCCCCATCCACCCCATCGGCACCACCTTCCGCAAGGGCCGCAACAACTCGCTGGA